>NZ_JBQEOG010000006.1:292061-337144 GCF_052045085.1 Stenotrophomonas sp. 22385
ATTAAGAGTCAACTGCTCTACCAACTGAGCTAACAGCCCTGAAAATCCAGGCACATAGTGTAGCGTTTGCGCCTTTTTTTGCAACCCCGGTTCACTTCCGGTGAAACGGGTCCTTCAAATCAGTGGGGTGGCTGAGGGGATTCGAACCCCCGACCACCGGAATCACAATCCGGTACTCTAACCAACTGAGCTACAGCCACCACTGAAACCTGTTTATTCGTTTGAAACCTGTACCACACCCTGCGCTTGCACCTATGGTGCGCCCGACAGGAATCGAACCTGTAACCGCCGGCTTAGAAGGCCGGTGCTCTATCCAGTTGAGCTACGGGCGCCCGGACCGGATTGTCGCATTCCCATCCCGTTTTGAGCAGCGGGATGTGGTCGGGGTAGAGGGATTCGAACCCCCGACATCCTGCTCCCAAAGCAGGCGCGCTACCAGACTGCGCTATACCCCGGTGGTGTGATCCCTCGAGGTTCCCCCCGAAAGAGTCGGCTATTGTGGGAATCGGCGAGGCATCTGTCAACGCTTTTCACAAGGTTTTTCACATTCGTGATCGGGCGCTATGCTTTCTTCAGCGGCCGGATGGCCCTACCCCTACCCTTCAAGGAGATTGGCAATGCGCAGCGGCAACCCTGCACTTTCAGAGTCGACGTTCCTCGACCTGGCCAGCGGTTCGGTGGTGACCTCACCCGACCAGGTGATGACCATCAATGGCACGGTCAACAAGACCGGCGTCCTGCTGTTGCTGACCGTACTCACCGCTGCTTTCGCCTGGAGCCAGGCCGTCGGCGCCGACGGGCAGATCGCACCCGGCGCGATGATCTACGCCATCGGCGGCGCCATCGGCGGGCTGGTCCTGGCCCTGGTGACGGTGTTCAAGAAGGAATGGTCGCCGGTCACCGCGCCGATGTACGCGCTGGTGGAGGGATTCTTCCTGGGGGCGATCTCGGCGGTGTTCGAGGCCCGCTTCCCGGGCATCGTGTTCCAGGCGGTGCTGCTCACCTTCGGCACCCTGTTCGCCCTGCTGGCGGCCTACCGCAGCGGCCTGATCAAGGTCACCGAGAACTTCAAGCTGGGCGTGGTCGCGGCCACCGGCGGCATCGCGCTGCTGTACCTGGCTTCGTTCGTGCTGAGCTTCTTCAACATCAACGTGCCGGTGATCCATGAAGCCAGCTGGCTGGGCATCGCCTTCAGCCTGTTCGTGGTGGTGGTGGCCGCGCTGAACCTGGTGCTGGACTTCGACTTCATCGAGAACGGCGCCGCCGCGCGCGCACCGAAGTACATGGAGTGGTACGGCGCGTTCGGCCTGATGGTCACCCTGGTGTGGCTGTACGTGGAGTTCCTGCGGCTGCTGTCGAAATTGCAGCAACGTTGATTCAACGTTGCGGTACAAAAAAGGGCACCCCATGGGTGCCCTTTTTCATTGCCGGTTCGCGGGGCCGTTCGCGGGGCCGTTACAGGCGGCTGGCGATGGCCTGGGCGAAGCCCATGGTGGTGCCGGTGCCGCCGAGGTCGCCGGTCAGCGAGTCCTTGGCTTCCAGCGTGGCCACGATGGCCTTGCGCAGGCGCTCGGCGTTCTCGGTCTGGCCGACGTGGTCCAGCATCTGCGCAGCCGCCAGCAGCAGCGCGCACGGATTGGCCTTGCCCTGGCCGGCGATGTCCGGCGCGGTGCCGTGCACGGCTTCGAAGATCGCCGCGTTCTCACCGATGTTGGCACCCGGGGCCAGGCCCAGGCCGCCGACGAGGCCGGCGCACAGGTCGGAGATGATGTCGCCGAACAGGTTGGTGGTGACGATGACGTCGAACTGTTCCGGACGCATCACCAGCTGCATGCAGCAGTTGTCGACGATCATTTCCTGGAACTCGATGTCCGGGTACTTGGCGGCCACTTCGCGCGCCACGGCCAGGAACAGGCCCGAGGTCGACTTGATGATGTTGGCCTTGTGCACCGCGGTGACCTTCTTGCGGCCGGTGCTGCGGGCCAGCTCGAAGGCGTAGCGCACGATGCGCTCGGAGCCCTTGCGGGTGATGCGGGTACCGGAGAACGCGGTTTCGCCGTCGGCCGACACTTCCTGCCCTTCAGCCAGGTAGGCGCCTTCGGTGTTCTCGCGCACGGTGATCAGGTCGACGCCGTCGCCAAAACGCGACTTGGTGTTCGGGAACGACACCGCCGGACGCACGTTGGCGTACAGGTCGAAGTGACGACGCAGGCTGACATTGATCGAGGTGAAGCCACCACCGACGGGCGTGGTCAGCGGGCTCTTCAGGGCGATCCTGTTGCGTGCGATCGACTCCAGGGTGGAAGCCGGCATCAGGTCGCCGTGCTTCTCCAGTGCGACCAGGCCAGCGTCGGCATCTTCGTATTCAAAACCGGTGTCCAGCTTGCCGAGCACGAACAGGGTAGCGTCCATGATCTCCGGGCCGATGCCGTCACCGCGGATGACCGTGATTTTCTGCGTCATTTGATCTGTTTCCGAACCGAGGGGGAGCGCCGTCAAGCAGGTGCGGAAAGCACCGGCGCAAGGGAAGTTTCACCCGCAATTATGCCTTACCGGGCGGGGGGACCCCAAATCAGCCATTGGTCCAATGGCCCGGTAGCGCCCGACCGTTGGTCGGGCGGCCTCCCTCCTTAATGCTCGTGAACGGCCGGGGCGGCGGCGCCGCCTTCCAGCTGGTCCAGGAAATCCACCGCACGGCGCAGGTGCGGGATGACGATGGAGCCGCCCACCACCAGGCCGACCGAGAAGGTCTCGAAGAACTCCTCGCGGGTCACCCCGGCCTCCTTGCACTGGGCCACGTGGTAGCTGATGCAGTCGTCGCAGCGCAGCACCATCGAGGCGACCAGGCCCAGCAGCTCCTTGGTCTTCACGTCCAGCGCGCCGGCCTGGTAGGTCTGGGTGTCGAGCGCGAAGAAGCGCCGCACCACCTGGTTGGGTTCGCCCAGGATGCGCTGGTTCATGCGCTGGCGGAACTCGGTGAATTCGGCGATCCGGTCCTTGCTGCCGTCGTCCGCAGCGCTCATGCGCCTTCCCCGTTCAGCAGCGGCTCAAGCTTTCCTTCCCGATGCAGGGCGATCATGTCGTCGTACCCACCCACATGGACGTCGCCGACGAAGATCTGCGGCACGCTGGTGCGCTTGGTCTTGGCCATCATCGCCTGGCGCTCTTCCGGGTCCAGGTCGATGCGGACTTCGGTCCAGGTCTCGCCCTTGCTCTTCAGGAAGTTCTTGGCGGCCACGCAGTACGGACACACGGCGGTCGAATAGATGGTGATGGGCGGCTTCCCGCCCGGGTTGGAGGCAACATCTTGGCTCACGGGAAACTCCACAGCGGATCGAGTGTCTGTATATGGTAGCCCTGCGCTGGATTTTCCATGTCATCACCGCAACACTGCGGATCACCCGCAGCCCAAGGAGTACCTGTTTGCGACCTTTGCTGCTCTCTGCTGCGTTGACCCTGGTCCTGGCAGCGCCCTTGGCGTCGGCCCAGGACAGCAAGCTGCCGGACATCGGTTCATCGGCAGGCGAACTGCTGACCCCGGCCCGCCAGGCCGAGTACGGCGGCATGATGCTGCGCGAGCTGCGCAACTACGGCTTCCTGCTGGATGACCCGCTGGTGGACGACTGGCTGCAGACCATGGGCGCGCGGCTGGGTTCCAACAGCGCCCAGCCGCGCCAGTCCTATACGTTCTTCATGCTCCGGGACCGGCAGATCAACGCTTTTGCCACCCTGGGCGGCTATGTGGGGGTCAACGCCGGGCTGGTACTGACCGCCGAGCGCGAAGACGAGGTGGCGGCGGTGCTGTCCCACGAAATCGCCCACGTCACCCAGCAGCATGTGCTGCGCGGGGTGGAACGGGCCCAGCGCGACCAGATCCCGATCCTGCTGGGCATGCTGGCGGCGGTGGTGGCCGCGCAGCAGGCCGGCGGCAACTCCTCCGGCGACGCGACGATGGCCGCGATCACCTCCGGCATGGGACTGATGCAGCAGCGCCAGATCAACTACACCCGCAGCAACGAGTCGGAGGCCGACCGCCTGGGCATCCGCACCCTGGCCCGCAGTGGCTACGACGTGGATGCGATGGCCGGCTTCTTCGAACGCATGTCCGCCTCCATGCGCGGCAATGCCGGCGGCTACTCGGTACCGGATTTCCTGCAGACCCACCCGGTCAACACCACCCGCATCAGCGAAGCCAAGGCGCGCGCCGAGCAGATGAAAAAGGACACGGTGCTGCTCACCACCGAGGTACCCGGCGGGGTCCGCCAGGAACGGGTGGACCCGGCCGACCCGGCCCAGTCCGACCCGTTGGTCCGCCGCAACAACCCGCTGTTGCCGGCGTCGATGCAGATTTCGGTGAATTCGCTCAGCCGGGGCGGCACCGGCCAGTTCGAGTGGGCGCGCGAACGCCTGCGCGTGCTCAGCGCCGATACCCCGGGCGAGCTGGCCACCGAATACCAGAACCTGCAGCGCGCGCAGAAAAACGGCCTCAACGACGCCCAGCGGTATGGCCTGGCCCTGGCCCGCCTGCGTAACAGCAGCGCAGCCGAGGCCCGACGCGACCTCACCGAACTGCTCAAAGACCACCCGGACAACCTGTGGGTGGCGCTGGCGCTGGCCGAGTCCGAGTCGCGCTCGGGCCAACCGGCGCAGGCCAATGCCCGCTTCGACGCCCTGCTCCGCCAGCATCCTGGCAGCCGGCCGGTGGCGCTGACCTACGCCGAGATCCTGAATGAACAGGGCGGGCGCGAGGCGGGCCAGCGCGCGCAGGCCATGTTGCGGCCGCTGCTGTCGCAAAGTGGCAATGATCCAGTGTTCCAGCAGCGCTATGCGCGGGCCAGCGAGCTGGCCGGCGACACCCTGCGCGCCAGCGAGGCCTACGCAGAGGCTGCTTTCCTGAACGGTCGGCCGGAGCAGGCGCTGATCCAGCTGCAGGCGCTCAAGAAGCAACCTGCGCTGGATTACGTGGGCCGGGCCCGGGTGGATGCGCGGATCGAGAGCATCACCCCTACCGTGCTGGAGATGCGCCGGCAGGGCATCAACGATCCGGAGCTGGAACGGCGCTGAACTGCGACCGGATGACCGTAGGATGGCAATGCCCTCCTGGCCGTCACAAACATGTCATGAAACCGTAGTCTACTGGGCTCAATCCCGATCTGATGAGCAATACGGTGGGCACGTGCAGAAACGCATCCTGATCGTCGATGACGAACCCGCGATCCGCGAAATGGTCGCCTTTGCCCTGCGCAAGGGCGATTACGACCCGATCCACGCCGGTGACGCCCGCGAAGCGCAGACGGCGATTGCCGACCGCGTGCCGGACCTGATCCTGCTGGATTGGATGCTGCCGGGCACCAGCGGGCTGGATCTGGCCCGGCGCTGGCGCAAAGAGGCCCTCACCCGCGAGGTCCCGATCATCATGCTGACCGCGCGCGGCGAAGAAAACGACCGCGTCGGCGGGCTTGAAGCCGGGGTGGATGACTATGTGGTCAAGCCGTTCTCGGCCCGCGAGCTGCTGGCCCGCATCCGTGCGGTGATGCGGCGTGCGCGCGACGACGACGAGGACGGCAGCGTGGCAGTGGGCACGATCCGCATCGACGGCGCCGCGCATCGGGTTTTCGCCGGCGACCAGCCGGTGCCGATCGGCCCCACCGAATACCGCTTGCTGCACTTCTTCATGACCCACCCCGAACGCGTGTACACCCGCGCCCAGTTGCTGGACCATGTATGGGGCGGCAGCGTATACGTGGAGGAGCGCACCATCGACGTGCACATCCGCCGCCTGCGCAAGACGCTGGAGCCGTTCGGCGCTGAAAACATGGTGCAGACCGTGCGCGGTGCCGGCTACCGGTTCTCCACCTCGACCTGATTTTTCCTGGGACCGCAATGCCGCGCCACATCCGCTCTGCCTGGTTGAAAACCCTTGCCACCCTTGCTGTGCTGCTGCTTGCAGCCGGCCTGGTGGGCCTCGCCACCGGGCATATGTGGATGTGCATCGCCCTGGCCTCCATCGGCGCGCTGGCCTGGCACTACTGGCGGCTGCGCAGGGTGCTGCGCCGGCTCACCGCGCGCCAGCGCTGGGACATGAGCGGCGGCAACGGGGTCTGGAACGAGCTGGACCGGCTGCTGTACCGCAACCAGCTGGAGATGCGCACGCGCAAGCGGCGCCTGCTGGACATGCTGCGCAGTTACCGCGCGGCGGCGGCCGCGTTGCCCGATGCCGTGGTGGTGGTGGACCGCAACAGCCAGCGCGTGCAATGGTTCAACGAATCGGCGACCACGCTGCTCGGCCTGCACCACCCCGGCGATCTGGGCGAAGCGCTGGTCGCGCGCCTGCAGCCGATGCCGCTGGCCCACTGGCTGGCCGGCGGCCGCAACGCCGAACCGATCCTGGACGTGGCTTCGCCGGTCGACCCCGCGATCCGCCTCAACCTGCGCCTGATCCCTTATTCGCCCGACTACTGGCTGCTGATCGCGCGCGATGTCAGCAAGCTGCTGCGGCTGGAACAGGTGCGCCGCGATTTCGTGGCCAATGTCTCGCATGAGCTGCGCACGCCACTGACCGTGGTGCACGGTTACCTGGACATGATGGAACCGGAGGATTTCCCCGGCACCGGGCCGATGCTGGAAGAAATGCGCAAGCAGTCCCAGCGCATGGCCCAGCTGGTCGAAGACCTGCTGACCCTGTCGCGGCTGGAATCGCAGGAACACACCGAAGAAGAAGCCGTGGCGATGGCGCCGATGCTGGCCACGCTGCGTCGGGAAGCCGAGGCGCACAGCCAGGGCCGCCACCAGATCAGCGTGATCGACAGTGCCGGGGTGGACCTGCAGGGCTCCAACAAGGAACTGCACAGCGCCTTCTCCAACCTGGTCACCAACGCGGTGCGCTATACCCCGGCCGGCGGCCGGGTCGAGGTGGAGCTGGCCCGCGAAGGACAGGGCGTGGTGCTGGCGGTACGCGATACCGGTTATGGTATTCCCGCCACCCACCTGCCACGCCTGACCGAACGCTTCTACCGCGTTTCCAGCAGCCGTTCGCGCGAAAGCGGCGGCACTGGGCTGGGCCTGTCGATCGTCAAGCACATCCTGGGCCTGCATCACGCGCGCCTGGAGATCCAGAGCGAGGTCGGCAGGGGCAGCGTGTTCTCGTGCCACTTCGATGCCGACCACGTGCGCGAGCGCACCGATGTCGCCACCCTTTCCTCTGCAGAAGACTCCTCCGCATGAGTACCCTCGTTCCCATCGCCGTGCCGGCGGACACCGATCCACTGCGCGACCCGGCCCTGTACATCAACCGCGAGCTGTCGCAGCTGGATTTCAACTTCCGCGTGCTGGCCCAGGCGATGGACCCGCAGGTGCCGGTGCTGGAGCGGCTGCGCTTCATGTGCATCTCCTGCACCAACCTGGACGAGTTCTTCGAGATCCGCGCCGCCGCGGTCCGCCACGCGCAGGAATTCGGCCTGCCGCCGGCGCCGGACGGCATGACGCCGCAGACGATCCTCAATGCCATCCACGACCGCGCCGCGGAGCTGGTGGACCAGCAGTACCGCTGCTGGAACGAGACGCTGCGCCCGGCGTTGCACGAGGCCGGCATCGACGTGCTGGGCCGGCACTCCTGGAACCACCGCCAGAAACGCTGGCTGCGTGCCTACTTCCGCAACGAGATCATGCCGGTGCTGTCGCCGCTGGGCCTGGATCCGTCGCACCCGTTCCCGAAGATCCTCAACAAATCGCTGAACATCGTGGTGGTGCTCAAGGGCACCGACGCGTTCGGCCGCGCCGGCCACCTGGCCATCGTGCGCGCGCCGCGTTCGCTGCCGCGCATCATCCAGCTGCCGCAGACCCTGGGCGGGGCGCAGACGTTCGTGTTCCTGTCCTCGGTGCTTTCCACGTTCGTCGGTGAACTGTTCCCGGGCATGGAAGTCCAAGGCGCCTACCAGTTCCGGGTGACCCGCAATTCCGAGCTGGTGGTGGACGAGGAAGAAGTGGAGAACCTGGCGCTGGCGCTGCGCGACGAGCTGGTCGACCGCGGCTACCGGCCGGCGGTGCGGCTGGAGATCGCCCAGGACTGCCCGCGCGACATCGTGCGGACCCTGCTGCAGAACTTCGGCCTGACCGAGAACGCGGTGTACCGCATCGACGGCCCGGTCAACCTCAACCGCGTCATCCAGCTGTACGACCTGTTGGCCCGGCCGGAACTGAAATACCCGCCGATGAGCCCGCGCACGCTGCGTGACAGCGACGGCATCTTCGAAGTGGTGGCACGCAAGGACGTGCTGCTGCACCACCCCTTCGACGCCTTCACCGCCGTGCTGGACCTGATCAAGCAGGCCGCGGTGGACCCGAACGTGCTGGCGATCAAGCAGACCCTGTACCGCACCGGCAAGGATTCGCTGATCGTCGATGCGCTGATCCAGGCCGCGCGCAACGGCAAGGACGTCACCGTGGTGGTCGAGCTGCGTGCACGCTTCGATGAGGAAGCCAACCTGGGCCTGGCCGACCGCCTGCAGGAAGCGGGGGTGCAGGTGGTGTACGGCGTGGTGGGCTACAAGACCCACGCCAAGATGCTGCTGATCGTGCGCCGCGAGGGCCGCAAGCTGCGCCGTTACGTGCACCTGGGCACCGGCAACTACCACAGCGGCACCGCGCGGGCGTACACCGACCTGAGCCTGATCACCGCCGATGCCGACATCGGCAACGACGTGCACCTGCTGTTCCAGCAGCTGTCCGGGCTGGCCCCGCGCACGCGCCTGAAGCGCCTGCTGCAGTCGCCGTTCACCCTGCACGACGGGCTGCTGCAGCGTATCGAACGCGAGATGCACCTGGCCCGCGATGGCCGCCCGGGGCGGATCATCGCCAAGATGAACGCCCTCAACGAACCACAGGTGGTGCGCGCGCTGTATGCCGCGTCGCAGGCCGGCGTACAGATCGACCTGATCGTGCGCGGGGCGTGCACGTTGCGCCCGGGAGTGCCGGGGATCTCGGACAACATCCGGGTGCGCTCGATCGTCGGCCGCTTCCTGGAACACAGCCGCGTCTACTGGTTCGGCAACGACGGCGCGTCCGAGCTGTACTGCGCCAGCGCCGACTGGCTGGAGCGCAACCTGCTGCGCCGGGTGGAGACCTGCTTCCCGATCCTGGACCCGGAGCTGGCCCGCAAGGTCTACCGCGACGTGCTGCAGAACTACCTGGACGACAACCTCAACGCCTGGGAACTGCACGCCGACGGTGAGTACCGCAAATGCAGCCCCGGCCCCGACCAGGCCCCGCACTCGGCGCAGATGGCGTTGATGCAGGGCCTGTAGGGCGCTGCATCAACGCCATCGGTAGATTCCTTGCGTGCCCAACAACGGTGGGCACCTACCGCCCTGCACCGGTCGCATCATGTGAAGGTCGCGCGGTGACGTGCGCGGCCCTGCTTCGGCTACCATTCGCCCATGCCGCATACCTCAACGACTCCGCCCGCCCTGCAGGATGGCGACCTGCTCGCCGCCGTCGACCTCGGTTCGAACAGTTTCCACATGGTCATCGCGCGCTACACGCTCGGGCAGCTGCGCGTGGTCGACCGGTTGCGCGAGACAGTGCGCATGGCCGATGGCCTGGATGGCAAGGGCGGCCTCTCGGCGGACGCGCGCCAGCGCGCGCTGGAATGCCTGGCCCGGTTCGGCCAGCGCATCCGTGGCATTCCTTCGGTGCGCGTGCGCGCGTTGGCCACCAACACCGTGCGCCAGCTGCGCTCGCCGCAGGCGTTCCTGATGCCGGCCGAAACCGCGCTGGGGCATGCCATCGAAGTGGTCAGCGGGCGCGAAGAGGCCCGCCTGATCTACCTGGGCGTGGCCCATGCGCAGCCGCCCAAGCCGGACCAGCGCCGGCTGGTGATCGACATCGGCGGCGGCTCCACCGAATTCATCATCGGCCAGGGCATGCAGACCCTGGAGCGCGAAAGCCTGCAGGCCGGCTGCATCGCCAGCACCCGGCGCTTCTTCCCGGGCGGCAAGCTGAGCAAGCGGCGCTGGAAGGATGCACTGACCGAGATCGGCGCCGAGTTCCAGCAGTTCGCCACCAAGTACCGCTCGCTGGGCTGGCACGAAGCGCTGGGCTCGTCGGGCACCCACAAGGCGATCAGCGAAATCTGCGCCACCATGAAGCTGAGCAAGGGCGCGATCACCGCCGAAGCGCTGCCGCAGCTGCGCGATGAACTGCTCAAGGCCAAGCGGATCGAAGACATCAACCTGCCGGGGCTGTCGCCGGACCGCCGCCCGATCATCGCCGGTGGCATCCTGGTGCTGGAAGCAGCGTTCCAGGCGCTGGGCCTGCAGAAGCTGCTGGTCAGCAAGGCGGCGATGCGCGAAGGCATCCTGTACGACATCCTCGGCCGCGCCAGCGAGAACGACCTGCGCGACGAATCCGTGGATGCGCTGACCCTGCGTTACGGCATCGATACCGTCCAGGCCGAGCGCGTGCAGCGCACCGCGCTGGACCTGTTCGCCCAGGTCGAAGGCAGCTGGAAACTGGACCCGGACGACGCACGCATGCTCGGCTGGGCAGCGCGCCTGCATGAGCTGGGCCTGATGATCGCCCACAGCGGCTACCACGTGCATGGCAGCTACGTGCTGGAGAACTCGGACATCGCCGGCTTCTCGCGCCAGGAACAGCAGCTGTTGGCCGCGCTGGTGCGCAGCCACCGCCGCAATGTCTCCAAATCCGCGTTCGATGCCCTGCCCGAACGCCTGCTGTTGCCGGCCCGGCGCATGACCGCCCTGCTCCGGCTGGCGGTGCTGCTCAACCGTGCCCATGAAGACACCCCCGTGCCGGCGCTGGAGCTCAGCGCCGACGACAGCCGGATGTCGCTGATCCTGCCGCAAGCCTACATCGACGCCCGCCCGCTGCTGCGCGCCGACCTGATCGGCGAAACCGACGGCATGGCCGGGCTCGGCGTCCAGTTCCGCCCGTTCGTGGCCTGAGCCGCGTCCGCAGCACCCGCCTCTTTGCCGCGAAACACACTGCGCGCCATCCGTGATGGTGTGCGCAGATCCACGTGCTGCGTCGCACCATCCTGATACATTGCGACATATCAGGATACATGGGACCAGTTCAGCAAAAATTCACAATTCCTTGATTCATAGGGATATTTGTCTCCTTTGTTACGAGAGGATGAATTTTTTTTGCCAAAACTCTTTACACAGGCTTAACGACTGGGACTAAGATCGAATCACCCGCCCATTTGGGTGGGGTTTTCGAGGGACGCGGGGCACTTGGGACCCCGCCGACCTCTTTTGATTCAGTTCTGAACCAGAGAGAGAGCCAAATGACTTCACGCATCAACGTACTCGGGCAGGCGATCCGCTATGCCCTGGTCGCCGGTACCGCTGGCCTGGCGGCCGCCCCGGCCATGGCACAGGACGCGCCGAACCCCACCAACCTGGATCGCATCGAGATCACCGGTTCGCGCATCCGTACGGTGGACGTGGAGACCGCACAGCCGGTGTTCGCCATCAGCCGCACCGACATCGAGCGCCAAGGGTTCAGCTCGGTCGCCGACATCCTGCAGAACGTGACCGCCATGGGCAGCCCGACGATCAGCCGCGCCAACGCGCTGACCGCCGGTGAAAACGCCGGCGGCACCTACATCGACATGCGCAACCTGGGCACCCAGCGCACGCTGGTGCTGGTCAACGGCAAGCGCCTGGGCATCAGCACCTCCGGCTACCAGGACGTGTCCACCCTGCCCGTCTCGGCCGTCGAGCGCATCGAAGTGCTGAAGGATGGCGCGTCGGCGATCTACGGTTCCGACGCCATGGCGGGCGTAGTCAACATCATCACCCGCGGCAACGTCACCGGCGTTACCGCCAACGTCTACCACGGCCAGTACAGCGAAGGCGACGGCGCCCGCGATCGCTTCGACGTAGTGGCCGGCTGGAGCAACGACCGCATCTCGCTGACCCTGTCGGCCGAACACGCCGAAGAAAAGGGCGTGTGGGCGCGCGACCGCGGCTTCAGCCAGTACGGCATGACCGACCGCCACCCGCTGGATTCCAGCAACTGGACCACCATCAGCCAGTACGGCCAGATCACCGGCCTGCGCGGCCCGGGTTGCACGGCCACCGCCGGCTGCGGCTACTCGCTCAACCGCGGTTCGGATCCGACGCTGCCGGGCAACTACCACCGCACCGACACCACCCCGTTCACCGGTGATGTGAGCAACGCCAACGACCAGATGCACGTGATGTATCCGCTCAAGCGCGATTCGGTGTACTTCGATGGTCGTTTCGCGATCACCGACAGCATCAACTTCCGCACCGAGCTGGGCTACAACGAGCGCGAATCGACCCGCCAGATCGCCGGCTACCCCCTGCAGTCCAGCACTGCCGGCGTCGGGTCGATGTCGGTCAACAGCTATTTCAACCCGTTCGGCAGCCAGCACGGCTATGCCACGCCGACCGCCGTCGCCTGGAACCGTCGTACCTGGGAAGTGCCGCGGGTGACCACCAGCAACCTGAAGACCTACCGTGCGGTGGCTTCGTTTGACGGTTCGTTCGACATTGGCGAGCGCTACTTCGACTGGGAAGCGGGCTACCAGTACAACCGTAATGAGCTGGAATCGGTGGCCACCGGCAACCTGCACAAGGCGCGTGTCGCCGGCGGCGTGGGTCCTTCGTTCCTCAACGCATCGGGCCAGGTGCAGTGCGGAACCGCCGCCGCCCCGATCTCGTTCGACGTATGCAAGCCGTGGAACCCGCTGGTCGCCTACGGCGTGACCGCGCCGAACGGCCTGTACGGCAATGAAGATCTGCAGGCCTGGCTGTTCCCGGAAGAAACCACCAAGGGCCGCACCACGTCGAAGAACTTCTTCGCCAACATCGCCGGTTCCATCTTCACCCTGCCGGCCGGCGACCTGGGCTTCGCCTTCGGCGTTGAAAGCCGCAAGGAAGAAGGCAAGTACACCCCCGATGCGCTGGCCCAGACCGGAGCCACCACCAACCTGGCGGCCGGCCCGACCGGTGGCGATTACACCGTCAACGAAGCCTACCTGGAGCTCAACATCCCGGTACTGGCCGACCTGCCCGGTGCAAAGGAACTGACCTTCAACGGGGCCACCCGCTTCTCGGACTACGACACCTTCGGCAACACGCTCAACAGCAAGTTCGGCTTCAAGTGGAAGCCGATCGACTCGCTGATGGTGCGCGGTACCTGGGCTGAAGGCTTCCGTTCGCCGACCATCAACGACCTGTTCGGTGGCGGTTCGGAAACCTTCGCGCAGTTCAGCGATCCGTGCGACACCGTGTTCGGCTCCTCGCGCACCAGTGCCGAAGTGCGCGCGCGCTGCTCGCGTGACATCGCCAACGCCGCGACGTTCCGCCAGCTGCGCCAGGGCGGCACGCCGGTGACCGTGGCCACCGATGCCACCCCGGTGCCGTTCACCTCCGGCTCCAACCCGACGCTGACCCCGGAAACCTCCAAGAGCAAGACACTGGGCCTGGTCTGGAGCCCCGGCTTCATCCAGAACTTCAATGCCTCGCTGGACTGGTGGAAGATCCGCATCGACAACACCATCATTGCAGACACCCCGACCCAGATCCTGATCGACTGCTACGAGCAGGGCATCGACGCGCGCTGCTCGCGCTTCGAACGTGATCCGGTCACCGGCATCGTGACCAACCTGAAGTTCGGCAACCGCAACGCCGGTTTCCTGGAAACCGAAGGCTACGACCTGGACCTGAACTACCGGCTGGATACCGACTTCGGCAAGTTCTCGCTGAATTCGGCCACCACCTACGTGTCCAGCAACATCTACCGTTCGACCAACGACGCCAGCGTCGTGCCGACCACCACCAACGGCATCGGTAGCGGCTTCCGCGTCCGCTCCAACCTGGTGCTGGGCTGGGACCTGGAAAAGTTCGGCATGAGCTGGACCGCCCGCTACTATTCCGGGGTGAAGGAACAGTGCGCCAACATCGCGCTGTACCCGGAAGAGTGCTCGGATCCGAACCAGTACGCTCCCTGGTACAAGGGTTCGCGCAACTACAACGAACGCGGTTCGGTCACCTTCCACGACGTGCAGGTGCGCTACAGCCTGCCGTGGGATGCCACGGTCTCGGTCGGCGCGAACAATGTCTTCGACAAGCTGGGCCCGATCATGTACAGCAAGCCGAACTCGGCCTTCTCGTACTACGGCGGTTATGACATCGGCCGCTTCATCTACATGAAGTACCAGCAGCGTTTCTGATCGCCACACGCGGTTGATCCACCATGACCACGGCCCTTCGGGGCCGTGGTTTTTTTTGCCCGGCACCGCGTCATGCGCCGGTCATGCCCCCGTCATGTCGGCTACATCGCCAGCCCGGAGCATGCGTGCAAACCGGAGGCCCGCCATGCGCTATGCCATCGTCACTGAAACGTATCCCCCCGAAGTCAATGGCGTCGCCCTGACCGTGCAGGGGCTGGAACAGGGACTGCGCGCGGCCGGGCATGAGGTGGACCTGGTCCGCCCGCGCCAGGCCGACGACACCGATGCCGGTGGTGCGCTGCTGGTGCAGGGCGCCGGGCTGCCCCGCTATCCCGGCCTGCGCTTCGGCCTGCCGGCGCCCAAGCGGCTGGCGCGGCAGTGGCAGCAGCAGCGCCCGGACGCCATCTACATCGCCACCGAAGGTCCGTTGGGCTGGTCGGCACTGCGCACCGCGCGGCGCCTGGGCATTCCGGTGGCCACCGGCTTCCACACCCGCTTCGACGAATACCTGCCCGACTACGGCGTGGCCTGGCTGCAGGCCGCCGCCCTGCGGTGGATGCGGCGCTTCCACAACCAGGCCGATGCCACCCTGGTGCCCACCTTGGAGCTGCAGCAGTTCCTTGGCGACCAGGGCTTCGACCGGGTGCGCCTGCTGTCCCGCGCAGTGGACAGCAGCCAGTTTGAACCAACCCGGCGCGATCCGGCACTGCGCGAGGAATGGGGCATCGACGGCAGCGGCTTCGCGGCCATCTACGTGGGGCGCATCGCTGCGGAAAAGAACCTGGCACTGGCGGTGAAGGCGTTCCGCCGGCTGCAGCAGGTGCGGCCCAAGGCTCGTTTTGTATGGGTGGGCGATGGCCCGGCCCGCGAGAAACTGGCCCATGAAAACCCGGACTTCATCTTCTGTGGCGTGCAGCGCGGCGACGCGCTGGCCCGCCACTTCGCCAGCGGCGACCTGTTCCTGTTTCCCAGCCGCAGCGAGACCTTCGGCAATGTCACGCTGGAAGCGATGGCCAGTGGCGTGGCCACGGTGGCATTCAATTACGGCGCGGCGCGCGAACACCTGCGCACTGATGACAACGGGGTTGCGGTGGACGATGACAGCGCCTTCGTTGCCGCGGCCGTGCACCTGGCGGGTGACGATGCCGAGCGCAGACGGTTGGGCGACAACGCCGCCAAGGCGATGACGCGACTGCACCCGCAGCAGGTCGTCGCCGAATTCGATGCCCTGCTTGCTGAACTGGCCAGTGCCCGGAGGGCGCATGCGGACCACGCCGCTTGATGGCCTGCGCGGGCGCGAAGCGCGCTGGTGCCGGCGCGCCAATCACTGCTGCCGGCACCGCGGCGTGCGTCGCGCCTTCTCGGTGGTCAGCCGGCTCGGCGACGGGGTGTTCTGGTATGCGCTGATGGGGGCGCTGGTGCTGCTGGACGGCTTCGATGGCCTGCGCGCGTCCCTGCACATGGCCGCTACCGGGCTGATGGCGCTGCTGTTGTACAAGGCCCTGAAACGCTGGACCCGGCGCCCACGCCCCTACGCGGCCGATCTGCGCATACGTGCCTGGGTGGCGCCACTGGATGAATTCAGCTTCCCTTCCGGGCACACCCTGCATGCGGTGTCGTTCACCATCGTCGCACTGGCCTACTACCCGTGGCTGGCACCGGTGCTGGTGCCGTTCACTGCGGCAGTCGGTGTGTCGCGGGTGGTGCTGGGGCTGCATTACCCCAGCGACGTGCTGGCGGCGACGGCGATTGCCACCGCGTTGGCCGGGGCGAGCCTGCAGTGGTTGCCGTTGCCGGTGTGACGGGACAACCTAATACAATGGCGGCATGACTACGCTGTTCATCTCCGATCTGCACCTGGACCCGAGCCGTCCAGCCATCACCGATCTGTTCCTGGACTTCCTCCGCCGCGAGGCAATGCAGGCCGATGCCCTGTATATCCTGGGCGACCTGTTCGAAGCCTGGATCGGCGATGACACCCCCTCCCCCGCCGCCGACGCAGTGGCCGATGCGCTCAAGGCGGTCACTGCCGCCGGGGTGCCTGTCTACTTCATCCGCGGCAACCGCGATTTCCTGGTGGGCGACGATTACGCCCGTCGCGCCGGCTTCCGCATCCTGCCCGACCCGAGCGTGATCGACCTGTACGGCACCCCGGTGCTGCTGCAGCACGGCGACCTGTTGTGCACCGATGACGTGGCCTACCAGCAGTTCCGTGCGCAGACCCGCGACCCGGTGTTCCAGGCCCAGTTCCTCGCCCAGCCGCTGGCTGCCCGTATCGCCTTCGCACAGAAGGCGCGCGACGCCAGCCAGGCGCGCCAGTCGGAAATGAAACAGGGCGACCGCGCCACCTTCGAGACCGTCACCGACGTCGCACCCGACGAAGTGACCGCCACCTTCGTGCGCCATGGCGTGGACACCCTGATCCATGGGCATACCCACCGCCCGGCGATCCACAGCCTGCAGGCGGGCGGCCGCGCATGCACGCGCATCGTGCTGGGCGACTGGTACGAGCAGGGTTCGGTACTGCGCGTCACCCCGCAGGGGTGGACGCTGGATTCATTGACATAGGAGCGTATCGACCAACGGTCGATACCTACCCGGTAGCACACGACCGTTGGTCGTGTGCTCCGGAAACCATCAGCGGAACGCAGCCACCGCCGCCTTGGTGTTGACCAGCACGCGCTGGTTGTCCGCACTGGAGGCGATGCCCATCGGAATCCCGTTGTAGCTGATGTTGGGATTGGACCAGAAGTTCAGGCGCGGGCAGCCGGAGGTGCAGTCGTAGGCCATGATGGTGCGCCAGCGCGAACCGGTGGCCGGCTGGTAACGGTACCCGTGACCATACGCATAGGGCGAGGTGCTGGAGTCGGTGGCGATGTCGTGCCGCGCGCTCTGCAGGTGGCCGATTTCATGCGCGAACGAGTAGTAGCCGGTGGCGCAGTCCCAGTACACCGCTGCGAACGCGCTGGACGCGGTGGAGCCGATACCCGAGGCCAACCCGCAGTAGCTGCTGTTGTTGATGATCAGCACCGCCACGTCCGCCGCCGTGCTGTTGCGGGTGGTGTGGATGGCATCCATGTACCCATCATTGGTCGAGCGGAAGCGCGCCAGGTCGGTACTGAAGTTGCCCGACTCGGTATACGCCACGGCCTGGTACCCGGCCAGCTGCATCGTGATGCCCACGTTGCTGTTGGTGTAGCCCTGGTTGGATTCGGCCACCGCCAGCTGTACCAGCGACTGCATGTTGCCGCCATAAGCGCTGACCGCTGCATTGGTAGCGACCACCAGCACGCGGATGGTAGCGGGCGTGCCCGACGAGGCCGCCGCAATGCCGGCGCGATCGCTGGCCGGCATTTCGATCTTCGGCAGCGTGTTGTAGTCGGCCGGGTGTTCGGCCGGCATGCGCGATTCGTCCACCTGCACCAGCACATGGCGGCCATCACTGAGCGGACGCAGCCGGTACAGCGTGCCGTCCTTGCGGATTGAACCGGTGACCGTGTCGCCGTTGCGCACCAGGATCACCGAGTTGCCCGGGTCCTGCGTACCGGCCTGCCGGGTCAGTTTCGACCCCGCGTTCTGCAGGCTGCCGTACCAGATGCTGCCCCCATCGGGCAGGTTTTCCACCCGCTGCTGCACTGCCTGCACGGGCGTGCCGAGCAGCTCGAACTCCAGCTGCCGCTGCGCCGCGACCACCGCGCCTGCCTCAACGCGGACCTCCTGCACCGCAGCGCTGGAGGGCGCCGCAAGCACGGCCTGCGCGGCCGGTTGGCTGGCCGCACCCGCCCGGCTCAACACCGTCACCGGCTGGAACAGGGGAGCCGCCGCCGCGGTACCCACGGCCGCCAGGAACAACGTGATCGCACCTGCGGTCTTTCTCATCGAACTGGACATCATGTCGCCTCTCTCGTTGAGTGAACTTCGGAAGTGAACGTGTTCGCGCCACCGCCCCTGTCGGCAGGCCACACCATCTGGCGCCAATCGATCGCGTGAATTCAATAGAGCGCACCAATGAGATTTCCGAACTGTGACCGGCGGCCACAGCGGTTCAGTTACGTCGCGCCAGTGTCGTTTTCGCGCTACCTTAAACGCGCATCGACAGGGGAACCGAGGCCATGGCTGGGCAGCCCGCTCCGACCACCACCGTGCCGGTCACGCTGCAGATCGGCCTGTTTTTCGACGGCACCCGCAACAACGCCGACAACCTCCTGCACGCCTCGCGCCCCCCCGGCAGCACCACCCCCGCACCGCGGCCACCCGCCCCCGCCGTCCTGGCCGATGACGCCTCGCCGTACCAGAGCCGCCTGACCAGCAGTTTCAGCAACGGGCTGACCAACATCGCGCGGCTGCACGCGCTCTACCCCGACCACCGGCGGACCGCGCCCACCCTGCCGGGCCCCCTGTCCCTGGCGATCTACATCGAAGGCGCCGGCACCCGTACCGGCAAGGACGACGACCTGATGGGGCTGGCATTCGGCATCGGCCCCAGCGGCGTAAAAGCCAAAGTCCATCGCGCCCTCGACGTGTACCTGCCCGAGGCCCTGCGCGCCCTGGCCCGCACCCTCCCGCCCCACACACTGACCCACGTCCGACTGGACCTCTTCGGCTTCTCGCGCGGCGCCGCCTCCGCGCGCGACGCGATCAACCGGCTCAACGCCGCCGACGGCCGCCTCTGGCTGCAGGAACAGCTGCGCCGCACCGGCTGGACCCTGCCCACCGGCCCCACCATCCGCCCCGTGCGCTTCGTCGGCCTGTTCGACACCGTGGTCGCGATCGATGCGCGCCAGCGCGACGAACTGCCCGACGTCACCCTGCCCGCCGGCTGCGCCGACAAGGTGGTCCAGGTCACCGCGCGCGACGAGCACCGCCACTACTTCGCACTGACCTCCGTCGCGCCCGGACATGAGGAAATCACGCTGCCCGGCGTACACGCCAACATCGGCGGCGGCTACGACCAGCGCATCGAAGGACCCAAGTTGCTGACCCGCCCACAAGGCCAGCGCATCCGTACCCACGACGTGCCCGACACCATCACCCCACCGCTGGCCCTGCTGCGCAGCACCCAGGTCTACGCGCGCGCGCAGGACGCCTGCCGGCGATGGCAGGCCGCACTGGGCCTTGGCGAAGACAACGTCTGGGTCGACGTCTGGCATCGCTGGCAGCAGCTGCGCGTGGCCGGCAGCGACAGCGTGCTGCCGCAGTGGGTGCTGTTCGCGCACGCCGCAGTGGTGCTCAAGCGCGAGATCGACTGGCGCTACCAGCTCGTCGCACTGCGGCTGATCCACCAGCGCGCGGCAGCGGCCGGCGTGATGTGGGCACGCACGCCGGATGCGGATCCGGCGATGGCGTTGCCGGACGAGTTGAAGCCCATCGCCGCGAGGCTGGTGGCGGGCCAAGCGCTGGATGCAGCGCAGGAACTGCTGTTGCGGCAGCGCTACCTGATGCAATCAGCGCATTGGAATTTCGATGCGCTGGGCGATACCGCGTTGTTGTATGCGGCAGATGATGCAACCCGCGAATTGCCATACCGGCCGGGGCCCGGATTGTTTTACATCAACCGGCCGACGGAAGACGGGAAGCGGGTGGTGTTGCGGAACGTTTAGCAGAATTCCGCAACCCGCCGTTCCCCGGGCCACCGGTACACCGTCGAAGGTGGGTCGGTGCGGGTTTGCGGGGGTGTGAGCGGCATGGATGCCGCGACCAAGCCCCCATGGATGGGTTTACGGCGTCCCCCGCAAACCCGCACCGACCCGCCAAACCGGAAGTTCACGAACCACCGGCTGTTCCCCAAAATGCATGAAGCCGGGCAACGCCCGGCACAACAGCAACGACTGCAACCTAATTAGAAGGCCCAGGCGTACGACCCGCCTGCTCGATCAGGTCCGCCAGCTCGTCCTGCTCGAAGCCAGCCAAGAGCCGCGCCTCGAGATTGAACGGGCCATACAGGAACCCGTTGGCATATTCCTTCAACAGCGCGATGAAGCGTGCGCGAGGCTCCACACCGGCACGCTCGCAGTACCAGCGGTACCAGCGCGTCCCTGCCGCCACATGCGCCACTTCCTCGCGCAGGATGATCTCCAGTACATCAGCCGTCGCATGATCATTGGCCGAACGCAGCTTGATGATCATCCCCGGCGTCACGTCCAGCCCGCGCGCCTCCAGTACGCGCGGCACCAGCGCCATTCGCGAAAGGCCATCGTGCCCCGTCTTCTCGCACATCTCCCACAGCCCGTTGTGCGCGGCGAAATCGCCGTAATCGTGCCCGTGCGCCTGCAACCGCCCATGCAACAGCAGGAAGTGACGCGACTCGTCATCGGCCACCCCCACCCAGTCCGCATGGAACGACCCCGGCAGCCCGCGGAAGCGATACACCGCATCCCACGCCAGATCGATGGCATTGAGCTCGATATGCGCGATCGCATGGATGAACGCCGCGCGCCCCTCCGCATTGCCCAACCCGCGCCGCGGCACCTCGCGCGGATGCACCAGCTGCAGCTGCGGCGGCCGCCCCGGCATGCAGATCGGCTCGGGCGGCGGCGCATCCGCGCGCACCTTCAACTTCCCCGCGCGGAACTGCGCCGCATAGTGCTGGGTCAGCGCGACCTTGCGCAGCGGGTCCGCCTCGGCCATGCACTGCTGCGCCGCGCGCAGCAGGTCACCGGCCGCCTCGTCCTGCGGCAACGTCGCGCTCACCGGCACGCCTCAGGCGCGGCGCTTGTGCTTGGCATCGTCCGAACGCAACTGCTGGATGCGTTCGAAATAGCCCGGCTCGATACCGGTCGGGTACACGCCGTTGAAGCACGACGAATCAAACGACTTCAGCTCCGGGTTGCCTTCGCGCACCGCTGCTTCCATGTCCTCGATGTCCTGGTAGATCAACCAGTCGCAGCCCAGGTGCGCCTCGATCTCTTCCACGCTGCGGTTGTGCGCCACCAGCTCTTCGGCCGCCGGCATGTCGATGCCGTAGATGTTGGGATATCGCACCGGCGGCGCCGCACTGGCCAGGTACACCTTGCGCGCACCGGCGTCGCGCGCCATCTGCACGATCTGCTGGCTGGTGGTGCCGCGCACGATCGAGTCGTCCACCAGCAATACCACCCGGTTGCGGAACTCCAGATGGATCGGGTTGAGCTTGCGGCGCACCGACTTCACCCGCTCGCCCTGCCCCGGCATGATGAACGTACGGCCGATGTAGCGGTTCTTGATGAAGCCTTCGCGGTACTTCACCCCGAGTACGTTGGAGATCTCCAGCGCCGCATCGCGCGAGGTATCCGGGATCGGGATGATGGTGTCAATGTCGTGGTCCGGGCGCAGGCGCAGGATCTTCTCGCCAAGTTTGATGCCCATGCGCATGCGCGCCTTGTGCACCGACACGTTGTCGATCATCGAATCGGGGCGCGCGAAGTACACGTACTCGAAGATGCACGGGCTGTGCTCGGCCGGCTCGGCGCACACTTCCGAGAACAGCTCGCCACGCCCGGTGATCACCAGCGCCTCGCCCGGGCGCACATCGCGCACGCGCTGGAAGCCCAGCACGTCCAGTGCCGACGATTCCGAGGCCACGATGTACTCATCACCTTCGGCATGGGCCCGCTTGCCCAGCACCAGCGGGCGGATCCCGTGCGGGTCGCGGAAGGCGACCAGGCCCAGGCCGAGCACCACGCTGATCACCGCATAACCGCCCTTGCAGCGGCGGTGCACGCCGGCCACCGCGCGGATCGCCGCCTCCGGGGTCAGCTGGCGCTGCGCGTCCAGCTCGAAAGCGAACACGTTCAACAGCACTTCGCTGTCCGAATCGGTGTTGACGTTGCGGCGGTCCTGTTCGAACACCTGCTGGCGCAGCGCCTCGGTGTTGATCAGGTTGCCGTTGTGGGCCAGCGCGATGCCGTAGGGCGAATTGACGTAGAACGGTTGCGCCTCGTCCATGCCTTCCGAACCGGCGGTCGGGTAGCGCACATGGGCGATACCGACGCGGCCTTCCAGGGTGGACATGGTCTTGGCGTCGAACACATCGCGCACCAGGCCGTTGGCCTTCTGCACGCGCAGCCGGGTGCCATCGGCGGTGGCGATGCCTGCCGCGTCCTGGCCACGGTGCTGGAGGACGGTCAGGCCGTCATACAACTGCCCGGCGACGTTCTGGTTGCCGACAATACCGACGATGCCACACATGGTGCGAATCTCCGCTGGGCTGGGCCCATCTACTGTGAAGGTGGCCGTGCCTGGCCGGGGGAACCGCTCCGTGCCGGAGCGGTGTCGTCCGGGCGCACGAGCGCCGGGTCGATGTTCTGGGGGGAGCCTGGCCGTGCCTGGTTGGCCCACACATCGGCGGGGTCCACCGCCTGCTGCGGGGTCTCATCCAGCGGTCGCGGCCATCCGCGACCACCCAGCAGCTGGCCAAGGACGCCATTATCGCCTGTCGCGCCCGGCTTGCCCAACTCTCCGATGGGCAGTTGCGCCATGTTCACCTCCGGCAGGGCCATCGGCATCCCCTGCAGGCCCTGCATGTCCTTCAAACCGGGCATCTGCGGCAGCGCCGGCATGCGCGGCATCTTCGCCTGCATCCAGCCCACCCCGGGGTCGAGCATCGCGCGCAGGTGCGAATCGCGCCAGGTGGCCTCGCGGGTCAGCGGGGTGTACGAGCCCACCAGCAGCAGCGCGCAGGCGATCAGCCCACCCCGGGCCAGGCCGAGGCCCGCGCCCATCATGCGGTCGGCACCGTTCAGGCTGGTGGAGCGGACCGCCTGGCGGATCACTAGGCCGATGGCCCAGACCGAGACCATCACCAGCAGGAACACGGTGAGGTAGCCCGCGAAATAGTGACCGGTGCCGGGCGCGGCCGGCGCCGACCACCAGGCCGCGGCGCTGCGCCCGAACATGAGGGCGGCCCAGCCGCCCAGCAGCCACGAGAACGTGCTGATGACGATGCTGACGAAACCGCGCATCACCCCGAGCAGGGTCGAGATGCCGATCACCGCCAGCAGCACGAAATCAACCATGTGCGGGGGGCCGCATCAGGGGTGCGGCCGGACCATGCCGGCCACGCCGACCTTCGACGCAACCTGGGCCTTGAGGTTCTCCGCCTCGGCACGGTTGGCGACCGGGCCGACGCGCACGCGGTTGAGCGTGCCCTTGTCGGTACGTACCTGCTCCACGAACGCGCTGAAGCCGGCCGCGCGCACTTTGTCGCGCAGGGCGTTGGCTTCGGTCGCCTGGCCGAACGCGCCCAGCTGCACGGCGAAGCCGACGCTGCTGGCCGCCGGTGCGGCGGGCACGGCCACGGGCTTGGCGGCCGCGGTGGCGGGTTCGGGCTTGGCCGTCGCCGGCTTCGGCTCCGGCTTGGGCGCTTCCGGCTTGGGTGCCGGCTTGGCCGCCACCGGTTCCGGCGGCAGCGTTTCGGTCTTCACCGTGGCGGCTGCCGGTGCGGCAGCGGCGCTGGATGCGGCCGGTGCCGTCGCCGCGGCCGGCGTCGGCGCCGGAGCAGCAGCCCCGGCAGTGTCGGCGCGCGCGTCCAGGGTCACTACTTCGGCCTTGACGTCGTTACGTACCTTGACCGCTTCCAGGCGCGCCGCTTCGGCCTGCGCGCGATCGGCATACGGCCCCACGCGCACGCGCCAGGCCTGGCGGCCGTTGATCGTGGCCGGTTCGCTGAAGCCCGGCAGCTGGGCCTTCTTCAGGAACGCGATCACCGCGTTGGCGTCGGCCTGGCTGCCGTAAGCGCCAAAGCTGACCGCGTAGTTGCCCGCGGCCACGGCCGGCGAAGCATCGGCGGCCGCCGCCGGCTCGGCCGGTGCGGCTGCGTCGGGCTGCAGCGGCTGGGTGGTCGACACACCGCTCTGCAGGCCGGTGGCACCACCGGTCGGGGCGACCAGCGGCAGTTCACGGGTCTGGAACTGACCATCGGCCGGCGCGTCCGGCGCGGTGATCGGCACGTTGGCCACGCCACTGTCAGGGGCAGGCCCCTTCACCAGCATGGGCAGGAAAATCACGGCCAACGCCACCAGGACGATGGCACCAATCAGTCGCTGTTTCAGAGGAGTATCCACGGAAGGCAGGCAGGGCGGCGCGGCGGAATGCCACGGCGATTATACGGGCGCACGCGTGTGCGGCGTCGAAGACGGCTGAACGTTGTCGTCTGCTGCCCGCCTCAGCGGGCGTTCTCGAGCCACAGCAGGGCCTGCGCGGCGGTATGGAAGGAACCAAAGACCAGCACGCGGTCGCCGGCCCCGGCCGCCGACAGCGCCTGCTGCAACGCAGTATCCACATCTTGATGGGTGGCCGCATCGGCGGCGGCGGTACCGGCCAGACGGGCAAGCAATGCCGTTGCGCTCTGTGCGCGCGCACCTTCCAGCCCGGCCAGGTGCCAGCCATCGACGCGGTCGGCCAGTGCCTCGACCACACCAACGGCATCCTTGTCCTGCAATGCGGCGAACACGGCCACGGTACGCCCGGTGATCGTTGCGGCCTTCAGGGCAGCCGCCAGCTCGCGCGCGGCCTGCGGGTTGTGGCCGACATCGACCAGCACCTCCACGCCATCGCGCTCGAACGCCTGCAGACGGCCGCGGATGCGGGCCTGGGACACGCCCTCGCCGATGGCCGCACGCGGCAGCGGCTTGTCCAGCGCGCGCAGCGCGGCAATGGCCGACGCGGCATTGCGCAGCTGGATCGGGCCGCGCAACGCCGGCATCGGCAGTTCGATGCGGAAACCCACGTCACGCCACGCCCAGCGTTGGGCATCGATGACGTCGGCGAAGAAATCGCTGCCGCCTCGGATCGCATTGGCGCCCAGCAGGTAAGCACGCGCCAGCACGCTTGATGGAGGATCGGTCTCCCCCAGGATCACCGGCTTCCAGCCACGGATGATGCCGGCCTTTTCCGCGCCGATCGTTTCGCGGTCCTCGCCGAGCCATTCGGCATGGTCGATGTCCACGGTGGTGATCACCGCCACGTCGGCATCGACGATGTTGACCGCGTCCAGGCGTCCGCCCAGCCCCACTTCCAGCACGGCCAGGTCAAGCCCGGCCTGCGCAAACAGGTGCAATGCGGCCAGCGTGCCGTACTCGAAGTAGGTCAGCGTGGTGCTGCCGCGCGCATCTTCGATGGCGTTGAAGGCGGCAATGAGCGCCGCGTCGGAGGCGTCTTCGCCGTCGATGCGCACACGCTCGTTGTAATGCAGCAGGTGCGGCGAGGTGTAGGCCCCGACCTTCCAGCCGGCCGCCCGCGCGATCGCCTCGATGAAGGCCACCGTGGAGCCCTTGCCGTTGGTGCCGCCCACCACGATGGTGCGCGGCGCCGGCTGGCCCAGGCTCATGGCGGTGGCCACCGCACGTACGCGTTCCAACCCCATGTCGATGGTGGCCGGGTGCTGCTGCTCGATGTAGCTGAGCCAATCGGCGAGGGTATGCGGGCGGGTGGTCGTCATGGCGATGGATCGTGGTGGTCGTGGAACGGAAAGCGGAAAACCGGGGTGGATCACAGCGCCCGGTGCTTGGCCTCGCCGAAGAACGGCGTGTGATGCGCGCAGTCGTTCAGGCGCACCACTTCCAGGCTGTCCAGGTCCGTGCCTTCAAGCAGATTGAGCGTGGTCGGCGCCTGGCGGAAGGTCCACAGACGCGACAGCGGTAAACCCAGGATCCGGCACAGGATCACCCGGTTGACTGCGTCGTGGGCCACCACCAGCAGCGTGTCGTGCTCGCCCAGCCCTTCGGCGGCGCGGGCCAGGCCGCGCCAGCTGCGGTCCAGCACCAACCGCAGCGATTCGCCGCCGGGCATCAGCACCGTATCGGGCTCGTCGCGCCAGGCCTGCAGGCGCGACGGGTCTTTTTCGTTGATTTCGCTGGCCAGCAGGCCTTCCCACTCACCGTGGGCGATTTCCTGCAGCTCCGGTTCGGTCAGCAGCATGTCGGCGCGGTCGGCACCGAGGGCCAGCTGCGCGGTGCGCTGCGCGCGCGACAGCGGCGAGGCGACGGCACGGGTGATGTCCACCGATTTCAGGCGTTCACCCAAGGCCTGGGCCTGGGCTTCGCCGATCGGCGACAACGGGATATCGATCTGGCCCTGGTAACGGCCTTCGGCATTCCAGGGGGTTTCGCCGTGGCGGGCAAGCAGGATGCGCATGCGAACTAGAGGTCCTTGGGGGAGAGGAGAACAGTCGCAATCGTTCACATGATGTGAATGATCGTGGGGGAGCGGCCATCATACCTTGCCGAGCAAACGGTTCTTCCTCCGTCTTCGATCAGGTTCATCGCGGGCGTTGGGGGCCCCGCCGCGGCCGGCAGGCCCCTGTGCAAATGTCCCCCGGCATCGGCCTCCGGCCGACGCCGGGGGACATTCGCCGGAAAGGGTATGCCGCCCCGGCGCTCGATTCACCGGCAGCCGCGTTTGATCCAGCGCGAAAAAAAACCCGCGGCGTTGCCGCGGGGTTCGTTGACAGTAGCGCCGGCCGTTGGCCGGCAATCAGGAACCGCGCCTCACGGAGTGAGGTTCAGTTCCTTCAGCAGCTGCGGCGCGGGCGCCACCTCCTGCATGATCCACTGCATGTAGCGGCTGTCCACCGCGATCATGCGGGTCATCACCGGGTCGAACACCCAGTTGGAGCTGACCGATTCCCAGTTGCCATCGAAGGCCAGGCCGACCAGCTTGCCGTGCGCGTCCAGCACCGGCGAGCCGGAGTTGCCGCCGGTGATGTCCAGGTTGGACAGGAAGTTGACCGGCACCGAGCCGACGCGCTTGTCTTCCAGGCCGCCGTAGCGCTTGGCCTTGACCGCATCGAGCAGCGGCTTGGGCGAATCGAACGGATCGGCGCCGGTTTCCTTGGCGACGATGCCTTCCAGCGTGGTGAACGGGGTGTAGGCCACGCCGTCCTTTGGCGCATAGCCCATCACGTTGCCGAAGGTGATGCGAAGCGACAGGTTGGCGTCCGGGTAGACGAACTCACCCTTGCTCTTCTTGTAATCGGCCAGCGCCTGCAGGTAGGCCGGGCGCGCCAGCAGCGATTCGCCTTCACGGGTCTTCTTCTGCTCTTCCAGCTTCAGCAGCGCCGGCATGGTGGCCACCGCGTACTGGATGACCGGGTCGGTGCTGGCTTCGAAAGCGGCGCGGTCGGCTTTGAACCAGGTCAGGCGCTCGTCGAGGCTGCCCAGTCTGGTGCCGGACAGCTTCTTGACCAGGCCGTCCACGGCGGCGGAATCACTGCCGGCCAGCCACTGGTTCAGCACCTCGTTGCTGCGCTGGGCGGCCGGCAGCGCCACGTACTGGTTCAACCAGTACTGCTGCAGCTGCTGGTCCATGCCCGCCACGTAGCGGCGGTCCATCTGGCGCAGGCTGCCTTCGATGGTCGGCAGGTCGCGTTCCTGGTAGCCCGCTTCGCGCTGGGCATCGGGCTTGGCGCGCTCGATCGACAGGCGGTACAAGGCCAGCGCGGCACCCACGGCGGAGGTGTTGTTGAACTGGCCCACGAACAGGTCGCGCTCGCGGGTGGACTTGCTGGTATCCAGGTGCTTGATCAGCTGCGCGTGCGCGGCCAGCGCCGGCTTGCCGGCAGCACCCTGCTTCTTCAGCCAGGCCAGCACGGCGGCCTCTTCAGCCTGCTTCTGGCCGGCTGCGTCGATGCGCTTGAAGCCCTCCAGCTGACCGGCGTAGTTCTTGGCCACGTTGTTCATGCTGGCCGCGGTGGCGGCGTACTTCACCTTCACGTCCGCATCGGCCTTGCCAGCCTTGTCGATCAGCGCCAGCACCGCGTTGTAGTGGCGGGCGATGGTCGGATAGGTCCAGTCGGCGGTTTCGTTGAACTCACCGGCCAGTGCGTAGCGGTTGGTGCGGCCCGGGTAGCCGGCCACCATCACGAAGTCGTCGGCGCCCAGCGGCTGGTCGGCGAACTTCAGGAAGTGCCTGGGCTGGTACGGCACGTTGTCAGCCGAGAAGGCGGCCGGCTTGCCGTCTTTCCCCACGTAGGCGCGGTAGAACGAGAAATCGCCGGTGTGGCGCGGCCACATCCAGTTGTCGACGTCGCCGCCGAACTTGCCGACGCTGCCCGGGGGCGCGTAGACCAGGCGCACGTCCCTGATTTCCATGTTGCGGAACAGGCGGTAGGTGTTGCCGCCAGAGAAACTGTACAGGCGGCAGCGGAAGCCGGCTTCGGCCTCGCACGCGGCGGTCTGTGCCTTGTCGAACGCTTCCAGCGCGCGGGTGCGGGCCAGCGGGTCCTTCCCGGCGGCGGCGATGGCGGCCTTGGCCTGGTCGGTGACGTCGGTGATCCGGTCGAGCACGAACACGCGCGCGTTCGGGCCGGCGCTCAGTTCATCCTTCAGGGTCGGCGCGTTGAAGCCGTCCTTGATCAGGTTCTTCTCGGCGGTGGAATTAAGCTGGATCGCACCGTAGGCGCAATGGTGGTTGGTCACCACCAGGCCCTGCGGGGAGACGAAGCTGGCGGTGCAGCCGCCCAGCGCGACCACCGCGCCCATCGGGTCGCCAGTCAGGTCGGAGATCTGTTCCGGGGAGAGTTTCAGGCCGGCCTGCTTGAGCGGCCCGGCAATCTCCGGCAGCTGTTGCGGCACCCACATGCCCTCAGCGGCATGGGCGGCCTGGACCAGCGCAAGGCTGGCGACGACGGAGAAAGCAAGCAGGTTCGAGCGCATGAGCGGCCCCTGGTGAATGAACCGCCGATTGTAGCGGGGTCCCCCGCCGGCCCTGCCGGCCGAAAGTCACGGACCGCACCGCAACATGCCCGGCCCCCCGCCGGGCCTATAATTCCGCCTTTCCCCCTGACGAGTTCCACCCCGATGGCGCAGCAAACAATGAAGGCCCTGGTCAAGCGTGAAGCCGCCAAGGGCATCTGGCTCGAAGAAGTACCGGTACCGGTGCCGGGCCCGAACGAGGTCCTGATCAAGCTGGAAAAGACCGCCATCTGCGGCACCGACCTGCACATCTACCTGTGGGACGAATGGAGCCAGCGCACGATCAAGCCGGGCCTGACCATCGGCCATGAGTTCGTCGGCCGCATCGCCGGCATCGGTCCGGGCGTGACCGGCTACGACATCGGCCAGCGCGTATCGGCCGAAGGCCACATCGTGTGCGGCCACTGCCGCAACTGCCGGGGCGGCCGTCCGCACCTGTGCCCCAACACCGTGGGCATCGGCGTGAACGTCAACGGCGCCTTCGCCGAATACATGGTGATGCCGGCCAGCAACCTGTGGCCGATCCCCGACCAGATCCCGTCCGAGCTGGCCGCCTTCTTCGACCCGTACGGCAATGCCGCGCACTGCGCGCTGGAATTCGACGTGATCGGCGAAGACGTACTGATCACCGGAGCGGGCCCGATCGGGATCATCGCTGCTGGTATCTGCAAGCACATCGGCGCGCGCAACGTAGTGGTGACCGACGTCAACGACTTCCGCCTGAAGCTGGCTGCCGACATGGGCGCCACCCGTGTGGTCAACGTGGCCAATACCTCGTTGAAGGACGTGATGAAGGAACTGCACATGGAGGGCTTCGACGTGGGCCTGGAAATGAGCGGCAACCCGCGCGCGTTCAACGACATGCTCGACTGCATGTACCACGGCGGCAAGATCGCCATGCTCGGCATCATGCCCCGCGGCGCCGGCTGCGACTGGGACAAGATCATCTTCAAGGGCCTCACCGTGCAGGGCATCTACGGCCGCAAGATGTACGAGACCTGGTACAAGATGACCCAGCTGGTGCTGTCCGGTTTCCCGCTTGGCAAGGTGATGACCCACCAGCTGCCGATCGACGAGTTCCAGAAGGGCTTCGACCTGATGGAACAGGGCAAGGCCGGCAAGGTGGTATTGAGCTGGAACTGATGCCGCGAGGTCACGACCAACGGTCGTGACCTACCAGATTGCGGTAGGTACCGACCGTTGGTCGGTACGAAAAAGGCACCCATCGGGTGCCTTTTTCTTTGGTGATCCAGCGCGCGTTATTGCCCCACGGCAACCGTGAACACCACGCGGTTGTCGGCCAGCTTGCCGGAGTTGTCGCGGCCGTTGCCGTCGGTGCCGTAGTAGCCCAGGCCCAGGGTGAACAGGCCCCAGGTGCGGTTCACACCGACGTTCCAGTCGGTGTAGTCCTGGGCGACGCTGTCCTTGAAGGTGCTGCGGCCGACGTTGGCGGTCAGGTTGAACTCGTTCGGCAGCGCCCACTCGGTGCCGGCGGCGAAGTACCAGCCATCGGTGTCGGTGTTCCAGACATCGTTGGTGTAGGCCACGGTCACGTTGTAGTGCTCGGCGAAGCTGGTCTTGGTGATCAGCTCGGTGTAGGCCAGTTCGCTCGAACCAGGGTAGCTGTAGTGATTGAGCATCACGTCGAAATTGACGCTGTCGGTGACGTCCACGCCGTAGCCGATGAAGTAATCGACTTCGGCATCCGGGCCGCCGTCCCCGAAGTCCACGCCCGAACCCCACACACCGGCGTACAGGCCGACTGGCGAGGTGTAGGTGAAGCCGGCCTGCACGGTCGGATCTTCGTCGGTCTGGGAGACACCGCGGAACACGTAATCGGACACGCCGGTCACGTTCCAGCTGAACGGCGATTCGGCCTCGTCCTGGGCGCTGGCGGCAAACGGGGCAAGCAAGGCGGCGCAGAGCACAGCGGCGGCGGTACAGCGCGTGGCGTGGTTCATGCGGGGTCTCTCCTGGACGTGGGGTGGATGCAGCGCGTGTTTACGGATTTTTAACCTGATTGATATTGCGTTGCAACAATCCCATCTGCAACCGTTTCCTGCGCGGCCCTGTAAAATCCCGCTTTTCCCGTGCCGATGACCGCCTGCCATGACCGATGCCCCGACCGCCCCGCTCACCCAGCACTATGTCGAGGAACTGGAAGCGATCCGCGCCCAGGGCCTGTTCAAGTCCGAGCGCGTCATCACCAGCCCGCAATCTGCCGAGATCACCCTGGACGACGGCCGCACGGTGCTCAACTTCTGCGCCAACAACTACCTGGGCCTGGCTGACCACCCGGACCTGATCCAGGCGGCCAAGGACGCGCTGGACAGCCACGGCTTCGGCATGGCCTCGGTGCGCTTCATCTGCGGCACCCAGGACCTGCACAAGCAGCTTGAGCAGCAGATTGCCAGCTTCTTCGGCAAGCAGGACACGATCCTGTACGCGGCCTGCTTCGACGCCAACGGCGGTCTGTTCGAGCCGTTGCTGGGGGAGAACGACGCCATCATCTCGGACGCGCTCAACCACGCCTCGATCATCGACGGCGTACGCCTGTGCAAGGCCAAGCGCTTCCGCTATGCCAACTGTGACATGGCCGACCTGGAAGCCCAGCTGCAGGCAGCCGATGCCGCCGGCTGCCGCACCAAGCTGATCACCACCGACGGCGTGTTCTCGATGGACGGCTTCATCGCCCCGTTGGATGAGATCACCGCGCTGGCGAAGAAGTACAACGCGCTGGTCCACATCGATGAATGCCATGCCACCGGCTTCCTGGGCGCCACCGGCCGCGGCTCGGCCGAGGTCAAGGGCGTGCTGGAGAAGATCGACATCATCACCGGCACCCTGGGCAAGGCCATGGGCGGCGCCCTGGGCGGCTTCACCACCGCCAGCGCCGAAGTGATCGAGCTGCTCCGCCAGCGTTCGCGCCCGTACCTGTTCTCCAATTCGCTGCCGCCGCACGTGGTTGCCGCCGGGATCAAGGCGTTCGACATGCTCGCGGCCGCCGATGACCTGCGCACCACCCTGGCCGACAACACCGCCTACTTCCGCCAGAAGATGACCGCTGCCGGCTTCGACGTGAAGCCGGGTGTGCATCCGATCAGCCCGGTGATGCTGTACGACGCGCCACTGGCGCAGAAGTTCGCCGAGCGCCTGCTCGAGGAAGGCATCTATGCGATCGGTTTCTTCTTCCCGGTGGTGCCCAAGGGCCAGGCCCGCATCCGCACCCAGATCAGCGCCGCGCATACCCGCGCGCACCTGGACCGGGCGATCGACGCGTTCACCCGGATCGGCCTGGAGCTGGGCGTCATCAAAGCCTAGAACGGGGCGCTGCCCCGCTGTCGGGCACCATGCAACATCCGGAATGACGCGCATCGCGCGTCATTTCTTTTTCTTCTTGCCCTTGGCGTCTTCCTTGCTCGCCACCACCACCGGCTTGGCCACCGGCGCCGCATTCGGGTTGCCCTTGGCCACCCGGATGCCGTTGGCCTTCATCCACGCATCGAACTCGTCGGCGCTCATGCGCTTTTCACCGTTGCTCATGTGGAAGCGGTAGGCGCCACGCCCATCGCGCTCGGTGGGCTGTATCTCCACGATCGTGTCGGTCACCGCCGGCGGCGGTGCCTTGGCGACCTCCTTGTGGCCGCCGCAGGCGCTGAGCAGCGCGGCAGGCACCAGCAGCCAGGTGCTGCGCAGCAGGGAACGGGTAAAGGGGTGGGCGTGCATGGCATTACTCCCGGTAGTGGACGGAATCTCGGTCGCAGGCCATCCCTTGCCCAATCTCAGGTATCGGCCACGGCCACATCGGCCGTGGCGGTCAGCAGGTCCAGTTCGTGCGGCTCCAGTTCGCGCCAGGCGCCTTTGGCCAGCGTGCCCAGCGGCAGCCGGCCGATGCCGACGCGCACCAGCCGCAGTACGTTGATGTCGAAGGCCGCCAGCAGCCGGCGGATGTGGCGGTTGCGGCCTTCTTCCAGCACCACTTCCAGCCAGGCGGTCTTGTCGCCACTGCGCAGCAGGCGTGCCTGGCGGGCGCGCAGGAATTCGCCGTCGTCGTCCACGCCGGTGCACAGCGCGGCCAGCTGCGCGGCATCGGGAATGGCATCGATCTGGACGTGGTAGGTCTTGTCCGGCCCGGTGCTGGGGTCGGTCAGCCGCGCAGCCCATTGCGGGTCGTTGCTGAACAGCAGCAGGCCTTCACTGGCCTTGTCCAGCCGCCCGACCGGCGCCAGCCACGGCAGTCCCGCCCCATCGAAACAGCGGTACACGGTGTCGCGGCCCTGTTCGTCCTGCGCGGTGGTGACCAGCCCGCGCGGCTTGTTGAGCGCGATGTGCAGGCGGCGCGGTGCATCCAATGGCTGGCCATCGACCCGCACCACGTGGCGGCCGTCGATGATCGGGAATTCGGGGTTGTTGATGGTGCGCCCATCGACCGTCACCCGGCCCTCGCCGATCCAGCGCGCCGCTTCGGTGCGCGAACACAATCCCGCCTTGGACAGCACGCGGGCCAGGCCATGGCGCGGCGCGGTGCCGGCATGGGTCGCAGGTGTGGCGGACGCGGACGCACGCCGCGGGTCGCGGCGTGGTCGAGCGGTTGGCGCGGCTGGAGGTCGACGGTTACGCATCGGGCGCCGCGCGCGTTGCTTACTTCTTGCCGCCCGGCTTGGTATCAGCCGGTGCCTCGGCGGCGGGCGCAGGTGCTGGCGCCGCGGCGGCGGCCGCACGCGGCTTGACCACGCGCACGCCGCGCGACTTCATCCAGGCGTCGAACTCGTCGGCGGTCATGCGCTTGCCGTTCTGGCTCATGTCAAAGCGCCACGGCGTGTTGTCGAATTCCGTCTGCGGCTTGTAGGCAGCCGGATCGTTGGGCTTGATCGCCGGCGCACCCGGCATCGCCTTGGCGATGTTCTGGCAGCCGTCGATGCGCAGGCGCTGCAGCACGCGGTCCAGCGACTGCTGCTGGTCAAAGTTGGAGGTCAGCACACCCGCGGGCATGCCCAGCTGCACATTGCGGATGTAGAGCTCGGACGCCACCGGGGCAATCGCGGTGGGCGGCAACGGCAGCGGCTTGACGCTGGTGGCCGAAGCCGAGCAATCCACGGCTGCGTAGGCGGTGGGAACCAGGGCCAGGCCAAGCGCGGCGGCCAGTGCAATACGCAGCATGGGATGCATCCAGGGAAGAGGTCGACGCGCCGAGTTTAACAGCGCCACAACGGCTTTCAAGATCCCACATTCAATGAATACGGCAACCTGTTGGATTTATTGCTGATTTCGCGCATGGCGCAAAAAAAAACAGGGCCCGGCAGTGCCGGGCCCTGTTCTGAAGCTGTATTACCAGAAGGATCAGTTCTGGACGTTCAGCTCGGTACGACGGTTCTTCGCACGGCCTTCCGGGTTGTCCGAACCATCCGGGTTGGTGTTCGGGGCAATCGGACGGCTCTCACCGTAGCCGATCGGGCCCACCAGACGCGAAGCGGCAACGCCGTTCTTGGTCAGGTAGTCGTACACGGCGGTGGCGCGACGCTCGGACAGCTTCTGGTTGTACTCGTCGGTGCCCTTCGAGTCGGTGTGACCAGCAACCTCAACCTTCAGATCCGGGTAACGGCTCAGGATCTGCGAGGCTTCGGACAGGATCGCCACGGCGTCCGGACGCAGGGTCGACTTGTCGAAGTCGAAGTTCACGCCCTTCAGGTCGATGGAGACCGGCACCGGGCAACCGTCCGGACCGATGGTCTGACCCGGCTGCGAATCCGGGCACTTGTCGTCGCAGTTGTTGACGCCGTCACCGTCGTCATCCAGGTCTGCGCAGCTCGGCGCAACCGGAGCCGGAGCCGGAGCAGCAGCCACCGGAGCCGGGCCCAGCGGGATCACGACGCCGACCGAGGCCAGCACGTCGCCGAACCAGCTTTCGTCCGGAGCGGAAACGCTCTTGTCGTCGAAGTCACCGCGGTAGGCCACTTCGGCGCGGACTGCAACGCGCTTTTCGAAGGTGGTCTGCAGGCCGACGCCGAGCTTGGCGGCGAAGTTGCCGTCCTTGCGCTCACCCGGGCTGTCGGGCGACGGGAAGTTGTTGTATTCCTCTTCCGACTTCTGGTAGCCCAGGCCCATCAGCAGGTACGGGTTCCAGCCACGACCTTCGGAGATGAAGTGGCGACGCAGGTCGATCGAGGCGCCGTACTGGCTCCAGTTCAGGTCCTGGTTGTCGTCGAAGTTCGGGTTCTGGTAGTTCAGCTCGCCGTCCAGCGACCAGTTGGGGCTGATGAACTTGCCGAGGCCCAGGGTAACGAACGGAGCGTCGTTGGTCAGACGGTCGCTATCCTGGAAGTTGAAGCCGGCCGAACCGGTCAGGTACCAGCGGTCATCAAAATCCTGCGCGGAGGCTGCCTGGGCAAACGCCAGGCCGCCCAGCAGCGCGGCAGTGAGGATCTTCTTGTTCATGTAATACAGCTCCTATTTCGGGGGTATGAAACCGGTAGAGGCATGGGCCAGCACTACTGCGTCGTTTAAGACTGCCGATTCAGCACGCCACCGCCGCGAACATTATGCTCAGGGGAGTGAAGGCGATGTTAACGGTCACGTAACATGTGAAATCGGCCACCAGACCTCCACCGGGTCCAGCTGGTGGCACCCTATACAGGTTGGTGAACTTCCGCAAGACCCAGCAATGACAAGGGTTTTCGGAACTTTCCCAGAGTTTTCAAGGCCCCGCCACAGTATTTGATGCAGTTTGTCGCATGCTGCTTATTCAGCTGCAGAACAGGTTCAAAAGCGTCCGTATGATGAAGGTGTTCACCTCCACGGGAGCCGCCATGAAAGCCGTAGGCCTCACGCATTACCTGCCCATCGACCACCCCGATGCGCTGCGTGATCTGCAGATTCCTGAACCCGGCGCGCCGCTGGGAACCGACCTCCTGGTGCGCGTGCAGGCCGTTTCGGTCAACCCGGTCGACACCAAGCAGCGCGCGCCCCGCGCCGGTGAAGTGTCGCCGCCGCGCATCCTCGGCTATGACGCGGCTGGAATTGTCGATGCGGTCGGCCCCGAGGTCACCGCGTTCTCCCCCGGTGACGAGGTGTATTACGCGGGCGATGTCACCCGGCCCGGCAGCAATGCGCAATGGCAATGGGTGGATGAGCGCCTTGTGGGACGCAAGCCGACCACGCTGGATTTCGCCGAGGCAGCGGCGCTTCCGCTGACGGTGTTGACCGCGTGGGAACTGTTGTTCGAGCGCATGCCATTGCATTTCGATGATCGACGCCACACTGGCCAGACCCTGCTGGTCATCGGAGGCGCCGGCGGCGTGGGTTCCATCGCGATTCAATTGGCACGCCATGCCGGCTTCACCGTGGTGGCCACCGCGTCGCGGGACGCATCGGCGGAATGGTGTCGTCGGATGGGCGCCGACCATGTGGTGGATCACCGCCAGTGGCTGCCGGCGCAACTGCAGGCGCTGGGCATCGCGCAGGTGGACGTGGCCCTGAACCTGGCCGACACCGACCACTACTGGGAAGTGCTGGGCGAACTGCTTGCGCCGCAGGGGCATGTGGGCCTCGTCGTGGAACCGCGTGGACCACTGCGCATCGGCGATCCCTACAAGGCCAAATGCATCGGCATCCATTGGGAGTTCATGTTCGCCCGATCGCGATTCCAGACCACCGACATGGTGGAACAGCACCGCATCCTCAACCGGGTGGCCAGCCTGGTCGACGCCGGCGAACTGCGCAGCACCGCGCATACCTCGCTGGGCAGCATCAATGCCGCCAACCTGCGTGAAGCACATCGCCTTCTGGAGGGCGGTGGTGTCACCGGCAAACTGGTCCTCTCCGGCTGGGAGTGAGTACCGGCGCGTGGGTGTACGCACGCGTTCGAGTGCATCTGTATCTGTCGGCGCGGCAGCGCGCGCCCTACAGTCAAACGCCCTGCCGATGACGCCGCCATGCCCACCTCATTGCCTCTGCGCCTGCTGCAACTGCTGATCGGCCTGTTCCTGTACGGCATGGGGGCGGCAGTGATGATCCGCGCCGCGATCGGCGTGGCGCCCTGGGACGTGCTGTCCCAGGGCATCGCGCTGCAGACCCCGCTCTCGTTCGGCGTGGCCACCAACGTGATCGGCGCGCTGGTACTGCTGTTGTGGTGGCCCATCCGTCAGAAGCCTGGACTTGGCACCGTCCTGAACGTGCTGTTGATCGGCCCCAGCGCGCAGTTCGGTCTGTGGCTGCTGCCGGAGGTGCACGGGCTGCTGTGGCAGGTGCCGATGTTCGCGTTGGGGCTGCTGCTGGTGGCGGTCGCCACCGGCTTGTACATCGGCGCCCGCTTCGGCCCTGGCCCGCGCGATGGCCTGATGACCGGTCTGCACGCCCGCACCGGTTGGCCGATCTGGATCGTGCGCAGCCTGATCGAAGGCACCGTGCTGGTGATCGGCTGGTATCTGGGCGGCGACGTCGGTCTGGGCACCCTCGCCTTCGCACTGCTGATCGGCCCCCTGTGCGGCTATACCCTTCCCCTGTTTGGTGCTGTCAAACGCCCCACAGCTGCAGCTGCACCGTAGCGCTCCGGAGCGCGAGGCCCCCGCATTGGCCTTGCGTGCAGGGGCAATCCGGGGCAACCTTCACCGCTTACCGTACGCAAGCGTATCTTCATGTCGCCAGCCGCCGAATCCCCTGCCTACCCCCATCTGTTCGCCCCGCTCGATCTGGGCTTCACCACCCTGCGCAACCGTATCCTGATGGGGTCGATGCATACCGGACTGGAGGACCGCGCCCGTGACTTCCCGCGACTGGCGGCCTATTTCGCCGAGCGCGCGGCAGGCGGGGTCGGGCTGATCGTCACCGGCGGCTATGCGCCCAACGTGGTGGGCTGGCTCAAGCCATTCGGCGGCAAGCTGTCCTGGCCGTGGGAAGTGGGTCCGCACCGCCAGCTCACTGCGGCGGTGCATGCGCATGAGGGCAGGATCTGCCTGCAGCTGCTGCACGCCGGGCGCTACGCCTACCACCCCCTGTCAGTAGCGCCGTCGAAGAAGAAGGCGCCAATCAACCCGTTCACCCCGCGGGCGCTGTCGGCACGCGGGGTGGAACGACATATCGCCGATTACGCGCGCAGCGCGCGGCTGGCCCGCGAAGCGGGCTACGACGGGGTGGAGGTGATGGGTTCGGAAGGCTACCTGATCAACGAATTCATCGCTCCGCGCACCAATCTGCGCAGCGATCGCTGGGGCGGCGACGCCGCCGGGCGCATGCAGTTCGCGGTGGAGATCGTGCGCCGCATCCGCGAAGCGTGCGGCCCGGATTTCATCATCATCTACCGGTTGTCACTGGTCGACCTGGTCGAGGACGGCAGCAACTGGGATGAAATCGTGCAGCAGGCCAAGGCGATTGAAGCGGCCGGCGCCACCCTGATCAACTCTGGCATCGGCTGGCATGAGGCGCGCGTGCCCACCATCGCTACCTCGGTGCCGCGCGCGGCCTTCGCCGGGGTCACCGCCAAGCTCAAACCGCACGTGCGCGTGCCGGTGATCGCCACCAACCGCATCAACATGCCCGACGTGGCCGAACACATCCTGGCCGGCGGCGGCGCGGACATGGTGTCGCTGGCGCGGCCGCTGCTGGCCGACCCGGAATGGGCCAACAAAGCACGCGCCGGCCGCGCGCACGCCATCAACACCTGTATCGCCTGCAACCAGGCCTGCCTGGACCACGTGTTCGAGAACAAGACCGCCAGTTGCCTGGTAAACCCGCGCGCGGTGCATGAAACCGAACTGGTCTACCGCCCCACCACCGCTCCGAAGAAGGTCGCGGTGGTCGGCGCTGGTCCCGCCGGGCTGGCGTGTGCCACGGTTGCGGCCGAACGCGGCCACGCCGTTACCCTGTTCGACGCAGGAAGCGAGATCGGCGGCCAGTTCAACGTGGCCAAGCGGATTCCCGGCAAGGAAGAATTCCATGAGACGCTTCGCTACTTCCGCCACAAGCTGGAGGAAACCGGGGTCCACGTGAAGCTCGACACGGTGGCCGACGTGGCCAGCCTGGGCGGCTTCGATACAGTGGTGGTCGCCACCGGCATCACCCCGCGCCAGGTCGATTTCCCCGGCGCCGACCACCCCAAGGTGGTCAGTTACCTGGACGTCCTGCTGGGCAGGGTGAAGGTCGGCGCAGAGGTGGCGATCATCGGCGCAGGTGGCATCGGCTTCGACGTGGGCGAGTTCCTGGTGCATGAGGGGCCGTCGCCTGCGCTGGATCCGGCACGCTGGATGGCCGAATGGGGCGTGGACCCGCACTTCGAGGCACGCGGTGCCCTCGCACGGCCGCAGCCCGAAGCGCCCGCGCGCAGGGTGTGGCTGCTGCAGCGCAGCCCGGGCAAGCCCGGCGCGCGGCTCGGCAAGACCACCGGCTGGATCCACCGCGCCACGCTCAAGGCCAAGGGCGTAAAGATGCTTGGCGGGGTGGAGTACCTGGGGGTGGACGACGATGGTCTGCGCATCCGCATTGATGGCCAGCAACAGACGCTACCGGTCAGCCACGTGGTGATCTGCGCCGGCCAGGAGCCGCGCCGCGACCTGCATGCCGCGCTGCTGGGCGCAGGCGTGGATGCGCGCCTGATCGGCGGCGCCGATGTAGCCGCGGAACTGGACGCAAAACGCGCGATCAACCAGGGCAGCCGCCTGGCGGCTGCGCTCTGAGTTGGCCGAGGGCACGACCAACGATATGCCCGCCACCGGCGGGCCCCTCCGGGCCGTCGACAAGCGACGTCAGGAATGGCGCCGCCATTCCCTGCGTGCCCTGCCCGCATTGGAAACCGGTTGGGCGATGCCCTTCTACGGTAGGTGACGACCGTTGGTCGTCACCTGAATGGGCGAAAACGCCCCCCGTCCGAACCTGAATGTCAAGCCTTTCGGTTCAGGATGCGTTGCGAAATGCCCCCCTATCGTGCGCCAACTTTCCCGCTCACCACCCAGTTCGAGTGAGCGCGCGGCCCCCACGTCTTCCGGGTGCCGCTTCCGGGCGGCCCCGATGGCCGCCTCCCCATGACGCCAAGTCGTACCTCGCGCCCCCGATCACGTTGATTGGACGGACAGCCAGGTGCGGCCCATACGGAGCAAGGAGATTTATGAAACTGGCCTGGATTCTCTGGCTGTCGCAATTGCTGCCCCAGCCGGCCGCCGATTCGTTGTGCCTGAGCACGACCGTCTACCTCGAAGCCCGTGACCAGACCCTGCGCGGCCAGCAGGCCGTTGCGGAGGTGGCGCTGCGCCGCCTGGACAGCGGCCTGTGGGGCGATTCGATGTGCAAGGTGGTCACCGCGCGCAAACAGTTCGCCCCCACCATCGTGGCGCCGGGCACCCAGCTGGGCAACGCCGATGCCTGGGAAGAAGCCATGACCGTGGCCTTCGATGCCGAGCGCAACTGGGCGCTGCCGGAAGGCGAGCGCAAGGAAATCGTGCCCGGCGCCAGCCACTTCGCCGCGCTGGCCATCGCCAGCCCCAGCTGGCGCAACGCCTACCAGGTGGCCACCATCGGCGACCACACGTTCTATCGCGTGCAGAAACTCAAGCCACGCGCGTCGTAACGATCTGTTACGGCCATACCGTTGAGGATGCGGGGCCGGCTCTGGAATAGTGGGCCGCTTACCTTTCCTGCATTCCCACGGAGTTCCCCATGAAGCTGTACAGCAAGCCCGGTGCCTGCTCCACCGCCGACCACATCGCCCTGCAATGGACCGGCCAGCCGTTCGAGGTGGAACTGCTCGACAAGGACACCCTGAAGGCCCCGGCCTATCTTGCGATCAATCCGGCCGGCTCGGTGCCGACCCTCGTCGACGGCAGCTTCGTGCTGACCCAGAACGCGGCCATCATGGGCTACATCGCCGACAGCTACCCGCAGGCCGGCCTGGGCGGCGATGGCAGCCCGCAGCAGCGCGCTGAAGCCAACCGCTGGCTGGCCTTCGTCAACTCGGACGTGCACCCGGCGTTCTCGCCGCTGTTCGCACCGGCCAAGTTCATCGCCGATGACGGCCAGTACGACGCGATCCGCGACGCGGCCCGCAAGCGCCTGCGCGGCCTGTTCGAGACCGCCAACCGCCAGCTGGCCGACAAGCCCTGGCTGGCCGGCTTCCGCAGCTACGCCGACGCCTACTTCTACATCACCCTGCGCTGGGCGGCCGGCGCCAAGGTCGACCTGACCGGCCTGGACAACCTGGCTGCGTTCAAGACCCGGATGGAAGCCGACACCGGCGTGCAGGCCGCGCTGAAGGCCGAAGGCCTGCACTGAGGGCTGTGGTGCGCGCGATCAGCCGATCTCGCGCACCACGTTGTCCTGCGCATCGCGCAGCGCGGTCGGCACCACGTCCACCACCAGCGCCGTGCCCGGTACCGGGTAGCGCCCGCGCTCTGCACGCACCCGCTGCTCCAGCGTGTCCAGTCCCTGCGCGCTCAGTGTGCAGCGCATGCCCTCCCCAACCTTGCTCACGACATCGCGGTCACCGGGCGCGAACTCCCATTCGCGCTCGCGGCTGACGATGGTCAGCGGGTGACCATGGCGCAGGCGCAGCGGCAGCAGTTCAAGCACATTGGGCACCTGCCCGGCACCCAGCACCAGCACGATCTGGTCGCCTTCTTCGCGCCACTCCAAGGTCTCCACGAACAGGACTGCGGTACTGGACCCTTCGCGTTCGCTGCCCGCCTGCAGCTGCCGCACCAGCGCCGGATCATCCAGCAGACTGGCACGGTGCAGGTCGGTGATCCACAGCGGCATGCGCGGCTCGAGCGCCTGCAGCACCCCATCGGTCGACCAGCGTTTGATTGCCGCCATCTCATCGTCGCTCAGACCGATCACCTGCAGGAACGCCAAGTGACCATTGGGCGTGGCCCGCGCCGGCAGTTGCGGATCAGGCATGAACGCCAGGTGGCGCAGGCAGGTATCGGTGTCCAATGCGATGGGACCGTTGGCATTCATGTGGTGCCCGGCCTCGAACACATTGCCGCTGCCGAACACATAGCGCGCCAGGTTCTGCAGCAGGTTCATCGGCCAGATCGGCGGATTCTCTTCGCCGATCCCGGCGGCGAGGCGGAAAGTCAGCTCGAACCCGAAGCCGCTGCTGTCGATGTCCTCGATCTGCTTGTCATACAGCTCGGAAAAGCCGTAGGTCACGTAGTGCCAATGCGGACGCGGTCGGTCGGCGCGGTACACACTGATGCCATCGAGCGGATCACGGCCGCCCAGCGTATACGGCAATGCCGTGCCGTAGTGGCGTGGCTCCTGCCCCGGATACAGCGCGGCCAGGGCCGCGTTGATCGCGTCCCAGCCCGGCGTACCGTTGTCCTGTTCGTCCACGCGCTGCTCCTGGGGTCCCGGAAGGACGCCAATGTACGCCAATCACACCCGCGCTGCGGCGCTGCCGTCAGGCCGGCTGCGTATCGCTGTGCAGCAGCGCGCGGGTTTCCTCCAGCCAGCGGGTGGCCAATGCAGGACTCTTCGCTTTGGATACGGCGGCGGCCATTTCCGGCCACAGCTTTTCCAGGCTGGCCGCATCGGTGCAGCGCTCGATCTTGAGCTGCATGAAGTAGCCCTTCAGGCCGAGATGCCTGCGGACCGATTCGCTCATCCAGTCGTACAACTGCCTGTACAGCACCGGGTCCTGTTCGCGACCGGCGGTCAGCGCCCGTGGCGCGGCCGGCGCCAGCGCGCCGCCCACCACCTCGATCAGGCCCATCTCCGCCAGCTGGGCCAGCGCGTCGTCCGGGGCGCGCAGCCCGGGCAACATCGCGGTCAATTCGTTGTCATCGCGCTGACCATCCACCATCAGCAGAATGGAGCGCAACCCCGGCACCAGCCGGCGCGCACGGTCTTCGATTTCCTGACGGCCAGCGGCCGTCTTGGCATGGATGTACGCCATGTGTTCCCCCTGTTACCTGGTCCCCCTGCACGCACGGCCCCGGCGATGACCGGAACCCGTACGCCCCCTTGCGTTCGTCCAGACACCGGCCCCGGCAGCGCACGCCATCCCCGGCGTGTCGCGCATCGGGCCCACAACGAACACCCCGGCAGCTTACCCGAGGTCCCGCGCGGCGGATAATGCACCGCAGCACGCCGCGGCGGGCTGCAAGCCGGCGCGCTGGGCGTTACCGCCCGAGCGCTCGGCGGATCTCATCCAGCGCGCCGGGGTCGTCCAGGGTGGACAGGTCGCCCGGGTCACGGTGTTCGGCCAGGGCCTGCAGTGAACGGCGCAGGAGCTTGCCCGAGCGGGTCTTGGGCAGGGCGTTGACCAGGTGGATATGCGCCGGGCGCGCGACCGCACCCAGGCTCTGGGTGACCCGTTGCATCATCTCGGCCACCACCGCGCTGCCGTCGCCCTCCACGGCCTGCTTGAGGGTGACGAACACCAGGGGCACCTGGCCCTTGAGTTCGTCCTTGACCCCGATCACCGCCGCTTCGGCTATCAGCGGGTGCCCGGAGATGCATTCCTCGATCTCGCGCGTGCCCAGCCGGTGGCCGGCCACGTTGATCACATCGTCGGTGCGGCCAAGGATGAAGGTGTAGCCATCCTCGTCGCGGATCGCCCAGTCCAGCGAGCTGTACAGCAGTTCCTTGAAGTGGCTGAAATAGCTCTGGATGAAGCGCTCGTCGTCGTTCCAGACGGTGCTCATGCAGCCCGGTGGCAGCGGCGGCACCATCACCAGCACGCCCTTCTGCCCGGCCTGCACTTCTGCGCCGGTGTTCTCGTCGATCACCTTCATGCGGTAACCGAGGTTGGGGAAGCCCGGCGAGCCGAACCGCACCGGCTTGAGGTCCACGCCCGGCAGCAGGGTCAGCGCCGGCCAGCCGGTTTCGGTCTGCCAGTAGTTGTCGATGATCGGCTTGCCCAGCGCATCGTTGATCCAGTGCGCGGTGGGTTCGTCCAGCGGTTCGCCGGCAAGGAACACGTACTTGAGTGCGTCGAGGTCATGGCGACGGATGAAGTCGGCATCGTGCTTCTTCAGCACGCGGATCGCGGTGGGTGAGGAGAACAGCGTGCGCACGCCGTACTGTTCGCACAGTGCCCACCAGATGCCCGGATCCGGGTGGGTCGGCAGGCCTTCGTACAGCAGCGAGGTACAGCCGCCGATCAGCGGGCCATACACGTTGTAGGAATGGCCCACGGCCCAGCCCACGTCCGAGGTGGAGAACATCACCTGGCCCGGCCTGCAGTCGAACACGGTTTCCATCGACTGCGCCATTGCCACCGCGTAACCGCCGACATCGCGCTGGACGCCCTTGGGCTTGCCGGTGGTGCCGGAGGTATACAGCAGGTAGCTGGGCTCGCTCGATTCCAGCCACACCACCGGTACGTCCTGGTCGCCGACTTCGTCGCGCAGGGTGGCGTAGTCGACGTCGCGGCCCGCCACCCTCGGTTCTGCCGGGTCCAGCCCCCGCGACACGATCAGCACGTGCGGCGGCGGCGACTGCGCCTCGGCGCAGGCGGCATCCACCATGGCCTTGTACGGAATCACCTTGCCGCCGCGCTTGCCGGCATCGGCGGCGATCAGCAGCTTGGGCGCGGCATCGTCGATGCGCAGCGCCAGGTTGTGCGCGGCAAACCCACCGAACACCACCGAATGGATCGCGCCGATACGCGCGCAGGCGAGCATGGCGAACACTGCTTCGGCCATGTTCGGCATGTAGATGACCACGCGGTCGCCACGCTGCACGTCCAGCCGCTGCAGCACGGCGGCGAACGCGTTCACTTCGCGGTACAGCTCGCGATAGGTGATCTCGCGGGTGACGTTGGTTTCGGTGGAAATGGCCACCAGCGCCAGCTGGTCGGGGCGTTCGGCCAGGTGCCGGTCCACGGCGTTGTAGCAGAGGTTGGTCTGGCCGCCCACGTACCAGCGTCGGAACGGCGGGTTGCTGTAATCGAGGATCTGCTGCGGCGGTACATGCCAATAGATCCGGTGCGCTTCCTCGGCCCAGAACGCTTCGGGTTCCTCCACCGATCGCCGGTAGACATCTTCGTAACGCATGACAGCCCTCCCAGACAAAGTCATGGGATCGAGCATAGTCCGATGGCGGCGGACGAACTGTCCTACCTTGGTCGTACGGTGCGCGCGCGTTCTGGATCAAACGCGGGTGCCGGTGAATCGAGCGCCGGGCCCCCATACCCTTTCCGGCGAATGTCCCCCGGCGTCGGCCAGAGGCCGACACCTCCTCCTTTACTTCGCCTCCAAGGG
>NZ_JBQEOG010000007.1:0-121512 GCF_052045085.1 Stenotrophomonas sp. 22385
GCAGCAGCAAGTCCAACTCCGACAGCAGCACCTGGCAGAACACCACGCTCACCGGAAAGAACATCTCGCTGAAGGCAGAAGGTGACACCACCCTGCGCGGCGCAACCGCAACGGCCGACCGCATCGACGTGAAGACCGGCGGCACCCTCACCATCGAATCGCTGCAGGATATTGCCGAGAGCATGTCCAAGGACAGCCAGGTGGGCGGGCGCGTGCAGGTGTCGGTCGGCACCGCCTGGGATGCCAGCGGCTATGCCAGCGCCAGCAAGGCTAACGGCAGCTACAAGGGCGTGGGGCAACAGTCCGGCCTGTTCGCCGGAGACGGCGGCTACCACGTAGACGCCGGGCACGTGAACCTGGTGGGTGGCGCCATTGCCAGCACCAACGCAGCCAATAGCGAGCTCACCGCACAGACGCTCATCTTCACCGACCTCAAGAACGAGATGGACTACCGGGCCAGCTCGGCCAGCATCAGTGGTGGGTTCGGCGCCGGCGGCGAGAAACCAACCGATGCGGATGGGAAGCCGCTAGCCACGCCAAACGCCGCTGGCCAGTTCAAGGACATCGGCAGCAACGTAGCGAACGGCAAATACGGCCAGGCAGACGGCAGCAACTTCAGTGGTGGCGTGCCGATGACCACCAGCGGCAGCGACAGCTCTACGACGTACGCAACGCTGACCGAAGGCAACATCACCATCGGTGGAAAGAAGGTCACGGCTGCGGAGCTGGGCGTGAACACCGACGCCAGCAAGGCCCATGAGGCGATCAGCTCGCTGCCGGACCTGCAGAAGTTGATGCAGGAACAGCAGGCGATGTCGTCTGCCGCGGGCACAGTGGTGTCTACCAGCAAGCAGATTGCAGGGGACGTGGCAGCCGCGAAGACCAAGGCCGCCACGGACGCGTATCTCGCTTCTTTGGGTAGCGACAAAGACAGGGCCGACTTCCTGGCGAAGAGCTCGGAGGCCCAACGCGCAATCCTGTCCACCCGTGAGGACTACAAGGACGCACAGAAGTGGACGACGGGTGGCTCATATAGCCGGGCGCTGGATGCAGTGACTACAGCCATCGTTGGAAGCGTTGCAGGGCAGGGTGGCGGCCAAGTTGCAGCGAACGCGCTTGCGCCTTACGCAGCTGAGTTCATTGGCAGCAAATTCGATCCCAACCACGGTAAAGATCCGAACGCAACGCTTCAGTTAATCTCTCACGCATTGCTCGGTGCGCTTCTGGCGGAGGCGAATGGGGGATTGGCCAGCAACGGGGCAGTTGCTGCGGGCGGAGGAGAGCTCGCGTCCCAATACCTGACAGATGTCCTCTATGGGGGAGGGGACCCAGCAAAGCTGGAGGAGAGGCAAAAGGAAAACATCCTGGCGCTGTCGCAAGCGCTGGGCGCCTTGGCCGGAGGGTGGGGCGGCCAAGGGCTCTCTGGAGCCGCGGTTGGGGCAAACATCGCAGGCAACTCGGTCAAGAACAACCGAATGCTGAAGAGCGAGGAACTGGCTCGCATCAAAGAGATGAGCAATGGGGATGCGGTTAGGGAAGCAGAGCTGACGGCAGCAGCGTGTGCGATGGTCGAGTGCTCATCTGGATTTCCCGAGGGCAGCGAAGAGCGCGCTCAGTGGGCCGCTATTGAAGCAATTGGCTCTGCTCCGGAAGCACTTGATGACAGGGCATGGTTGAAGGCCCAAGTCCTGCCTGGCTATGTCTATACGGCCGGCAACAGCATGGCGGTCGACAACCTTCTATTCAACTATGACGGGACAGATGCATTCCTTGACTGGAACTCTAGAAACCAGATTGGCACGCGTGCGTTGGGCGGCCTTCAGCTCCTCGGCGGGGGCCTGCAGGCGGCAGGCGGTGTTCTGGTATCGACCACGTGTGAGACCGTCATTGGCTGTGTGGCGGCCGCCTACCTTGTGGGAACAGGATATGACAACGCAATCGCTGGGTACTCTACGCTTGTCAGCGGTTCGCCAACGACCACTTGGGGCTCTCGGCTGATTCAGGCAGGTGGCGTCTCACCTCAAGTGGCTGAGTTGCTGTACGGCCTGACGCAGGTGGGTGCGGCGGCAGGCGCGCCAGTAATCAAGACGGGCGCTGCGTCGCTCGATAGCATCATCCCTCCCTCATCAAGTGGCGCAGTCGACACTGCTCAATGGGCGAAGCGCGTGACCGATCTCCGTTCAGGGCTTACCTCCGACCTAAAGAGAAGCGGAAACGTCGCCGTCGCAGACGTAAATGTCGATGGTCTGCCCACCAGCATCGCGGCGCATAGCAGCATCGCGAATCCTACAGCGCAGCAGAAGCTTGGCGGTCTCGTCGGGGATGCGGGAGACGTGTTCGAAACTTTTTCAGTGCCAAACAAAAGCGGCGTCCCTGTGCCACGATCCGGCGACTCTGAAGCGAAGATACTGGGGAACCTGGCCCAGCAACTCGGAGAGAATCGAGGCGCCACGGGTACAATCTCTATCTTCACTGAGCGCGCCGCTTGCGCAAGCTGCATGGGAGTTGTAGAACAATTCATGGCGAAGTACCCAGGAATCAGGGTCAGCGTTTTTGACAACAAAGGCGTTCTCCTGCGCCCCCAATCCGCGAGTCCAAAACCGTGACTGACCGAGCTACTTATTCAGAAATAAAATCGATGATCCTTGCCTGCTACTGGCGAGGCTGCAGGGACCATGCGTTGTCTGGTTGGTCGCAGGAGCAGGTTTGCGCTTGGACGTACGGTGAGTTTGACGGAGCCTTTGACCTTGAGGTAGAACTCTTGATGCTCGAGGTTGCAAGCTTGATATTGAGTGGGGGTTGGTCATCTCAGCTCGTTGCACACCATGCCTCCGAGATTTCACAGATTCTGAGTAGTTCGAGCATTGACCTTCTCTTGGAAGGCGTTCCAGCGGAAGAATCTGAAGAGTTGAGGGGGGACCTGGCCGCTATAGGGCGGCGCACTTGAATTCCCAGTTATGCGTCAATGATCACTAAGGCGAGCGAGCCCGGACTAACAGCAAGGGTGATCGAGGTGAACTTCAAATGAGTAGCTACCTTCTCTCGGGAGGTGAGCTTTCAGAGCTCGCGGCGCAGGTCGGGATGTGTGACGTCAGCGCGATTTGGTACAAGACTTATGAGTACCGGCCGGAAATGGGATGCGAAGATAGGAAGAGGATGTTCTTCATCGTCCTGAGATTGATCCTGGAGGAGGGGCGCGCAAGGTTGCAGACTGCGGGCCAACTACTCGCCACCCCAATTCCGGAGCAGCTTGATGAGTTTTCGCGGGCTTGGCCGCCGGAGGATGACTGGGATGACGACATGTTCTGGATCACCAAGAGTGGCGTAGGCTGGACTCCAAGCGGCTTGGTCTGGAAGGTGGCAGACGGGAGCGATTTTTGGACTTGAACGCACCCATGCTGATGAATGGCTAACCCGTAGCGATCCTCAGATCGGATTGATCCGCCGTCAGCAGTGGTAGTTGATGAATCCCAAGAAGTTGGGCAATGCGAACCTCCAAATGACCCAAAGCGAGCATGAGCTCAAGTTCTGCCCTCTCACCTGCGCAGGTCCAGGCAAACAAGTACAGTGAGACCTAAGTGTACGAATACAGAATTCTGGCGATCGCTGACAAGCTCCTTGGCTGGATGGACCTGGTTCTCATCGATGGCGCATTGGATTTCTTGGAGCACAACGAAGCAAGGCGCGGATTCGAGATGCTCTGCGACAACATATGCGAGGTTGATGTGGCGTTGACGGAAGCGGAGTACATGGAGATGGTCTCACTTGGATATGACTTCGGTCTCGACTTGCATGGGGCGCGCTTCAAATGCATTGATGGATTGCGGACTTAGCCAGCAGCGCGTCGCGAAGAGACAGCTATGCGTCCTCCAAAGCCGCCGTGGGAAGCCACAAGTCCAGCACCGACAGCAGCATTGCAGCTTCTACTGTGCGCTCCTGCTTGCAGTATGGGTGTTCAAGCCCCAGCTCGAACTCATCTATCGAACGCCCGCTTACACTTCGCAGCCACTACGGGTAAGCAGGCAAACTTCGAAAGGTACAGCGTAGATCCGGCATCAGGCGATCGCACAAGATTGAGTAGCGGGCACCTCAACATTACTGACTAGGAAAATGCGTGAAAGCCGTTCTTCGTAGTATTTCAAGCGACACTTTCGATATTCAAACCTGGACTCCAGATGACACTGGATTCTTCAAGGTAGATCTCTTGCTGAAGATCGGCGCAGAGGGTTCTGCCGGGGCAGACAACTTCGACGTGACGGTGTGCAGCCCCGCCTGGTTGGAGAATTCGTCATGGCGTCCTCGCTGGGGTCGAGGATTATTGATAGTTGGGGAGTACGATCTCAGCGCAATCAAGAAGGAAATTGTGGCGCACGTCGCCGCTTGTCAAGGCGAAACCTGGTCGGACATTGCACATAAGCTGTCCCACACTTTGCTGTGGGAGTTTGACGACTACATTCAGTAGATATTCGTCTTTGAGAAGATGCGGGGTGGTCGCCACCGCATGTGTACGGTTGATGCCAGGGCCGCGCATCTGTTCAGCGCCATGAAGGCGAACGTGCTCAAGGGGAAATCGTGGGTCTAACAATGTGCATTGAGATCGAGCAGGGCGCGAGCATGGAAGGCATTGCCTGTTCCTTGAAGGCCCTCGACGTTCAGCTGGATGCTGAGGGGGCGTCAGTCTCGGGATTCTTTCAGCGTTCGCACTGTCAGTTTGGGTTCGAGTACGACTCATCTCCTCTGCACCTCTTGGCTGAATCGGTACAGGTAGATTGGCGCGTCGGGCTGAGAGGTTCGTTCCACTACAGGGCAGATAATCTGCACAGCAGCTGGGCGGACATAGTGGCGTTCATTCAGCGCTACGCCGCTTCGCAGCCATTCGAGTTCGTGGTGTCATTTCAGTTCGAGAGCGCTTACGCGGTGAGAGACACGGCAGGTCTACGGATTGTAGGGACAGTGGGCGAAACCGGATGACGAATGTCGCACAAGATGCGACCAAGCTCCCAAGCGCCGAGATAGGCTGCTACTACTTGCCCAAGCCAGAACTGTCTCTCGGCAATCGTTCTCGACTTGGTGGCCGGTACGCTGTACACAACTATCTGGCCGCGCGTTCTTGGCATGCTCGGCGTCAACAAGGCGACGTGACAAGCGCAGTGAACCGCCCGCTTGAGTAAGGATCAGGTCTTCCAATGAGTACATGGAACTGGGCCGCAAGAATGATTGCGGTGCCCCTCAGTACGGCGGTCGCCGGAAGCGTCGTTTTTCTGGCCCCGTCGCTCCATGCAGGCAACGTCCCGCTGGATGACGCCCTACGGGTGTTGCCCCTCTTCGCCATCATAGGCGCCGTGATTGGATTGATCGTGGGATGCCCGCTGGTGTGCCTGATCGATGGAATGTTCGAGCGCTGGCGGCTTCGTTACCTGATATTTGGCGCTGTAGGCGCGGTACTGGGTTGGCTCCTGATGGAGGGAGCGTTCGCCAGTGGCTCGTGGGATGCCATCTGGTCCAGTCGGACGTTCTGGATGACGTGGGCACCCAGAAGGATCCTGGTCTTCTCGATCATCGGACTCATGAGTGGGCTGCTCTACATGGGTCTGGTCTCTCTCATTGATCACGCCATACCCCGTGAGCGCTGGTAGAGCCACGCCCTGCGTGGGTGCGATGACTCTGGAACTCAGGCCTGCATGATCGCTGGCAGCCACGCATGGCGTGGCTCTACGCATGGTGGGCCCGAATGACGCACAATCAGGCCATGCGCCGAATCCGCCTTCCGCTCGTGCTGCTCGCCACTCTCCTGCTTGCCGCCTGCGCCAGCACCAGCACCGATGTGCGCAGCCCGCTGGCCACTTGGGTACCTTCGCCGAACCACAACGTGCGCAACCCGGTGATCATCGTGTTGCACCACACCGACCAGGACAACGTGCAGCAGAGTCTGCGCACGCTGCGTACCGCCAATAGCGGTGGCCGGGTCAGCTCGCACTATCTGTTGGGGGCGGATGGGCACATCTATCAGCTGGTCGCCGACAACCGCCGTGCCTGGCATGCCGGCGGCGGGCGCTGGGGCAGCATCACCGATCTCAACTCGGCCTCGATCGGCATCGAGATCGACAACGACGGCAGCAGCCCGTTCGCGCCGGCCCAGATCGCCGCGCTGATCCGTCTGCTCAACGATGTCTGTACCCGCCTGAACATCCCGCGCAGCCAGATCATCGCCCACGCCGACCTGACACCGGCCCGCAAGCAGGACCCCAGCCGCTACTTCCCGTGGCAGCAGCTGGCCGAGGCCGGCTTCGGGGTGTGGCCGCGCGTCAGTGATGGTCCTGCGCCGGAAGGGTTCGACCCGTGGCTGGCGCTGGAGGCCTTCGGCTACCCGCTGGACGACCGCGCTGCGGCAGCCGGCGCCTTCCACCGTCGTTTCCGCGGCCGCGACGACCTGCCGGGCACCCTCGACGCCGAAGACGCCCGCATCCTGCATTCGCTGCTTCAGCAACGCCTACCTACAATCAACCGCTGACACCGCCCAGAACGAGCATCCATGAAGGCCAAGCGCATCACCGCCGCACTCAAGCACCCCGCCTTGACCCTCCTCGGCCTGTCCCTTCTCACCGCCTGCAGCGTCAGCACGCCCAAGCCCGATGCGCCGCCGCCCGCCAGTCCCGCCACCTACGCCAAGGCCGACTGGAAGGCACTCCCCGCCGTCAGCGACAGCGACCTCCAAGCTGGCTTCAGCGCCTGGCGCAGCGCCTGCCCGCGCCTGAAGAGCGATGGCACCTGGGCGCCCACCTGCGCGGCCGCCGCCAATATCGCCAACACCCCAACCGCCATCCGCCAGTTCCTGCAGGAGAATCTCGAGGTCTACTCGCTCCGTGCCGGCGGCCACCGCGCCGATGGCCTGATCACCGGCTACTACGAGCCGGTGTACAGCGGCAGCCTCACCCGCACCGCGAAAACGCCCGTACCCGTCTACGGCGTACCGGCCGACATGGTCAGCGTGCAGCTCGATGAGCTCTACCCCGAACTCAAAGGCAAGCGCCTGCGTGGCCGCGTGGAAGGCCGCGTGCTCCGCCCCTACGACGACGCCGCGAAGATTTCCGCCAAGGGCGTCAACGCGCCCGTACTGGCCTGGCTGTCCAACCCGATGGACCTGCAGTTCCTGCAGATCCAGGGCTCGGGCCGGATTCGCCTGGACGACGGGCGCCAGCTGCGCATCGCCTACGCCGACCAGAACGGCCATCCCTACCGCCCGATTGGCCGCTGGCTGGTGGCGCAGGGCGAGCTGAAGAAGGAAGACGTCACCATGGACGCCATCCGCGCCTGGGCCGACGCACACCCGCAGCGCGTGACCGAGCTGCTGGCCAGCAACCCCAGCTATGTGTTCTTCACCAAGGGGCCGGATGGCGACGAAGGCCCGCGCGGTTCGTTGAACGTACCACTCACCGCCGGCTACAGCGTCGCGGTGGACCGCACCGTGGTGCCGCTGGGCAGCCTGCTGTGGCTGTCCACCACGCGCCCGGACGGCAGCCCGGTGGTGCGCCCGGTGGCCGCGCAGGACACCGGCGGCGCCATCGCCGGCGAAGTCCGTGCCGATCTGTACTGGGGCACCGGCGATGACGCCGGCAAGCTGGCCGGGGACATGAAGCAGAAGGGCAACCTATGGCTGCTGTGGCCGAAGGGCGCGGCGCTGCCGGCGGCGACGTCTACAGACAATTGATGCCACGCGACCATTCGTTCGGCCAGTACAACTACTGCACCACACACAGTGATTCTGCGCAGGCCCCCCCGCCAACCCCGGGCTAGCATTTCCGCTCATGCTGCGGAGACCGGACCATGCACGAAGGGCTGCTCAAAAGCTGGAACCACGGCGCCACCCGCCAGGCCATCATCTCCTTCGTTGCGCGGGTCACGCTGGAAGGCGGCCCGGACTACGTCGCGCCCGCAGCCCGCATCGCGGTCTTCGACAACGATGGCTGCCTGTGGTGCGAAAAGCCCATGCCCATCCAGGCCGACTTCCTGCTGCGCCGCATCGCCGAACAGGCCGATGCCGATCCCTCCCTCCGCGACAAGCAGCCGTGGAAGGCCGTGCAAGGTCGGGACCAAGGCTGGTTGGGCGATGTAATCACGAAGCACTACGAAGGCGATGACACCCAGCTCAAGCAGATGGCCGCAGGCCTGCTGTCGGCCTACGTGGATGATGAAGTCGGCGAATTCGCGAAGAAGGCCGAACACTTCCTGCGCACCGAGCACAACCCGGTGCTAAAGCGACCCTACCTCAAGACCGCCTACGCGCCCATGCGCGAGCTGCTGCACTATCTGGAGGCCAACCAGTTCACCAACTACATCGTCTCCGGTGGCGGACGTGACTTCATGCGCCCCATCACCCACGAGCTGTACGGCATCCCGCCAGAGCGCGTGGTCGGCACCACCGTCCTGCTGGAATACCGGGAAGAGAACGGCGTCGGCAAGGTGGTCCACACCTCGAAGCTGGATGTGTTCGATGACGGCCCCAACAAGGTGGTGCGGATCTGGAGCCGGATTGGCGCGCGGCCGATCTTCGCCGCCGGAAATTCCAACGGCGACATCCAGATGCTGCAGTTCGCCACGCAGGGCGAGGGACCTTCGCTGGCACTGCTGGTCACCCATGATGATGACGAGCGCGACATAGCCTACACCTCCGGCGCCCAGACGTCGGTGGCGCTGGCGAAGGAACGCGGCTGGCCGCTGGTCAGCGTCCGGGATGACTGGGCCAAGGTGTTCGTCGATTAGGCCACGCAGGCTGTGGCCCTACCGGGGGGCGGACCTGCTATGACCTGCTGGTTCGCGTCAGCTGCGCGCCCGGGGCCCGTTTCGTACTACATTGGCGAAACGACCGCTATCCGAATGCGGCCTTGCCCACTGCGGCCGCCGGCCCGAGGACTGAACATGTTGTTCTGGTACGCAATTGTCGGCGTGATGGCATTGGAAATCGTGCTGCAGGTTGCGTGGAGCCCGACCTACTTCGGGCTGGGCATCCGGATGTTCAACGAGCGGATCCCGGCCTCGGCGGAGATGCGCCAACGGCTGGTGCTCAACTGCCTGGAGCGCGACGTGGCCACGCAGCAGTGGACGCCACTGGTGTTCCGCTCGCTGCCAGACGGCCGCATGGCGTTCCGCGAAAGTTTTTTTGCCGGCTTCGCCGGGCGCTACTACCCGGTGATGCGTGGGATGGTGGTGGTGGACGCCAAGCGCAACCAGGTACGGGTGGAAGGCATCTGCAACTGGATGACCCTCGGGATTGCGGTGCTTTGCGTGTCCATGCCCATGGTGGTCGCGTCCACCTGGCCGATGTTGCTCATGCTGGCGATGTTCGTGTACTGCTACTTCATCCAGCGTCGCCGCTACCACGGCATTGCCGAAGCCTTGCGTGAGCAGATGCGCATCGAGCTGCCCGAGGCCATCATGCAGTTGCGGCGAAACTCCCGTTGAGCTGGCCGAACGCGAGCCACTGGCGGACATCCTGATGGATGCCCGCCAATGCGGTTGTTTCACTTCGGCATCAGCACCGTATCAACGACATGGATCACGCCGTTGGACTGCTTCACATCCGCAATCGAAACGCCGGCCTTGCCACCCTTCGCATCCACCACCCACAGCTTGCCTTCATGCAGCTTGATGGTCAGCGGCTCGCCCTGCACGGTTTTCAGGGTGGTCGCGCCGTTGTGCATCTTTGCTTCGGTGAGCAGCTGCGTCGAGGTGTAGGTACCGGGCACCACGTGGTAGGTCAGCACCTTGGTCAGGTCCGCCTTGTGCTCGGGCTTGAGCAGGGTCTCGACCGTGCCGGCGGGGAGCTTCTCAAAGGCTGCGTTGGTCGGTGCAAAGACGGTGAAGGGTCCCTTGCCGTTGAGTGTATCTACCAGGCCAGCAGCTTTGACGGCGGCGACCAGGGTGGTGTGGTCCTTGGAGTTGACGGCGTTTTCTACAATGGTTTTGTTCGGGTACATGGCTGCACCGCCGACCATGACCGTGTCGGCGGCGTAGCTGAACGAAGCGCTGGTCAACAGCACGGTGAAACCGGCAATGGCGGTAATGCGTTGTGCAATGGCGCGCATGGTGTGTCTCCAGGATTCTTGGTCCTCGGATTGAGGACATGGAAGGTACGTCCCAGCCCGCCAAATGGATGCAGTCCGATGCAGAAGCGGCACGGGGGGCCGTCCTGCACCATGTTGGTGCAATGACCCCCGGTCCGGGGTCCCCCGAAGGAGCCGCGAGCGGCGGCGCCCGAGACGCCAGCCCTCACGAAGCCCGTCAAGCCAGCTGCGGTGGAAGGCATTCGGTTGATCGGATGATGGCTTGCTGCGGCATGGATCTGGTCATGATCAGCCACCTGCCGCCTAGCGGCTGCTGAAAAGAGCCGCGACAGCTGGGTCCGTTGAGAATACGAAACGGTGCTGCAACTGGTCACCAAGCGGCTCATAACTGTGGACTGCGCCGTATCTGCGAGCGGCAGGATCCTTGACCAGGCGACGACTCCACGCTTCATGATCCGCCTGTGTAAGGGACGTAACCGAGCCAATGCAAAGGCTCAGGCCGCAGGTCAGGTCATTGACTACGCCAAGCTCTCCTACTGCACGCTCCAGCACCTCTCTATGATGCCTGGCGAGCTGCTGTGCCTCAGCGCTTGTCCCTTCTTCGCGCCGCATCCTCTCCAGTGCTCTCGAGAACAGCGCATTGTCGTCCAGTATCTCGTTGGACACATCGATCGAGAGGGAGCTGTGAACAATCAACTCCGACTCGGTTGCAAGATAAGGAGAGGCTTCAGTGTTCGCCGCCTTCCGATGCTCCGCCGGTGTTCGAAGGACCGCCGATGCGGCGATGGGATCGATATCGGCCCGCGTCGCAGCTGGTTCCCGCCTTGCATCTTTCCGTACCTCTGTCGCCGTACGCGCATCGTCGAAATCTGTATCCACTGTGTCAGCTGCACAGCCAGCACACTGCAGAGCAATTGCGACAGTTGTAATACGGACCAGACACTTGATCATCTGAAGCACCTTATCTGCGGAAATTGGTGTGGGGTGAAGCGATGCCTACAGCTGTATCCTTCGTGTCATTTGTCGCGCCTCGGCGGAAGAACGATGCCCTTGATGGCAGCATCGGCCGAGAACATAAATCGGTTATGAAGCCGGTCACCGTTCATTTCGAACACATCGAATGTCACATGTCTTGCGGCGTCGGCATCCTCATACAGGCGCTCCGCCCAGGCGTCACGATCGGCCCGTGATCGGGAAGACACCGAGCCCATGCAAAGGCTCACGCCGCAGGTCAGGTCGTCGATTGCGCCTTGTGCCCCCACGGCACGTTCCAGTGCATTCCTGTAACGCCTGGCGAGATTCTGCGCTTCCATGCTCTTCCCCTCGTCTTCGCTCATGCGCTGAAGCGCGTTCGAGAACAGCTCCCTGGATTCCAGAAAAAGGTCAGCCCGTTCAGATGAAATTCCACCCCGGTCGATGAATTCGGATTCGGTGGCAAGGTACGGTGAGGCTCTCGGATCGTCTTCCGCAGGTTTGGAACCCCAGGTTGGCCGATTCGCAGCAACGGAAGTGGTTATCGGGTCGCCCGGCTCACTCGAAGTGCCTTCAGAACCTGCAGCTTCCGCGAGGCTGCGCGCTGCACGTGCGTCGGAGCTGTCCATGCCCACGGCGTCGGCCGCACAGCCGATGCATTGCAGAACCACTGCAAGAAGTGCACACATGGCGGGCCACTTGATTTGCGTGCTCATCGAGTTCCCCCAATCGCTGACGGAACTGCCAGCCAGGACAATAGTTCAGCAAGGTGCAGCACCGCGCTCTCGTATAAGTCCCAAACCTGGTCTCGCCATCACAGCGTCGATGCGCCCGACGGGGTGAGCTGCCAGGCCGAGCCACCGCCCCCGTTTTGCACTACATTGGTGCAATGACCACCGCTCCACCGTCCCCGTCCCTTGAAGTCCTTGGCACCCCGGTCGCCTGGGCCGATGCCGAAGGCCGCGTGGCCGGCTGCAACCCGGCCTTTGCGCGCTGGCTGGGGGTGAGCGTGCGGCGCCTGCTGGGCCAGCCGCTGGCCTCGCTGGAGGTGCAGGGCGAGGCCTTGGCCCACTTCCTGGCGCGCGGCGAACGCGACACCCTGCGCCTGCACCGGCTGGCCCTGGCCCTGCCGGGCGAGGCCCCGCGCTTCGCCGAGGGCTGGCTGAGCCGGCATGAGGAAGACGGCTGGCTGCTGGAAGCGCACCCGGTGGACGAGTTCCCCGGGCTGGACCCGACCCAGGCCCTGCCCAGCGCGTTGAGTGCCGCCCTCAAAGGCCTGGCCCACGAGCTGCGCAACCCGCTGGCCGGGCTCAAGGGCGCGGCCCAGCTGCTGGCCCGTCGCAGTGCCCAGCGCGACCCGGACGAGCGCGAGCTGATCGAGCTGATCGGCTCGGAAATCGAACGCCTGAACGGACTGTTGGAACAGCTGCTGTCCCCGGCCCCGGCCGCACCGCACGCGCCACTCAACATCCACGCCTCGCTGGAGCGCGTGCTGCGCCTGGCCGAAAGCGAAGGCGGCTGGGCGGTGCGGCTGCAGCGCGATTACGACCCCAGCATTCCCGAATTCGAGGGCGACGCCGACCGCCTCACCCAGGCGGTGTGGAACCTGGTGCGCAATGCAATCCAGGCCGGAGCCGGTACCGTCACCCTGCGCACCCGGGTGGAACATGGCGTGCGCATCGGCGACCAGCTGCAGCCGATGGCGCTGCGCCTGGAAATCGCCGATGACGGCCGCGGCGTGCCCGAGACGTTGGCCGAACACCTGTTCCTGCCGCTGGTCAGCGGCCGCGCCGAAGGCACCGGGCTGGGCCTGGCACTGGCCCAGCAGGTGGCGCGCGAACACCGCGGCACGCTGACCTACCGCTCGCGCCCCGGCCATACCGTATTCACCGTGCAGCTGCCGATCGGGCAGGGCACCCCCGCTGCCGAGGAGACCGCGCATGGCGGATGACAGCCAGACCACCGCCCAGCGTGTCTGGGTCGTGGATGACGACCGCGCCGTGCGTTTCGTGCTGTGCACCGCGCTTCGTGATGCCGGTTATGCGGTGGAAGGTTTCGATGGCGCGGCGGCGGCGCTGGAGATGCTGGCCAGCCAGGCCCCGCCGGACCTGCTGTTCACCGATGTGCGCATGCCCGGCGATGATGGGCTGGTGCTGCTGGACAAACTCAAGGCCGCGCACCCGCAGCTGCCGGTGATCGTGATGTCGGCCTATACCGATGTGGCCAGCACCGCCGGTGCATTCCGTGGCGGCGCGCAGGAGTTCCTGTCCAAGCCGTTCGATCTGGACGATGCCGTGGCGCTGGCCCAGCGCGTGCTGCCGGAGCCGGACACCACCCTCGTCGAGACCAGCCCCCCGCCGGTGGAGCCCGCGCCCGACCAGCGCCCGCAGCTGGTCGGCGACACGCCGGCCATGCGTGCGCTGTTCCGCGCCATCGGCCGCCTCGCGCAGGCGCCGCTGTCGGTGCTGATCAACGGCGAAACCGGCACCGGCAAGGAACTGGTGGCGCATGCGCTGCACCACGAATCGCCGCGCGTGCAGGGCCCGTTCGTGGCGCTCAACACCGCCGCCATTCCCTCCGAATTGTTGGAGAGCGAGCTGTTCGGCCATGAAGCCGGCGCTTTCACCGGGGCGCAGCGCCGCCACGTGGGCCGCTTCGAGCAGGCCAACGGAGGCACGCTGTTCCTGGATGAAATCGGCGACATGCCGCTGCCGTTGCAGACCCGGCTGCTACGCGTACTGGCCGAAGGCGAATTCTTCCGCGTTGGTGGCCGCGAGCTGATCCGGGTGGATGTGCGCGTGATCGCCGCTACCCACCAGGACCTGGAAACGCTGGTGGCGCACGGCCGCTTCCGCGCCGACCTGCTGCACCGGCTGGACGTGGTGCGCCTGCGCCTGCCCCCGCTGCGCGAACGCCGCGATGACGTCGCCCAGTTGGCCGACACCTTCCTGGCCGCGGCGGCCCGCAGGTTGGATACGCCACCCAAGCGGCTTACCGCCGCGGCGTTGCAGGCGCTGCGCGAGCACGACTGGCCGGGCAACGTGCGCGAGCTGGAAAACGTGTGCTGGCGCATGGCCGCGCTGGCCGCATCGGACACCATCGGCGTGGCTGATGTGGACAGCGCGCTGCATCGCGGCGCCGGTCCGCGCGCCCGCGTGCAGGGCGACCCCAGCCAGTGGGAAGCCATGCTGTCGGCGTGGGCGCGGCAGCGCTTGGCCGAAGGCGCCGAAGGCCTGCATGCGCAGGTGCGCGACCGGGTGGACCAGGCACTGCTGGAAGCGGCCCTGCAGATCACCCACGGTCGCCGTGCCGAAGCCGCCGCGCGCCTGGGCATGGGCCGCAACACGCTGACTCGAAAGCTCGGCGCGGGACGCCGACGCGGCGGATGAATCCCTGTTCATGGCATGTCAGCACCGCGTCGCGGTGCCTTTCATGGTCCGTGGACGACCATGACGTTAGTTTGCACAGAAGGAGTTCCAGATGCGTCGTTCCCACCTCGCCCTGCTGATCCCGTCACTGCTGGTGCTGGCCGCCTGCGGTACTGCGCCCGAGCAGCGCAGCGCGCCGGTGCCCGCCGTACCGGTGGCGAGCACCGCCAAGCTGGCCGAAGCCAACCTTGCGCCGGCGTCGGCCAGCATTGTCAGCGGTCGCCTGGCGCTGGTGCCCGATGCGCGCGGCGTGCACATCACCGGCACCATCGGCGGACTGCAGCCGCTGCAGACCGCCGCGTTCCACGTCCATGAGCGCGGTGATTGCAGTGCCGTTGACGCCAGCAGTGCAGGGCCGCATTTCAATCCGGCCAACCAGCCGCATGGCCGCAACAGCGCGGGTGCGCATCACGCTGGCGACATGGACAACCTGCGCGCGGATGCGCAGGGCCGGGTTGCCGTCGATGTACGCCTGCCAGCGGTTACCCTCGGCGGCGGTGCAGCCACCGATATCGTGGGCCGCGCGCTGGTGGTGCATGCCGACGCCGACGATTACCGCAGTCAGCCGGCAGGCAATGCCGGCGCCCGTATCGCCTGCGGCGTCATCAAGGTCACGCGCTGAACGCGCCGCCCCCCGACGTCGCTCTTCCACTCGTTACCCGCAAGGAGATCCACATGCGTCTGATCCACACCTCATTGTTTGCCGCCATTGCCGCCATCGGCCTGACCGCCTGCAACAAGCCGGCCGACGCGCCGGCCGATGCCGCCACCGCCACCCCGCCGATCGCCGAAACCGCGCGCACCACCGAAGCGCCGCCGGCCATGACCAGCGAAGCCCACGCCAACCACACCGCCGTGGCCGACCTCGCGCCGACCCAGGGCAATGACGTCAAGGGCAACGTGACCTTCAGCGTCGTCGACGGCAAGGTCCACGTGAAGGGCCAGGTCAGCGGCCTGAAGCCGAACAGCGAACACGGCTTCCACATCCATGAGAAGGGCGACTGCAGCGCGCCGAACGGCGACAGCGCCGGCGGCCACTTCAACCCGAGCAAGGAAGACCACGGCAACGTGGCCACCAGCCCGCACCACGGCGGCGACATGCCGAACATCAAGGCGGACGCCCAGGGCAATGCGGTGGTCGATGCCGACGTGTCCACCAACGTCAACATCGGCGAGGGCAACGACAACGACATCATCGGCCGCGGCCTGATCGTGCATGCCGATCCGGATGACTACAAGACCCAGCCGACCGGCAATGCCGGCGCGCGCCTGGCCTGCGCGGTGATCAAAGCCGCACCGTAACCGGTTGCGCCGGCCGTTGACCGGCCCCGCGTAATGATAAACGCCGGCAATGCCGGCGTTTTTTTATCGCGTCAACAGTTCCCGCGCATCCTGCCCGGCTTCGCAATGCACGAACAACACCGGCAGCCCGTGCGCTTCCAGCACGGCGGCCATCTGCCGCTGACGCATCAGGTACTGGTCGTAGATCCCCTGCAGGCGATCGCAGTTGCCGGTGTCGTGCCTGTAGTAACTGCACCAGCCCGCCGGATCGAACAGCGCCATACGCACTTCGCCATCGGCGTATCGAAGCAGCGGTTCCGGTGCGTCGTCCAGCCACTGCTCCGCCTGCGGCGCCATCAACGCTGTTTCAATCAGCGGCCACAACGCGGCCAGGCCCTGGTTGTCGTACTGCATCGACATCATCGCGGCCAGGTCGTTCACGGTGAAATACCGGGCGTGCTCGATCTGCGCACCGAAGGCGTTCTGCGCCTGCAGGGCGGTATCGGCCTGGGCCATGCCCTGGGCCAGCAGCACTTCTTCCAGTGCTTCGGCCACCGCCGCGGTCTGCGCCACGTCGGTGCCGGTCAGCAGGAACGGCACCACGCGCAGGCCGCCGCCGGTAAGGCTGGCATCGGCCTGGAACGGCAGTGGCACTTCGCCGTCGGCAGCGGCGCCGAACGCCAGCAGGCGCGGGCCTTCGTTGCGGCCGGGCGCGCGCATCTGCAGTTCTTCCAGGCGGCGGTGGATCGGCCAGCCGGGGCGCAACACCTCGGCGGGGTCGAAATGGGCGCCGGCGAACACGAAATCGAGTCCGCTCACGCCGGGCACCAGCTTGGCCAGGTCGCGGCCAACGCGGTCGGCGAGTTCGCCCGCCTGCGCGGAGGTCAGGGCCGCGTGGCGGGGGGCGTCTCCTCCGGCCAGTTCCAATGCCAGTACGCCAAGGGCATTCATGCCGGGGTCGGGTTTGCTCATGGGTTCACAGTTGGCCCATCACAGGGCGGCAGCTACACTTGGGTCCATTATGCCTGCTCCTTCGTGCAGGCCATGTTGCAGACACCCCTCCCATGCCAGGTATCTCCATGCCCAACGCTCGTCCCGTCGCCATTCTCGGTGGCGTCCGCATTCCGTTCTGCCGCCAGAACACCGCCTATTCGGACGTTGGCAACCTGGGCATGTCGGTACGTACGCTCGGCGCGCTGGTGGAACGCTTCGGTCTGCACGGGCAGCAGCTGGGGGAAGTGGCGATGGGTGCGGTGATCAAGCATTCCAGCGACTGGAACCTGGGCCGCGAAGCGACGCTGTCCTCGGGCCTGTCCCCGCTGACTCCGGGCATCACCATGCAGCGCGCCTGCGGCACTTCGCTGGACACCATCATCGCGGTAGCCAACAAGATCGCGCTGGGCCAGATCGAATCGGGCATCGGCGGCGGCTCGGACACCACCTCCGACGTGCCGATCGTGTACGGCAAGAAGCTGCGCGCGCGCCTGCTGGCCGCCAATCGCGCCAAGAGCACCGGTGACAAGATCAAGGCGATCGTGCGCGGCTTCAAGCTGGGCGAGCTGAAGCCGGAATTCCCGGGCGTGGCCGAACCGCGCACCGGCAAGAGCATGGGCGACCACTGCGAAGACATGGCCAAGGAGTGGAACATCTCCCGCGACTCGCAGGACGAGTGGGCGGTGTCCTCGCACAAGAAGCTGGCCGCGGCCTATGAGCGCGGCTTCTTCACCGATCTGATCGCGCCGTTCCGCGGCGTCGAGCGCGACAACATTCTGCGTGCGGATACCTCGCTGGAAAAGCTGGCCACCCTGAAGCCGGCCTTCGACAAGGTATCCGGCCGTGGCACGCTCACCGCAGCGAACTCCACCCCGCTCACCGATGGTGCCTCGGCGGTGCTGCTGGCCAGCGAGGAATGGGCGCGCGCGCATGGCCACGAGCCGCTGGCCTACCTGCGCGATTCGCAGGTAGCCGCCGTTGATTTCGTGCATGGCGAAGGCCTGCTGATGGCGCCGACCATCGCGGTGCCGGAAATGCTCAAGCGCAATGGCCTGACCCTGCAGGATTTCGACATCTACGAAATCCATGAAGCCTTCGCCGCCCAGGTGCTGTGCACGCTGCGCGCGTGGGAAAGCGAAGATTACTGCCGCAACCGCCTGGGCCTGGATGCGCCGCTGGGCAGGATCGACCCGGCCAGGATCAATCCGCTGGGCTCGTCGCTGGCCACCGGCCATCCGTTCGCGGCTACCGGTGCACGCGTGATCGCCACCGCGGCCAAGCAGCTGGCCGAACGCGGCGGTGGCCGCGCGCTGGTGTCGATCTGCACCGCCGGCGGCATGGGCGTGGTGGCGATCGTCGAACGCTGAGCCATCGGCATCGCGCAATGTAAAAGGCCGCCCGGTTGGGCGGCCTTTTGTTTTGGGGTCATGGCGCCTGATGGGCGGCTTCGGCGGGGCTGAACGTCGGGCGGGTGTTTGGGGACGACATTCTGTTGGCTTCGGAGACTTGCGCCGCGCTGGCGCGCGGTTCCCACCCATGGCGTGGCACTACGAATTGCTACGGACCCATTGGGATGGCGTCAGCGAAGCGGGTTGCCGAATTCATCGCGGACCGGCGCCGGTTCGCTCATGAGTGACTGTTCTTCGACCGTGGCGCGTTCGGGCACGACGGCAGCCAACGGGGCTACCGGGCGCGCGAGCACCACGCTGTCTTCGCCGCGTTGCTGGCGCAGGGCGTTGGTGTAGCACTGCGCGGCCAGGGCGGGCTCGCCCCGTGCGGTGAAGACCTCGCCCAGCGCTTCCCAGGCCGGGGAGCCAGCGCCGGCGGCGATGGCGCGGTGCAGGTAGTCTTCGGCCTGGACGTGCTCGCCCTGGCGCGCGGCGATGCGGCCCAGCGCCAGCAGCAGCGCCGGGCTGGACGGTTGCTGGCCCAGCCAGCGCTGCAGGTTGGCCTGGCGGGTGGCGAGCTTCTCCACCGGCATCTGGCCGTAGAGCGTCACCAGTGATTCGTCCCAGCGCGTATCCAGCGCCTGTTCCAGGTTGAGCAGAGCCGGCTCATCCCAATCCAGCGCCACGGCGCGCAGCGCGTAGGCCGACGCCACATCGGGGTCGCTGCGCAGGGCCTTGGGCGTGGCTTCCCACTGCGCGGCGAGCGCATTCACATCGCCCGCTTCCAACAGCGACTGCGCGGCCAGGCGCACTTCCAGTTCGGCCACCGCGTCGTCCGGCAGCACCTTCTGCTTGCGCAGCGCGCCCAGCTGTCCGTAGGCCTCGTGCGCGCGACCGGCACGCGCCAGGGCTTCGGTACGCAACCACAGGCCACGCGGCGGCAGCGGCTGGATGCCCGGGGCATCCAGCGCGTTGATCGCATCCACCGGGCGCTCCTGCTGCAGCAGGCGCTCGGCCTGCATCAGCGCGTAGGCGGTGGCGTCGGTGGTGGACAGGCGCTGCAGGTACGGGTCCACCGCGGCCTGGTCCCCGCGCGCTTCGGCACTGCGGATGGCGGTCACATAAGCAACCGCGCTCACTTCCTCATCCTCGGCAGCGGTGCCCAGCAGCTTTTCGGCACGCTGCCAGTGGCCGTATTCATACGCCTGCAGCCCTTCGATCAGGCGGGCACGGCCCTGCTTGCGGCGGTAGCGGCCCCAGGCACGGAACGGCGAGGCCACCAGGCTCCACAACAGCCACAGGACCAGCAGGCCCACCAGCACCATCAAGGCCACCTGCGGCACGGTCGAGCGGTAATCATTGCCGCCCACGCGGTAGATCACCTCGCCGTACTGGCGCAGGGATTCGGTGCCCAGCCATTGCGCGGCCACCACGCCCAACACCACGGCCAGCAATAGCACCACTACGGATTGAATCGGCTTCATGTATCAACTCCCATCGCGCATGGCGCGCAGTTGCTGCAGGGTGCTGCCCAGTTCGGGCAGCGGCGGGCGTAGCACTTGGGTGCGCAACTGCTGCAGTTCACCACGCCGCTCGCGCAGGCCGGGTGAATCCGGCCACAGCCGCGGCATCCACAGTGCCACCCGATCCAGCGCCTGTTCAAAACCAGCTTGGTCGCCGCGTTCAACCGCCGCACGGGCCAGGGTCAGCTCCAGCTGCAGCGAATCCCAGGCGGCAGTGCGCTCGGCGCGGGTGAGCGGGCCCTGTACGGCCGTGGGCGTGATGGTCACGAACGGGGCCAGCACCTGATGCCACCACGGCGGCGCGGCGGCGCCGGCCGCCGGTGCGATCTGTTCGGGCAACGCCAGCAGCGATTGCGAGAAGCTGCCAAGGCGTTGCTGGATGCCGGCGCGTACGCCAGGGCCGAGGGCATCGACCGCGTTGCGTTCCTGCATCAGCGCTTGGCGCAGGTTGAGGTATTCGGTGCCCTGGACGTCTTCCAGCGCCGTGGCCGCCAGCGCGTACAGGCGCTTGGCGCCCTCCACGTCATCGGCGAATGCCAGCCGCTGGCCGGCCTGGCTTAGCAGCAGTTCGGCCTCTTCCAGCTGCAGCGCCTGGGCGTTGTGGCGGGTGCTGTCAGCCAGCCGCGCCAGGTTCTCTTCCAGCAACGCATTGCGCTGGCTCAGGCCCAGCATTTCATCGCGCAGCACCCGATTGGTGGCGGCCGCATCCTGCACCCGTTGCGAAGTGGAGCGTTGGTCGCGGCGCAGCGCCTCAACGCTGCCGGCCAAGCCCTGCACCAGCACGGCGGCATCGGCCTCGCGCTGCGCGACGCGCGCCTGCTGCGCCTGCCACTGGGTCCAGCCCCAACCTGCGCCACCGGCCACCAGCGCGAATGCGGCAAGCGGCACGATCCAGCGCAGCGGACGGTGGGGCGGGGGCGGAACCATGTCGTTCATGCAGGCATCCTTGTCGATCGCGCCGGTGCATTCACGAGCTGGCGATCGGTGAAGCGCACAGCATCGCTCGCCGCCCGCAGGGCCTGCAAGGCCGCACGCGACCCCTGTTCAGGAAGTTGCGGCGGTGGTGATGGCCGCGTGTGCGGCCTGCGCCAGTTGCGCTGGCATCGGGCCGGCAGCAAGGGTCACCCGTGCAATCCCCGCCTGCTGCGCCAGCACGGCCAGCCGTTCGCTGGCCGCGACCGCATGGGCCTGCCGCAGCCGTGCAAGCAGGTCGGCTGGCAGCTGGTCGATAAGCAGCGACAGCGCTTCAGCGCTGCTCAGGGCCAGCACCCACGGCCCCGCGCGGTGGCGCAGCCGCTGCAGTTGCCGGGGCGGCAGGCGCAGCGCGACACGCTGGTACACATCCACCCGCTGCAGCACCGCGCCCCGGGCCCCCAGCGCATCGGCAATGACCCCGCGCCCACCTGGTGCGGTGACCAACGCCGCGCGCAGCCCCTGCAGCTGGGCCAGCACCGGCAGATCGAGCAGGCCCTCGCTGTCCATCCGCGTGGGCGCCACCACGTCGGCAGCGCCATGCCCGCGCAGCGCGGCGGCGGTACCGGCGCCCACGGCCAGCCAGATGCCGGCGTGCGGGGCATCCAGCGGCTGCAGCCGGGCGGCCGCATGCACGGCCGCCGGGCTGCTGAATACCACGCGGTCTGCCTCCAGCGCCTGGGCCAGGGCCGCGCGGGTGGCCGCATCGTGGCGGGCCACCAGCGCCCACGGCGACAAGCCGATCACCTGCGCGCCCAGCGCTGCGGCCGCGCGGCGCAGCGGTGCGTGCTGGCCGCGCGGGCGCAGCGACAGCAGGGTCCAATCCGGCACATGTGCGTGGCTGTTCATTGCGGGCATTATGCGAGGCCTTCGTTGCAACGTCGCCGTACCGATGTCTGAACATGATTCCCTCCCCGCCCACCTGGCCGCGCTGCAGCAGGTGCTTGAGCGCATGCCGCCGGTGGCGGCGATGCAGATCCGCGTGGATGCGTATGCCGATGGCGTGCTGAGCCTGCGCGCGCCGCTGGCCGCCAACGTCAATGACAAGGGCAATGCCTTCGGCGGCAGCCTGTCTTCGGCGCTGACCCTGTCCGGTTGGGCGCTGGTCACCCTGCGCCTGCGGTTGGCCGGCTTCGATGCCGATGTCTATGTGGCCGACAGCCATGTGCGCTACCTGGCGCCGGTCTACGACGACCTGCAGGCCCAGGCTCACGCGGGCGACGACGCCGACTGGGATACCTTCCTGGCCACCTTCGCCCAGCGCGGCAAGGCCCGCATCGAGGTGGTGGCGCGCCAGCCCGGCGAGGCCGGCAAACCGGCCGCTGAACTGACCGGACGTTTCGTTGCCTTCGCAAGGCGGTAGGATGGGCGCCTTGCCGATTGGGGAATTCGCATGCGTCGCACCATCCAGATCCTGCTGCTGGCCTTGCTGGCCCTGACCTCCGTGTCGGCATTCGCCGGTGAGCAGAAGACAACCAAGAAGCAGCGCAAGCAGCTGGAAGAAACCCAGGTCAAGTACGACTCGACCATGCGTTGGGGCACCGTGGACGACATGCTGCCCTACCTGGACCCGGCGTACGCCAAGGAACACCCGCTGACCGACCTGGAAATCCGCCGGTTCGAGCAGGTGAAGATCTCCAGCTACCGCGCCGGCGACAACGTGCCGCTGCCCGACGGTCGGGTTGGCCGCAATGCCGAGGTGAGGGTGATCAACGTCAACACCCAGTCCGAGCGGACGGTGCGGGTCAAGGAAATCTGGCGCTGGGACGCCGAAGGCAAGCGCTGGCTGCAGGCCAGTGGGCTGCCCGACCTCTGGCAGGAATCCTGAGCTGCCGCAGGGCTGGACGCCGGTTCGCCCGCATGTGCGACAATCGGCGCCCGCTAATCGACCCGTGATCTAAGTGAATTACGAAGAGTTGCTGGCCTTTGCCGGCCGAAACCCGATGTTGTCGATGGCCTTCGTGGGCCTGACTGTCGCCATCCTCGTCACTGAGGTACGCCGCCTGCTGCGCGGCTACAAGTCGATCAAGCCGGCCGAGCTGACCCAGCTGATCAATGCCGGCGGCGCGGTCGTGGTGGATCTGTCGGCGGGTACCGATTTCGAGAAGGGCCATATCGCCGGCAGCCGCAACGTGCAGCCCGCCCAGTTCGGGCCGGAGCACAAGCTGGTGGCCAACGCCAAGCAGCGCCCTGTGGTGCTGGTGTGCCGTACCGGCACCGCCTCTGAAACCGCCGCCAAGGCGTTGAAGAAGGCCGGTTTCGAGCAGGTGCACGTGCTCGACGGCGGCCTGCCCGCCTGGCAGCAGGCCGAGCTGCCGCTGGTCAAGGGCCGCAACTGATTTTGCCCGGATTGCGCGGCATGCCTTGTGCGCGCCGCCACACGCCCCCATCGCAGGGCATGTAACAATCCGTTTTTACTGCATTCATTCTGGAGCAACAGGAAATGTCCGAAGCGAACACCAACGGCGCCATCGCGCCGGCCGAAGCCGCCACCGGCCCCGCGTTCACCGTCGAAAAGATCTACGTCAAGGACGTTTCCTTCGAATCGCCCAACGCCCCGGCCGTGTTCAACGAAGCCGTGCAGCCGGAGCTGCAGCTCAACCTGAACCAGCGTGTGCAGCGCCTGGGTGAGAGCGCCTTCGAAGTGGTCCTGGCCGTGACCCTGACCTGCAAGGCCGGCGACAAGACCGCCTATGTGGCCGAAGTGCAGCAGGCTGGCGTGTTTGGCCTGGTCGGGCTGGACCCGCAGTCCATCGACGTGCTGCTGGGCACCCAGTGCCCGAACATCCTGTTCCCGTACGTGCGCTCGCTGGTGAGCGAGCTGATCCAGGCCGGCGGCTTCCCGCCGTTCTTCCTGCAGCCGATCAACTTCGAAGGCCTGTACGCCGAAACCCTGCGCCAGCGCCAGGAACAGGGCGAAACCTCGCTCGCCGATTCCGAGCCGGCCGGCAACGCCTGATCGGCGCTGCAGCAATGAGCAACAACGCAGACAAGGTCGCCGTTCTCGGCGCCGGCTCCTGGGGCACGGCCCTGGCCAGCCTGCTTGCACGGCACGGTCGCCAGACCGTGCTGTGGGGCCGCGACGCAGCGATGGTGGACGCCATCGACCAGCGCCACGAGAACACCCGTTACCTGCCGGGCATTCCGCTGCCGGAATCGCTGCGCGCCACCACCGACCTCGCTGCGGCCGTCAAGGACGCCACGTGGATCCTGGTGGTGGTGCCGTCGCACGCGTTCGGTGAAACCGTGCGTGCGCTGGCGCCGCTGCGTCCGGCGGCTGCCGGCGTGGCCTGGGCGACCAAGGGGTTCGAACCGGGCTCCGGGCGCTTCCTGCACGAAGTGGCGCGCGAGGTCCTTGGACCGGAGGTGCCGCTGGCCGTGGTGACCGGCCCATCGTTCGCCAAGGAAGTCACGCTGGGCCTGCCCACCGCGATTACCGTGCACGGCGACGATGCCGAGTTCGCCCAGCAGGTCGCTGAAGCCATGCACGGCCCGGCGTTCCGCGCCTATACCGGCGATGACATGGTCGGTGCCGAACTCGGCGGTGCCATGAAGAACGTGCTGGCCGTAGCCACCGGCGTGGCCGATGGCATGCAGTTGGGCCTCAACGCCCGGGCCGGCCTGATCACCCGCGGCCTCAACGAGATGCTGCGCCTGGCCGCTGCCATCGGCGCCAAACCGGAAACCCTGATGGGCCTGGCCGGGCTGGGCGATCTGGTGCTGACCTGCACTGGCGATCTGTCGCGTAACCGCCGGCTTGGCCTGGCGCTGGGACGTGGCCAGAGCCTGCAGGACGCGATCCGCGAAATCGGCCAGGTAGTCGAATCGGTGCAGACGGCCGACGAGGTCATGCGCCAGGCGCGTCGCCACGGCATCGACCTGCCGATCTCCGACCGGGTCCGCGCCGTGTTGCACGGCGAGCAGACCCCGGAAGAGGGCCTGCGCGCGCTGCTGGCCCGCGAACAGAAACCGGAATACCCGGACACGCTGTTCAAATGATGATGAAAACCCCGGCACTGCCGGGGTTTTTTTTGCCCTCCAGAACGCACAAACCCAGCATGCGCTGGGTTTGTGCGTGGCACCCCGACGAGGTGGGGCCAGATAAGTGAAGCCCGGCCTACTAAGCCGGGCTTCATGGCGTGAGGGAGAGAGAGATCACGCCATCCAACAACGTACCGTGCAGCGATCGCCTTACCAGGTGAAGCGCGGGCCGACGAACCATTCGCGGTCGCCACCCTTGGCCAGCTTCACTTCGCCGCTCAGGCCCCAGTTCGGGGTGAACTTGGCCTGGGCGCCGACGCGGCCGTAGAACTCGCCGTCCGGGTTGATGCCGTGCTTCTTGCTGAAGTCTTCGTAGCCGGCCAGCGCGTAGCCCTCGATCATCGGGGTGAACGCGGTGCGCACGCCCACTTCGGTGGAGTAGCCGTTGAAGTCAAGGCCGCGCTTCGGATCGAACTTCTGGTACGCGACGCGGGCCACCAGGTCGGTGGTCGGCGCGATGCCGTAGTTGTAGCCGACGCCGGCGCGCCACTGGTCAACATCGGCATTGCCGCGGTTGAGTTCCTGCGAGGTGTAATCGCCAAAGATGTGGAAGTTCGGTGCGACGGCCACCGAGCCCTTCACGGCCCAGCCGTCGGCATAGCCGCCCTGGGCATCGGTGTTCACATAGCCGCCTTCAGCGTAGTTGTACGACAGGCCATCGGCAGCCGAAGCAGCGAACGGCAGAGCCGCGATCAGGCCCAAGGCAAGCAGGGAGGTCTTCATCATCGGGAACACACCTATTCATTATTTGGTTTTGCCGACCGTCCCCTCTTGGGGAGGGGAGAGAGATGGACGGTCGACAGGTGTGAATTATCCGTTAGGCGCTCTAATAAACCCTGAATATTGAACTGACCGGTACATGAATGAAGCGCGCGTTCAGGGAACTACGGCAGGGGCTAGGCCAACGCATGGGCACTGAACCTCCCAGGTACAAAAGCAAATGAAGAATGTTACCTGCAGGCTCTAATCACGCTGCACATTTGTACCCTGTAGGGTATATTTGGCATATCGAAATAGACCCTGGAGGTGAGAAGTGGCGTCCAGACAAGGCTCGCAGATGCGCCGGTTGGCCAGGGCGAAACTAGACGAAATCGGTAACACGCTCCGCGCGCTGTTACCCAGACTTCCACACGCACCCCGTGGCGGCTGGATTGCCGGGACGCGCGAGGCATTGGGCATGTCCAGATCCGACTTGGCCCGCCGTCTGGGAGTGTCACCGGGCTCCGTGACGAAGCTGGAGACGAGCGAACGTGTCGGGTCCATCCGGATCGATACGCTGCGCCGCGCGGCAAGCGCCATGGACTGCGAACTGGTCGTACTGGTGGTGCCCCGTCAGCCGCTCCAATCCATGGTTGACCAGCGCCGCCTCCAGCTCTACGGCGCTGACATGGATCGGGCTGCTACGCATATGAGCCTGGAAGACCAGTCAATCTCTGAAACGATGCGACGGCACCTGCTGCAGCAGGCTGAAGCCGCCATTCCTGACAGCACCTTGTGGCGGGAGTCACCAATTGGCTGATCTGCCGCTGTTTCAGGAGCCACTCGACGCCGGCCAGACCCCTCTCGACCCTGATGAGGCGCGTGGATTGAAACTCGGTTGGGTGGCGACGCGCGCGGATCTCAACGACGCCGAAGGTGAAAACATTCTGCAGGGAATGCGCTGGGCGAACACTCAAGTCAGGAAGCGGGATGTCGTCGTGCATGGCGAAGCGTTTCTGCGCCAGCTGCACGAGCGCATGTTCAATCAAGTGTGGGAATGGGCTGGACGGTTTCGCCAGACGGAGCGAAACATCGGCGTTGCGCCGTACCAGATTGCCATGCAGCTTCGACAACTGTTCGACAATGTCAGTGCATGGCAGGAGTTCCAGACCTATTCCCTGGATGAGCAGGCAGTGCGGCTCCACCACCAGCTGACCTTCATCCATCCATTCCCAAATGGCAACGGTCGCTGTTCACGGGTAATGGCTGACATGTTTCTCCTGCGGAATGGTGGAAAGCCGTTCACCTGGGGCCCTCCACCCCACGGTGCACAGGTTCGCCAGGATTATTTGAATGCGATACGCCGCGCGGATGCCGGAGATGTCTCTCCACTGCTGGCGTTTGTGAGGAGCTGAAGCTTCACCTGACAGAGGTGGCCCTCAATACTCACGATGGCATCCAGGCGAATGCGCCTGCCCTCGTCCAGCAGCATGTGCTCCCCGCGGGGCACCGTCGGGCGTGCGCGTCGCGCCAAGGCGCTGCTCGATCCACTGCTTGAAATCGCGCACCACGCCCTCGCGCCCGGCATCGTTGAGCAGGTCATGTGCATGGTCCTTGTACAGCAGCAGCGTCTTGTCGGTAGAGCCGGCGTTCTCGTTGAACACCTGGCTGCCGGCCGGCACGGTGACCTTGTCGGCGGTGCCATGCGCGATCAGCACCGGCAGGCGCAGCGTGGGGAAGCCGCGGCGCAGCCGGTCGATACCCACCAGCATCTGCGCCACGGTCAGCGCGGTCTGCTTCTCGTTGGCGATGAGCGGATCGGCATTCAACGCGGCCACCACCTCGGGCAACCGTGAGAATTCCTTGTTGGGCAGCTTGAGCACGCGCAGCTTCGGGAACGGGCCACTGAGCCAGCGCACCAGCGCCAGCACCGGCGCTGTGCCCGAGCAGGAACACCGGCAAGCCGGGCTCGCGCGCACGCGCCACGTCCAGCAGCGACTGCACATCGGCGAGGTAATCGTCGAAGTGCTCCACATGGAAGCGCTCCCCACTGGATTTTCCGCGCCCGCGCAGGTCCACCGCATACACCGCAAGACCCATCGCGGTGAACTGCGCGGCGGCCCACTGGTAGTGACCGCTGTGCGAGTTGAAGCCGGGCACGATCGCCAGCACTGCACGCGCCGGTCCACTGGGGCGCCAGCTGCGGATGAACAGCTCGCGCTCGCCACCACTGATCAACTCTTCGCTGCGCGATGGACCCGTGCCACGCCCGTCGGCGGGCACGGCATGCAGGGCGGCGGCAGGGGGTACGCTGTTCATGGGCAGGTCCTCGAAGACAGGGGGAGGGACGAACGTACGTGCGCTCAGCTCTGCAGGAAGGCGAGCAGGTCCTGGTTGAGCTGTTCCTTGGCGGTGTCGCCGAGGCTGTGGCCACCGCCGGGATAGATCTTCAGCTGCGCGCCTTTGATCAGCGTCGCCGAGCGCAGCGCTGCGGCCTTGATCGGTACGATCTGGTCGTCATCGCCATGGATGATCAGGGTGGGAACATCGAACTTCGCCAGGTCGGCGGTGAAGTCGGTTTCCGAGAACGCCTTGATGCAGTCGTAGGCGTTGAACGGATCAAGCCTTCGGAGACCTTCGCGCCCGGGCGATTGAAACCGAAGAACGGACCCGTCGCCACATCCAGGAAGAACTGCGCGCGGTCGGCGAGGTAGGCGCTGCGGAAACCATCGAACACCTCGATGGGCAGGCCGTCGGGATTGTCGGCGGTCTTGAGCATGATCGGCGGCACCGCGCCCATCAGCACCGCCTTGGCCACGCGGCCGGTGCCATGCCGGCCGATGTAGCGCGCCACTTCGCCGCCGCCGGTGGAATGGCCGACCAGTGTCACGTCGGTTACGCCAAGGTGTTCAAACAGCTGGGCGAGATCGTCGGCGTAGGTATCCATGTCGTTGCCGTTCCATGGCTGGCTGGAACGCCCGTGCCCGCGCCGGTCGTGGGCGATGCAGCGGTAGCCGTGGCCGGCCAGGAAGAACATCTGCGCTTCCCAGGCATCGGCATTGAGCGGCCAGCCATGGCTGAAGGACACCACGGGGCCGCTGCCCCAGTCCTTGTAGTAGAGGGAGGTACCGTCGGAGGTGGTGAAGTAGCTCATGGCAGCCTCGGCAGAAGGGACGTGCGCAGCCTCCCACGCACGCGAGGGACGGGGCATCGGTCGTTCGGGCGCGCGGGTGCTCCCCCATCCGGGGGCTGCGGCGCCGTCGCCCCCACATGGGGGATTTACGGATACCCCGGCCGGCGGCGGCCACCGGCCCGCGCCGCCGCTACCCTTGCCGGCAGCACGACGTCCTCGCCGTGCATCGGGAGAACGCCATGCTCGATCACCTGGCGGTGCTGGACGAGATCCTGGAGCGCCACGCAGAGGTGCTGGGCCGGGACTATCATCCTTACCGCAACCACACCTACCGCGTGGCCAATTTCCACTGGTGCATGCTGCCGGGCACGGTGCACGATCTGTACGTCCTGTCGGTGGCCGTGGCATTCCATGACCTGGGCATCTGGACCGCAGGAACGTTCGATTACCTGGCGCCTTCCGAAGCGCTGGCCCGGCAGTACCTGCTCGAACAGGACCGGCCGGAACTGGTGCCGGTGGTGGTGGCGATGATCAGCGAGCACCACCGGATCTCGCACGTACCGCCGGACCAGGACCGCCGCATCGAGGCGTTCCGCCGCGCCGACTGGATCGATGTGTCGCTGGGGCTGCTGCGCTTCGACCTGCATCCGGATGACTTCGCCCGGGTGGTGCAGCGGTTCCCGCGCCTGGGCTTTCACCTGCGCCTGGTGCAGTTCTCGCTGCGGCATGGACTGCGCCATCCGCTGCGTCCGCTGCCGATGATGAAGCGCTAGTCGTCCAGTCGCACCAGTCCGCGACGCAGGGCGATATGGATCGCCTCGGTGCGCGTGCGGGCGCCGATCTTCTCGAAAATGCGTGCGAGGTGCGATTTCACCGTTTCCGACGAAATGCCCAGGTCATTGGCAATGCGTTTGTTCTCCCATCCCTGCGCGAGGGCGGCAAGGATGGACTGCTCGCGTGCAGTAAGGGGTTCCTCGCCGATGTGCTGGGCGATCTCTTCGGAGATCTCCGCCGACAGGCAGCGCTTGCCTTGCGCGACCCGATGCAGCGCATCGACCAGCTCACGGCGCAGCGAGCTTTTGAGCAGATAACCGCTGGCACCGGCCGCGAGCGCGTCGCGTGCGTTGGCATCGCCCCGGTAGGTGGTGAGGATGACCACGCATGCCTGGGGAAACTCCGCGCGCAGGCGTCGAGTCAGCTCGATGCCGTTCACACCGGGCATCTGCAGGTCGACCAGCGCGATGTCCGGCAGCAGCCGTCGGTACTGCCCGATGCCATCCAGTGCGTCGGCAGCCTCGCCGACCAGCTCAAGGCCGGGTTCCACCTCCAGCATGGATGCGATGCCCTGGCGGATCAGGGGATGGTCATCGATGGTCAGGATGCGCAGTGTCATGGCCAGGGTCCCGGTAAGGAATGCACCGTGCATCGTGGCGACGCACAACGCAAGCGGCCCCCGCCGGCCGAGGCAGCAGTGCTTGCGGCCGCAAACCTAACACTGTTAGATTCGCTCCCTAACAACGTTAGGTAGAAGCCCCCAGTGCGTCAGCCCATCGCCCGGGACAACATCGTCGGTGCCGCCTTCAAGATCCTCGACGAGGCTGGCATGGAGGGCGTGACCCTGCGCAAGGTGGCCTGCACGCTGGGCATCCGCGCGCCGTCGCTTTACTGGCACTTCAAGAGCAAGCAGGCGCTGGTCGATGCCATGGCCGACGCCATGATCGTGGACGTGGCCCGCCACATCCCGGAGGGCCAGCCGTGGCGGCAGACCCTGCTGCAGATCGCCCGTGAGTTCCGGGTTGCCTTCAAGGCCCGCCGCGACGGCGCGCGGGTCTACGCCGGCACCTTCCTGGCCACCGAGAACGTGCTGCGGGTGGGCGAGGCCAGCATCGCCGCGCTGGTCGGTGCCGGGGCGCCGGTGCGCTTTGCGGCCACCGCATCGATGGACCTGGTGTATTACGCGATGGGCTTCGTCATCGAAGAACAGTCCTGGCCCGGCGACGGCAGCATGGAGGCGCTGGGTGAGGCGTTCATGGCGCTGGCCGAAGCGCGTTTCCCCCATTGCTGGGATGCCCGCGAGGTGTGGAGCGAGGTCGATTTCGACACGCGCTTCGAACAGGGCCTCGGCCTGATGCTGGACGGCATCGAACTGCGCCTGGCCCGCGTGCCCTGATTTCCCTTTCCCCTGTTACCGTAGTTCCGACACGGAAGCTCACTGATGCGCCCCTCATTTTTCCGCTGCACTTCCCTGCTGCTGATGGCCACACTGCTGGCCGCCTGCGGTGACAAAGACGACAAGGCTGCCGCCGATGCCGCCGCGTCCTCGGCGTTGCCGGTATCGCTGGCCAGCGCGGAGCAGCAACCCATGGCGCGCACCGTGCTGGTGTCCGGCCCGGTCACCGCGTACGAGGAAATGCAGTTGGGCGTTGAAATCAGCGGCCAGCGCGTGACGGCACTGCCGGTGGACGTGGGCCAGTGGGTCAAGCAGGGCCAGGTGCTGCTGCAGCTGGACCACCGCACCCTGGACAGCGAACTGGCGCAGGCCGATGCCTCGCTGAAGCAGGCGCAGGCCTCGCAGGAACTGGCGCGCCTGAACTACGAGCGCAGCGCCAAGCTGGCCGCCCAGCGGCTGATCAGCGAAAGCAGCCTGGACGAGCTGCGCGCCTCGCGCATCAACGCCGAAGCGCAGACCGCCACCGCCCGCGCCGCGCGCGATGCGGCCAAGCTGCGCCGTGACTTCGCCGACCTGCGCGCGCCGGCCGATGGCCTGATCTCCAAGCGCCTGGTCCAGCCGGGCCAGGTGGTTTCGGCCGGTACCGAACTGCTCCGCTTGATTCGCGACGGCCGCCTGGAATGGCGCGCGGAACTGCCCGAAGACCAGCTGACCGGCGTGGCCGTGGGCAATACCGTGGAGCTGCCCTACGCCGACGCCGTGGTCAGCGGCCGCATCCGTGCGGTCACCCCGGGCGTGGACGCACAGACCCGCACCGGTACGATTTTCGCCGACCTGCCCGAACCGGGCACGCTCAAGCCGGGGGTGTACGTGGAAGGGCGCATCGTCACCGGCGAAGGCCAGGCGCTGACCATTCCTACCGCCGCCATCGTGCAGCGCGACGGCCACAGCTACGTGTTCACGGTGAATGACAAGCAGCAGGCCGCGCGCCTGCGGGTGCGCACCGGCCAGGCCGTGCAGGGCCGCACCGCGATCCTGGAAGGGCTGAAGGTGGGCGACCGCGTGGTGGTCGACGGCGCCGGGTTCCTCGGTGAAGGCGACCGGGTGCGCGTGGTGGCCGATGCCAAGGCGAACGCCAAATGAACTTTTCCGCCTGGGCGATCAAGCGCCCGTTGCCCGCGCTGCTGATCTTCTTCGTGTTGTGCGTGGCCGGCCTGTGGGGCTTCTACCAGCTGCCCGTGGCACGCTTCCCCGACATCGCGTTCCCGATGACCACCGTGACCGTGACCCAGCCGGGCGCTTCGCCCAGCCAGCTGGAAGCCGAGGTCACGCGCAAGGTCGAGGACTCGGTGGCCACGGTCAACAACGTCAAGCGCGTGATATCCACGGTCAGTGAAGGCGTCAGCACCACCACCATCGAGTTCCAGCTCGAGGCCGACCTGGCCACTGCGTTGGATGACACCCGCGATGCGGTCACCCGCATCCGCACCGACCTGCCGCAGGACATCCAGGAACCGGTGATCTCCAAGGTCGACATCGGCGGTTCGCTCATGACCTATGCGCTGGTCGCCCCGCACATGACGCCCGATGAGGCCAGCTGGTTCGTCGACCGCGATGTGTCGCGCGCGATGTACGGCGTGCCGGGCGTGGCCCGGGTGACCCGCGTGGGCGGCGTGCAGCGCCAGGTGCGCGTGGACCTCGACCCCAACGCGTTGATCGCGATGGGCATCACCGCCGGTGATGTGTCCCAGCAACTGGCCCGCATCCAGGTCGAACGCGCCGGCGGCAAGGCCGAGATCGAAGGCGCGCAGCAGACCATTCGCACACTGGGCACCGTCGGCGATGCGCAGGCCTTGCGTGATTACTCCATCGCGTTGCCGGATGGCCGCGCCGTGCGCCTTTCCACCCTCGCCAACGTCACCGACGCTGCCGCCGACCCGACCGAAGCCGCCTTGCTGGACGGCAAGCCGGTAGTGGCGTTCTCGATGTCGCGCACACGCGGCTCCAGCGAAGTGAAGGTCGAGGCCGGTGTGCATACCGCGCTGGACCAGCTCAAGGCCAGCCACCCGGGCATCGACTTCCGCCTGGTCACCACCGCCATCGACGAAACCCACCGCTCCTACGACTCGTCCATGACGATGCTCTGGGAGGGCGCGCTGCTGGCGCTGTTGGTGGTGTGGCTGTTCCTGCGCGACTGGCGTGCTACCTGGGTATCGGCACTGGCATTGCCGCTGTCGATCATTCCCACTTTCGCGGTGATGTACTTCTTCGGCTTCACGCTCAACATCATCACGCTGCTGGCACTGTCGGTGGTGGTCGGCATCCTGGTCGACGATGCGATCGTGGAGATCGAAAACATCGTGCGCCACCTGCGCATGGGCAAGCCGCCACTGGAAGCAGCGCGCGAAGCGGCCGGTGAGATCGGCAACGCGGTGATCGCCACCTCGCTGACCCTGGCGGCGGTGTTCGTGCCGGTGGCGTTCATGCCGGGCATCGCGGGCAAGTTCTTCCGCGAATTCGGTTGGACCGCCGCTACGGCGGTGCTGTTCTCGCTGCTGGTGGCGCGCCTGCTGACCCCGATGATGGCCGCCTACCTGCTCAAGCCGCACGGCGAAGAGAAGCCCGAATCGAAGCTGATGACCTGGTATCTGGGCTGGGTAGACGCCGCGTTGCGCTACCGCGGCCGCACGCTGTGGATCGCCACCGGCCTGTTCGTGGCCTCACTGGCGCTGGTGCCGTTCATCCCGGCCACGTTCATTCCGCAGTCCGACCTGGGCCGCAGCAACCTCAACCTGGAACTGCCGCCTGGTACACGCCTGCAGGAAACAGTGGCGGTGACCGAACGCGCCCGCGCGCTGCTCCAGGACATGCCCGAACTGAAGCAGGTCTATACCGCCGTGGGCGCGGTGCTGGACCTGGGCGATCCCAGCACCACCGGCGTGGGCGAAGCGCGCAAGGCCACGCTGGTGCTGGATTGGGGCGTGGCCGACGACCGCGACCGCGACCAGCGCGCGCTGGAGCGTGATGCCCGCCAACGCCTGGCCAACCTGCCCGGTGTGCGCGTCAGCTACGTCAGCTCCGAACCGGGAAACCTGCTGCAGCTGGTGCTGTCCGGCGACGACCCGCAGCGCCTGCAGGAGGCCTCTACCGCACTGGAACGCGACCTGCGCGGCATCCAGGGCCTGGGCAGCGTGACCTCCACTGCCTCGCTGCTGCGCCCGGAACTGCAGATCGTACCCAACGCTGCGCGCGCTGCAGACCTCGGCGTGGCCACCCAGGACATCGCCGAGGCGGCGCGCATCGCCACCGCCGGCGACTACGAGCAGCGGCTTGCCAAGCTCAACCTGCCGGACCGCCAGGTGCCGATCCGCGTCGGGTTCGCCGAAGCCACGCTGGCCAACCCGGCGCTGATCGGGCAGCTGCGCGTGCCCGGTCGCGACGGCCCGGTACCACTGGCCGCCGTTGCCGAGATCCGCCAAGGCAGCGGCCCGTCGCAGATCTCGCGCTACCAGCGCCAGCGCAACGTGACCCTCACCGCCGAGCTCAACGGTCGCCCGCTGGGCGATGTAATGACCGAAGTGCAGGCACTGCCCAGCGTGAAGCAGCTGCCGCCAGGCGTGACCTTCCTCAACACCGGCGATGCCGAAGTGTTCGTGGAACTGTTCATCGGCTTCATGCTGGCGATGGCCGCCGGCCTGGTCTGCATCTACATGGTGCTGTTGCTGCTGTTCAACCACGCGCTGATGCCGGTCACCATCCTGGCGGCGGTGCCGTTGTGCGCCGGCGGTGCGTTCGGTGCGCTGCTGATCACCCAGAACATGCTGTCACTGCCAGCGTTGATCGGATTGCTGATGCTGATCGGCATCGCCACCAAGAATTCCATCCTGCTGGTGGATTACGCGGTGATGGCCGAAGACGAGCAGGGCATGAGCCAGCACGATGCGTTGATTGACGCCTGCCGCAAGCGTGCGCAGCCGATCATCATGACCACCCTGGCGATGGGCGCAGGCATGATGCCGATCGCCCTGGGCTTTGCCGGTGATTCCAGCTTCCGCGCACCGATGGCGATCGCCGTGATCGGCGGCCTGATCACCTCCACACTGCTCAGCCTGATCGTGATCCCGGCCGCGTTTACCGTCATGGACGACCTCGGCGAATGGCTGTCGCGAAGGTTCCGCCACCGCTCCACGCACGGCGCGCATTGAGGGAATGACACATGCGCGCGGCGGGGCGGCCGTCGCGCGCATGTCATGGGCACGTAACCGCAGCTGCCAATACTGCCGGCCGACCCCACTGCCGCGCCCATGACCGATGCCCACTGCTGGCCGTTATCCCCGCGTATCGCTGCTCGCCCTGTTGCTTTCTGCTTCCGTGCAGGCCACCGCTGCCGAACCGGCACCCGCTGATGACGCGCGCACGCTGGACCAGGTACAGGTCATCGGCCAGGCCACCAGCTTCGCCAAGACCACTGTCAGCCAGGAAACCCTGCAGCGCCAGCAGATCCTGGGCAGCGTCAACAACGCGCTGAACGAACTGCCCGGCGTGGTGGTCAGCGAAGCCGATGCCACCGGCTCCTCGGTCTGGGGCACCCAGATCAGCATGCGCGGCTTCGTGACCAACCGCGACACCCAGCAGATCGGCACCACCATCGATGGCCTGCCCAACGGCGGCTCCGGCTATGGCGGCGGCTCGCTGGCCAACCGTTACATCGATACGCTCGACCTGGAGACCATCGAGGTCAGCCAAGGCACGGCGGACATCTCCTCGCGCTCCAACGAAGCGCTCGGCGGCACGCTGAACTTCCTCACCAGCGACCCGCTGCAGGACGCGCGCCTGCGCATGGTCGCCGGTGGCGGTGACAATGACGCGCGCAAATACTACGTGCGCTATGACACCGGCGTGCTGGGCGGCAACACCCGCACGTGGATCAGCGCTTCGTCGGCCCGGGTCAATGACTGGATTGACGGCAGCGGCCACGTCAGCAACGATCACCTTGCCGCAAAATTCATCACCGAGCTCGACCGCTGGACGCTGAGCGGCTACGCCTCGTACAACGATGCCGACGAACCCGAGTACACCAGCGTCACCCCGGAAGCGTTCGCGACCAACCCGGACCGTGATGGCCTCACCGGCACGCTCACCGGCATTCCGTACCTGGACCAGAACTTCCGTTCCGGCTCGCGCGCGCTGCGCGAGAACACCTTCGGCTACCTGCGCGGCGCATTCGACAGCGGCAATGGCTTCAAGCTTTCGCTCACCGGCTACGCGCACAAGATGGAAGGCCGCGGCGACTGGCTGCCGCCGTACCTTGTGCAGGCGCGCAACGACGGCGCGGGCGCGCCGGAATCCGAATACCTGGGCGGCAGCACCGTATACGGCGGCAGCGCGCAGGGCCAGTTCTACTTCGTCAATCCCGACGGCAGCGCCGCGCAGATGCGGGCCGGCTGCGTGCCGCGCGCCGGGTTCAGCGCCGAGTACGACCCCAACTGTTACGCAGCGGGCGTACAGGGCGTTCAGTCCTACCGCCATTCGCACTATGACAACGACCGCGCCGGCTTCACCGCCGACGTGGAATGGAAGCAGACCCTGGGCACGGTCGACAACACCGTGCGCGCCGGTGTGTGGCTGGAACAGTTCGACCGCAGCGTGCGCCGCGACTGGCACCGCCTGCTCAACGTGGGCACCGACATCAGCTTCGACCACCAGCCGTACTGGGTGCAGTTCGAAGACCGCTACAAGACCGATGAGCAGATGTACTACGTGGAGAACGTGGCGCGCTTCGGGCCGTTCAGCGCACGCGTGGGCGTCAAGCAGTTCTTCGTTGACCAGAAGCGCAACCGCGTGATCGGCAGCGCCGAGAACGTGCGCTCGGATTCGAAGTCCGACCCGCTGATCTCCGCCGGCGGCACCTGGACCCTGCCGGTGGACGGGCTGGAACTGTTCGGCGGTTTCTCGCAGAACTTTGCCGCCATCCCCTCCGGTGTACTCGGCGAAACCGATGCGCAGCGCTTCTCCCGGGTGGAACCGGAAACCGCCGACAACATCGAGCTCGGCCTGCGCGTGAGCCGCTGGCCCTTGACCGGCTCGCTGACCCTGTACAACATCAAGTTCGACAACCGCATCGTCTACCTGCCCGCGCGGCTGGCTGACGGCATCGATTACCTGGACGAGACCGATGGCGTCTACGAGAACTTTGGTGGCGTGGAAAGCAGCGGCCTGGAAGCCGCGCTCGGTTACGGCTGGGACAACGGCTGGCGCATCAACGCTGCCTACACCTACAACCGCTCCAGGTACCTGGGCAGCGGCAACGTGGCGCGCGACACAGAACTGGGCATCGTCGATGGTGCACAGGTGATCGGACAGCCCAAGCATGTGCTGGTGGTGTCGGCCGACTGGCAGGGCGACAGCTGGAACGTCGGCCTGTCGGGGCGTTACCTGGGCGAGCGCTACCTGGATGCGGCCAACGACAATCGCCTGCCATCGGCCACGGTGTTCAACGCCAACATCGGCTTCGACCTGCAGAGCCTTTCGCCGAAGCTGAAGGGCGTGGGCGCAAACCTCGTGGTAAGCAACCTCACCGACCGCCGCTACCTGGCCGGCGTGGACGGCAGCGACTCGGCCTTTATCGGCGCGCCGCGCACCGTAGGCTTCTCGGTCCGGGTCGACCTGTGAGCCCGGCGCGCCCGCCCTTGCCCGACAGCAGCCGGCGACGGCTGCTGCAGGCCGGGCTGGCCGCAGGCATCGGCGCGCTGATGCCCAGCATCACGCGTGCGGCGGCGATCGCGCCGCATGCACGCAGCCGCAGCCTCGAGGATGTGCAGCACATCGTGGTGTTCATGCAGGAGAACCGCTCCTTCGACCACTACTTCGGCACGCTGCCGGGCGTGCGCGGCTTCGGCGACCGCTTCGTGGTGCCGGCGGCCCCGCTCGCCGCGGGACAGCCACGCCGCAACGTGTGGCTGCAGCCGAACGCGGCCGGTACCCACGGCATCGCCCCGTTCCCGCTGGATACCGCCGCACACTTCGGCCATATGCGGGTGGAAGGCACCCCGCACACCTGGCCCGATGCGCAGCGCGCGTGGGACCACGGGCGCATGGCCCACTGGCCAGCGGCCAAGCAGGACCATGCGATGGGCTACTACCGTCGTGCTGACTTGCCGTTCCAGTTCGCGTTGGCCGAAGCCTTCACCGTATGCGATGCCTACCACTGCGCGATGCAGGCCGGCACCAATCCAAACAGGCTGTTCCTCTGGACCGGCCACAACGATCCACATGGACGCGGCGGCGGCCCGGCCGTAGCCAACTCGCACGACAACTTCCCGGAACTGGGCGGCCACCCCGATTCCTACACCTGGACCACCTACGTCGAGCGCCTGCAACGGTCGGGTATCGACTGGCGGATCTACCAGGACATGGCCGACAACTTCACCGACAACCCGCTGGCCGGCTTCGAGCCATTCCGCCAGGCCTGGCGCGGCGCGCCCGGGCATGACGCAGCGCTGCGCGAGCGCGGGGTCGGCACCCGTGGCCTGGCGCAGCTGCGCGAGGACGTGCTGAAAGGTCAGCTGCCGGAGGTGAGTTTCATCATTGCCGATGCCGCCGGCAGTGAACATCCCGGACCGTCCAGCCCCGCGCAGGGCGCGGCCTATACCGCGCGCGTGCTGGATGCGCTCACCGCGGACCCGGACGTCTGGAGCCGCACCGCGCTGCTGCTGATGTTCGACGAGAACGATGGCTTCTTCGACCACATGCCGCCACCTGCACCGCCGTCGCGTGACCCCGCCGCGGCGACGGGTTGGGCAGGTGCTTCCGCAGTGCCCACCGATGGCGAGTACCACCTGCAGCCGTCGCCGGGCAACGAAAAGGCCAACCCGCACGACCTGCGTGGCCGCCCCTACGGGCTGGGCCCACGCGTGCCGCTCTACGTCATTTCGCCGTGGAGCCGTGGCGGCTGGGTCGATTCGCAGGTGTACGACCACACCTCGGTGATCCGCCTGATCGAGCGCCGCTTCGGCGTGGCTGCACCCGAACTGTCGCCGTGGCGCCGCGCGGTGTGCGGCGACTTGACCGGTGCCTTCGATTTCACTGCCTCCGATACGCGGCCCTTCATTGCGTCGCTGCCGGCGACCGCTGCCGTCGCTGCGCGGGCGGCGGCCCTTCCCGGGCGCACGGTGCCGGCGCTGCCGGCAGACCTTGAACCGGCGAAGCAGGAACCGGGTGTGCGCCCGGCGCGCCCGTTGCCGTACCGTCCGCAGGCAGAGATCGCGCTGGATGCAGGCAACACCCACGTGCAGCTGACCCTGGGTTGTGAAGGTGCCGCTGCGGTACTGCATGTCTACGACCGGTTGCGCCTGGAGGCGATTCCGCGCCGCTACACCGTAGCGCCCGGTGCGCAGCTGCGGGATCACTGGCCGATACACACAGGGGAAGGCTACGACCTGTGGCTGCTGGGCCCGAACGGCTTCCACCGGCAGTTCCGTGGCGAGGCGAACGCCGGGGTACCGGTGCGGGCGTCAGTCAGCAGGGAGGATGAGCAGCTGTTGCTTCAGCTTCACAACACCGTGGCTACGGGGCGCGCGGTCACCGTACGCGCCGCCGTCTACGCGGGCCGCATGCCCGAACGTGAGCTGCAGCTGGCGCCGGGGCAGGCCATGCAGATCCGCTGGAACGCTGCTCCCACGGCGGGCTGGTACGACCTGGAGATCCAGCAGTCCGGCGTGATGCAGCGCCTGGCCGGGCGCATCGAAGATGGCCGGCCGGGCAGCACCGACCCGGCACTGGGCACCGCGGCGATGCGCTTCCTGCTCGACTGACATGGCAAGCGCCGGCTTTCGTGCCGGCGCGCACGCCTAGCGCGGTTTCAGTGCGGCCCCGGCATGGCCCGCCGCCGACCAGGCGCGCAGGCCCATCACCGCCAGGCCGACGAACACCAGGTACAGCCCGGCGGTGATGTCCAGTGACTTGGCCAGGTACATGCCCACATAGACCACGTCCACCACGATCCACAGCCACCAGGTGGCCACGTGGCGGCGTGCCTGCCACCACTGCGCCACCAGGCTGAGCGCGGCCAGCATGGCATCCAGCCACGGCAGCGCCGCGTCGGTCCAGGTGTGCATGGCCGCGCCCAATGCGATGCCGGACACGATGCCCACGGCCAGGTCGCGCAGCAGCTGCCGGCGCGGCAGCGGCACGATCACGATCGCGCCATCCTGTTCGGCGTGCCGGTGCCAGCTCAGCCAGCCATACAGCAGGAAACCACCAAAGGCGACCTGCAGCAGGGTGTCCGAATACAGCCGCGCTTCGATGAACACCACCGCGTACAGGGCGACGGCCAGCAGCCCCACCGGCCACGCCAGCACGCGGCGCTGGGCCATCAGCCACACGCCGAGCAGGCTGGCGGCGACAGCGCTCCACTCGAGCATGAGCGCGCTCACAGGCCGAAGGTGACCGACAGCCGCGCCTGGCGCGGCGCACCGGCGAACAGGTAGTAGTCGCCGTAGCTGCTGCCGGTATCACGCCAGTAGAAGCGGTCGAACACATTGTCCACCGACAGCGTCCAGGTCACCGGATGCGCGCGCAGCGCGTGCTGGAAGCGCAGGCCGGCATCGAACACCGAATACGAAGGCGCCTTGACGCTGCCATCCACCGTCGCCGCATTGGACGAGGCATAGCGCCAGCCACCACTTACCGCCAGCCCGGGCGCGAACGGCAGGGCGTAGTCCGCGTGCACGGCCGCGCGCACCTTGGGCACGTTGACCAGCTGCTGGCCGTCATGGAACGCGGTGCCGGAATCGCGCGCACGTGCCTGCAGCACGCTGGCGCTGGCCGTCAGGCCCAGCCGTTCGGTGACCTGGCCATTGGCGGTCAGCTCCAGTCCGGTGTGGGCCTGGGTGCCTTCCTGCACGAAGGTGAAGCCGGCATCGCTGGCGTCCGGCTTGGCGTACTGGAAGGGCTGGGTGGTGCGGAACACTGCCGCGCCCAGCATCAGGCCGTCGGTGGCAGCGTACTTGACGCCCAGCTCGCGCTGGCGCGACTGCAGGGCCGGCAGGAAGGTGCTGCCGTTGGACGTCCAGAACGGCGCTTCCTGGCCCAGCGACAGGCCTTCCACGTAACTGGCGTAGACATTCAGCTGTTCGGTCGCCTGCCACACCAGTGCGGTCTGCGGAAGGAACTGCGACAGGCGGCTGTGCCGTTCCGGGGTACCGCGCTTGTCGTATGCGCGCTCATCCAGGCGCACGTAGCGGCCGCCGGCCAGCCACTGCCAGTCATCGCCGATGTGCATGCGGTCCAGCGCGAACACCGCGCGCTGCCAGCTGTCCAGGCGCCGCGCCGACGGGCCCGGCTGCAGCGGGGAGGGATCGAACACCGGCACCTGCGCATCGCCGATGTTGGCCGTGCCCACGTACTCGTTGACGTTCTGGCGCTTGTCCACGGTACGGTGGAAGGCGCTCAGGCCCACCGACAGCTCGTGTTCCACCGCCCCGGTGCTGAAGCGGCCGCGCAGTTCGCCGCGTGCCTCATCATTGCGGCGCACGTCGTCGGGGCTGCGGTAATCGTAGATGTCGTAGTCGCCGTTGGGCGCGAAGTAGTTGCCCGGCACGCTGCCATCGGCGCAGCCAGCAGCGTAGTAGCAGCCGTACGCGAAGGCCACGTTGTCCTGGATCACCGAACGGCTGTGGCCGACCGAAACGCGTGACTGCCAGGCAGGGCTGAAATCGTAGGTGTGCAGCGCGGTGAGGTTGGTGCTGTCGATGCCCACCGGCTGCTGCCACGGCTGGTGGCCCAGCATGCGGCTGCGGTCCACGCCGCGCGGCAGTTCGCTGCCGCCCAGCAGCTGGTAACCGGACGCCGAGCGCTGCGCGCTGGTCTGGTAGTTGGCATCCACCTCCAGCTTGCCGTGTTCGCCGATCAGCCAGTCGGCGGCCAGCGAATAGAAATTGCGGCGGCCGTCGGCATGCTCGATGTAGGACGACGTGTCATCCCAGGCGGCGTTGAAGCGCAGCCCGAAGCGCGGAGTCAGCCAGCCGCCCAGATCCACCGCCGCGTAGCGCGAGCCTTCCGAATCGGTGGCCAGGGTAACGTTGCGCACCTCGGCGGGCCGCTTGCCGACGTAGTTGATGATCCCGCCCGGCGCCATCACGCCAGCCGCCAGGCCGGCCTCACCCTTGAGGATCTCCACCTGCTGCACGTTCTCCAGCGCCAGCCGCTGTTCGCCGGCGATGGACAGCCCGTTGAAGCGGTAGCCGGTGGCCGGGTCCAGCGCGAAGCCGCGGATGGCGATGTTCTGGTAATAGCCCACCGGTGCGTAGCTGTCGCCCAGCGAGGCGTCGTGCCGGGCCAGCTCGGACAGGGTGCGCACCTGCAGGCGGTCCAGGAAGGCGCTGTCGAGTACGTTGACCGAGGCCGGCGTGTTCTTCCATTCGGCGCTGCCGAAGCTGCTCGACGGTGCCAGCGGCGTGGCGGGCTTGCGCGCCTGTACGCGGATGCCGGCCAGGTCGGTGGGGGAGCGCTTGCCCGCGGCGGTGTCGGCGTCACTGGCGTACAGCGGCAGGGCGGCGCAGAGGGCGGCGGTCAACAGCGTGAGGCGGTAGCAGCGGTTCATTCGATTCGTCATCAGCCAGAGGAGACGAAGCGACGGCGCGCAGGCGCACCGGCCCGCAATGGGGGTGCGCTCGCTGCTCAAGCTCCCTACGCCGGTGCAAACCGGATCAGGTTCCAAGGGACTCTCTCAGCCTGGCAACGCCAGGCACCCCCGCTTCAGTGGCCATTTTCACACCAATCGGCCCCCGTTGCGACCCCGGCGGTTCAGGCAGCGGCGTGCAGGGCATCCAGCAGGGCCCTGCCCGGGCGGCGGGTGAACCAGTCGGCATGGCCCAGCAGGAACGTGTGGTATGCCACGTCGGCGTTGGCCGGGGAGCCGGTAACCCCTTGGAAGTACTCCACTTCCGAGAGGGCGAAGTCCAGGTGTACCACCGGCAGCAGGTCGGCCAGCAGGTGCACCTGGGCAGCCGCCAGCGGGCGTACCTGGCGGTAGCCGGCCAGCAGCGCCAGCGCGATATCGGCATGCGGCACCGGGCCCCCGCCGCGGGCATCCAGCCACGCGATGGCATTGCGCTCGATTGCGGTGGCCAGGTCGAACAGAGCGCTGGTCGGCGAGGCCAGGCCGAAATCGAAGACGGTGCTGATCGTCGCCGCGGGGCCGTGGCCGTGCCAGAGCAGGTTGGACACATGCCAGTCGTTGTGCCCCCACAGCACCGGTTCGGCGGCCAGCTGCTCGACCACGGCCGCGTGCCAGGGCAGCACCGCGCGCTGCAGGTCGTGTGCCCAGGGCTGTCGCGCCAGGTAGCTGGCCAGCGCCGGTCGGTCGGTCAGCTGCTGGCCGAGCAGCGCCAGCGGATCGTGGGCGCGGATCAGGTCATCGCGCGCCACCAGCAGGTGGGTGCTGCGCTGGGGCGCGTGGTAGCTCGCCGACGCAAGGTGCAGCCGGGCCAGCATCGCACCCGCCGTGCGTGCCTGGGCCACATCGCCCAACGGTGTCCATGAAGGACTGTCGCGGTACAGGTCGTGGCCATCGCCTTCGGCGTGCAGTTCGTAGGTCCAGTCGCCGTGTTCGATCGCGGTTGCGCCTTCGCGCGTGGGCAGCATCTGCACCACCGGCAGTCCCGCAGCGGCCAGGTGCGCGATGAAACGATGCTCTTCGGCCAGTCCCTCGGCCGTGCGCACGCTGCGATGGTGGCGTTTGACAAAGCAGCGTCGCGATCCGCCTGCCAACAACGCCGCGGCGGAAAACGGGCGCGGGCTGTGCCACAACACGTGGCTGTCCTCGTCGAGCGCGCTGTACTGGCCGCGCAGCCACGCCAGTTCCTGGTTGAGGATCGCTGGCCAGTCCGCAACGACGGCGTCGTTGTCCAGGCCCTGTACGCGATGGTCTGAATTCGTCATGCAAACTGAATGTTCAGTGGCAGCCCGGAGGCGTGCCACGCGAAGTCACAACGGCCATTGCTGCAACCAGTCGAACAGCTGCGCATCGTTCTTCAGGCCGAGCTTGAGCATCGCATCGCCCTTCTGCCGGCTGATCGTGCTCACGCTCTTGTGCAGCTTCGCGGCGATCTCCTTGACGATCAGGCCACTGGCGAGCAGTCGCAGTACTTCCACCTCGCGCGGCGACAGCGCCCGCGTGCGTTCATCACCCAGGCTCTGCGTGCCGATGCGGTCGATGAGATTCTTGAGCGTACGGCTCACGTATGGCTGGCCGCGATGTACGGTCTGGATGGCCACCGGCAGCTCCTCCATCGAGGAGGTCTTGTCGACCAGCCCCAACACGCCAGTGGAGACCACCATGCGCAGGATCGCCAGATTGTTGGAAACACTGAGCATCAGCACCGGCAGGTCCGGATAGTGACGGCGGACCTGTCCGATCATGGCAAAACCGTCAGGTTGCGCGCCGCCGGGCATTGAATAGTCGGTGACCAGCACATCGCACTTGTTGGCCTTCAACGCGGCCAGAAGCTCGTCCACGCTGCTGGCTTCGGCCACCACCTGGCCAACGCCGCTGGATTCGATCACGGATCTGGTGCCGATGCGGACCACTGGGTGGTCGTCGGCGATGATTATGCGCAAGCTCATGGAATAGTATGGCCGGTAAGGCAGCGGCCCCTTGGGGCACGTCGCGGTGGGCGGATCACTCCTGGGAGAACTGACAGCATGCGTACCTCGGTTGTCCGCTGGCTGGTCGTGCTGGGCCTGGTGATCGCGCTGGGCGCCACCGCCTTCGCGACGCCGGCGCCTGCACCGTCGCTCTCACCGCGCCAGGCTGAATGGATCGACCGGAACCCTACCATCTTACTGGGGCTGTACGACAGCGGCTGGCCACCATTCGAATTCATGCACAACGGCCGCCCGGATGGGCTTGGCTACGACTACTTGATGTTGCTGACCCGGCAGCTCGGCGTACGGGTGAAGGTGCGGGTGTATCGCGATTGGGCCGACGTGCTGGATGCGGCATGTCGGGGCGAGGTCGACGTGGTGATGAACATCACCCTGACCCCGGATCGGACCCGCTGCATGGTCTATACCGGCTCCTATGCCGATGCGCCGCTGGCGCTGGTGGGACGGATCGGGGATACCCGCACCTCGACCGACCCGGACCTGGCCGGGCTGCGCGTGGTCACCGAGCAGGAATTCCTCACCAGCCACCAGGTGCGCTCACGTTTCCCCGCCGCCCGCCAGGTGACCGCACCCAACACGCGCGCCGCGCTGGCGATGGTGGCGCAGGGCAAGGCCGATGTGTACATCGGCAATGCGCACGTGGCCAGCACGTTGATCCGTCAGCAGGGCATTGACGGCATTGCCCTGCTGCGGCCCAGCGACCTGCCGCCCGAACGCCTTCACTTCGGCGTGCCCAACGCGCGCCAGCCGTTGGCCGAAGCGCTCGACAGCGCGCTGTCGACCGTGACCGCCGCGCAGCGCGAGGCGCTGTACAAGCGATGGCTGCCGCCGCTGCAGTGGTCGGCGCAGTCGCGGCTGATCCTGGGCGAGGCCGAACGCCGCATCCTGGCTACCCCATTGCGCATGGGCTATGCCCCGACCGGCGCGCCGCTGTCGTTCATAGATGCGGCCGGCGAACCCAGTGGCGTGGCGGGCGATTACCTGCGCCAGCTGCGCATGGTCGGCGCGCAGTTGAACCGCGTGCCGGCGCACGACTGGTTTGAAGTGCGCGAGCAGATGCGCCGCGGCGATGTCGATGTGGTGATGGGCATGCCCAACGACGCGCATTACCTGGGCGATGACTGGGTCTTCAGCCAGCCCTTCATCAGCGTGCCCAACGTGATCGTCACCCCGAACAACAGCCGTTCGGTGCTGGGCCTGGGCGACCTGGACGGGCGCAGCATCCTGCTTTCAGATCCCGAGCGCCTGCGGGGCTACATCCTTCAGTACGCCCCCAAGGCGCGCATCGTGCCGGCGCGCGGCGTGGAGCAGGCGCTGTCGCGATTGGCCAATGGCGACGCCGACGCCTACGTGGGCAACCTGGCCATGGTTGACCGCGTGGTGCGCGAGCTTTACCCGGCCAAGCTGCACGTGGCCGCGCCAGCGGGTTTCAGCGACCAGCTGTCGTTGGCGGTCAAGCGCCAGTACGCGCCGTTGGCCACCACCTTCGACCGGGTGCTGGCCAACCTCACCCCGCGCGAGCACGCTGCCATCCGCGGAGACTGGTTGCTGGCCGAGTACCGCGCCGGGCTGGACTGGCGCTCGGTCGCGCGCTGGGCGGTACCGCTGTCGCTGGTGCTGCTCACCGGCATCATCGTGCACGGCTGGGGTTACTGGCGGCTGCGCCGTGAGGTCGGCATGCGGCGCCGGCTGGAGCAGCGCCTGGTGGAAGTGACGGACAACCTGCCGGCGATTGTCTACCAGGCGCGACGTGACAGCGATGGCCGGGTCACGTTCCCGTACATCACCGGCGACCTGCAGTCGATGTTCGGGGTGAGCACCGCCGAGGTGGTTGCCGATGAAACGCGCCTGGTGGACCAGATCGACCCGCGCGACCGCGACGCCGTCAACCGCGCGCTGAACGAGGCCGCGCGTGATTTCTCCGCATTGGACATGGAGTTCCGCACCAGCCCCCACGGCGTGGTGCGCTGGGTGCGCACCCGCGCATTGCCGTATGCCGCCGAGCACGGCGTGGTGCTGTGGAGCGGTTATTGGGTGGATGTGACTGAAGCACGGGCGCAGGCCGATGCACTGGCGGCCGCCAAGTCCGACGCCGAGCGCGCCACCGCGGCAAAGTCCAACTTCCTGGCGACCATGAGCCATGAAATCCGCACGCCGATGAGCGGCGTTCTGGGCATGGTCGAAGCGCTGTCGCACACCGACCTGGATGGCGAACAGCGGCGCATCATCGCAGTCATCGAAGATTCGGCGCAGATGCTGCGGCAGATCCTGGATGACATCCTCGATTACTCCCGCATTGAAGCCGGGGCGCTGCCGCTGGAGCCGCAGCCGGTGATGTTGCGCAGCCTGCTCGACAACGTGCAGCAACTGTTGTCCCCGCAGGCATCCAGCAAGGGCCTGTCGCTCAGCCTGGAGGTCGACGCGGCGGTTGCCCATCAGCATCTGGTCGATGGCATGCGGTTGCGCCAGATTGTATTCAACCTGCTCAGCAATGCCATCAAGTTCACCAACGAAGGCTCGGTGACCATCGCGTTGAGCGTGGAACGCGATGATGAGATGGCGCAGGCGTTGCGCCTGACCGTGACCGACACCGGCATTGGCATTTCCCCCGAGCAGCGCGAGCGGCTGTTCAAGCCGTTCGCCCAGGCGGATGTCGCCATTACCCGACACTACGGCGGCACCGGGTTGGGGTTGAGCATCTGCCAACGCCTGGTGGGGTTGATGCGCGGGCGACTGGAGATGCACAGCGTGCCAGGCGAAGGAACCCGCGTGGACGTGCAGTTGAGTCTGCCGCTGGTGCCTGGAGAGGAAAGCGTGCGCGACGAGCAGGGCCCGGGCGGTGATGTCGACCCGTTGCCGCCCGGCCAGGCGCGCCGCCGCGTGCTGGTAGTGGAGGACCATCCCACCAACCAGGCCTTGATGCGCTGGCGGCTGCAGCAGCTTGGCCTGCAGCATGAGCTGGCCGTGGATGGCGAGGCCGCACTGAGGTTGCTGGCGTCGACCGGCTTCGATCTGGTCATCACCGATTGCCGCATGCCGGTGATGGACGGTTACACCCTTACCCGGCACATCCGTGAACGCGAACGCGGCAGCGGCCGGCGCATGCCCGTGCTGGCGCTGACCGCCAGTGCGCTGGCCGAAGACGTGCAGCGTTGCCGTGAGGCCGGCATGGACGACCTGCTGGCCAAGCCGGTGGCGCTGGCCACGCTGCGCCAGGCACTGCGCCGGTGGCTGCCCTCGGACGAGGCGGACGAGGCCGCGCGCGAAGCCACGCCGCGGGTCGAAACCGCGCCTGCTGCCGCGCCTACGCGGGCGGCGATCGTGCGCCGCTTCGGTTCCGAACATGTGGCGACGGTGCTGATCGACAGCATGCGCAAGGCCACCGCGGACGACCTGCAGCGCGGCTGGGAAGCACGCGACGCGGGTGACAGCAACACCGCGGTGGAGGTGCTGCATCGTATTGTCGGTGGGCTGGGCACGCTGGGTGCCGAATCACTGGCAACGCAGGCACGTGCGTTGATGCAGCGGATTCCGGAACAGGGGCTGGCGGCAAGCGCCGACGACATCCGCGCGTTCGAAGAGGCGCTGCAGGTTTACCTGCTCAGCCTGGACGAATCGTAGGGGCACGCAGGGCGTGGCTCTACGGCTGTTCCTTCAGGTACTCGATGACCAGCCGCCTGCGCTCCGGGTCTGCCGTCGCATTCACCATCCTCGACCCTGGCACCACCGCTGCCGGCGAGCGCAGGAACGCATCCAGCGTCTGCTCGGTCCACACCAGGTCGGCGCGTTGCATCGCCGGTGAGTAGGGATAGCCGGCCACGCTGCCTGCGCGGCGGCCAATCACGCCGTGCAGGTTCGGGCCGAAGCGATGCACGCCCCCGGCGTTGACTGTGTGGCAACCGCCGCAGATCGCGAACGCGCGCTGGCGCTCCCGTTCCCGGGCCTGCTCCGGCGTCTGCGGCGCACGCTCGCAGGCGCCCAGCAGCAGGCCGCACACCATCACCAGGAAAACGCGCGGCAGCGACATCACATCGCGGGGTAGTTCGGCCCGCCGCCGCCCTGCGGAGTCACCCACACGATGTTCTGGGTGGGGTCCTTGATGTCGCAGGTCTTGCAGTGCACGCAGTTCTGCGCGTTGATCTGCAGCTGCTCGTGGCCTTCGCTGCCGACGAATTCGTATACACCGGCCGGGCAGTAGCGCGCCTCCGGCCCGGCGTACTCGGCCAGGTTGACCCGCACCGGCACACTCGCGTCCTTCAGGGTCAGGTGTGAAGGCTGGTCTTCTTCGTGGTTGGTGCTGCTCAGGAACACCGAGCTGAGCCGGTCGAAGGTGAGCACGTTGTCCGGCTTGGGGTACACGATTCTCGTATGCTGCGACGCCGGTTCCAGGCACTCGTGGTCGGCCTTGCTGTGGCGCAGGGTCCACGGCGGGTTGCGGATGCCCAGCTTGGGCAACAGCCACTGCTCGATCCCGGTCATCAGCGTGGCCACGCTGCGGCCCTTCTTGAACCACTGCTTGAAGTTCTTGGACTGCTTCAGCTCATCGTGCAGCCAGCTGCTTTCGAACGCGGCCGGGTAGGCACTGAGCTCATCGCGCTGGCGATCGGCCGCCAGCGCATCGAAAGCGGCATCGGCAGCCAGCATGCCGGTCTTGATCGCCGCGTGGCTGCCCTTGATCCGGCTGGCGTTGAGGTAGCCGGCTTCGCAGCCGACCAGCGCACCGCCGGGGAAGACCGTCTTGGGCAGCGACAGCAGGCCGCCGGCGGTGATCGCGCGCGCGCCGTAGGCGATGCGCTTGCCGCCTTCCAGGTGCCTGCGGATCGAGGGGTGGGTCTTGAAGCGCTGGAATTCCTCGAACGGGCTCATCCATGGGTTGCGGTAATCCAGCCCGACCACGAAGCCTACTGCGACCTTGCCGCCGTCGGCGTGGTACAGGAACGAACCACCGTAGGTATCGCTGTCCAGCGGCCAGCCGGCGGTGTGCACCACCAGGCCCGGCTCATGCTTGGCCGGGTCGATCTGCCACAGCTCCTTGATGCCGATCCCGTACGCCTGCGGGTCCTTGCCGGCGTCGAGCTGGAAGCGCGCGATCAACTGGCGGCCGAGGTGGCCGCGCGAGCCTTCGGCGAAGATCGTGTACCTGGCATGCAGTTCCATGCCACGTTCGAAGTTGGGGCCGTGCGAGCCATCCTTGCGGATGCCCATGTCACCGGTGGCCACGCCCATCACCGCGCCGTTCTCGTCGTACAGCACTTCGGCGGCGGCAAAGCCGGGGAAGATCGCCACTTCCAGCGCTTCGGCCTGCTGCGCCAGCCAGCGGGTGACCTCGCCCAGGCTGATGATGTAGTTGCCTTCGTTGTGGAAGCACTCCGGCAGCAGCGCATGCGGGGTGCTGCGCGCGCCGTCGGCGCTGAGGAACAGGAACTCGTCGCGGGTGACCTTCTGCTTCAGCGGCGCGCCGCGCTCGGCCCAGTCCGGAAACAGTTCGGTCAGCGCGCGGGTATCCATGATCGCGCCGGACAGGATGTGGGCGCCGGGTTCGGAGCCCTTTTCCAGCACGCACACCGACAGTTCGCGCCCGGCCTCAATGGCGCGCTGGCGCAGGCGGATCGCGGTGGCCAGGCCGGCAGGGCCGGCGCCGACGATCACCACGTCGAATTCCATGGCTTCACGCGGGGGCAGGGCAGTGGTTTCTTCGCTCATGGGGGTGCGTAACTCGTGGGTAGTGCCGTCCCGGCCGGAGCCGGCGGCGGTTGCCTGGGAATCGCGCGACGTGTCACTGCGCAACTACTGGATCAGTACATCAGGGTACCGGCACGCGCGGTTTCCGCCTAGCTCGAAGACGTGGGCTGCCGCATGCTGCATTGCATCAAACCAGCCCGCTGACACCGCGCGGTCCGGCCCACGCCCCGCCGCCGTCAGCCGCTGGCCCCAAACGCTGCGTGATATTCAACCTCTGCATCCGGCCACTCCCCGCGCAGCAACCGCGCCTGGAAATACGCCGCAGGCACTCCGGCCAGCCGCAGTTGCCGCACGGCCTGGAACCCGAACCGGCCGTAGTAGCCTGGATCGCCCAGCAGCACGCAGCCTGCGGCACCCCGCGCGTCCAGAGCCTCCATCGCGGCCTGCATCAACGCACTGCCCACGCCTTCACCCTGCCGCCCCGGCGCCACCGAAATCGGCCCCAGCCCATACCAGCCCTGGCTGCCGTCACTGAGTTTCACCGGCGACAACCCCACATGCCCCACGATGCCCTCGGCGTCCACCGCCACCAGCGACACCGCCAACGCACCGGCATCGCGCAGCGCATCGACGATGTACTGCTCGGTGTGGCTGCTGTGCGGCGCATCGGCGAACGCGTTGCGGGTGAGGGCATGGATGGCGTCGGCGTCGCCGGGATGCTCGCTGCGGATCTGCATGTGCGATGACCTGTGCGGTGGTAGGCGGCCATCATACGGGCGTGCTGCGGCGTGCCTTGGCCGGTTCCGGGCCAGGCATCACAATGGGGGTCCTGTTACTGCCCGCGACGTCGCCGCCATGGCCCTCAATCCGTACGATCTGTTCGATGTCCGCTCGCTGCTAACCGAAGAGGAACGCGCTGTGCAGGCCACGGTGGCGCGCTTCACCGACGAACGCGTGCTGCCGATCATCGGTGACGCCTTTGACCAGGGCCGCTTCCCCGATGAACTGATCCCGGAGATCGCGTCGCTGGGCCTGCTCGGCTCCAGCCTGCCCGAAACCTATGGCGGCGGCGGGCTCAACGCGGTCAGCTACGGGCTGATCTGCCAGGAGCTGGAGCGGGGCGATTCGGGCCTGCGCAGTTTCGTTTCCGTGCAGAGCTCACTGTGCATGTACCCGATCTTTGCCTACGGCAGCGAAGAGCAGCGCCTGCGTTGGCTGCCGGACATGGCGGCCGGGCGGGTGATCGGCTGCTTCGGCCTGACCGAAGCCCACGGCGGTTCGGACCCGGCCGCGATGAAGACGCGTGCGGTGCGCGACGGCGGCGATTGGGTGATCAACGGCAGCAAGATGTGGATCACCAGCGGCCCGGTGGCCGATATCGCCATTGTCTGGGCGCATACCGAAGACGGCATCCAGGGCTTCGTGCTGGAAAAGGGCATGGCCGGCTTCACCACGCAGGAAATCAAGCACAAGATGAGCCTGCGCGCCTCGCTCACCGGCGCGCTGTTCTTCGACAACGTGCGCGTGCCCGAGCGTAACCGGCTGCCCAACGTGCAGGGCCTGAAGGGCCCACTGGGCTGCCTCAACCAGGCCCGCTACGGCATCAGCTGGGGCCCTATCGGCGCGGCCGTGGCCTGCCTGGACGAAGCGCTGAACTACACCAAGGAACGCGTGCTGTTCGGGCGCCCGGTGGCCGCCACCCAGAGCGCCCAGATCAAGTTGGCCGACATGGCCCGGCGCATCACTACCGCGCAGCTGCTGTCACTGCAGCTCGGGCGGTTGAAGGATGCCGGCCAGCTGCAGCCGCAGCAGGTCAGCCTGGCCAAATGGAACAACTGCCGCATGGCGATCGACATCGCGCGCGAGTGCCGCGACCTGCTTGGCGGCGCTGGGATCACCACCGAGCACGTGGCGATCCGGCATGCGCTGAACCTGGAATCGGTGATCACCTACGAGGGGACCGAGACCGTGCACCAGCTGGTGATCGGCCGCGAACTGACCGGCATCAACGCGTTCTGACGGACGCACGACCAACGGTCGTGCGCTACCCGCAGGTATCGACCGTTGGTCGATACGCGTTCGGTAGGTATCGACCGTTGGTCGATACGCGTTCGGCAGGTATCGACCGTTGGTCGATACGCGTTCGGCAGGTATCGACCGTCGGTCGATATGCTTCACGCCCCGCCCGCGAAACCGGATTGCCGCCATGCTTCGTACATCACCACAGCAACCGTGTTTGAGAGGTTGAGGCTGCGGTTGTCCGGCTGCATGGGCAGGCGCAGGCGGCGGCCGTGCGGCAACGCGTCGAGCACGTCCTGCGGCAGGCCGCGGGTTTCCGGGCCGAACAGGAACGCATCTCCGTCTTCAAACTGCTGGGTGTCATACCGCACGCTGCCGCGGGTACTGAGGGCGAACAGGCGCTTGGGGGCTATGGCCTGCAGGGCGGTATCCAGGTCCGGATGCACCTGCAGCCGCGCGTACTCGTGGTAATCCAGGCCGGCGCGCTTGAGCTGCTTGTCGCTCAGGTCAAAACCGAGCGGCTCGATCAGGTGCAGTCGCGCGCCGGTGTTGGCGCAGAGCCGGATCACATTGCCGGTATTCGGAGGAATTTCCGGCTGGAACAACACAACATGGAACGTAGGCGTGGCGGTCATTCGTACAGTTTACGCCGCGACCCTCTGGCAGGTATCGACCGTTGGTCGATACCTGCCGTTACGGACGAACCAGAACCGAAGCGGTTTCAACCGCGAAGGCCTGCAGGTCGTTCGGCGACGGGCGCACCTGCAGGGTCGGCAGGTTGATGATCACGTCACGGGCGATCGTGCCGGCGGCGGAAGCCAGGGCACCCATGTAATCGGTGCTGCGGTCGTTCTGCTCGGCAGCCAGGGCTTCGCGCTGTTCGGCGGTCGGGCGGACTTCAACGGCGGCCAGGGTGGTGACGCGCTGGCTGTTGGCCAGTTCGGCACGGTATTCGGCGATCTGGCCGGCGGTCGGGCGGACTTCCACCAGCGCCAGCGTCGGAATGCTGCTGGTGCGTTCCACCTCGGCCTGGGCCAGCTGGTCGGCGGAGGGGCGGACCTGCACGGTCGGCAGGGTGGTGATGGCGGAAGCGGCATGCACGTTCGAAACAAACGCGGAGCCGGCAGCGAGGGCGATGGCAATTGCGATGGTCTTGGTGTTCATGACGGGGCCTGTTTAGTGTTGGTGATCAGTGGTGTGGTAGTAAGGTAGTACACCGAATCTGGGAGCGCAAGAGAAATTTTCAGATTCCGTGTTGTGTTCAGCGATCAGTCAGCTTTGGTTTGATCGTGTCCTTTCCGCACGTGGGTATAAGCAGGCCCCGTGCCAACTTTTAGTTGTTGATTTGAAAGGGTTTTATGCGGTGCTCGGAGTGTCCGCTGTCCGGACACCTGTCCGATCAGGGGCTGCGCGACTGTCCGGACAGGGGTTCAGGTGGCGGCAGAAGGCGCCGCAGCGGTCAGCGACGCGCCTGGAAAGTTCCCTGACAAAGGGAGTGACTGTTGGCCGATGCCTTTACCCGTGGTCCCGGGCTAGCATCCCCCTTCACTTTCATGACCAAGGAAACGGAATGACCGCCCAACTTCGACCGCGTGCCGCGCTGCTGGCTGTAGCGCTTTCCGCCGCCCTGGGCAGCTTCGTCCCGGCGCCGGCGATGGCCAGGCCGGCGCAGGTCGCCAAGGTCGACATTCCGTTTGAAGAGTTCACCCTGCCCAACGGCCTGCGCGTGGTAGTGCACACCGACCGCAAGGCGCCGATCGTGGCGGTGAACATCTGGTACCACGTGGGCAGCAAGGACGAACCGGCCGGCCGCACCGGCTTTGCGCACCTGTTCGAGCACCTGATGTTCCAGGGCAGCGAAAACCACGCCGGCGAATACTTCGAACCGTTCAAGCAGGTCGGCGTGACCGGCCAGAACGGCACCACCAACACCGACCGCACCAACTACTTCGAGAACGTGCCCACCACCGCGCTGGACATGGCGCTGTGGATGGAATCGGACCGCATGGGCCACCTGCTCGGCGCGATCGACCAGGCCGCGCTCGACGAACAGCGCGGCGTGGTGCAGAACGAAAAGCGCCAGGGCGAGAACCAGCCCTATGGGCAGGTGTGGGACAAGCTCACCCGCTCCATGTACCCCGAAGGCCACCCGTACCACCACGGCGTGATCGGGTCGATGAATGACCTCAACGCGGCCTCGCTGGACGACGTCAAGAACTGGTTCCGCACCTGGTACGGCCCCAACAACGCGGTGCTGGTACTGGCCGGCGATATCGACGTGGCCACCGCCAGGGAAAAGGTCGCCCGCTACTTCGGCGACATCCCGGCCGGCCCGAGCATGGCCCAGCCGGCGGTCAACGTGGCCAAGCGCGGGAAATCCACCCGCGAAACCATGACCGACAAGGTGCCGCAGGCGCGCATCTACCGCGTGTGGAACGTCGCACAGACCGGCACCACCGACATCGACCAGCTGCAGCTGTTCGCGCAGGTATTGGGCGGGGCCAAGTCCTCGCGCCTGGACCAGCGCCTGCTGCATCAGGACAAGCTGGTGGACAACATCAGCGCCGGTGCCTACACCTCGCAGCTGGGCTCCAACTTCGTGATCATGGCCACGGTCAAGCAGGGCGTGGACCCGGCCAAGGTCGAAGCGATCATCGATGAGGAAGTGCGCCGCCTGGTCAAGGACGGCCCCACCGCCGATGAGCTGAGCCGCGGCAAGACCGCGTTCCGCGCCGGGTTCATCCGTGGCATCGAGCGCATCGGCGGGTTCGGCGGCAAGGCCGACGCGCTGGCCGAGTGCGCCGTGTTCGAGGGCGACCCGGGCTGCTTCCGCCGTTCGCTGGCCAACATCGACGCCGCCAGCGCCGCCGACGTGCGCGCGGCCGGCGCCAAGTGGCTGGGCGTGGGCGACCATACCCTCGTGGTGGAACCGGGCGCGCGCGTGGCGCTGCCCGAACTGCCGTCGGCCACGCCCAAGCCGTTCACCGTGCCGCCCGTGGACCCGAAGTTCAGCACCAGCCCGACCGGGGTGGACCGCAGCACTGGCGTGCCGCAGACCCGGAGCTTCCCGGAACTGAAGTTCCCGCAGCTGCACCGCGCAACGCTGAAGAACGGCACCCAGGTGATCCTGGCCGAGCGCCATGACATCCCCGTGGTGCAGTTCAGCTATGAATTCCCCGGGGGCTTCACCGCCGACCAGGGCCGCAAGTCGGGCACCGCCAACTTCACCATGGACCTGATGGGCGAGGGCGCGGGCAAGCTGGGCGCGCTGCCGTTTGCCGATGCGGCTGACGCACTGGGCGCCAGCCTGGGCGCGTCCGCCTCGCTGGACAGCGCCAGCGTGTACCTGTCGGCGCTGAAGGAAAACCTGGCCCCGTCGTTGGCCCTGTACGCGGACATGCTGCGCCAGCCGCGCTTTGACCAGGCCGAGATCGACCGGGTCAAGGCCACCTGGATCGCCGGCATCCAGCAGGAGAAGGTCAACCCGAACGCCTCGGCCATGCGGGTGCTGCCCACCCTGCTGTATGGGGCCGGCCACCCGTACGCCATTCCGTTCACCGGTAGCGGCAACGAAGCCGACATCCAGTCGCTGACCCGTGCGGACCTGGTTGACTTCCACCGCGATTGGCTGCGCCCGGAGCAGGGCACCCTGATCGTGGTCGGTGACACCACCCTGAAGGAGATCGTGCCGCTGCTGGAGCGCCAGTTCGGCGACTGGAAGAGCAGCACCCCGGCACCTCAGGCCAAGCCGCCGGTGGATGTCGCGCGCCCGACCACGGCCCGCGTCTACCTGATCGACCAGCCTGGCGCGGTGCAGGCCAACCTGTTCGCTGGGCAGGTGGTGCCGTCCACCATCGACGCGGGCGCCACCCGCTTCGACATTGCCAACGGCGTGCTGGGCGGCGACTTCACCTCGCGCCTGAACATGAACCTGCGCGAGGAGAAGCACTGGTCCTACGGCGCCCGCACCATGGCCAGCAGCACCCTGGGCCAGCGCCCGTGGATGGCCGTGGCCCCGGTGCAGATCGACAAGACCGCCGAGGCGATGAAGGAAATGCAGAAGGAGATTGCCGACTTCGCCTCCGGTGCCGAGACGATCACCCCGGCCGAGGTCACCCGCATCCGCAACATCCAGAACCTGAGCCTGCCGGGCGCCTACGAGACTGCCAGTGCCGTCATGGGCACCATCAGCGGCATCGTCCGCTACCAGCGCCCGGACGATTACGTGTTCAAGCGCAAGGCCGAGATCGAAGCGATGACCCCGGCCCAGGTGCAGCAGGCGGCCGCCACGCTGGATCCCAAGACCCTGACCTGGGTGGTGGTGGGCGACCTGAAGCAGACCGAAGCCCCGGTGCGCGCGCTGAACCTGGGCGAGGTGACCATCATTGATGCCGACGGCAAGCCGGTGAAATAAAGGTCACCCCGTAGAGCCGGGCTCTGCCCGGCTCCTCGGTGTCTGTGCACCCGCGATTCAGCCTGTTCAGGCAGAATCGCCCCAACGACCTTCACGAGCCTCCCCGCCATGCGCCTTCTGCTGCTTTCCGTTCTGACCCTCAGTGCCACTGCCTGCACCTGGGTGCCGATCGAACCGGTGGGCAAGACCGTCCGCGTGCTGCCGTCCGGCCCGGTTCCCACAGGCTGCGTAACCAAGGGAGAGGTGGTGGTCACCGTGAAGGACAAGGTCGGCTTCTATAACCGCAACCCGTTGCGGGTGCAGGAAGAACTGGAAACCCTGGCCCGCAATGAGGCCCCCAGTGCCGGTGCCAACGCGGTCCAGGCCTCCGGCCTGCCGGCGGATGGCAGCCAGCGCTTTGCTGCCTTCCAGTGCCCGCCACGCTGAACCCGTCAGGTCCGGGCCGCAACCATACGCCCGGACGTGAATTCGTAAAGGTGCGGTGAAGGCGCAGGGGGCTTACAATAGCGCCCCCTTTGCCTGAGCCTTGGCGCTAACTGATGCTCTTCAAGAATGTATCGATCGCCGGCCTGGCGCACATCGACGCGCCGCACACGCTGACGTCCAAGGAAATCAACGAACGTCTGCAGCCGACGCTGGATCGCCTGGGTATCCGTACCGACGTGCTGGGCGATATCGCCGGCATCCACGCCCGCCGCCTGTGGGACGCGGACATGCTCGCCTCCGACGCCGCCACCCTTGCTGCGCGCAAGGCGCTGGACGACGCCGGCATCGGCGCCGACAAGATCGGCCTGCTGGTCAACACGTCGGTCAGCCGCGACTACCTGGAGCCGTCCACGGCCAGCATCGTCTCGGGCAACCTGGGCGTCAGCGACCAGTGCATGACCTTCGATGTCGCCAATGCCTGCCTGGCCTTCATCAACGGCATGGACATCGCCGCCCGCATGCTTGAACGCGGCGAGATCGACTATGCGCTGATCGTCGATGGCGAGACCGCCAACCTCGTCTACGAGAAGACCCTCGAGCGCATGGCCCTGCCGGGCGTGACCGCCGACGACTTCCGTAACGAGATGGCCGCCCTGACCCTGGGCTGCGGCGCTGCCGCCATGGTCATGGCGCGCACCGAACTGGTGCCCGACGCGCCGCGTTACCGCGGTGGCGTGACCCGCTCGGCCACCGAGTGGAACCAGCTGTGCCGCGGCAACCTGGACCGCATGGTCACCGACACCCGCATGCTGCTGATCGAAGGCATCAAGCTGGCCCAGAAGACCTTCCTGGCCGCCCGCGAAGCACTGGGCTGGGCGGTGGAGGAACTGGACCAGTTCGTCATCCACCAGGTCAGCCAGCCGCACACCGCTGCCTTCATCAAGAACTTCGGGATCGACCCGAAGAAGGTGATGACCATCTTCGGTGAGCACGGCAACATCGGCCCGGCCTCGGTGCCGATCGTGCTGAGCAAGCTCAAGGAGCTGGGCCGCCTGAAGAAGGGCGACCGCATCGCGCTGCTCGGCATCGGTTCGGGCCTGAACTGCTCGATGGCCGAAGTGGTCTGGTAAGCGGCCACTTCCGCGCCGCTGCGCGGTTCTTCCCATACTCGAGGGCCGGTTCTACCGGCCCTTTTCACAGGTGCGCTTCCATGCCCAAGCTTCCCGGTTACCCCGCCCATCCCCAGCGCTTCGAGGTCCGCCCCGGCCTGACCATGGGCTACCTCGACGAAGGCCCGCGCGACGGCGAGGTGGTGGTGATGGTCCACGGCAACCCCTCGTGGAGCTATTACTGGCGCACGCTGGTGGCCGGGCTGTCGGACCGCTACCGCTGCATCGTGCCCGACCACATCGGCATGGGCCTGTCGGACAAGCCCGATGACGCGCACTACGAATACACCCTGCAGTCGCGCGTGGACGACCTGGACGCGCTGCTGGCGCACCTGGGCATCACCGGCCCGGTCACCCTGGCCGTGCACGACTGGGGCGGCATGATCGGCTTTGGCTGGGCGCTGTCGCACCATGACCAGGTCAAGCGCCTGGTGGTACTCAACACCGCCGCGTTCCCGATGCCGGCGGCCAAGCAGATGCCGTGGCAGATCGCACTGGGTCGGCACTGGAAGATCGGCGAGTGGATCATCCGCACCTTCAACGCGTTCTCGTCCGGTGCCTCGTGGCTGGGCGTGGAGCGGAAGATGCCGGCCGACGTGCGCCGCGCCTACGTGTCGCCGTACAACAGCTACGCCAACCGGATCAGCACCATCCGCTTCATGCAGGACATTCCGCTGAGCCCGGCCGACAAGGCCTGGTCGCTGCTGGACCGCGCCGGCAAGGCGCTGCCGTCGTTCGCCGACCGCCCGGCCTTCATCGGCTGGGGCCTGCGCGATTTCGTGTTCGACCACCACTTCCTGGCAGGCTTCCAGGCGGCGCTGCCGCAGGCGCAGGTGCACGCGTTCGAGGATGCCGGGCACTACGTGCTGGAAGACAAGCACGAAGTCCTGGTGCCTGAAATCCGAGCTTTCCTGGACCAGAACCCGATTTAACGGAGTACCGACCAACGGTCGGTACCTACCCCGAGGCGGTAGGTGACGCAGGCAGCGGCAACGCCGTTGCCAACGTCGCTCGTCGACGGCCCGAAGGGTGCCCGCCGCAGGCGGGCATACCGTTGGTCGTCACGCGCACCGGTCACGCCGCGTCGGGGTGGTCCGCGCCATCCCGCCAGGCCCAGCTCTCCAGGCTCAACGCCGGCAGCCCATGGATCGCCCGCGCCTTGTCGCACTGAGGGCTGGCCTTGCCGAACTCCCACGACGCATCCACCTCGCGGCACACGCTGGGGCGGTTGGGGTGGATGCTGCAGCGTGAATACACCCCGATCTCCGCATCCAGCGCCACGCAGCGCACCGGCTTGGAATGGGTGCCGCGCATGCACAGGCGATGCGGGTCGAGCGGTTCGGTCAGTTGATGCGGCACGCCGCCGGGGGTGACCTCGTCCGATTCCATCCAGTGAAAGGCCACGCGGTACTGGGTGCAGCAGGCGCCGCACGTCATGCAGGGATGGGACATGGGCGGGCCGCCTCGGGCGGCAGGGGATGGAAAGGCGAGGCGCGAATTTTCCACGCCTGCGGCCGCCGCGCAAGAATTTTCTGCAGCGGCGACAATGAACGGATGAACAGCCCGATCAACATCGCCGCGCGCCTGCCCGAACTGGCCCGCGAACGCCCCGACCAGATCGCCATCCGCTGCCCCGGCCGGCCCGGCCCCGGGGGGATGGCGCGCTATGACGTGACCCTCGATTACCGCACCCTGGACGCCCGCAGCGACGCGATGGCCGCCGGTCTGGCCGCCTATGGCATCGGCCGCGGCGTGCGTGCGGCAGTGATGGTGCGGCCCTCGCCGGAGTTCTTCCTGCTGATGTTTGCGCTGTTCAAGAACGGCGCGGTGCCGGTGCTGGTCGACCCGGGCATCGACAAGCGCGCGCTGAAGCAGTGCCTGGACGAGGCCCAGCCGGACGCCTTCATCGGCATCGGCCTGGCCCACGTGGCGCGGCTGGTGCTGCGCTGGTGCCCGGCCGCCACGCGCCTGGTCACGGTCGGCCGCCGTTGGGGCTGGGGTGGCACCACCCTGGACCAGCTGGAAGCGCAGGGCGCGCGCCAGCCGCAGCCGATGGCCGCCACCGACGGCGAGGATGTCGCCGCCATCCTGTTCACCAGCGGCTCGACCGGCGTGCCCAAGGGCGTGGTCTACCGCCACCGCCATTTCGTCGGCCAGGTGGACCTGCTGCGCTCGGCCTTCGGCATGGAAGCCGGCGGGGTCGACCTGCCCACCTTCCCGCCGTTCGCGCTGTTCGACCCGGCGCTGGGACTGACCTCGGTCATTCCGGACATGGACCCGACCCGCCCGGCCAAGGCCGACCCGCGCAGGCTGCACGATGCCATCGCCCGCTTCGGCGTGACCCAGCTGTTCGGCTCGCCCGCGCTGATGCGGGTGCTGGCCGACCATGGCCAGCCGCTGCCGGGCGTGCGCCGGGTGACCTCGGCCGGCGCGCCGGTGCCGCCGGACGTGGTGGCCCGCATCCGCCGCCTGCTGCCCGACGACGCCCAGTTCTGGACCCCCTATGGCGCCACCGAGTGTCTGCCGGTGGCGGTGATCGAAGGCCGCGAACTGGAAAGCACCCGCCAGGCCACCGAAGCCGGCGCCGGAACCTGCGTGGGCCGCGTGGTGGCGCCCAACGAAGTGCGCATCATCGCCATCGACGATGCCCCGCTGCCGCACTGGTCGAAGGCGCGCGAAGTCGCGCAGGGCGTGGTCGGTGAAATCACCGTGGCCGGCCCGACCGCCACCGACAGCTACTTCAATCGCCCGCAGGCCACCGCCGCGGCCAAGATCACCGAAACGCGCGCCGACGGCAGCACCCGCGTGGTGCACCGCATGGGCGATGTCGGCTACTTCGATGCAGACGGCCGGCTGTGGTTCTGCGGGCGCAAGACCCAGCGCCTGGAAACCGCGCACGGCCCGCTGTACACCGAACAGGTGGAACCGGTGTTCAACGCACTCGACGGCATCGCCCGCACCGCCCTGGTCGGCGTGGGCCCTGTTGGCAGGCAGCTGCCGGTGCTCTGCTATGAACTGCAGCCGGGCACCGCCGATTCACCGGCCCTGCATCAGCGGCTGCGCGATGAAGCCGCCGCACATGCCGGCACGCTGCGCATCGAACGCTTCCTGCTGCACCCCGGCTTCCCGGTCGATATCCGCCACAACGCCAAGATCGGCCGCGAGAAGCTCGCGCTCTGGGCGGCAACCCGAATGGAACAACCCGCATGAAGATCCTTGTCACCGGTGGTGGTGGTTTCCTCGGCCAGGCGCTGTGCCGTGGCCTGGTCGCACGCGGCCATGAGGTCCTCAGTTTCAACCGCGGCGACTACCCGCCACTGGCTGCGCTGGGCGTGGGCCAGATCCGCGGCGACCTGGCCGACGCCGACGCCGTGCGCCACGCGGTGGCCGGGGTGGATGCGGTGTTCCACAACGGCGCCAAGGCCGGCGCGTGGGGCAGCTACGAGAGCTACCACCTGGCCAACGTGGTCGGCACCGACAACGTCATTGCCGCCTGCCGCAGCAACGGCGTGCGCACGCTGGTGTACACCTCCACGCCCAGCGTCACCCACCGCGCCACCCATCCGGTGGAAGGGCTGGGCGCCCACGAGGTGCCCTACGGTGAGAACTTCCAGGCCCCGTACGCAGCCACCAAGACCCTCGCCGAGCAACGCGTGCTGGCCGCCAACGACGCCACCCTGGCCACCGTCGCACTGCGCCCGCGCCTGATCTGGGGCCCGGGCGACCAGCAGCTGGTGCCGCGCCTGGCCGAGCGCGCGCGCGCCGGCCGCCTGCGCTTCGTCGGCGATGGCACCAACCTGGTCGATACCACCTACATCGACAACGCCGCGCTGGCGCACTTCCTGGCCTTCGAACACCTGGCCCCGGGCGCAGCGTGCGCCGGCAAGGCGTACTTCATCTCCAACGGCGAACCGCTGCCGATGCGCGAACTGCTCAACAAACTGATGGCCGCCGTCGGCGCGCCGCCGGTGGAGAAGTCGATCAGCTTCAAGACCGCTTACCGCATCGGCGCGGTGGCCGAACGGCTGTGGCCGCTGCTGCGCCTGCGCGGCGAACCGCCGATGACCCGGTTCCTCGCCGAGCAGCTCTGCACGCCGCACTGGTACAGCATGGAGCCGGCGCGACGCGACTTCGGCTACGTGCCGCAGGTCAGCATTGACGAAGGACTCACGAGGCTGAAGGCTTCATCGCGCGGCGAGGAATCCATCACTTCCTGAACACCGGGGGTTGGTGAAGATGGCAGCACGCCAATCCGGCACGCACGACGCGAGGATCGACATGCTGCACTACGCCGTAATCTTTTTTGTCATCGCCATCATTGCGGCGGTGCTCGGCTTCTCCGGCATCGCCGGCGCTGCCAGCAACATTGCCTGGATCCTGTTTGTGGTGTTCCTGATCCTGGCGATCATTTCGATGTTCCGTAAGCGAGGGTAGTAGCGCAGGGTCCTGCGCGCCCCCTCTCTCCGGGCACGCCGGATCCAGCGCAGTCTCCGACGGCCCGGCGCTCGCAAGAGCGCCGGGCCGTCGTTGCATCAGGCGTCTGTGATCGAACTGCGCAGCGCGCGCTCGCTGGCGTGCCGTTCCAGCGCCAGCTCCAGCAGCCGCGTGATCAGCGCGGTGTAATCCAGACCGCTGGCCGCCCACAGCTTGGGATACATGCTGATAGGGGTGAAGACGGCCAGGTGTTGATCTCGTTGATGACCACCTCGCCACTGCGGGTGAGGAACACATCCACCCGCGCCAGCCCGGCGCAGTCCAACGTCTGGTAGGCGCACACCGCGATCTCGCGGATGCGCTGTTGGTCTGCCGCACTGATGCTGGCCGGCACCACCACGTCGGCGCCGTTTTCACTGATGTACTTGGTGTCGTACGAATAGAACTCGTCGTGCACCACCACCTCGCCGCACACGCTCGCCTCGGGCGAGGCGTGCCCAGCACCGCGCACTCGATCTCGCGGCCGTCGATGGCCGCTTCCACCAGTGCCTTGTGGTCGTAGTCCAGCGCCAATGCCAGCGCGGTCTGGAATTCCTGCGCCGTGCGCACCTTGCTCACGCCCACCGACGAGCCCTGGTTGGCGGGTTTGACGAACAGCGGGCTGCCCAGTTGCGCGGTCAGCGCGGCGTAATCGGCCGCGCCTGCGGAGCTCCGGGTGAAGCAGGCGAACGGGGCCACGGCCAGCCCGGCATCGCGCAGCAGGCGCTTGGCCACGTCCTTGTCCATCGCCACCGCCGAGCCCAGTACGCCCGAGCCCACGAAGGGCAAGTTGGCCATGCGCAGCAGCCCCTGCAGCGAGCCATCCTCGCCCAGCGTGCCGTGCACGATCGGGAATACCACGTCGATCTGGGCCAGCGCGGCGGCCGGGGTGGCCGGCACCAGCTGCTGGCGTTCGGCGCCGGGCAGCACCGCCACCCCCTGGCCGGAACGGTTCAGCGCGATTCGCGCCGGGTCGTCGGCGTGCAGCAGGAACCCGTCCGGGTCGCTCACGTGCCACTGGCCCTGCTTGTCGATGCCGATCAGGGTAACCTCGAAGCGGTCCTTGTCCAGCGCGTCCAGGATGTTTTTCGCCGACTGCAGCGAGACCTCGTGTTCGGCCGAACGGCCACCGAAAATGATGCCAACCCGGATCTTGCCCATGCCTGTTGCCGCTCCTGTCATGCGTGTGAGGACGTCCATCATGAACCCTCGGCACTGCACTGCACATCGGTGCCTCCCGGTAGAGCCACGCCCCGCGTGGCTGCCCGGGTAGAATGCATACATGCCCCGCTCCCTGCTCTCCTCCCTCAAGCCCCTGGTCGGCAATGCGCTGCAGCTCGCGCTCAACCGCACCCTGGCGCTGGATCCCGACACCCGCCGCGCGCTGGTCGCGCTGGATGGCCGCCACATTGCCCTGACCCTGGAATCGCCCGCGCTGGCGATGCGGATCGGCGTGGAGGGCGAGCGCCTCACGGTGGGCCCGGTGGACCCGCAGCAGGAACCGGACCTGGCCGTACGCAGCACGCTCGGTGGGGTGCTGGCGCAGCTGCCGTTTCTGGCCAACGCACGCCGCGGCGGCGATGCCCCGGCCGGGCGGGTCAAAGTATCGGGCGACGCCGAACTGGCGCGCCGCCTGCAGCAGCTGGCCAGCCGTTTCGATCCGGACTGGCAGCAGCCGTTCGTGCGGGTGTTCGGCGAAGTGCTGGGCGTACAGATCGCCAATGCCCTGCGTTCGGCCCTGCAGCATGCGCGCCGTGGCGCGTCCGACCTGGCGCACAGCGCCGCCGATTTTGTCACCGAGGAGTCGCGCGACGTGGTAGCCCGAGCCGAACTGGATGCCTTCCATGACGATGTGGACGTGATGCGCGACGACGTTGAACGCATCGCCGCCCGCGTGCAGCGCCTTGCCCAGGTGCGCGCATGAAGGCGCTGTTCCGGGCCAGCCGCATTGGTCGGGTTGTGCTGCGCTACCGCCTGGATGACCTGCTTGACGGCACCCCGCTGGAAGGCTGGCTGCGCCTGGCCAAGCCGTTCGTGCCGCGTGCCTCGGCCGATATCGCGGTGCAGTCGCGTGGCGCGCGCCTGCGCCTGGCGCTTCAGGACCTCGGCCCGATCTTCGTCAAGTTCGGGCAGATCCTGTCCACCCGCCGCGACCTGATCCCGGCCGACATCGCCAACGAACTCACCCTGCTGCAGGATCGGGTCAAGCCGTTCGATGGCGCCACCGCGCAGCGCATCGTCGAAGCTGCGCTCGGCCGCCCGGTCAGCGAGGCGTTCGCCAGTTTCGATCTTGAACCGCTGGCCTCGGCCTCGATCGCCCAGGTGCATGCGGCCACGCTGGCCGATGGTCGCCAGGTGGTGGTCAAGGTGCTGCGCCCGGATATCGAAAAGCAGATCGACGCCGACATCGCGCTGCTCCAGTCGGCCGCCGCGCTGGTCGAACGCACCCACCCGCGCGCCGACAAGATCCGCCCGCGCGAAGTCGTGGCCGAAGTCGAAAACACCCTCGCCGCCGAGCTGGACCTGCAGCGCGAAGGCGCCAATGCCAGCGTCCTGCGCCGTAACTGGGTGGACTCGGACGACCTGTACGTGCCCGAGGTGATCTGGAGCCACACCGCCGAACGCGCGCTCACCCTGGAACGGGTGTGGGGCATCCCGTCGGACGACATCGCCGCGCTGGACAAGGCCGGCATCGACCGCAAGGCGCTCGCGGCCAAGGGCGTGCGCGTGTTCTACACGCAGGTATTCCGCGACAACTTCTTCCACGCCGATGCGCATGCCGGCAACATCTGGGTCGATGTCGATCCCGCGCGCCGCGACAACCCGCGCTTCATCGCGCTGGATTTCGGCATCATGGGCCAGCTCTCCGAAGAAGATCAGTACTACCTGGCCGAAAACTTCATGGCCATCTTCAACAAAGACTACCGGCGCATGGCCGAGCTCCATGTCGAAGCCGGCTGGATGCCCAACAACGTGCGCATCGATGAACTCGAAGCGGCCGCGCGTTCGGTATGCGAACCGTACTTCACCCGCCCGCTGTCGCAGATCTCGCTGGCCGAAGTGCTGATCAAGCTGTTCCGCGTGGCCCAGCGTTACGAGCTCACCCTGCAGCCGCAGCTGATCCTGCTGCAGAAGACCCTGCTCAACATCGAAGGCGTGGGGCGCCAGCTGGATCCGGAACTGGATATCTGGGCAGTGGCGCGGCCGGTGCTGGAACGCATCCTGCGCGAACGCTACAGCCCGCGCCGGGTGTTCAAGGAACTGCGCAAGCGCCTGCCGGAAATCATGACCCACACCCCTGACATGCCGCGCCTGGTACACGCTTGGCTGCGCCAGCAGGTGGAAGGCGGGCATGAGCTGTCGATGCGCTCGCAGGACCTGGTGGCGCTCAACACGAATCTGCAGAAGCTGCAGAAGCGCGCCGTGGCCGCCATCGCCGGCGTCGGCCTGCTCATCGTAGCGGCCGTGCTGTACGGCATGCAGCCGGGCGGCTGGTACTTCGGCGACGCACCGGTGTGGAGCTGGGTAAGCGGCGCAGCGGGCCTGTTCTCGCTGGCCAGCGCGTGGTGGCGCCGGTGACCGATATCGAGATGTCCGCCGACGCCATGATCGAGGCGCCGGTGGCGCTGCCGCCGCTCCAACTGCTGCACGTGGACGAGCGCCTGGCCGTGGTCAACAAGCCGGCCGGGCTGATGGTCCATGACAGCAAGCTGGCCCGCGGCGAAGATGATTTCCTGGCCGACCGCCTGCGTGAGCAGCTGGGCAGGCCGATCTTCCTGGTCCACCGCCTGGACCGTGCCACCAGTGGCTGCCTGCTGCTCGCCTTTGATCGCGAAAGTGCCAGCGGGCTGGGCAAATCGCTGATGGCTGGAGACGTGATCAAGGACTACCTGGCGATCTGCCGGGGCTGGCCGGCCGAAGAAGCGTTCACGGTCGACCACGACCTGGATGGTGGCCCCGGCAAGCCGGTGAAGAAACAGGCCATCACCCATTTCCAACGTGTGGCCGTGGGCGAAATCGCGGTGCCGGTCGGCGAGTTCGCCACCTCGCGCTACGCGCTGCTGCGCTGCCAGCCGCAGACCGGGCGCTTCCGCCAGATCCGCCGGCACCTCAAGCACCTCTCACACCACCTGATCGGTGACACCAGCCATGGTGATGGGCGCCACAACCGCAGCTTCCGCATGCAGGGCATCCACCGCATGCTGCTGCACGCCGAACGCCTGCGCTTCCCGCATCCGGACGGCACGCTGATGGATGTCAGCGCGCCGGTGGAAGGCGAGTTCCGAAAGGCGATGGATCTCTTTGGGTGGTAGCGGGGGGCACACGACCAACGGTCGTGCGCTACCGATGGCGCATCATTTCCTGGCTGGAGCCGGCGCCGCCGGCGCGGCTTCTTCGTTCACGATCGCCTCCAGGTCCTTCTGCAGGTCCACGAACAGCGGCTGCATCTTGTCCTGGATGGCCACCATCACGTTCTGCATCAGCGCCGGGGTCTTGTCGAGCAGGCTCTGCCCGGCCGAGCTCTCGTAGAACTCGGCCATGGCCAGCACGTCTTCCTTGCTGAAGGTCTTCTTGTAGAGATCCACGTACATCGGCCGCAGCTGCTGCCATGACAACGCCTGGCGGATGGTCTGGTTGGTGCGCTGTTCGATGCGCTGCAGCTGCGCCTTCTTGGCATCATCCAGCTGGCGCTGCTGGGCGACCTGCTGGAACTGCTGGCGCTGCATCGCTTCGATCTGCGGCAGCATGGTGTCGAGCATGCTCTGCGCGCGCGAGGCGGCCAGCAGGCGGTTGATGTCCGCATCCGACGGCGGTGCGGCAAGCGCCGGGGCAATGGCGGCCAGGCCTAGCGTGAGGGTGAGGGCCAGGCGGGTCAGGCCACGGCGGGCCGGCGAACGGGTCGACATCATGGAGGTGCATCCTGCGTTGCGTGGAAGGCCGAGCATACCCGCGATACCGTCAAGCAGCCGTGCTTTTATGCACGTTATCGGCGGTATTGGTGAACATTGCGGTCACCTCAGGGGCGTGTCCTGCCTTTACAATGCCGCCCATGGGAAACGGGCCTGTCACCATCAACGCGCATCTGGCGATTCCGGACACGGAGATCGTTGAACGCTTCGTGCGCGCCAGCGGAGCCGGGGGACAGAACGTGAACAAGGTCTCCAGCGCCGTTGAACTGCGATTCGACGTGGCCGGCTCGCCCTCGCTGCCCGAGCCGCTGCGCACCCGCCTGCTGGCCCGGCGCGACCGGCGCATGACCGGCGAGGGCGTGCTGGTCATCGATGCCCAGCGTTTCCGCACCCAGGACCGCAACCGCGATGACGCGCGCGAGCGCCTGGCCGCCTTCATCCAGGCCAGCCTCAGCGTGCCCAAGCCGCGCGTGGCCACCAAGCCCTCGCATGGGTCCAAGCTGCGCCGGCTGGATGAAAAGAAGGGTCGCGCGCAGATCAAGCGCGGCCGTACCACACGCAATTGGGAGTGATTGCTTGAAGAACCAACGTCCGCTGCTGCCGGCCGTGCCGCCCAGCATGCCGCAGGTCAAACCGAACCGTTTCCTGCGCTGGCTGGCGCGCTGCACGCTGCGCCTGGGCGGCTGGAAAGTCACCGGCACCTTCCCGGACGTGCCCAAGCTGGTCTTCATCGTCGCCCCGCACTCGTCCAACTGGGACGGCTTCTGGGGCATGGCGGCCAAGATCGCGCTCGGCATGCAGGTGAAGGTGCTCGGCAAGGCCTCGCTGTTCTGGTGGCCGCTGTCGCCGCTGCTGCGCACCCTGGGCGTGATCCCGCTGGATCGCAGCTCGCCGCAGGGCACGGTGGAGCAGGCGGTCAGCCTGCTGCGCAACTCCGATCGCCTGTGGTATGCCATTACCCCCGAAGGCACCCGCAAGGCGGTCACCCACTGGAAGGCCGGCTTCCTGAAGATCGCCCGGATGGCTGACGTCCCGGTACTGGCCTGCTACTTCCACTACCCGGAAAAGACCATCGGCATTGGCCCGTTGTTCTATTCCACCGGCGACGATGTGGCCGACATGGCCGCCATCCGCGCGTACTACCGCCCTTGGCAGGGCAAGAACCGCGGCACCGTCTGAAGCAAGGCCAGGCGCCACGTCCGGCACATGCCGGGCGCGGGCAATGGGAGTAGGGTGACCGGCTGCGGTCGTGTGCCGCTTCACCTCATTCCAGGAGCCCGTTTTCATGTCGCGTACCGTTATCTTGGCCGCCGCCATCAGCCTGGCGCTGGCGGCCTGTTCCGGCAAGGAGTCCACCCCCGTGTCCGACGTCCAGACCCCCGCCGCGCCGCAACCGGCCGACGCCTCCACCAACCCCCTGTTGAGCGCCAGCACGCTGCCGTTCCAGGCCCCGCCGTTCGACCGCATCAAGGACAGTGACTACCTGCCGGCCTTCAATGAAGGCATGAAGCAGCACCTGGCCGAAGTGCGCAGGATCGCCGACAACGCCGAACCGGCCACCTTCGACAACACCATCGAAGCGCTTGAGCGCAGCGGCGAAACGCTGGACCGCGTGTCGCGCGTGTTCTTCGGCCTGGTCCAGGCCGATACCAACGAAGCGCGCCAGAAGATCCAGGAAGAAGTCGCCCCGAAGCTGGCCGAACACCAGGACGAAATCAGCCTGGATCCGAAGCTGTTCGCGCGCATCAAGACCATCTACGACCAGCGCGCCTCGCTGGGCCTGGACCCGGTGCAGACCCGCCTGGTCGAACGCGACTACCAGGAATTCGTCCGCGCCGGTGCGCAGCTGAGCGACGCCGACAAGGCGGCCCTGCGCAAGCTCAATGTGGAAGAAACCACGCTGGCCACCAAGTTCCATACCCGTCTGGTCGCTGCCACCGCCGCCGCTGCAGTGGTGGTGGACGACAAGGCCAAGCTGGCCGGGCTGAGCGAGGAAGAAATCAACACCGCCGCTGCCGATGCCAAGGCGCGCAACCTGGAAGGCAAGTTCCTGCTGCCGCTGCAGAACACCACCCAGCAGCCGGTGCTGGCCTCGCTGAGCAACCGCGACCAGCGCGCCGCCGTGCTCAAGGCCTCGGAAACCCGCGCTGAGCGCGGCGATGCCAACGACACCCGCGAAACGGTGCAGCGCCTGGCCCAGCTGCGGGCGCAGAAGGCCAAGCTGCTCGGCTTCGAGAACTACGCCGCCTACAGCCTGGCCGACCAGATGGCCAAGACCCCGGCGGCCGCGCTCAAGCTGCTGACCGATACCGTGCCGGCCGCCACCAGCAAGGCACGCGGCGAGATCACCGAGATGCAGAAGGTGATCGACGCGCAGAAGGGTGGTTTCCAGCTGGCCGCATCGGACTGGGACTTCTACGCCGAACAGGTGCGCAAGGCGCAGTACGACCTGGACGAATCGCAGATCAAGCCGTACTTCGAACTGGACAACGTGCTGCAGAACGGCGTCTTCTACGCCGCCACCCAGCTGTACGGCATCACCTTCAAGCCGCGCACCGACATTCCGACCTACCACCCGGACATGAAGGTGTATGAAGTCTTCGACAAGGACGGCACCTCGCTGGCGCTGTTCTACACCGACTATTTCAAGCGCGACAGCAAGTCCGGCGGCGCCTGGATGGACGTGTTCGTCGAGCAGAACGGCCTGACCGGCACCAAGCCGGTGGTCTACAACGTCTGCAACTTCACCAAGCCCGCTGCCGGGCAGCCGGCGCTGTTGAGCTTCGACGATGTCACCACGATGTTCCATGAGTTCGGCCATGCGCTGCACGGCATGTTCTCGAACGTGAAGTACCCGTCGATCGCCGGCACCAGCACTTCGCGCGATTTCGTCGAGTTCCCCTCGCAGTTCAACGAGCACTGGGCGCTGGACCCGAAGGTGTTCGCCAACTACGCCAAGAACTACAAGACCGGCGAGCCGATGCCGCAGGCGCTGGTCGACAAGATCCTCAAGGCGCGTACCTTCAACCAGGGTTACGCCACCACCGAGTACCTGTCGGCCGCACTGCTCGACCTGGCCTGGCACACCCAGCCGGCGGACGCCAAGCTGCAGGACGTGGCGCCGTTTGAAGCGGCCGCGCTGAAGAAGTACAAGGTCGACCTGGCCCAGGTGCCGCCGCGTTACCGCACCAGCTACTTCGACCACATCTGGGGCGGCGGCTACTCGGCCGGCTACTACGCCTACTTCTGGGCCGAAGTGCTGGACCACGACTCGTTCGAGTGGTTCAAGGAACACGGTGGCCTGACCGCTGAAAACGGCCAGGTGTTCCGCGACAAGATCCTCTCGCGCGGCAACAGCGTGGAACTGGCGGACCTGTACCGCGAATTCCGCGGCAAGGATCCGTCGGTCGAACCGCTGCTGGTCAACCGCGGCCTGAAATAATGCGGTCGATGTAACAACGAACGGCGGGGGAAACCCCGCCGTTCGCGTATCTGGACGCCGGTTACGTTCCCACGCGACACCCCACCTCGCTGCATCCCAGGTGATCCAGCGCGATCTCCAATGCATGCATGTAACTCTGCGCGCAGTAGCCGTGCGCCACGCCGATGCGCTGGCCCACGTCTGCCGGCAGGCAGTCCTCCGGGGCGCCCGCGTCATCGTCATGCACCTCCACGTACACGTTGTGCAGATGCGGCAGCAACCGCTGCAACCGCGGACTGCCCACGCACGCACCCGGATCCAGCAGCGTCACCTCGCCGCGGCTGTGGTCGGCCACGCGCAGCGCATCCAGCAACTCCTGCTCCGACCCACACGCACGGATCGCCACCGTGGTGCCCGCATCGATCGCCCGATGCACCAGCGCCTTGAGCACCGGTGCCGGCAGCGGCTGCGCCGTACGGATCAACTGCCCGCTCGCCTCCGGGCCACGAATGATGAAAATGGACATGGCTCAGGCACTCCCTGCAACGGTCTGCAACCGGCGCGCGGCGATCGCCAGCGACAGCCGGCACGCATCCTCGCGGCCACTGCTGCACACCACCCGCGCCACCGGTGCGTGCAGCGGGTGCAGGTGCGCATCCAATCCATCGTCATCGTTGGCCGCCATCTCGATGTAGGGCGCCGGCAACGCCTCCAGCGCCGCGCACAGTTCGCGGCCATGCGCGGCCCATTGCGCCGGCTCGGCGGCGCCGGCTTCGATCAGCACCCATGCCGGCTGGCTTTCCCGGGCCTGGCGCAGGCACTGCAGCAGCGCCGGCAGCGTCGCGCAGTCCTGGCAGTACACGGCGTGGCCGGCCAGCTGGGCCGGCACCGGCAGCGGGTCCGGCGACGGCTGCCGGAGCAACAGGATGGTCATGGAACACCTCGACAGAGCGCCCGGGGGCGCGGTGTCGACACGATGCGCGCGCCGGCCATAAAGAGGCGATGACCCGGATGCCCGGGGCGCGTAAACAACGTGTAGTTTTTTCGGAACTCCGGAACGCCGCAACGGTCAGACCCCACTCACGCCCGCAAGGACCGCCACCATGACCGCAGCTGCTGCCGAACCCCGCTCCAAAGGCCTGCTCTACTGGCTGAAGAAGGAAGCCCTGCCGCTGCTGGTCATGCTCGGCCTGCTCGCCGCCGCGCGCGACAGCCTGGCCAACCACTACCAGGTGCCCAGCGGCTCCATGCAGCACACCCTGATGCCCGGCGACCGGGTGGTGGTGGACATGCGCGCTTACGGCCTGCGCCTGCCGTTCACCTCGGTGGAACTGCTGCATACCGGCGTGCCGCAGCGCGGCGAGGTGGCGGTGTTCGATTCACCGCAGGACGGCACCCGCCTGATCAAGCGCATCGCCGCCGTCGGCGGCGACCGCGTGGACCTGCATGAAGGCCACCTCAGCATCAACGGCCACCCGCTCGGCCAGGTGGGCACCGATGACGTGGAAGACTTCGGCCGCACGCTGGCCCAGCTCGACCTGGGCCAGGGCGGCGGCCCGGACATCGACGGCCTGACCGTACCGGCCGGCAAGGTGCTGATGCTGGGCGACCATCGCGGCAACAGCGCCGATGGCCGCTACTTCGGGCTGGTCGATGCCAAGGCCCTGTATGGCAAGGCAGCGCGCGTGTACTACCGCCGCGGCCAGGGGTTTACCTGGCAGGCGCTCTAAGCGCGGGCGCGATCCATCCGGCAGGTGCCCACCGTGGGTGGGTACGCCTTTCGCGCAAACCTTGATTGATACATAAAACGTCTCAATCCAGACCCGTCAGGTTATGGATCGACCTGTACCTGCTGCCTATCCTGAGCGCTGATCCATACGCACCGGCCCGCCCCACGGGCCCAGACGCAATGAACGGCGACACCGCAGCGCTGATCGAGCGCAGTTCCTCCAGCCAGATGCCCGCCCGCTCGCAGCATATCGAGCAGGGCACGCCCGCCTTCCGGCGCACCGCGGCGGCGTTGTTCCTGGCCGGCTTCTCCACCTTCGGCCTGCTCTACACCGTGCAGCCGCTGCTGCCCGAGTTCAGCCGCCACTTCGGCGTGTCCGCCGCCAACAGTGCGCTGGCGCTGTCGCTCAGCACCGGCCTGCTGGCCGTGTCGATGCTGGTGGCCGGGTTGATCTCCGACCGGGTCGGCCGCCGTGGCGTGATGATCACCGCACTGCTGGCCTCCACCGTACTCTCGGCCGCCAGCGCCATGGTCGACGACTGGGCCACGCTGCTGATCCTGCGCACCCTGCTCGGCATCGCGCTCAGCGGCGTGCCGGCCGTGGCGATGACGTACCTGGTGGAGGAAATGGACAGCCGCGCGCTCGGCCTGGCCATGGGCCTGTACATCGGCGGCAATGCGGTCGGCGGCATGAGTGGCCGCCTGATTGCCGGCATCGTCGCCGACCATTGGGGCTGGCGCTGGGGCATCGGCGTAGTCTCGTTGATCGCCGTGCTCAGCACCGTGCTGCTGTGGGTGCAGCTGCCGCCGTCACGCCATTTCCAGAGCCGCCGGGGTGGCCTGCGCGAACTGCCCGCGCGTTGGCGCCAGCTGTTCGCCGATCCTGGCCTGCCCTCGCTGTTCGCCACCGCGTTCGTGCTGATGGGCGTGTTCGTCACCCTCTACAACTACCTCGGCTACCACCTGCTGGCGCCGCCGTACCGGCTCAGCCAGACCGTGGTCGGGCTGATCTTCAGCGTGTACCTGGTGGGCACCTTCAGTTCGGCGTGGATGGGCCAGCAGGCCAACCGGCATGGCCGTGGCCGCGTACTGGGCATCTGCTACGGGTTGATCGCGTTCGGCATCGTGCTGCTCACGCTGCCGTGGCTGGGCTGCATGGCGGCAGGCATCGCGCTGGTCACCTTCGGTTTCTTCGGCGGCCATTCGGTCGCCAGCAGCTGGGTCGGCAGCCGCGCCGGGATGATGCGTGCCGAAGCCTCGGCGCTGTACCTGTTCGCTTATTACCTCGGCTCCAGCCTGGCCGGTGCGGTCGGCGGCGTGTTCTACACCCACTGGGACTGGTGGGGCGTGTGTGCCTTCACCGCGGTGCTTACCGCGATCGGCGCCGGCATCGCCTGGCGGCTGGGCCGCCGCGCACAACCGCAGCCGGCCGCGCTGGCACTCAGCCGCTGAAACCGCCCTGCAGCAAGCGGGTGAAGTGGGTGATCAACGGCGATGGCCCGCCGCGCCGGTAGGCCACGTGCACTTCCGAACTGGCCGCCCGATCGCTCAGCGGCACGAAGCGCGCGCCTTCCACATGGATGTGGCTGCACGACGCCGGCAACACCGTCACCCCCAACCCGGACGCGGCCAGGCTGATGAGCGTGGACGCCTCGCCAGCCTCCTGGATGATGCGCGGCGTGAACCCGGCCCCACGGCACAGCGCGATGAAATGATCGTGGATGCCGGCCCCCACCTCGCGCAGGAACCCCACGAAGGGCTCATGCGCGAACTGGCGCAGCGCCACCGGCGCACCCGTGGGCAGGTCGCGGATCAGGGGATGCTGGTCATGCACCACCAGCGCCAGCGGATCGCTGAACAGCTTGCGTGACATCAACGGCGTGGGCAGCGCGCGCTTGCGGATCAGCCCCACGTCCAGCTCGTTGGCGACCAGCGCATCGATCTGCTGCAGCGTGTTCATTTCGCGCAGCTTCAACTGCACCTGCGGGAACTGCTGGCGGTAGGCGAAGATCGCGCGCGGAATCTGCGTGGACAGCGGGGTGGCACGGGTGAGCCCGATACGCAGCTCGCCGGTTTCGCCGCGCTGTGCGCGCTGGGTGAGTTCAATGGCCTGGTCAACCCGCGCCAACGCTTCGGTGGCCTGCACCTGCAGCACACGCCCGGCCTCGGTGAGCTCCACCCGGCGGTTGCTGCGCAGGAACAGGCGTGCGCCCAGCAGCGTTTCCAGCTGCCGGATCTGCTGGCTGAGCGGCGGCTGCGACATGCCCAGCCGCTCGGCCGCGCGCCCGAAGTGCAGGGTATCGGCCACCGCCAGGAAGTAGCGCAGGTGGCGCAGTTCAATCGACATGGCAGCGCATCAGCGTTCGGAATGACCGCTTTCATCATAGCTGCGCGGACTGAAGAGGTCCGGCTGGATCAGCTCGATGAAGGCGCGTGCCTGCGGCGACAGGAAGCGGCCCCGGCGCACGATCACCCCGTAGCTGCGCTCGGGGAACCAGGCGCTCATCGAGCGTGTCACCAGCCGGCCGCGATCGGTATCGTTGAGGCACAGCGCCGGCACGATCGAAATGCCCATGCCCATCGCCACGTACTGCTTGATCACCTCCCAGCCGCCGACCTCCAGCGCCACCGTGTACGGCACGCGCTGGCGCTGGAACACCTGGTCCACCAGCCGGTAGGTAATCTGGCGCTTGGGGGGCAGCACCAGCGGGTAGGCCGAAATGGCCTGCAGGGTCAGCTCCGGCGCGGTGGCCAGCGGGTGGTCGGGCGGGGCGATCAGCACCTGCTCGAAGCGATAGGCCGGTGCATAGCTCAGGTCGGCCGGCACATCGGTCATCGAGCCCACCGCCAGGTCGGCCGCATCGCTGCGGAGCAGGTCGGTACCGTCGGCGCTGATCGCGTTGTGCAGGGTCAGGCGCACGTCCGGGCGGCGCTGGCGGAAGCGCTCCACGATGCGCGGCAGCAGATAGAGGATGGTGGAGCTGTTGGCGGCGATGTTGAGCTCGCCCGCATCCAGCCCTTTCACCTTGTCGCGGAAGCTGGCCTCCAACCCGTCCAGGCTTTCCACCAGCGGCTGGGCCATTTCAAACAGCAGCTGGCCCTCGCGGCTGGGCACCAGCCGCCGCCCGCTGCGCTCGAACAGACCCACCCCCAACTCCCGTTCAAGCGCCTGCAACTGCTGGCTGATCGCCGGCTGGCTGACGAACAGCGCCTCAGCAGCACGTGAGACTGAGCCCAGGCGCACGGTCTGGCAGAACGCCCGCAGCGGCTTGAGCCGGTCAGACTTGTAGGAAAAACGGGGACTTGGCGACTTGGGTGTGGGCATAGCGTAACGAATATAAGCGCAAATTATGTAAAGCATTGCGATAACTGTTTTGTCAAATACCACACTCCGGCGCACGGTGGCATCACCCGCAACGCAGGAGTTGGACATGTCCGCTGTCGCCGCTTTCGCCACCGCCCAGCCCACCCCGGCCGACGCTCCGGCCACACCGGGCATCGCCCTGACCACCCAGCTTGCCGGCCAGTCGGCCCTGCTGCCGGCAGGGGTACTGGCGCTGCTGGTGTCGCTGCACCGCGCGGTGGAACCCGAGCGCCAGCGCCGCCTGCAGGCCCGCCGTGAGCGCCAGGCCTTTTTCGACGGCGGCGGCCTGCCGGACTTCCGCACCGACACCGCCGCGATCCGCAGCGAAGACTGGCGCGTAGCGCCGATCCCGGAAGCGCTGCAGGACCGCCGCGTCGAGATCACCGGCCCGACCGACCCAAAGATGGTCATCAATGCGCTGAACTCCGGCGCCAAGGTGTTCATGGCCGACTTCGAGGACTCTACCGCCCCGGCCTGGCGCAACCTGCTGGCTGGCCAGCAGGCGCTGATCGGCGCGGTGCGCGGCGACCTCACCTACACCGCGCCCGGCGCGGACGGCAAGCCCGGCAAGCACTACACGCTGCGCCCGCTCGACGAACAGGCAGTGTTGATCGTGCGCCCGCGCGGCTGGCACCTGGATGAGAAGCACGTGCGCATCGATGGCCAGCCGCTGGCCGGCGGCCTGTTCGACGCGGCGGTGTTCGCCTTCCACAACGCGCGCACCCTGATGTGCCGCCAGCGCGGCCCGTACTTCTACCTGCCCAAGCTGCAGTCGATGGAAGAGGCCGCGCTGTGGGAAACCGCGCTGTCGCACATCGAAGGCATGCTCGGCCTGCCGCATGGCCAGATCAAGGTCACCGTGCTGATCGAGACGCTGCCGGCGGTGTTCGAGATGGACGAGATCCTGCATGCGCTGCGCGACCGCATCGTCGGGCTGAACTGCGGCCGCTGGGATTACATCTTTTCCTACATCAAGACCTTCCGTAAGCACGCCGACAAGGTGCTGCCCGAACGCGGCCAGGTGACCATGACCCAGCCGTTCCTGAAGGCCTATTCGGAACTGCTGATCCAGACCTGCCACCGCCGTGGCGCGCATGCGATGGGCGGCATGGCCGCGCAGATCCCGATCAACCACGATGCCGCGGCCAACGAACAGGCGATGGCACGGGTGCGTGCCGACAAGCTGCGCGAAGTCACCGCCGGCCACGACGGCACCTGGGTGGCGCACCCGGCGCTGATTCCGGTGGCGCAGGCCATCTTCGACGCACACATGCCCGGCCCCAACCAGCACGCGGTGCTGCGCCGCGATGTGCGGGTGGGCCGCGACGAGCTGATTGCCGCGCCCACCGGCACCATCACCCGCACCGGGTTCGAGGGCAACGTGGAGGTGTGTGTGCGCTACCTGGCCGCCTGGCTGGACGGCAACGGCTGCGTGCCGATCCACCACCTGATGGAAGACGCGGCCACTGCCGAGATCAGCCGCAGCCAGCTGTGGCAGTGGCTGCACATGCCCGGCCAGCATCTGGACGACGGCACTGCCATCGACCTGGCCCTGCTCGATGCCACCCTGGCCGCACTGCCGGCACGGTTGGGCGAGCGCAGCGCGCTGCCGGGCGGGGCCCGCATCGACGAGGCCATCGCGCTGCTCGGTGAGCTGAGCCGCCGCAACGAACTGACCGATTTCCTGACCCTGCCGGCCTACGACCGGATCGATTGACCTTTCCTGGAGAAACGACATGAGCAAGCTGCCGACCGCCGAACAGATCCAGCACGAATGGAACACCGACCCGCGCTGGGCCGGCATCCAGCGCAACTACAGCGCCGCCGATGTGGTGCGCCTGCGCGGCACCGTGCACGTGGAGCATTCGCTGGCCCGGCTGGGCGCGGAGAAGCTGTGGAAGTACCTGCATGAAAAGGACTTCGTCAACGCACTCGGCGCGCTCACCGGAAACCAGGCCATGCAGCAGGTCAAGGCCGGCCTCAATGCCATCTACCTGTCCGGCTGGCAGGTTGCCGCCGACGCCAACCTGGCCGGCCAGATGTATCCCGACCAGTCGCTGTACCCGGCCGATTCGGTGCCGGCCGTGGTCAAGCGCATCAACAACACCCTGCTGCGTGCCGACCAGCTGCACCACGCCGAAGGCAAGGACGACATCGACTTCCTGCAGCCGATCGTAGCCGATGCCGAAGCCGGCTTCGGCGGCGTGCTCAACGCCTTCGAGCTGATGAAGGCCATGATCGAAGCCGGCGCGGCCGGCGTGCATTTCGAAGACCAGCTGGCCTCGGTGAAGAAGTGCGGGCACATGGGCGGCAAGGTGCTGGTGCCCACCCGCGAGGCCGTCGAGAAGTTGAACGCCGCGCGCCTGGCCGCCGACGTGCTGGGCGTGCCCACCCTGCTGGTGGCCCGCACCGACGCAGAAGCCGCCGACCTGCTGACCAGCGACATCGACGCCAACGACCAGCCCTTCGCCACCGGCGAGCGCACCGTGGAAGGCTTCTACAAAACCCGCAACGGCCTGGACCAGGCCATCAGCCGCGGCCTGGCCTATGCACCCTACGCCGACCTGGTCTGGTGCGAGACCGGCAAGCCGGACCTGGAGTTCGCGCGCAAGTTTGCCGAAGCCATCCATGCGAAGTACCCGGGCAAATTGCTGGCCTACAACTGCTCGCCCAGCTTCAACTGGAAGAAGAACCTGGACGACGCCACGATTGCGAAGTTCCAGAAGGAAATCGCCAGCTACGGGTACAAGTTCCAGTTCATCACCCTGGCCGGCTTCCACGCCCTTAATTACTCCATGTTCAACCTGGCCCACGGCTATGCCCGCCGCCAGATGAGCGCCTTCGTGGAACTGCAGGAAGCCGAATTCGCCGCCGCCGACCGGGGCTTTACCGCGGTCAAGCACCAGCGCGAGGTCGGCACCGGCTACTTCGACGCGGTCACCCAGGCCATCCAGCAGGGCCAGTCTTCCACCACCGCCCTGACCGGTTCGACCGAAGAGGAGCAATTCCGGGCGGCCTGACGGCCGGAATCGGCGCCGCCGCCGCCGCAGCGCGGTGGCGGCGCCCGGGTAACCCAGGCCATTGGCCGGATTCCCGGGCACCCCTCCAACCGACCAGAGCCGCCCGGCAGGGGCGGCCGTTCTTTTATATGCCCCCGCCAGATGCTACGGTCCGCAAAGGGCACCATGCGGTACGGGATGGCCGGTCTCAGCCGGTTGCCGCGTTGGGGATGTTTGGGCCGGAGCGCCGGATAGATCCGGGCGCCGGGGCATGGAAATGGGATGAGGCGCACACTTTTAAGGGGTGCTATCCTCATTCGCTCACCGGGGAACGCTGGGAAGCGGGTGTACGGGAATGACCGGCAAGCTTGCGACGAATGTGTGCGAACGAGCGTCAGACATCGCGCAGACCGCGATGGCTGAGATCGTGCACGCCGTCCTGAGCGCAGGCGAATTTGCCCTGTTCGCCGAATTCGGCCAGCACCGCGCGTTGCGTGCCGGCGAGCACCTGTTCCTGCGCAACCAGGCCGGCAGCACCATGTATGTCATCGTCACCGGTGCCATCGAGCTGGATTTCGGCGAAGACCTGGTGGTCAAGACACTGGGCCAGCATGAATTCTTCGGCGAACTGGGCCTGCTGATCGGCGACCACCCACGCAGTGCAGACGCCCGCGCCACCACCGATTCGCTGGTGCTCGAACTGGACCACACCGATTTCCAGCGCCTGGTCGACCGTGACCCGGGCCTGGTGGCGTACTTCCTGCGCCGCACGATCATGCGCGTGGTGAGCAACGAGCAGGTGCTGATCCGCCAGCTGCGCCGCCGCAACCATGATCTCGAAACCGCGCTGGACAACCTCTACGTCACCACCCACCAGCTCACCCACACGCGCGAACTGGTGCGTACCGACGAGTTGACCGGCCTGCACAACCGCCGCGGCCTGGCGCTGTACCTGCAGGAATGCCGCAGCCACGAAGACGGTGCGCCGCAGGGCCTGCTGCTGATCGACTGCGACCACTTCAAGCAGGTCAACGACGAGCACGGCCACCAGGCCGGCGACCGCGTCCTGCAGAGCGTGGCCAACATCCTGCGCTCGGTGGCCACTGAGAACGACCGGGCCTGTCGGTTGGGCGGTGACGAATTCTGCCTGCTGCTGCGCGAAGCAGACTCCGACAGCCTGCAGCACGCGGCCGAATTCATCCTCAGCGCGGTCCACGGCCTGATGGGCCGGCCGGGCGGCCAGCCGCATGTCTGCCCGGTCAGCATCGGCGTGAGCCTGCTCGAACCGAACAGCGACTGGAGCGATTGGTACGCCCGCGCCGACAATGCGCTGTACCAGGCCAAGCGCTTGGGCGGCAACCGGTTGCACTGGTCGCGTGCCGCGACCGCCACGCCCTGACGGGGTATTCGAATGAACGGCGACAACGGAACGTCGACCCAGCTGCCGCTGCTGCGGGCGCTGCTGTTCACTGATCTGTGCGACTCGCTGGTGCTGGTCGAGCGCATCGGCGATGCCGCCGCGGCCGAGCTGTTCCAGCAGCACGACAGACTGGTGCTCGCGCTCCAGCAGCAATGGAACGGGCAGCAGATCGACCGCTCCGATGGCCTGTTCCTGCTGTTCGACCGCGCCATCGATGGGCTCGGCTTCGCCCTGGACTACCAACGGGAGCTGCACGAGCTGGGCAAGCGCCGCAATGTGCCGCTGCGCGCCCGCGCCGGTCTGCATGTGGGCGAGGTGCTGATCTGGGACAACAGCCGCGAAGCGATCCAGGCCGGTGCCAAGCCGGTGGAAGTGGAAGGCCTGGCCAAGCCGATGGCCGCGCGCCTGATGGGGTTGGCGCGTCCCGGCCAGATCCTGCTCTCGGCCGTGGCCGAATCGCTGACCCGCCGTGCCAGCAGCGAACTGGGCGAGCGTGCTGAAGCGCTTCAGTGGCGCGCGCACGGCCCGTGGCTGTTCAAAGGCATTCCCACCGCCCAGGAGGTGTTCGAGGTCGGCGAACCGGGCTTCGCGCCGCTGCGCATGCCCAAGGCGCATCCCAAGGCGCAGCGCAAACTGCCGATCTGGCGCCGGCCGGCCGCGCTGGCCGCCGAAGTTGCCCTGCTGGCGGTACTGGGTATCGGCGGCTGGATGCTGCTGCGCCCCGAGCCGGCCATCGCCTTTGCCGAGCGCGACTGGGTGGTGCTGGCCGACGTCGACAATACCAGTGGTGAGGCGTTGTTCGACGACAGCCTGCAGCGTGCCCTGCTGCTGGGTCTGGAACAGTCGCGCTACGTCAACGTGTTGTCGGACAGCATGGTCAAGCAATCGCGCGAACTGCTGCGGGTGCCCCCCGCGCGCGCGCTGGACCGCGACGTGGCCGGCGACGTCGCCTCGCGCGAGGGCGCGCGCATGGTGCTGGTGCCCAGCATTCATCGTGCCGCAGGTCAGTACGTGGTGGCCGTGGACCTGATGGACCCGGCCAGCCGCGCAGTCGTGGGTTCCTACCACGCCGACGCCCGCGCCCCTGACGACGTGTTGGCCGCCGTCGATGACGTGGTGCGGCGCCTGCGCGCAGGTCTGGGCGAAACCGTGGCCTCGCTGCAGCAGTCGATGCCACTGCCGCAGGCATCCACCGAAAACCTCCAGGCACTCAAGTCGTTCGCGCTTGCCGAACGGGCCGTGGGCGGGGCGCGCTTCGCCGAGGCAGCCAAGTTGTATGAGGCGGCACTGGATGCAGATCCGGACTTCGCCATGGCGCACATGGGCCTGGCCAGGCTGCTGGTGCGGATCGACCGCCGTGCCGACGCCCTGCCTCACCTGAAGCGGGCACTGGCCCTCAAGGATCGCCTGCCGCACCGCGAGCGCCTCTACCTCAAGGCCTGGAGCAGCGAGCTGCGCCCGGAGGGCTGGCCGCTGGAAGACTGGCGCGTGCTGGCCGAAGTCTATCCCGACTCGTTTGCAGGGCAGGCCAATACCGCCGGGTTCCTGTTGATGGACAACCGCTACGAAGAGGCGGAGCGCTACGCGCGCGCAGCGTCGGTACCGCAGGCGCCCCTGCGCGCATACGCCATCGGCTATACCGGCTGGGTCCAGCTCGCCACCAACCGGTATGACGAGGCGCTGCGCAGTTTCCAGCAGGCCGAGCAGCTGACAGACCGCAGCGCCAGCGACACCCGCGTGGACGTGCTGATCGCCCAGCGCCGTTACAAGGATGCACAAGCACTGCTGGCACAGTTGCCCAACGCGCGCGATGAGCTGCAGACCATCATGTACCAGCGCGTCCGCGTCCTGCTCGCCGCCGATCAGGACGACTGCACCGGCATGACCGAAGCGTTGGCCAGCCAGGAGCCGCCTGCCGAATCGGTCGACTTCCGTACGCATGTGCTGCTGATGCACGCGGTGGTGGACACCGCGTGCGAGCAGCGCAATCCCGCTGCACTGGCCGCTGTGTCAGGCCAGCTGCTGCCGCTGCTCAAGGACCGCAACGACCCGAACCTGTCCGACCGGGTGCTGCGCCTGTTGTCGCTGGTGTACCTGGCGCAGCGCCAAGGCGATAGCGTGCGTGCCGATACGCTGCTGCGTGACCACGCGGCGTTGATCGCCTCGATGAAGAGCCCGGTGGTGGGCAAGTGGCACGCCATCGTGCTCGCCATGCAGCAGCTCGGCCGCAACCAGCCGGCGCAGGCCGAGGCGCTGTTGCGGCCGATCCTGGACGGTACCGAACCGGTGCAGGCGCGGGTGGCACTGCGGGAGGTGCAGCGCAAGCTGGGCAATGCAGAGGCATTCCACCAGCAGAACGAATGGCTGTATGCCCACCGGGGTCGCGCGATTGCCGAACTGGCTTCCATGCAGCTGATGCAGCCGCTGAGCCTGCATGACATGCTGGCCGACGCCAGCCTGCGTTCCAACTAGGTTGGGCCGAGGCTGGCGGGGTCGTCACTCCAGCGAGTCGGCGGCCTTGCCCGCCTCGAAGCAGTGCGGCACCAGCATCGCCTGGTACGACGTGCTCAGGTACTTCTCCAGTTGGGCCTGCACCGCGCGCAGTTCTTCCACGCTGGCCAGCTGCTGGATATCGCAGCACAGTGGCTGGACCTCGGTGCTCAACCCCAACTCGGTCAGAGCCTGCTGCGCATCCTGCTGGAACAACTCACGGAAAGCGGGGTCGTCGATCAACCTGCTGACCAGCCGCGCGGCGATTTCAGGGGAAATCTTGTTCGTTTCCGGTTTGTCGTTGCTCATTGCGCTCGATCCAGTGGGTGAAGTGAGGGTTATCGGCCGGGCCGGGCGGGAATGTAGCGCCCGGCCCGGCCAACGCGCGGTGCGAAGCAGCACGCAGGTTACGTCGGCAACCGGCCACGCACCACGGAAGCCAAGGTGCCCCGGCTAGAATGTCCGGGTCCCTCCACGGTCGGCCCCGAATGAAACTGCGCCGTTGCACCATCGTGATGTTCGAGCCGCGCGAAGAGGTCAGCGTCGACTTCAACGCGATGCTTGCCGGGCGTACGGAGCTGTCCACCACGATTGCCTGGTTTGCGCTGGCCGCACACCTGGAACAGCCCGTGCCGGTGAGTGCCGCACAGCGGGAACTGCTGGGTTCGGTGGGTTCCAGTGAGTGGACCGACGCAGGCGACATCCGGGGTGCCCCGGGTGACTGGCGGGCGCTGCTCGAGGCCGGGCTGCTGATCGCCGATGACGAGCAACACGCCACGCATCGCCTCCGCGACGAAGGCATGCGCGACGGCCACTGGTGGCCGTTGGCGGCGCTGGTCCACCGGCATGCCCGCTGGAGCGGTGTGAACAGCGCCGCGCAGATGCGCGACAGCAACATGGTCACCGCCAGGGATCTGCGCCGGCAGCTGGGTGCGCCGCCGCCGGCGGTACAGATCCACCCGGGCACCTATCAGCCGCTCCCTGCCGTGGACGCCACCGACTACGACCGGATGCTGGAACGCCGCACCACCTGCCGCAACTTCGATGCAGCGCGCAGCATCGCGTGCGGACAGCTGGCGCAGCTGCTGCAGCGCACGGTGAAGGCGCAGGCGGTGGTGCAGGTGGAAGCCGATACCGCGTTTCTGAAGAAGAACGTGCCATCCGGCGGTGGGCTGCACCCTACCGAAACCTATCTGCTGGTGCAGCGCGTGGACGGACTGGCGCCGGGCCTCTACCACTATCATCCGGTACGGCATGCCCTCGTTGCACTGCCGCGCCAGTGCGGGCGTCCGTTGCACGAGGTGGCCCTGGCCATGCTGTCCGGCCAGGACTGGTTCGCCAACGCGGCCGCCCACCTTGTGCTGGTGCCGCGCTTTGCACGCACCAACTGGAAGTACCGCAACCACGCCAAGGCCTACCGCGCACTGTTGCTGGACGTGGGCCACATTTCGCAGGCCGTGTACATGGCGGCAACTGAGTGCGGCCTGGCCGCGTTTGTCACCGCGGCCATCAATGAGGTGGACACCGAAGCGGTATTTGCCTTGGATGGCGTTACCCAGAGTCCCATCGCCGTGGTGGGCATCGGTTGGCGCGGTGATACGCCGGATACCGCAGAGTTCGATCCCAATGGCGTGGTCTGGGCCCGGTCATGACGTGGCGTCGAAGTCGATCAGCACCGCGCCGTCGGCGACCTGGTCGCCGGCCTTGACCCGATAGCCCTGCACCGTGCCATCGGCCGGGGCCTGCAGGGTGTGCTCCATCTTCATCGCTTCCAGCACCAGCAGCGGGGTGCCGCGTACCACCTGCGTGCCCGGTGCCAGCAGCGTGGCCACGATGCGGCCCGGCATCGGCGCCACCAGGCTGCCGGCGTCCGCTACAGCGTGGTCGGCTTCGCTGACCGGATCATGCAGGGTGAAGCGCTGTACGCCTTCAGTGCCGAACAGGTACAGCTCGCTGCCATCGCGTACCACGCGGGCGCGGTGCAGGCGCTCTCCTACCTGCAACGCCAGCCGCTCGCCCTCCATCCGGCCCTGCGCCGATACCGTGCTGCCGCCCACCTCGATGGACCACGCCTCGCCATGGCCTTCAACGGCCAGCACCTGCTGGTGGCCACGATGCTCCAGCGTCAGCCGCCGCGCGGCACGCTGGCCCAGCCGCCAGCCATCGCGCGCCTGCCACGGTGAGTGCGGGTCACGCGCATCCACCGAAGCTGCTGCGTCGGTGGCCATCGCAGCTACGGCCGCCTGCGCCCACAGGGCAGGATCGGTATCGCCCTGGTGCGGCGCCAGCGCGGCCTGCTCGCGTTCGATCAACGCGGTATCCAGCTTCGCGTTGGCGAACGAATCGGTCATCACCAGCCGGCGCAGGAACGCCGCGTTGGTGGTCACGCCGACGACTTCGCACTCGGCCAGCGCCTGCTGCATGCGGCGCAGCGCCGCATCGCGGTCCACGTCCCATACGATCAGCTTGGCAATCATCGGGTCGTAGAACGGGGTGATCGCATCGCCCTGTTCCACACCCGCATCCACACGCACGTGCGCGCTGCCAGCCGGCAGCCGCAGGTGGTGCAGGGTGCCGGTGGAGGGCAGGAAGCCCTTGTCGGCATCTTCGGCGTACAGGCGCGCTTCCAGTGCATGGCCGTTGATCTGCAGCTGTTCCTGCTGCAGCGGCAGCGGTGCGCCGCTGGCCACGCGCAGCTGCCACTCCACCAGGTCGGTGCCGGTGATGCACTCGGTGACCGGGTGCTCCACCTGCAGGCGGGTGTTCATTTCCATGAAATAGAAATCGCCGTCGGGCCCGGCGATGAACTCCACCGTGCCCGCACCCACGTAGTTCACCGCACGCGCGGCATCCACCGCGGCCTTGCCCATGGCGGCGCGGCGTTCAGCGGTCATGCCTGGCGCGGGCGCTTCTTCCAGCACCTTCTGGTGGCGGCGCTGCACCGAGCAGTCGCGCTCGAACAGGTACACCACGTTGCCGTGGCTGTCGCCGAATACCTGGATTTCGATATGGCGCGGGCGCTCCACGTACTTTTCCACCAGCACGTGCGCATTGCCGAATGCGGACCGCGCCTCGCGCTGGCAGCTGGCCAGCGCCTCGGTGAAGGCCGCGCTGTCGTCCACCTTGCGCATGCCCTTGCCACCGCCGCCGGCGCTGGCCTTGATCAGCACCGGATAGCCGATGCCGTCGGCCTGTTCGCGCAGGAACGCCGGTTCCTGCGCATCGCCGTGGTAGCCCGGGGTCAGCGGCACCCCGGCCTGCGCCATCAGCGCCTTGGCCGCGCTCTTGTCGCCCATCGCGCGGATCGCCGCAGCGGAGGGGCCGATGAACACGATGCCCGCCTCGGCGCAGGCCTGGGCGAAGTCCGCGTTCTCGGACAGGAAGCCGTAACCGGGGTGGATGGCCTGTGCACCGGTGCGGCGTGCCGCGTCCAGGATCGCATCGGCGCGCAGGTAGCTTTCGCGCGCGGGCGCCGGGCCGATGCCCACGGCCTCGTCGGCCAGGCGCACATGGCGTGCGTCGCGGTCGGCGTCGGAGTACACCGCCACCGTGGCAATGCCCAGGCGCTGGCAGGTGGCGATGACGCGGCAGGCGATTTCGCCACGGTTGGCGATCAGGATCTTGGTGAACATGGAAGTCTCGTTGCGCATGCCAGGGGGCCGGATCACATCCGGAACACGCCGAAATCGGTCTTGCGGGCCGGGGCGTTGAGGCTGGCCGACAAGGCCAGGCCCAGCACGCGGCGGGTGTCGGCCGGGTCGATCACCCCGTCATCCCACAACCGCGCGCTGGCGTAGTAGGGGTGGCCCTGCTGCTCGAACTGGTCGCGGATCGGGCTCTTGAAGGTGTCTTCGTCCTGCGCCGACCACTGCCCGCCCTTGGCTTCAATGCCATCGCGCTTCACCGTGGCCAGCACGCTGGCCGCCTGCTCGCCACCCATCACGCCGATGCGCGCGTTCGGCCACATCCACAGGAAGTTGGGCGAATAGGCGCGGCCGCACATGCCGTAGTTGCCGGCGCCGAACGAACCGCCGATCACCACCGTGAACTTGGGCACCTTGGCGCAGGCCACCGCCATCACCAGCTTGGCCCCGTCCTTGGCGATGCCGCCGTGTTCGTACTTGCGGCCCACCATGAAGCCGGTGATGTTCTGCAGGAACACCAGCGGAATGCCGCGCTGGGTGCACAGCTCGATGAAGTGCGCGCCCTTGAGTGCCGATTCGGAGAACAGGATGCCGTTGTTGGCGATGATCCCCACCGGGTAGCCGTGCAGGTGCGCGAAGCCGGTCACCAGCGTGTTGCCGTAGCGCGGCTTGAATTCGTCGAAGCGCGAATCGTCCACGAGGCGCATGATGACTTCGCGCACGTCGTAGGGCTTGCGGGTGTCGGCCGGGATCACCCCGTACAGTTCCTGCGCGGCGTAGCGCGGTTCTACCGGAGCCTGCACCGCCAACGCCGGCTCGGGCTTGCGCCAGTTGAGCTGGGCAATGATCGCGCGCACCCGCGCCAGCGCCTGCAGATCGTTGTCTGCCATGTGGTCGGCCACGCCCGAAATGCGCGTGTGCACATCGGCACCGCCCAGTTCCTCGGCGGTGACCACTTCACCCGTAGCCGCCTTCACCAGCGGCGGGCCGCCCAGGAAGATGGTGCCCTGTTCGCGCACGATCACCGTTTCATCGCTCATCGCCGGCACGTACGCACCGCCGGCGGTGCACGAGCCCATGACGCAGGCGATCTGCGGAATGCCCTGCGCCGACAGGTTGGCCTGGTTGTAGAAGATCCGGCCGAAATGGTCGCGGTCCGGGAACACCTCGTCCTGCAGCGGCAGGAACGCGCCACCGGAATCCACCAGGTAGATGCACGGCAGCCGGTTCTGTTCGGCCATTTCCTGCGCGCGCAGGTGCTTCTTCACCGTCATCGGGTAATAGGTGCCGCCCTTGACCGTGGCATCGTTGGCCACGATCACGCATTCCACCCCGGAAACGCGGCCGATGCCGGCCACCACGCCCGCACTGGGAATCGGGTCGTCGTACATGCCGTGCGCGGCCAGCGGTGCGATCTCCAGGAACGCGCTGCCCGGGTCGAGCAGGGCATCGATGCGATCGCGCACCAGCAGCTTGCCGCGCGCGGTGTGTTTCTGCCGCGCAGCTTCGGTGCCGCCCAGCGCGGTCTGCGCCAGGGTGGCGCGCAGGTCGTCGACCACCGCCTGCAACGCAGTGCGGTTGGCCTCGAAGCTCTCGCTGCCCGGTTGCAGCTGGGTGCTCAGTACCGTCATGGCATCGTCCTTACTGGGTGCGCTGGAACAGTTCGCGGCCGATCAGCATGCGGCGGATTTCCGAGGTGCCCGCGCCGATTTCATACAGCTTGGCATCGCGCCACAGGCGCCCGGTCGGGTATTCGTTGATGTAGCCGTTGCCGCCCAGGATCTGGATCGCCTGGCCGGTCAGCCAGGTGGCCTTCTCGGCCGAATACAGGATCGCACCGGCCGCATCCTGGCGGGTGGTGCGGCCCAGGTCGCAGGCGCGCGCCACTGCATACACATACGCGCGGCAGGCGTTGAGGCCCACGTACATGTCGGCGAGCTTGGCCTGCATCAGCTGGAACGTGCCGATCGCCTGGCCGAACTGCTTGCGCTCATGCACGTACGGCATCACCACATCCATCGCGGCCGACATCAGGCCCAGCGGGCCACCGGACAGCACCACGCGCTCGAAATCCAGCCCGGACATCAGCACGTTCACGCCACCGCCGACTGCGCCCAGCACGTTCGCTTCGGGCACTTCGCACTCCTCGAACACCAGCTCGCAGGTGTTGGAGCCACGCATGCCCAGCTTGTCCAGCTTCTGCGCGGTGGAGAAGCCCTTCATGCCCTTTTCGACCAGGAAGGCGGTGATGCCCTTGGCGCCGGCTTCGACGTCGGTCTTGGCGTACACCACCAGCACGTCGGCATCCGGGCCGTTGGTGATCCACATCTTGTTGCCGTTGAGCACGTAATGGTCGCCGCGCTTGTCCGCGCGCAGCTTCATCGACACCACGTCCGAACCGGCACCCGGTTCGCTCATGGCCAGCGCACCCACCTTCTCGCCACTGCACAGGCCGGGCAGGAAGCGCTGCTTCTGCTCCTCGGTGCCGTTCTTGCGCAGCTGGTTCACGCACAGGTTCGAGTGCGCGCCGTAGGACAGGCCGATGCCGCCGGAGGCGCGCGAAATTTCTTCCATCGCCACCACATGGGCCAGGTAGCCCATGCCGCTGCCGCCGTATTCTTCTTCCACGGTCAGGCCGAGCAGGCCCTGTTCGCCGAGCTTGCGCCACAGCGGGTGTGGGAACAGGTTTTCCTCGTCGGCCCTGGCCGCCAGCGGCGCGATCTCGGCCGAGGCAAAATGGGCCACGCTCTGGCGGAGCATGTCGATCTCTTCGCCGAGGTCGAAGTTCATGGTGGGGACGTGCATGAGGCGGCTCCGCAACGGCTGGAAGGGATCGAAGGCTCCCAGCCTAGTCCTCCCGGAGGTAAAAGTGAACACAAATTCAAAAATTGAACATAGAATCAACAAATGGCCTATAAACGCTCAGCTTTGATGGAAGAACGCCTGGCCGGAGCCCGCGAGCGGATCCTGCTGGCCACCCGCCGCCTGGTGGCCGCCGGCGGCTACCGCAATGCCCCGGTGACTGCAGTGGCGGCCGAAGCGGGCGTGTCCACCGGGCTGATCTACCGGCACTTCCCGTCCAAGGCTGAGCTGTTCGTGGAGGTGCTGACCGACGCGGTCGAACACGAGTTGCGCATCTTCGAGGCCATTGCCGCCGAACCGCTGCCCGCACCCGAGCGTCTGCGCCGGGCGATCACCGCATTCGTACGCCGCGCACTGGCTGGCCCGGGGCTGGCCTATGCCTTCATCGCCGAACCGGTGGACCCAGAGGTGGAAGCCGAGCGCATCCGCTGCCGCCGCCTGTTCGGTGACGTGTTCCGCCGCATCGTGGCCGATGGCATTGAAGCCGGCAGTTTCCCTGCGCAGGACACCGATGTGGCCGCCGCCTGCATCGTCGGCGCGTTCACCGAAGCACTGGTCGGGCCGACCGCGCCCAGCCGCGATGCACATGGCGACCAGACCGCACTGGTCGAATCCATCTGCGTTTTCTGCCTGCGTGCTGCAGGGGCCCCCCAAGTCTGATGCTGCATTGCGGTAGTGGGAGGCGGCTTGCAGAGCGCCGCACACGCTGGTCATACTCGGCCGACAAGCCGTGGTCCAACGACTACCAGCCAGGGGTAACAGAGAGTGCGGAATTACGACCTCGAGTTCCTGAAACGCTTTTCCATGGTCATTGCCTTGTTGATGGCCATCACGCTCGGATTGATCCTGTTCGCTGCGTACCTGCACACCCGCATTCCTCCTGAGGTCTCGCCCCAGGCCGCCAAGCGCACCGAACTGCGCATTGCCCCGGCCGGTGCCGTGTATGCCGGCGCCACCGGTGCTGCCGACCAGGCTGCGGCCAAGGCCGCAGCGATGGCCAAGGCCGCCTCGCAGGTGGCCTACGGTGGCACCACCGATGGCAAGGTGATCTTCGACAACCTGTGCACCGCCTGCCACACCACCGGCGTCGGCCAGGCGCCGACCCTGGACCACGCCCATTGGGATGCACGCCTGGCCCAGGGCAAGGACACCCTCTACAAGCACGCCATTGAGGGCTACACCGGCCCGGATGGCGGGATCATGCCGCCCAAAGGCGGCAACCCCGCCCTGAGCGAAGAGCAGATCCACGCCACCGTGGATTGGATGCTGGCGAACCTGAAATAACCGGCGGGGGGCGCCGCGCCCCCATGCGTGTCCCACGTGGACCCAACCCGGCGCGGCTTTGCCAAACCCGCCCAAATCCCCACCGGCGACCGCTTCCCGCCACAATTCCGCATTACCCTGTGCACCCGTTTCCGGAATTGCCGTCGATGCGCCGTCGCACCCTCGCTCTTGCCCTGTCGCTGCTGCTGCTGCTGCCCGCCACCGCCTTCGCCCAGGCCCAGCCGCAGGCACGGCCGACCGCATCGACCCCGGCGACGTCCGCCCCCGTCACCCTCACCGCCGCGCCCGCCGACTGGCGCGCGCTCGATGGCCAGCACGTGCGCATTGCCGCCCCGCTGACCCTGGCTGGCACCGACGGCCTGACCCGTTTCGGCGAGCTCACCGTCGCCTTCGATGGCCGCCTCTGGCAGCCCAGCGAAGTGGCCGCCCCCGGCACCGACGCCCACGCCAGGGTGATCGCCGACAACCAGCGCCGCCGCCTGCTGCTCGATGACGGCAGCAGCGCGCGCGACCCCGGCCCGGTCGCCTACCTGCCGGCCGGCGCCACCCTGCGCACCGGCACCGTGCTGCGCAACGTCGAAGGCATCGTCCACGTGGACGCAAAGGGCACCCCGCGCCTGCAGGTCACCACCCCGTTGAAGCTGCCGGCGCTGAACCGACCGGCCGCCCCGGTGGTGCCCGGCGCGCTCAAGGTGGCTGCCTTCAACCTGGAAAACTTCTTCAACGGCGACGGCCAGGGCGGCGGTTACCCGACCCTGCGCGGCGCCCGCACCCTGGCCGAACACCAGGCCCAGACCGCCAAGCTGGTGGCCACCGTCAACGCGCTCGGCGCCGACGTGGCCGCGCTGATGGAACTGGAAAACGACGGCTACGGCCCGCAGTCGGCGATCGCCGAACTGGTCACCGCGCTCAATGCCAACCTTGGCAAGGGCGCGGACTGGCGCTTCATCGACGCTGGCAAGGGCCCGGGCGAGAACCCGATCCGCGTGGGCATCATCTACCGCAGCGCGCGGGTGGCCCCGGTCGGCGCCCCCGCCGTGCTGGACACCGCCCCGTTCGGCCCGCACAGCCGGGTACCGCTGGCCCAGGCGTTCCGCGCCGGCAAGGGCGCGCCGTTCGTGGTGGTGGCCAACCACTTCAAGTCCAAGGGCTGCTCGGAAGCGGCCGGCGCCGATGCCGACCAGAACGACGGCCAGGCTTGCTGGAACGCCACCCGCGTCGAATCGGCGCGGCTGCTCAACCAGTGGCTGGGGACCGACCCGACCGGCGCCGGCACCACCGACGCGATCCTGCTGGGCGACTTCAACGCCTATGCGATGGAAGCCCCGATCCGCACCCTGCACGACGCCGGCTGGCGCGACGCCTTCGCCGTGGCCAAGGTTGAGCGCCCCTACAGCTATGTCTACAACGGCATGACCGGCCGCCTCGACCACGCCCTGCTCAGCCCGGGCATGGCCAAGCGCCTGCGCGGCGCGGCCGAATGGCATATCAACGCCGACGAAGCCGACGACATCGGCTATCGCGACCGCAACGAAGCCGGCCCGTGGCGCAGTTCCGACCACGACCCGTTGATCCTGGGTTTCGACAAGTAACGCCCCGACATCGCGCCGGTAGGTGCCGACCGTTGGTCGGCACTGCGCGTGGTCTCAGCCCCAGGCGATAAATCCGATCGCCACCACCGCCAACACCAGCCCCGCGCGGTTCCACCGCGTGGTCGGCTCGCCAAACGCAAACACCCCCACCAGCGCTCCCAACACCACCACCCCGATATTCATCCCGGCAAACACCGTGGCCGGGCTGTCCGGCATGGCCTGGTGGGCATGCACGTAAAACAGGATGTTGCCGCCGTTGAGCAGCCCCAGCAGCGCCCCCGCACCCGCGTTACGCGCGCGCAACCGGCTGCGCCCACTGAAGTGCCGCCACAGCTGCATCCCCAGCATCAACACAAAGGCGATGCTGAAACAGACCAGCAGCGCCGCCATCGACGGCGTCCCCGACAGCGCAACCTGCTTGAGCAGCACATCCACCAGGGCAAACCCCACCCACACCGCCAGCAGCCAGCGCCAGCTGCCCGCCTCATTGGCCACCGTTGGCCCACGCGGGCGCAGGCTGATGCCCAGCATCGCCACCAGCCCCAGCCCGAGGCCAAGCAGCTTGAGCGGGGTGGCGCTCTGCCCAAAGAACAGAAACGCAGCCAACAACGACAGCAACAGCGACAACCGCTGCGCCACATCCGTGCGCACGATCCCGGCCACCGCCACCGTGCGGCCCAGCACCAGGAAGAGCGAAGGCAGCACCACCGCCAGCACCAGCAGCGCCGGCCACGGCGCATGGCTTGATTGCAGCGCCTCCAGCGGCGGCCGCAGCACCACTGCCGTAAGCCCGGCGGCCACCAGGTAATTCCAGGTCACCATCTGGGCGACATCCAGCTGCCGGCGCGCGGCCAGCTTCAGCAGCACCGACACCAACACGCTGCAGACCACGCTGAAAAGCAGATAGAACATGGGGTTCCAGGCAGGCGCGGCAGTGCAGCCCGCAGGGGAGCGGTATTATGACGCCATGCACAATCCCCCTTTTCCCAATGAAAGCACCACTCTGCAGCTGGCCGGCCCGGTCGGCGCGCTGGACGTGGCGGTCGACCTGCCCAAGGCCGATGTGCCCGCGCAGCCGGTGGTGGCGGTCATCTGCCACCCGCTGTCCACGGAGGGCGGCAGCCTGCACAACAAGGTGGTGACCATGGTCGGCACCACCCTGCGCGAGCTGGGCATTGCCACCGTGCGCTTCAACTTCCGCAGTGTGGGCACTTCGGCCGGCGAGTTCGACCACGGCGTGGGCGAACAGGACGACCTCAAGGCGGTGGTGGCCTGGGTCCGCGAACAGCGCCCCGACGCCACCCTGTGGCTGGCCGGCTTCAGCTTCGGCGCCTTCGTCTCCCTGCGCGCGGCCGCCGAACTGCAGCCGCAGGTACTGGTCTCGATTGCCCCGCCCGCCGGGCGCTGGGACTTCGACGGCGTGCAGCCGCCGGCCAACTGGCTGGTCATCCAGGGCGAGGCTGACGAAATTGTCGATCCGCAGGCCGTCTACAACTGGCTGGACAGCCTGGGTGCCCCGCACGAGCTGGTGCGCATGCCCGAAACCAGCCACTTCTTCCACCGCAAGCTGATCGATCTGCGCGGCGCGGTGCTCCACGGCGTCAAGGGCTGGCTGCCGAACCCGGAAAGCGCCACCGCATGAGTGATACCGCACTGACCCCGTCGCAGCGCTACGCCGAAGGCGTGGCCCGGGGCGAATGGCAGAACGACCCGGCCCAGCACGCCGCCCTGGCCGAGCTGGACCGCATCCACCTGGCCCTGGTCGACAGCGCCCAGGACGGCTGGCTGGACCGCCTCTCGGCCTTCTGGAAGAAGCCGGACCCGGTCAAGGGCCTGTACTTCTGGGGCGGGGTAGGGCGCGGCAAGACCTTCCTGGTGGACCTGTTCTACGACGGGCTGCCGATCGAACAGAAGTACCGCACCCACTTCCACCGCTTCATGCGCGGCATCCACGAGCGCCTGCGCGAACACCAGGGCCAGAGCGACCCACTGGCCCGCATCGCCCAGGAATGGCGCGCCAAGCTGCGCGTACTGGTGCTGGACGAGTTCTTCGTCACCGACATCGGCGATGCCATGCTGCTGGCGCGCCTGCTCGAGCGCCTGTTCGCCGAAGGGGTCACCCTGGTCACCACCTCCAACACGGCGGTGGAGAACCTGTACTTGAATGGGCTGCAGCGCGACAGCTTCCTGCCTGCCATCAGCCTGCTGCAGACCTACTGCGTGGAGCTGTACGCCGAGGGCACTGAAGACTACCGGATGCGCGCGCTGACCCACTCGCCGGTCTACCAGGCCCCGCGCGACGAGCACAGCGACGCCTGGCTGGCCAGCCGCTGGGCCGCGCTGAGCGGCGGCCAGCCGCCCAAGCCGGGCAACATCGAGATCGAAGCACGCAAGATCCCGGTGCGCGCCCGTGGCAAGAGCATCGTCTGGTTCGACTTCAAGGCCCTGTGCGAAGGCCCCCGCGGCCCCTCGGACTACATCGAGATCGCCCGCGAGTTCAACACGGTGCTGTTGGGCGACATCCCACATTTCGACCGGATGAATGAAGACGCCGCGCGCCGATTCGTGAACCTGATCGACGAGCTGTACGACCGCCACGTCAACCTGGTCTGCACCGCCACCGACGCGCCGGTAGCCCTTTATACCGGCACCCGCCTGCAGGGTGCCTTCGAGCGGACCGCCTCGCGCCTCATAGAAATGCAAAGCGCCGAATACCTCGGCACGCCCCACCGGGCGTGATCGAGGAAACCGGCTGTCACCCGGTCGCAGGGACACGCCAGGCGTGTCCACGTGGTGCCAGACCGCCCGCAATTGTTACGTCCGCGTGACGCCCATCGTTCCGTTTTTCGAACGCTTGAATCGCACGAAAAGTCGCCCCCAACCCTTGACTGCGCACTCGCTTTCTACAGGTCGCGACCGTTCGTCGGACACCCCCGACACCGAATCCTTGCGCCGCAAGGGATTGCCCTGATTCCCTACATTTGGCGTTGACGGCCCCCTACACCCCCACTATCTTGTGGCCGTCGGTCTCTTCGACCACAAGTCGAAGGGTCCAACGGGGCCAACGCCCACCGACAACCGCATGCCGTACAGGGTGCGGCGCTGGCAGCACCAGTCTCCGGGGGGAGATGACCGGTGACGCAAGGGGATCGTCCGCAGCGCCATCGCGCCGGTCGCGTCCCATGCGACACCGATGGTCCACCCTGAGCGCTGAGCGCACCGGCCCACGCCTGCCCCGCAGGTGACCCTGCACCACCCCAAATCACGCCAAGAGGAAAACGCCGTGAGCACCGAAACCAGCGCAGCCACCGACCAGGAAAGCGAATTCCTGTTGACCTCGCCGCCGACCGCGACCGCCATGAGCGTGACCAAGCGCAACGGCACGACCGAGCTGGTGGATCTGAACAAGATCGTGCGCGCGGTGCAGCGTTCGGCTGAAGGCCTGCACTCGGTCGACCCGATGCGCGTGGCCACCCGCACCATCTCCGGCCTGTACAACGGCGCCACCACCCAGGAACTGGACGAGCTGTCCATCCGCACCGCCGCCCTGCTGATCGGTGAAGAGCCCGAGTACGGCCGCCTGGCCGCGCGCCTGCTCGCCAACTACATCGCCAAGGAAGTGTCGGGGCAGGAAATCCACGCCTTCTCGCAGTCGGTCGGCCGTGGCCACGAAGTGGGCCTGATCAACGACCGCCTGCTGAACTTCGTGCAGACCAACGCGCGCAAGCTCAACGATGCCATCGACATCTCGCTGGACCTGAACTTCGATTACTTCGGCCTGCGTACCCTGTACGACCGCTACCTGCTGCGCCACCCGCACACCCGCAAGGTGATCGAGACCCCGCAGCAGTTCTTCCTGCGCATCGCCAGCGCCCTGAGCGAAGACGTGGCCGAAACCCTGGCGCTGTACAAGCGCATGGGCAACCTGGACTACCTGCCGTCCAGCCCGACCCTGTTCAATTCCGGCACCACCCACGAACAGCTGTCCTCGTGCTTCCTGCTCGATTCGCCGCAGGATTCGCTGGAATCGATCTACGCCAAGTACGGCGACATCGCCCAGCTGTCCAAGTTCAGCGGCGGCATCGGCGTGAGCTACACCCGCGTGCGTTCGCGCGGCTCGCTCATCAAGTCCACCAACGGCCATTCCAACGGCATCGTGCCGTGGCTCAAGACCATGGATTCGTCCGTGGCCGCGGTGAACCAGGGCGGCAAGCGCAAGGGCGCGGCCTGCGTCTACCTGGAAACCTGGCACGCCGACATCGAGGACTTCCTCGAACTGCGTGACAACACCGGTGACGAATCGCGTCGTGCGCACAACCTGAACCTGGCGAACTGGGTCCCGGACCTGTTCATGAAGCGCGTCGAAGCCGACCAGGAATGGTCGCTGTTCGATCCGCGCGTGGTGCCCGAGTTCACCGACCTGTTCGGTGAAGCCTTCGAGCAGGCGTACCTGCAGGCCGAAGCGCAGGGCAAGGCCAACCGCACCATCTCCGCGCGCAAGCTGTACTCGCGCATGATGCGTACCCTTGCCGAAACCGGCAACGGCTGGATGACCTTCAAGGACAAGTGCAACCGCGCCAGCAACCAGACCCTGCGCGCCGGCAACGTGATCCACCTGTCCAACCTGTGCACCGAAATCCTGGAAATCACCTCGGCTGAAGAAACCGCGGTGTGCAACCTGGGCTCGATCAACCTGGGCAACCATTTCGATGCCCACGGCGAGTTCGACTACGACAAGCTGGCCGACACCGTGCGCCTGGCCATCCGCCAGCTCGACCGCGTGATCGACCTGAACTTCTACCCGATCGAATCGGCCCGCCGCGGCAACCTGCGCTGGCGCCCGGTCGGCCTGGGCTGCATGGGCCTGCAGGACGTGTTCTTCCGCAAGCGCCTGGCCTTCGACAGTGCCGAAGCCCGCGCGCTCTCGAAGAAGATTGCCGAAACCATCTACTTCCACGCCCTGGAAACCTCGGTGGAACTGGCCCAGGAACGCGGCAAGCACCCGTCGTTCGCCGACACCCGTGCCGCCAGCGGCGAGCTGCAGTTCGACGCCTGGAACGTGGTGCCCGAAGACACCGCACGCTGGGATGCCCTGCGTGAGCGCATCAAGGAACACGGCCTGCGCAACTCGCTGATGATCGCCATCGCCCCGACCGCGACCATCGCGTCCATCGCCGGCTGCTACGAGTGCGTCGAACCGCAGGTGTCCAACCTGTTCAAGCGCGAGACCCTCTCGGGCGACTTCCTGCAGGTCAACCGTTACCTGGTGAACGAGCTGAAGAAGCTGGGCCACTGGACCCCGGAAATGCGCGACGCCATCAAGCTGGCCGAAGGCTCCATCCAGGGCATCGCCCAGATTCCGGAAACCCTGCGCCAGGTGTACCGCACCGCGTGGGAACTGCCGATGCGTTCGCTGATCGACATGGCCGCCGAGCGTGGCGCGTTCATCGACCAGTCCGCCTCGCTCAACCTGTTCATGGAAAGCCCGAACATCGGCGCGATGTCCTCCATGTACATGTACGCCTGGAAGCAGGGCATCAAGACCACCTACTACCTGCGTTCGCGTCCGGCCACCAAGATCGCCAAGACCACCGTCAGCAGCTACACCCCGGTGGAAGCCGTGGCCTGCTCGCTGGAAAACCCGGAAGCCTGCGAGGCCTGCCAATAAAAGGCGTGCCGGCCCAGCGGGCCGGCACCCGCCGGAGGCACCGACCAACGGTCGGTGCCTGCCCCGGAATGCCGGTTATGCCGGGAAAATCAAACATTCGGTAGGTACCGACCGTTGGTCGGTACCCCCAAGAAGGACGAAACACCATGGCCGACAAGCCCCGTCAAATGCTGCTCGATCCCGGTTTTGAACTGACCCTGCGCCCCATGCGCTACCCGCAGTTCTATGACATGTATCGCAACGCGATCAAGAACACCTGGACCGTGGAAGAAATCAACTTCCAGATCGACATCAGCGACCTGCATGGCAAGATGTCGCCCGGCGAGCGCCACCTGATCCACCGCCTGGTCGCGTTCTTCGCCACCGGCGACTCGATCGTGTCCAACAACCTGGTGCTGAACCTGTACCAGCACTTGAACGCGCCCGAAGCGCGCATGTACCTCTCGCGCCAGCTGTACGAAGAAGCGCTGCACGTGCAGTTCTACCTGACCCTGCTCGACAACTACCTGCCGGACCCGGAAGAGCGCGCCAAGGCGTTCGACGCGGTGGAGAACATCGACTCGATCAAGAAGAAGGCCGACTTCTGCTTCAAGTGGATCGACTCCATCCAGAACCTCAAGCGCATCGAAACCCGTGACGAGCGCCGCCAGTTCCTGCTCAACCAGATCTGCTTCGCCGCGTGCATCGAGGGCCTGTTCTTCTTCGCCGCGTTCGCCTACGTGTACTACTTCCGTTCGCGCGGCCTGCTCAACGGCCTGGCCTCGGGCACCAACTGGGTGTTCCGCGACGAAAGCGCGCACATGGAGTTCGCCTTCGAATGCGTGGACGTGATCCGCGAAGAAGAGCCGGACCTGTTCGACGATGCCATGAAGCAGCAGGTCTATGACATGCTCGCCGAAGCCATCGAATGCGAAGTGCAGTTCGCCGAAGACGTGCTGTCCGGCGGCGTGGCCGGTATCTCCACCCGCGACATGCGCCAGTACCTGCAGCACTGCGCCGACAACCACTTCCATCGCCTGGGCATGGAAAAGAAGTACAACGTGCGCAACCCGCTGAGCTTCATGGAACTGCAGGACGTGCAGGAGCTGACCAACTTCTTCGAACGCCGCTCCTCGGCCTACCAGGTCGGCGTGAAGGGCGAAGTCGCCTTCGACATGTCGTTCTGATCCAAGCGCACCACGCTTAGCCAGAAAGCCCCGGCACTACCGGGGCTTTTTGTTTGCGGGCGCTGCCGTATCATCCTCGTCGACCCCACCGCACGGCCCACCGCCATGACCGCCACCCCTGACGTCGTCCCGCCCACTGAAGTGCGCATGGCCGAAATCGTCTTCCCCAACCACACCAACCACATGGGCACGCTGTTCGGTGGCCAGGCACTGGCATGGATGGACAAGGCCGCGTTCCTGGCCGCCGCGCGCTACTCGCGCCGCACCGTGGTCACCGCCCGCTCGGACCAGGTGGACTTCAAGCTGCCCATCAGCATCGGCCAGATGGTGGAAACCGTGGGCCGTATCGTCGAAGTGGGCCGCAGCTCAATGAAGGTGGAAGTGGAACTCATCGCCGAAGACCTGCACACCGGCGAGCGCAAGCTGTGTACCCGCGGCCACTTCGTGATGATTGCCCTGGACGAGAACCACAAGCCCACCGCCGTGCCGGCACTGCCGGCCGACATCGCAGGACCCTGAACGGACAGGGGCGATTGCGAACCCTCCAATCGCCCCCATCTAGCTGGCATGTCTACCCCTCTGGCTGACTTCATCGACCGCGCCCGCCGCCTGTTCGTCCTCACCGGCGCCGGCTGCAGCACCGACTCGGGCATTCCCGATTACCGCGATGCCGACGGCCAGTGGAAGCGCACCCCGCCGGTGAATTACCAGGATTTCATGGGCGAAGCGGCCACCCGCCAACGCTACTGGGCGCGCAGCCTGCTCGGCTGGCCGCGCTTCGGCCAGGCCCAGCCCAACGCCACCCACGCCGCTTTGGCCGCGCTGGAAGCGCGCGGCAAGATGGAAGTGCTGCTCACCCAGAACGTGGATTGCCTGCACCAGCGCGCCGGCAGCGCCGCCGTGATCGACCTGCACGGCCGCCTCGACCAGGTGCGTTGCATGGGCTGCGAAACCCGCAGCGGCCGCGAAGCGTTCCAGCAGGCGCTGCTGGCGGCCAACCCCGGCTGGGACCGCCTCGATGCCGCACAGGCCCCGGACGGCGATGCCGACCTCGACGGCGTGGATTTCAGCACCTTCAACGTGCCCGCGTGCGCTAGCTGCGGCGGCATCCTCAAGCCAGACGTGGTGTTCTTCGGCGAAAACGTACCGCGCGCCCGCGTCGACGCCGCACACGCCCACCTGCAGCAGGCCGACGCCGTCCTCGTCGTCGGCTCGTCCCTGATGGTCTATTCCGGCTACCGCTTCGTCCAGGCCGCCGCCAAGGCCGGCCTGCCCGTCGCCGCCCTGAACATCGGCCGCACCCGGGCCGACGACCTCCTCACCTTAAAGGTCGAACAGTCCTGCGCAGACGCCCTGTCATTCCTCCTGCCAGCCACCGCATCGGCCTGACCCGCGAACGCTTGCCTACGCGCCCTTTGCCCGGCCCGCAGGCATTGGCCTGGACGCCACCCCGGTAGAGCGAGGCCCTGCCTCGCTAGCCTCACCGTTCCACACATACGGTTGCCCGCAAACCCGCTTCGCGGTGCAATACCACCCCTGTTTCATCTCCCCCGAGTCGCCCGCCCGTGAGCCAGCTTTTCTCCCCCGTGTCATTCGGACCGCTGACGCTGTCCAACCGCATCGTCATCGCCCCGATGTGCCAGTACTCCTCCACCGACGGCCTGGCCAACGACTGGCACCGCCAGCACCTGGGCCAGCTTTCCCAATCCGGTGCCGGCCTGCTGATCCTCGAAGCCACCGCCGTACTGCCCGAAGGCCGCATCAGCTACGCCGACCTCGGCCTGTGGGACGACGCCACCGAAGCCGCGCTCACCTCGGTCATCGCCTCGGTCAAGCAATGGTCGCCGATGCCGCTGGGCGTGCAGCTGGCCCACGCCGGCCGCAAAGCCTCCTCCTCGCGTCCGTGGGAAGGCGGCGGCCAGCTGCCCCCGACCGACCCCAACGGCTGGACCGCCGTCGCCCCCTCCGCACTGCCGTTCGCTGCCAACGGCCCCACCCCTGACGCGCTGGACGAAGCCGGCATCGACGCCGTCGTCGAAGCCTTCGCCGTCGCCGCCCGCCGCGCCGAACGCGCCGGCCTGGACCTGATCGAACTGCACGCCGCCCACGGCTACCTGCTGCACCAGTTCCTCTCGCCGCTGAGCAACAAGCGCCAGGACCAGTACGGCGGCTCGCTCGAAAACCGCATGCGCCTGCTGGTGCGCGTGTTCGACGCCGTGCGCGACGCCGTCTCCGATCGCATCAGCGTTGGCGTGCGTATTTCGGCCAGCGACTGGGTGCCCGGCGGCTGGGATATCGAACAGAGCACTACCCTGGCCCAGATCCTGGACCTGCGCGGCTGCCAGTTCCTGCACGTCTCCAGCGGCGGGCTCGACGCGCGCCAGCAGATCCCGGTGGAGCCGGGCTACCAGGTGCCTTTCGCCGCCGCCATCAAGGCCAAGGTGAAGATGCCAGTGATCGCCGTGGGCCTGATCACCGATCCCTCGCAGGCCGAATCGATCCTGCGCCACGGCCACGCCGACGCGGTCGCACTGGCGCGCGGCATCCTCTACGACCCGCGCTGGCCGTGGCACGCCGCCGCCGCCCTGGGCGACTCGCTCACCCCCGCACCGCAGTACCTGCGCTGCGAACCGCGCGAAGCCCGCGGCGTGTTCACCGCCCCGTCGGCCTAAGGTCGCCCTCGGCCGAACCGGCATCGCCCCGAAACGGGCAATGCTGCAGAAATCGGTAGCGCCCGACCGTTGGTCGGGCGTGGCCAGATCTCATTCGAGATCCACCCGCCAAGCAGCAGGCAACCCCTCCACCACGTGCTGCATCAACGCCCGCACCTTAGGCGTCAAATCCCTTCGATCACTCACACACAAAAACAACCGCATCGGCTCCGGCGACGTCCGCGCCCCATCGCCCGACGCAAACAACACCCGCAACTCCCCCCGCGCCAACCAAGGCGCCGCCACGAACGCCGCCAACCGCGCGATCCCACCGCCAGCAGCCGCCATCGCCGCCAACGCATCAATGTCATCCGACACCAGCGCCGGCCGCATCTCCGCCTCGAAGCGGATCCCCTCGCGCACGAATCCCCACGGCAGCAACCGCCCATCCACCGGGTAGCGGAACACCAGGCAACGGTGCTCACGCAGCTCCTCCGGTGTCCCCGGCACTCCCGCCTGCGCCAGGTACGAAGGCGCCGCACACACCTGGAACGGCACCTGCGCAATCGCACGCGCCACCAGGCCTTCCACCAGCTGCGGCTCGATCCGGAAACTTACGTCCACATCTTCATGCGCATGGTCCACGCTGCGGTCGGCCAACAGCAGCTCGATCGACAACCGTGGATAGCGCGCCTGCAATGCCGGCAGCATCGGCGCCAGCACATGGCGGCCAAATGCGGAGGTGCTGGCAATGCGCAGCCGACCATGCGGTGTCGCCTCCGGATCGGTCACCGCCGCCTGCGCCCGTTGCAGGTCGCGCTCGATATGCCGCACCTCGGCCAGGTACAGCGCGCCGCGCTCGGTCAGCGCCAGCGTGCGCGTCGTGCGGTTGAACAGGCGCACGCCCAGATGCGTTTCCAGCCGTGCGATGTTCTGCCCCACCGCCGCCGGGCTGATCCCCAGCGTGCGCGCCGCCGCCGCCAGGCTGCCGGCATCGGCGGTACGGATGAAACTGCGGATTGACTGCAGAATGTTCATGGTGGCGTCGATTCTGGCCGGTCATTGCAAAGAATTACTTTATAAAGAGCCAACGCCCGACGGTCTACCCGTGCCGCAGCCCGCTGACTATCGTGCCGGTCCCGCAACCGCTGGTTGCCGCCCACTGGACCCCTGATGTCGCAACAAGCTCAAACCCTGGCTACCGCCCGCTGGAAGCTCGGCGCCCGCGCCACCCCGTATGTCTTTGCCTTCTTCATGGCCTCCATCATGGCCATGCTGATGTGCCTGGTGATCACCGCCGCCAACGCGGGCATCAATGCCGAGTTCCCGATGCGCGTACTCGGCGCCTACCAGCTCGCCATGCCCACCGCGTTCTGCTGCGTGCTGCTGGTGCGCCCGGTGGTGATGCGGCTGGTCGCGTTGACCGTGCATCCGGCGCGCTGATCGGAATATGCGCCGTGATTGATTTTCGTGATACCGCAATCACGCGCACACTTCGAGATCGTCGAAGACTTCACTCTCCGGATGCGGCGAACCTGCCGCGTTGAACGGGAGAAGAGAATGAAGGTTGTGCTGACCGCCGCAGCGTTGTTGACCGTGTTGATGCTACCAACGGCAGAAGCGTGCAGTACGGCCGCTGTATCCGGCGCACAGCGCTCGACCCTGGAACAGCGTGCCGCACCCATCAGCAGCGCAGCCACGCTGGCCGCCTACCTCGAAGTGTTGCCCTAAGCGAGCCAGCGCGCAAGCGATTCACCAAATCACTGACCTTCAGTAGTAGCGGGGTCACCGGGTTCTCGTTCGCGGATATCCAGCGCGAGCTCACGGTAAGCCAGGCACACGCCCTGCTGGAGTTGATCGATTCGCAGCGCGCGATAGCGCATCTGAATCGCCTCGCGATACGAACGGACCTTGATCGCTCGATCCGAACCGCGATAGCCGCCCGCTGCGCCGGCGACGAGCCAGTCGCAGACAGGGACCCTCGGTTTTAAAGTTTCACCTGACAGCATCGCTGCAGGGCAGGGCGCCAGTCCTCTACACTCGGGACATGCGCCCTGATTCCATCCTCACCCTCTCATGCCCGGATCGAACCGGTATCGTCTACCGCGTCTCCGGCCTGCTGTTCGAGCAGGGCTGCAACATCCTGGATGCGCAGCAGTTCGGCGATGACGAAAGCGGCCGGTTCTTCCTGCGCGTGCATTTCGACCGCGACCCGCGCCAGCCCATCGACACCATCCAGACCCGCATGAACGGGCTGGCCACCGACTTCAAGATGGACTGGCAGCTGCACGACGCCCGCCGCCGCGCGCGCCTGCTGGTGTTGGTGAGCAAGCAGGGGCACTGCCTCAACGACCTGCTGTTCCGCGCGCACAGCCGCCAGCTGCAGGTGGATATCGCCGCAGTGGCCTCCAACCACGAAGACTTCGGCCCGCTGGCCGGCTCCTACGGCATCCCGTTCCACCACCTGCCGGTGAATGCAGACAACCGGGACGTGCAGGAGCAGCAGATCATCGATCTGGTCGAACGCGAACAGATCGATCTGGTGGTGCTGGCCCGCTACATGCAGATCCTGTCACCACGCCTGTGCCACGCACTGGCGGGCCGGGCGATCAACATCCACCACAGCTTCCTGCCCAGCTTCAAGGGCGCGCAGCCGTACCACCAGGCCCACGCGCGCGGGGTAAAGATCATCGGCGCAACGGCCCACTACGTCACCTCCGATCTCGACGAAGGCCCGATCATCGAACAGGATGTGGCGCGGGTAGACCACGCCATGACCCCACGCGACCTGGTCCGCCTCGGCAGCGACACCGAATCGCAGGTACTGGCCCGCGCCGTACGCCGGCACGTAGAGCACCGCATCATCCTCAACGGCCACCGCACCGTAGTCTTCCGATAGCGACAAGGCCGAAAGAAAACGGGTAGCGCCGGCCGCGTGGTCTACCCCCAACCGCCAGCCCGGTAGTGCCGGCCCCCAGGCGGCACCGCACGGAAAAACAGAGCGCCACCGCCCCATCACGGAGTACCAAGTGTTAGCACCCTACTGGGCAGAATTCCTAAGCCTGGCCATAGTCCACCTGCTGGCAGTGATAGCCCCAGGCCCGGACTTCGCAGTAGCCGTCCGCCAAACCGTCCGCTACGGCCGAAAGGCGGGCATCTACACCTCGCTGGGGATAGGCGCCGGCATCTCGGTCCATGTCCTCTACACCCTCATCGGCGTAGGTGCACTCCTGCACACAACCCCTTGGCTGATGACAGCAGCCAAGTGGCTCGGCGCGGCCTACATCTTCTACCTCGGCATCAAGTTCCTCCGCAGCAAGCCCAGCACGGGCGGCGAAGCGCATCCCGATGTGCCGATTGAGGCTGTGCAGCAAACCCCCAGGCAGGCCTTCGTCATCGGCTTCATGACCAACGCCACCAACCCCAAGGCGACGCTGTTCTTCCTGGCTGTGTTCACCACACTGGTCAGCGCAAAGACACCGCTCCCTGTGCAGATGCTCTACGGCCTGTGGATGTGCCTGGTCAATGCAGCATGGTTCGTCCTGGTCAGCGTAGCGCTCTCCGCAGCAGCGGTACGCCAGCGTTTCATGCGCGCCAGCCACTGGTTCGAACGGGTGATGGGCGTGCTGCTGATCGGGTTTGCGCTGCGGCTGGTGTTCGTAGCGTAAGCAGTCGGGCCGATCCCTAAGGGCATCCGCGAAACCCCCCGCAAGGGGGTTTGTCTTCTAGAACTCGTACGGGTCACTGTCCGATCAGGCGTTTGCTCATGAAGACACGTTCGTGGCCCAGTGGATAATCGCCAAGTCTGGCGAATGCAGTGTAGCCGTGGCGCGCGTAGAACCCCTCGGCCTGCCAGTCGAAGGTGTCCAGGCGGGCAGAGTGGGCACCCAGCTCACGTGCTTGGCTTTCACACGCTTCCAGCAACGTGGACCCCAGCCCTGTCGACCGTTGTCCGGGCTCCACCCAGAGCACGTGGACCTCGAGCCAGCCCAGAGCGACGTCCGCCAGAATACCGCCCAGCAGCGCACCTTCAGGCGACCGCGCCACAATTCTCAGCTCGGACTCATTGGCATTTGCAGTGAAAGGGCGATTGAACTGTTGAAGCGAAGTGCAGAGCTGTTCAACCTCCTCCGAGGCAGCCAGCATCAGCACAACACCCTCCTGACTATCCATACGTTCTCTTCCGGCATTCGCTTCTGCCGGTACGTTAACGGAATTCATGGCGACGCGGCACGGCAAAAGCAGCAGCCGGGCAGAGCCCGGCTCTACCGGGGTTCCGCGTCACTTTTCCGAACGCTCCTTGCGTGAGCGCTCCTTCTTTGGCTCGTGCTTGCGATAGCGATAGGGCAATGGCACCGGCGTCTCATCCAGCGTCAACGTAACGCGCCCGGGTGTCACTTCCACAAACACCCGATGACCGGTCCTGAACCCCAACCGCTCCAACCACACCCCGCACAACGACAGGTAGGGAATGGACAGGCCCGGCGGCAGGATGTTGCCGGCAGGGTGCCGCAGGGCGGAAATGCGTAGGCTCTTGGGCTGATACCAGCCGATGCCAACCTGCTGGCTGGGATCGTTGCATGAATCCATCTTTGAACTGCGCATGCGTCTACTCCATCGGAAGTACTGCCTTGTCGGCGACAAGGGAGTCGGGAGGTTGATATCCGTTAGACCATCGGCGTGACTTATTTCCCAAGGGGGTGTTGTATTCGCCACCCTCCCGACGCAGAACTTCATGCTTTCATGGGTCTAACAAGGGGATATCAAGCCCCGAATCCAGACGATGCACAGCTGATCAAACTAAGAGAAGTTGATACTTCGCCAGCATACCGGCATGTTCGATTTACTTGATCAATGGTGTGACGCAAGTGAACCGGAATTCTGGCCTCCGCTTGTGATTGCTGGAACGGACGTCCCAGAATCAGTGGCGTACCCTCGTGCCAAGTGCTTCTCTTCACTGACCTCATCGCACCAGAAGAGAAGTCGCAAGCGACCCGGGATGCGCTGAACATTGCTACGCAGTGCCGGCGCGGCCCACACACACAGCCGCTGCCTTTCTACACCTACTCATCCCGCTTCAACCAAGCGACCAGCGCCGAAAAGGCAGGTGAGGGCTGCCGGCGGTTAGGGTAGTAAAGATGGTAGCCGGGGAAGGGGACGCACCACTTGTCCAGCACAGCCACCAACCTGCCCTGCGCAATGTGCTCAGCTACCATCGGTTCCGGCGCATAGGCCAAGCCCAGTCCGTCCAGTGCGGCATTGATTACGTGGGTCATGCTGTTGAAGACCAACGGTCCGTCGCCGCGTACGGTGAATTCCTTGCCCTTCTCTTCGAACTCCCAGGCATAGATGGCGCCATTTGGGCGATGCCGGATGTGCACGCAGCGGTGGCGGGTGATGTCGGCGGGTTTCCTGGGCTTGGGATGTTTCTCGAAGTAGTCGGGAGATCCAACCACCACCAGGCGCCAATCCGGTCCGACCCTGACAGCGATCATGTCCTTGCTCAGCGCTTCTCCGAGCCGGATGCCGGCGTCGAAGCGCTGCTCCACCACGTTGGTAAAGCCGTAATCCACGTAGAACTCAAGCGTGATGTCCGGGTACTCGGCCAGAAACCCGGCAAGCCGTGGTCGGATGATGGTCTCCATCGAATCATCCGTGCAGGAGATCCGCAGCGTTCCCGCCGGCCGGTCGCGCAGGTCTCCCAGCGCTTCCACGCTGGCACCGATGGCCTCGAAGTGCGGTGCGATGGAGCGCATGAGGCGCTCGCCCGCCTCGGTGGGAGAAACGTTGCGGGTGGTGCGGGCCAGCAGGCGAATGCCCAGGCGCTCTTCCAGCAACCGCATCGAATGGCTCAGCGCAGAGGGCGTTATCCCAAGGCGAACGGCGGCCTTGGTGAAGCTCTGCTCCTGGGCCACCACGAGAAAGGCTTGCAGATCATTGGTCTTCACGGCGCTCATGGACCAATTGTGAGCTCAACTCAACAATGCATCAACTTTCAGCCGGCTTATCGCGGTAGCGGGCGGAGCCTATCGTGGCGACCTCAGTCCCCCAACCGAGGCCGCACTCGCATGAAACCGACCACGTTGCTGCTGGCGCTGCTTGCCAGCTACGTACTTCCGCTTCCCGCCATGGCTGCCGATACGCCTGGGGCAGCACGTCCCGCCGGGGCAGACAACTTCTACCGCAGCCCCACGGTCACTGGTGAGCGCGTCAGCTTCCACAACCAGTACCAGCTGGAAGTGGTGGGCACGCTGTACCGCCCCCAAGGCCTGCCTCGCGGCAGCCGCGCCCCCGCCGTGGTGGTTGGCCATCCAATGGGCGCGGTGAAGGAGCAGAGCTCGCAGCTCTACGCGCAGAAGTTGGCCGAGCAGGGCTTCGTTACGCTGGCGATCGATCTTTCCTTCTGGGGAGAGAGCGGTGGCGCCCCGCGGCACCTGGTGGCGCCGGAAATCTATTCAGACGACATCAGTGCCGCCGTGGACTTCCTGAGTACGCAGGCCTATGTGGACCCGGAACGGATTGGCGGCCTGGGTATCTGTGGCAGCGGCAGCTTTGTGATCAGCGCCGCCAAGATCGACCCGCGCATCAAGGCCATTGCCACGGTAAGCATGTACGACATGGGTGCGGCGGCACGTCAGGGGCTGAACAACGGGCAGTCGCTGGAACAGCGCAAGACGGTGATCCAATCCGCAACCGAGCAGCGCTTGGCCGAGTTCAAGGGCGGCGCGGCTGTGTACGTGCCAGGCACAGTGAACAGACTCGATGCTGACACCCCTGCCATCCAACGTGAGTTCTTCGACTTCTACCGTACCCCGCGCGGCGCCTACACGCCAAAGGGCGATACGGCAGAGCTGACCACCCAGCCGCTCTTCAGCAGCCTGGTCAAATTCATGAACTTCTATCCCTTCAATGACATCGAGACCATCTCGCCCCGGCCAATGCTGTTCATTTCTGGCGACGCCGCGCATTCCCGCGAGTTCAGCGAAGACGCATACCAAAGGGCGGGCCAGCCGAAGGAGCTCTACTGGGTGAAGGGTGCGGGGCACGTGGACCTGTATGACCGTACCAACCTGATTCCCTTCGAGAAACTGACGACGTTCTTCCAGCACGGCCTGGCGGGGAAATGAGCCGCACCCACGTGAACGCAGATCGCGCCAACTGGGGGGGCGTGCTCGCGATGACGCTGTGCGTCTTCGCGTTGATCGCCTCCGAATTCATGCCGGTGAGCCTGCTTACCCCCTTGGCGGCAGATCTGGGCGTGACCGAAGGGCTTGCGGGGTACGGCATTGCCATTTCGGGAGCCTTTGCGGTGCTGACCAGCCTGTCGATCTCCCGGTTGGCGGGCAACTTGAACCGACGAACGTTGCTGCTGATCCTCACCGCATTGATGGCGGTGTCGGGTGTGGTGGTGGCCCTGTCTCCGAACTATCTGGTCTACATTACGGGGCGTGCACTGATTGGCGTGGTGATCGGTGGGTTCTGGTCACTGTCTGCCGCAACGGCCATGCGGCTGGTGCCCGCCGCAAAAGTCCCGCGCGCCTTGGCGATATTCAACAGCGGCAACGCGCTTGCAACGGTAGTTGCGGCGCCATTGGGCAGCTACCTGGGTGGCATGATTGGTTGGCGCGGCGCTTTCTTGTGCCTTCTGCCCGTGGCTGTCATAGCCCTCGCATGGCAGTGGGTTTGTCTGCCCTCCATGCCTGCGGAGAGCGGGCAGTCACAAGGCGGGTTGATCGCGTTGTTCCGGCGACGTGTGGTGGCACTTGGGATGCTTGCCTGCGGTGCCTTCTTCATGGGGCAATTTGCCCTGTTTACCTACGTGCGGCCGTTCCTGGAGCGGGTGACCAGTGCAGGAACGTCTGCTGTACCGCTGGTGCTGCTGGCTATCGGCGTAAGCGGCTTCGTGGGCACGCTCGTCATTGGCGTGTTCATCAGGCGTGGGCTTTACCGAACGCTGGTGACCATTCCAGCCTTGATGGCGCTCATTGCTGTGGCCTTGGTTCCACTGGGGCCCCAGCTTTGGCCGACCGCCGCACTGCTCTCGGCTTGGGGCCTGCTGGCAACGGCCGCACCGGTGGGCTGGTGGAGCTGGCTGGCTCGCACTTTCACTGACAACGCAGAGACCGGCGGAGGGCTGATGGTGGCGGTAGTGCAGTGCTCCATCGCACTCGGTTCGACCGTGGGCGGGCTGCTGTTTGACAGTCTCGGCTTTGCCAGCACGTTCCTGGCCAGTGCTGGCCTGCTGCTGTGCGCCGCGCTGCTCGCTTATGCCACGGCGTCCGAGCGGGCGACCACGTCGGGGCCGGTGGTCGCTGTGGAGGCCCGGGGCTGATGAGGTGCGTTACGTCGATCACAGGAACGCTGCTTTGCCTCCTGCTTGCATTGGGGGCAATAGCGGCATGCTCTGCCGAGCCCACTCATCAGGCCATTGCAGCCAGGAAGGTAGAGTCAAACCCGGGGGTTCATTCGATGAAGATTCGACTGATCATCAACGATCAGATGCTGTCGGCCACCATGGAAGACAGTATCCCGGCGCGCGAGTTCATCGCCCAGTTGCCGCTGACGCTGCAGCTTGAGGACTACGCCGCGACCGAGAAAATCGCGCAGCTTCCGCGCCGTCTCGGTGTGGCGGGTGAGCCGGAGGGAGTCACGCCGGCGGCGGGCGATATCGCCTTTTATGCGCCGTGGGGAAATCTGGCGATTTTCCACAGGCCCTTTGCGTACTCGAAGGGTCTGATCCGACTGGGTCGAATCGAAGGAGGACTGCAGCTCCTTCGCACGGAAGGGCCGCTCGCGGTTCGGATTGAGTCCGGCCAGCCGTTGTTTGCATACCCAACACACCACAACGAGGTGAGCAAAATGGAAATCAAACGCCTTGGCACCCAAGCGTCCATCAAAGGATCGACGGACTGGTTTACGGGCACGGTCCGCATCGATCCGCTCAATGCCGCCCCTGCGCCATCGAGGGTATCCTGCGCGGCAGTCACCTTCGAGCCGGGCGCGCGCACTGCGTGGCACACCCATCCGTTGGGGCAGACGCTTATCGTTACAGCCGGCTTCGGTTGGACACAGTGCGAAGGCGGCCCGATCGTGGAGATCCGCGCGGGTGACGTGATCTGGTGCCCGCCGGGTCACAAACACTGGCACGGTGCATCGCCCACTACCGCCATGACGCACATCGCAGTCCAGGAGGCATTGGATGGCAGGAACGTTGACTGGCTGGAGCATGTGACCGAAGAGCAGTACCTGGCCGGACCCAACATGAACTGGTTGGAGAAGGTGACCGATGCCCAGTACCAAGGCGATTGACTGGAAACGGCGGTCCAGGCGCCTCGCCTGTCTGATGGGTGCGGCGATGCTTGCCTCCGGTCCGGGACAGATGGCTTTCGCACACGAAGGAGCAGCTATGAACGTCACATCAAACGGGGGTTCTACCACCGAGCTGGACGCCCGCCAGCAAGCGATTATTCCGATCAGCGCCTCGGCAGCGGCTGGCAACATGGATAACCTTCGGGGCGCGCTGAATCAAGGCTTGGACGCGGGACTGAGTCTGGCCGAAGCACGAGAGATTCTTGTGCAGGTTTACGCCTATGCGGGGTTTCCGCGGAGCCTGAACGCATTGAGCGAACTCATGAAGGTGGCGGAGGCCCGCAGGCAGAAGGGCATCCAGGATGAAGCCGGGCGCGAGCCGGGCAAGCCGATTCCCAAGGGCGACGCGTTGCTCGCTGCAGGCACCGCGAACCAGACCAAGCTGGCGGGTGGTCCAGTCTCAGGGCCATTGTTCGATTTCGCACCGCAGGCAAATGAGTATCTGCGTACGCATCTATTTGGCGACATCTTCGAGCGCGACAACCTTGATTGGCAGAGCCGCGAGCTGGCCACGGTCAGCATGCTGGCTGCCATGTCCGGGGTCGAAGCCCAGTTGCAGTCTCACATAGAAATCAGCATGAACATAGGCGTGCGTCCTGAGCAGCTGTCCGGGCTGGCCGATGTTCTAGAAGCCCACTCCAGCGTGGACGCTGCCGAACGTGTCCGCGTTGGTATTCGACGCCAGCTCGAGGCTCGGCAGGAATGATCTTCCGGGAAAATTCTGCGGCGAGTGGTACGCGCCCATTGGAGGGTGGAATGAAAAGGATACTCATCGGAACCCTGATCGGCATGGCTGCATGCTCCTTCAGTGTTGGAGCCGAGGAGCTACAGATGACAAGGCTGTCAAAGATAACCGTAGACGCGGACCATCTGTCCGCCTATCGAGACGCCCTGGCTGAAGAGGTTCGAGCCTCAATGGACCTTGAGCCAGGCGTGCTGTCGTTGTACGCAGTCTTCGACAAGAACGACCCGACCAGATTGACGATTCTTGAAATATATGCGAGTCGGAACGCATACGAACAGCACGTGAAAAGTCCGCATTTCCTCAAGTACAAAAACGGGACGCTGCACATGGTCAAATCGCTGGAGCTGGTCGACGTCGATCCTCTTCTGCCGGAGCTGAAGATCAAATAGCGTGAAGCTGGAAGCGCCCAAGCGGCTGCGTACCGCAGACCCTGTGTGCCTGCGGTACACACGCGGCATTACTTCGCCGGAATAAGCAGCGGCTTCTCTTTGTCTTTCAGAAGGAAGACAACGAACTTGGCGGGTTTAGTGTGGCTGGCATTGCGGCCCACGGTGTGGACATCGTTCGGGCCTTCATAGAAGGTCTCGCCGGCCTTGATGGTCTGCTCAGGCTTTCCCCTAACACCCATGATGATGGTGCCGTCCAACACGTAGACGATGGCATGCGCATCGTGGCGGTGTACGGGGTCAACCGCGCCCGGCGGGTAATCGACGGTGATGAGCATGATCTCTTTGCCGGGGTAGTCCTGCAGCGCCTGCGAAGCTACCTCGGCAACAACCGCGTGGGGCGCATCAGTGGCATGCGTGGCTCCATGAGCGAAAGCGGCGCCGGACAGCAGGCAGAGGCCGACGGAGAGAGTGAGGGCCGCCCACATCGCGCGCCCGTTCATTGTGCCACCGCCGGGGCGACGGACAGGCCTGCCTTGTCCAATCCCCATGCCTTGTCGAACGAACCCGGGACAGCGAGGAAGGCCACGTTGATGCGGTTCCAGGCGTTGATGCCCGCGATCACGAAGGTGAGGTCGGAGATCTCGTTCTCGGACAGCTCACCGCGAACGCGCTCGTACAGTGAGGTGGGCACGCCGTCCTTCGGAATGCAGGTCAGCGCCTCGGTCCACGCCAGGCTGGCACGCTCGCGCGGTGTGAACAGGTTGGATTCACGCCAGATCGCTACGTGGTGAAGACGCAGTGCGTTCTCGCCGTGGATGGTGGCCTGCTTGACGTGCATGTCGACGCAGAACGCGCAGCCGTTGAGCTGTGAGGCGCGGATATGCACGAGATGGCGGATGGACGCTTCGATGGAGCTCTTTGCTTCAGCCATGCTGAGTTCCATGAGCTTCTTGGTCAGCTCGGGGGACTGCTGCTGGTAGTCGAGACGTTGGGTCATGGTCTTGGATCCTGGAAAGGGGCGCGGGGGGCTGCAGCGCGGTGCCACGGTATGCCCGCCCACTCGCCCCGGGTAGGCACCTGCGGGTAACACCAGTGTTGACTTCCTCGCAACAGTGGAAGCGTCACAGGGCGACGCTCCGCAGCGTCTATCCCACATGGACAATCCATTCTGCGCATGCGCGCCACCGCCGGAGGCCGGCCACCCTGCCACTCCACCCGCCGACGACGTGGCCCCGGAAGCGTGGGGTGCCTACCTCGATGCTCAAATTGAGATGACGCCTGGTATCCGCCTGTTCTTCCATTGGTTGGAACTTTCAACCAGACCGAAGCGACGCGCGCCATGGACAGGGATCCCGATCAGTGACCAGCCTCGCCCACCACAAGGCTTGGGAGCAATCTCGCGATACGCGCATGGACCACCTGCGCGCGAAATCGTGGGCGATCCCCCTGGCAAGAGCCCGCCCACGACCGAACCTGATCAGGTTGGTTCGTAGCCCTCTTCGATTACGGCGAACAGCCGTGCAGCCTCTTCTCTGGCGCGAATGTTCTCCTCGGCCGTGAGTGACGCCAATTCGATTCCGTCGTCGCCCCCAACGTACGCTGGTCCGCCAACGTCATCGTCATACGCGCCACCGTACTCGTTGATCGCTACATGTCGGTCCTGGCTCAGATCACGACCCAGAAGGCGCGAGAGGTGCATCCAGACCCAAGCGCGGAAGGGTGTCTCACCGCGGTCTTCAATGAGCGCACGCATGGCGTATACATCACCCTCTTCTGCCAGCACGGTCAGCCATTGGTAGGCCAGCTCGGGTCGGCCATGCGCATCGGCTAGGTCAGCCATCTCGTACGGATCCATATCATCCGACGGCTCAAGATCGAGCACACCAGGATCACTGTAGCTCCCAGCCGTAAGCAGCATTGCGCGCCTATCCCCACCTCGTGCCGCTGCAAGGAGGTGGTACCGATGTTTGGCCACCACCCGAACGAACCTGTCGGTGCCTGCGGCGATCTCCGCGAAGCCTACGGGCTCGGCCGACCACTGACCACGCCGGCGCAGTTCCTGGCCGAAGCGGCGATCATCCTCGTGTGACAGACCCGCATACGGCTCGACCAGGTAGGCGATCGCAAGGTGCGCGGAGGCTACGCCCCGCGCTGCGGCCGCCTCCAACCCTTCGAGCAGCAAGGGGTACTCGGCGAGCATTGCATCAAACCCTTGCTGCATACGCCCCACAAGGTCGGTCGACACCCAGTTGGCAGCGACGGCGGGTCCCGGTTCCTCAGCCTCCTCCCAATCGTCTTCATCGCTTGCGAACGCGGCAATCAGCTCCTCCAAGCGCACCGGCGCGTAGCCGGATGCGCGGAGGAAGCTGACCAAGACTTGGGCTGAGCGCTCAGCCTCATCCGGCGACATCCCAAAGTGGAGACACCTCTGGATGACCCCGTACTCATCCGGCGTAAGACCTGTATCGCGCCATGCCACATCGCACCACACGGCTTGATGATGGAACGCAGCATGGGTGGCAAATCCGGCAGCGGCGGCCAGCAATTCATGGATCTGGCTGCGGGTAAGTGACGTGGAGCCCTGCGCAAGGAGGTGCGCATGGGCAAGAAACGCATATTGCTTGATGGTCATGACTGATCCTCAATGGCCAAGCCGATCCGGGTCAGGCGCACACGTTTAAGTCCCCGGCAGCTGGCCAGAAGAAGAGTCGATCAGGGGGGTACGGCCTGTTTTTGCTCGTGTGCAAGCAAGGCGGGCGCCGCGGTTAGTGTATGCGCTCTGCTGCCCTGATTCCAAGGGTGCGCTGAATCTCCGTCTCGGGTTCCCTGAGACTCGTCCCCGCTATGGGTGACTCAAGCAAATCCGGCCGACGAAGCCCGATTCTGAAGCGAAGTGGGGGGCGCATGAGTCAACTGCAGATCTCAGCTGGAGCCGACCTGCCCATGGTGCAATGCGGCTGGGTCGCCGCTGGAGGGCGATAATTGTATGCCAAGCTTCGCAGCCCCCTAGTAGCGAGTTCGGCTGAAACCATGATCTGGTCCGATATGCGGCTGTAAGTCACAATAATTCGTAGCAAACGTGTGTCGCGTTAAGAGGAGTGGCATCGCTCCAGTTGTAGCGTGACATTCTGCTCTCCTGTCCCAGCACTTAGCGAAGACTCCATGACAACCTTCACGCCGATCACGTTGGATGCCGATGCGCTGTCGCTACTGACAGCGGCCGGGTTGCCGGTGGCTGACCTGGAAGACGGCATGTCCCGGGTGTTCGTTGGGGGTTACGAAGAGGATGAGCTTGTTGGTGTTGTTGGTGTGGAGCTTCATCTGCCAGCAGGCCTGCTACGTTCTTTAGCGGTCGCCCGGAGCCACCAGGGACTGGGTACTGGCGCCGCCCTGGTGCGCGTTGCGGAGCGTTTGGCAGCCGATGCGGGTGTTGCGGAGCTGTTCCTCCTGACTACAACGGCAGCGCCCTTGTTCGAGCGCTGCGGGTATCGGCATGTGGCACGGATCGAAGCGCCGGAATCAATCAGAACGTCACGCCAGTTTGCAGGGATATGTCCTGACACTGCAGCGTTCATGGTCAAGCGCCTTTAGCGAAGGTGCTGCTCTTGGCCGGATGCCTAGCGCCAACAGCCTGGGCACTTCAAGCGCCGAACGCACCATCAATCGTATGCATCGCGCCAGTCACGAAGCTGGCCTCCGGCCCGGCCAGCCAGGCCACCATGCCCGCCACTTCCTCCGGGCGACCGTGACGCTTGATCGCCATGAAGCTGTGCATCAGATCCTTCATGGGGCCGTCCTCAGGATTGGCGTCCGTATCGATGGGGCCGGGCTGAACAACGTTGATCGTAATGCCGCGGGGCCCCAAGTCCCGCGCCAGGCCACGTGCCAGTCCTTGCAGCGCCGACTTGCTCACCGCGTAGGACGCCATGCCCGGCACCGGCATCCTGTCGCCGTTCACCGAGCCGATCACGATGATGCGACCACCGTCGCCCATCGTGCGCGCCGCCTCGACCGAGGCGTGATACGGCGCATGCACGTTGATGCGCAGCAGACGATCCACGGCGTCGGCGTCCTGCTCCAACGCATCGCCGAAGATCGCGATGCCCGAGTTCACCACCAGCACGTCCAGCGGACCGGTGTCGCGAACCCGCGCGATCACCGCGTCGCGGTCCGCACTGTCGGTCTTCTCGGCCGTCGCCCCGGTCTCGGCGGCCAGCGCATGCGCCGCATCCGGGGACCCGCTGTAGGTGAAGGTTACCGAGGCCCCGTCGGCCACGAAGCGGCGGACGATTGCGGCGCCAATGCCACGGCTGCCACCCAGGACCAGCACCTTCTTGTTCTTGAACGTCATTGTTGGACACGCCTTGGCAATTAATGTAGCTTTCACTATAGAAATGGCCTGTGGCAGCTGTCAAGGAATTTAGTAGTGGGAGATACAAAAACACTGCGACCCCGCGGGCGGCCCCGGGCGTTCGACCCCGACGCTGCGGTGGCCACTGCGCAGCGCCTGTTCCATGAGCGCAGCTATGACGACGTAAGCGTGGCGGACATCACCGGCACTTTGGGGATCAACCCGCCCAGCTTCTACGCCGCCTTCGGCAGCAAGGCCCACCTGTTTGGCCGGGTGCTGGACCGGTATGCACGTGAAGGGGCCATTCCGCTGCAGCAACTGCTGGATCCGACCCGGCCCGTCATCGAGTGTCTGGCCGCCGTGCTTGAGGAAGCTGCATGCCGCTATGCCGGCAAGGCGGGCGCGTCCGGGTGCATGGTCATAGAAGGCGTGCACTCCATCGACAAGGACGCCAGGCAGGCGGCCATGGTGTTCCTGGTCGGCGCTGAAGCTGCGATCCATGACTTCGTCGCGGCGCGCCACCCGGAGGCCGCCGACCGGGTGATGGACTACATGACCACGGTGATGATGGGGCTGTCGACGAATGCGCGCAGAGGGCACGACCACGCCCGCCTTCTGGAGTCCGCGCGACTGGCGGTCGGCGGTTTGGAGCAGGCGATGCGACGCCCCAGGTAACGGCATTCTGCGCGCTATCCCCTCTGACCTCGTCGGCTCGCCACCATCCGCGCCGCATCCTGGGAGGGCGGTAACCCGAAGGCTCTCGCATACTCCCGGGTGAACTGCGTGGGGCTTTCATATCCCACGTCCAATGCCGCTGCCGTGACGCTCTTTGCCTGCGTTGCCAGAATCTGTCGGGCCTGCAGGCGCAGCTGTTTCTGGTATTGCAGCGGACTAAGCGCGGTGACGCTCTTGAAGTGGCGGTGGAAGGCTGACTCGCTCATCGCCACCTGTTCGGCCAATACCGCGATGCGCAGCGGTTTGGAATAGTCGCGGCGGATGCGCTGTATGGCGCTGCTGATACGCGCCAGCGCCGAATCCGGTGTGGCCAGCTGCCGCAGCATGCATCCGTGTGGTCCCTGCAGCACGCGGTACAGGATCTCCCGCTCGTAGGCCGGGGCCAGCGCAGGTATTTCGCTGGGGCGTTCCATCAGGCGCAGCATGCGCACCCATGCATCCATCAGCTCCGGGGTGACGGCAGCGACATTGAATGCCTCGGTCTGGGTGGAGGACTCGCCGCGCCCGGTGGCGGCATCGGTGGTGTCGCACAACAGCGCTGCGATGATGCCCAGGTCCAGCGTGAGGCTCACCGCCAGGTACGGTTCGCCGGTGCTGGCCGGGTGCACGGCACCCACCGCCGGCAGGTCCACGGACATGACGAAGTACGTGGCCGGGTCGTATTCGAGGGTCTTCTCACCCACCGTCATGGATTTGCTTCCCTGCAGGATCAGGTTGATCATCGGCTTGTACACGGCCGTCAGGGCATGCTCCGGGATCTCGCCCTGCACCATGGCAACGCGGGGAATGCCCGTCTCGGTACGGCGATTCTCGGCATGCGCCGCGAGGCGGCGCAGTTCATCCAGTGCGTTGTCCATGGCCACATTGGACACCCGCCGCAGGGCGCCGGCAAGGCGAAAAGCAGGAATAGGCAGGAATTGGCGAGGATCAGGTCGGCGCGTCGCGGCCGGCGCTCCTAGCCTGTGCATCTCTCCTCACCGCACAGGACCCCCTGCATGAAACACGTACTGATCACCGGCGGCAGCCGTGGCATTGGTGCCAGCGCCGCGCTGCACTGCGCGCAGCGCGGCATGGGCGTCATCCTCACCTACAACGCCCAGCCCCATGCTGCCCAGCAGGTAGTGGAGCGCATCCAGGCAGAGGGCGGTACGGCAGTGGCCCTGCAGCTGGACGTGGGCAACACCGGTAGCTTTGCGGCGTTTGCCGCAAAGGTGAAGGACACCTTGCAGGACACCTGGGGCGCCTCCGCGCTGGATGGCCTGGTGAACAACGCGGGGTTTGGATTGTTCAATCCGATCGAGACGGTGACCGAGGAACAGTTCGACGGTCTGTTCAACGTGCACCTGAAGGGGCCGTTCTTCCTCACGCAGGCGCTGCTGCCGTTGCTCGGTAGTGGCGCGAGCATCGTCAACGTCACCAGTGCCACCACGCGCGTGGCCACCGCCGGGGTGGCGCCGTACGCCGCCTTCAAGGGCGGGCTGGAAGTGCTTACCCGCTACATGGCCAAGGAGTTCGGCGAACGCCGCATCCGCGTCAACGCGGTCGCACCCGGGGCGATCCGTACCGAACTGGGTGGCGGGCTCAATGATGAATTCGAAGCCCTGCTGGCCGCGCAGACGGCACTGGGCCGGGTAGGTGAGCCGGACGACGTGGGTCGCGTCATTGCCGGGCTGCTCGGTGATGAACAGGTCTGGGTCAATGCGCAGACCATTGAAGTGGCAGGCGGCTACAACATCTAGTTCGCAACGGGAGTACGACATGCTCGACCACATCTTCCTCACTGTCACCGACACCACCCGCTCGGTCGCGTTCTACACGGCCGCGCTGGCCCCGCTGGGCATCGTCAACCGGCTCGACTACGACGGCCGGCAGGGCCCACCCGGCCACCCGGACCTGAAGGGCTTCGGCGCGGGCGGCCGGGTCTTCTTCTGGCTGCGGCAGGGCGTGGCGGCGGCGCAGGCGGCACATGTTGGCTTCGTGGCAGATTCCAGGGCGATGGTCGATGCCGCGCACGCGGCCGCGATGGCCGCCGGCGCCAGCGAGATCCATCCGCCCGGCCCGCAGCTGCACTACGACCCGCGCTACTACGCCGCGCAGGTGCGCGATCCGGATGGCTACAGCCTGGAGTTCGTCTACAAGAGCTGGCAGCACGGCCACGAATGACACTGCCGCGTACACCATGAAGACATTGATCCGCCGCGACGCGGTGTGAGAGACCAAGCATGTGATCACGGCCAACGTCTGGCGGAAGGGTGATCCGGGCGTGCTCGCTGGAATCTGAGTGACATGTCGAAGGGACGCCTTGTGCGGCCATTTTTCATGGGCTGAGATCGCATTCGGGGTCGGCGCTGCGCCCCTAATTCCTGCAAGTTCCTGTTTTTCTTAACCATTCACGCATGGTGCTCGCCGTCTGCAGGAAAAATTAAAGATTGGTCCGCCCCTGCCGATCATGTGATGCACCGCACACTTTCATGTTTTTTAAACATTTGCGTCATCAGGGGACCAGGGAATGAACAGAGTATTCAAGGTGGTATGGAGCAAGGCCGTGGGTCAGTGGGTTGTGACCTCAGAATTCGGAGTGGCCGCAGGTGGCCGCACCCGCCGCACGGCCAAGCGGCTGACCACCGGCCGCCTGGCGGCCCTGAGCCTGATGACCGCGCTGGCGTTGTACGGTCCCTCCGCGATGGCGGCGGCGGACATCACCAACATCGGGTTCGAAACCGGGACGCTGAGCGGCTGGACGTATTCCAAGACCGGCACCCAAGGCTCCAGCAGCTATAGCGGTGCCGGTGTCGGCGCCGCGGTGGTCACAGGCATGACCGATTTCGCGTCCAAGGACGGCAGCCATAGCTGGACGGTGACACCCTTCGGCAACAACATGGCCTCATTGCAGGCGGGCGGCGGTTCGGACTCGTTCGCCACGGGTGCAGCCGCACTTGGGCTGAACGCTGCAAGCCAATCGCTGGTGGCAAACACGATGGCCGGGTCGCCCACGAATGCATCGTGGCTGTACCAGGACCTGACCCTCGCTGCGGGTGACTACTTCAGCATGGCCTGGCAGTACGTCTCGACCGACTACGAGCCGTACAACGATGCCTCGCTGACCTCGCTGATCAACCTCGGCGACGCCTCGGTGTTCGCGACGGTGAACAACCAGAACGCGCAGTACGCACTGCTGGGCGCCACTAACCTCGGCACGGGTAGCTACTCCACCGGCAGTTACGGCGCGACCGGCTGGCAGGTCGCAACGTACCAGGTCAGCACGGCCGGCACGTACCGCCTGGGATTCATGGCAATGAATCTGGATGACACGCTGTGGAGCCCCGTTCTTTTCGTCGACCAGGCGCCCGGCCTGACCTTCGACAAGGGCGTGCCCTTCGGTCCGGTCGCGCCCAACCCGGGCAGCGGCGCGCCGACCACACCGACTACCCCGACCGGCCCGATCATCATCGATGGGCCCAAGGGCACGGATGAGCTGGGCAACGAAGACGAGGCTTCGTTCGAGGGCGGTACGCTGGTGGTCGACAAGGACACCAACGTGGATGTCGACTTCAAGATCGACGACAAGCCCGGCACCATCGATCAGAACGGCCACGACTCGACGTTCACCGGCAAGATCGACGACGCCACCAGCGGCGTTCCGGGCTCGCTGATCGTCAAGAACAGCGGCAACGGCGGTTCGGTCACGCTGACCAACACCAACGGCTACACCGGTACCACCGAGGTCGACGAGAACGCCACGCTGGCATTGTCCGGCAATGGTTCCATCGACAAGTCGAAGAAGCTCGTCATCGACGGTACGCTGGACGTGACCCAGGCCGGTCCGGTCGTGAACATCACCTCGCTGGACGGCAAGGGTGATGTGGCGCTGGGCAACAACACGCTGTCCATCACCGACGCCAACGACGAGTTCGAAGGTACCATAGGCGGGCAGGGCGACGTGGCCATAAAGGGCGGCACGCAGGTGCTCTCGGGCACGAACAGCTACGCTGGCGGTACCTCGGTCAGCAACAACGCCGTCCTGCAGGTAAGCAGTGATGAGAACTTGGGCGATGCCGCAGGCAAGCTCACGCTCGATGGCGGCACGCTGCACACCACCGGCGACGTCAACAGCGATCGCGACGTGGTCTTGGCTGGCAATGGCACCTTCACCACCGACGCCGACACCACGCTGATCAACAGCGGCGACGTGTCGGGCAATGGTGGGCTGA
>NZ_JBQEOG010000007.1:121612-284592 GCF_052045085.1 Stenotrophomonas sp. 22385
ACGTGTCGGGCAATGGTGGGCTGATCAAGAACGGCGAAGGTGGCCTGGAGCTGACAGGTACGGTGAGCCACAGCGGTGGCACGACCGTCAACGAAGGCGAGCTGACCCTGTCGGGCCAGAACACCTACACCGGCGGCACCACGCTCAACGGCGGCGTGCTCAATGTCAGTAGCGACGGCAACCTCGGCGATGCCGCAGGCGGCCTGACCTTCAACGGCGGCACGCTGCAGGCGTCCTCGTCGATGACCACCGGCCGATCGATGGTGCTGGACAGCGTGGGCGCGCTGCGCAGCGGTGAAGGCAGCACCCTGACGGTCACCGGACCGATCAGCGGCGGCGGCACCTTGGTGGCGGACGGCCAAGGCACGCTGGTGCTTGGCGCGGCGAACACCCACGCAGGCGGCACGCTGATCAGTGGCGGCACGGTCGTGCTGGCAAATGCGGGCGGCCTCGGCTCCGGCGCCGTGGCGATCAATGATGGGACCCTGCGCACCACGGTCGACACCCAAATGTCGCAGCCGATGTTTGTTACGGGCGAGGCCACTCTGGATGTGGCCTCGGGCACCACGACGCAGCTGACCGGCATGCTGGACGGCTCGCGCAGCACCGGCTGCTTCATCAAGAGCGGTGCCGGTCGCCTCAACATGGCAGGCACCGCGGTCCTGGCCAATGGCACGTGCGTCAACGAAGGCACCCTCAGTGCCAATGGCGTCCTGCTGAGCAATGTGCAGGTGGAACGTGGCGGCACGGTCCGTGGCACGGGCGCCATCGCCGGCAACATGCGCGTCGATGGCACGCTGGCCCCGGGTAACTCGCCGGGCACGCTGGCAGTGACGGGTACGGTCACGCTGACCGACGACGCCACGCTGCAGATCGATATCGACGGGTACGGCACCGGCGCCGGGGCCGGCAACTACTCGCGCCTGCTGGTCTCCGGCGCGGCCGGTCGCTTCGTCGCCAACGGAACCCTGCAGCCCCTGCTGCGTGGCATCAGTGGCAATGCGGGCAACACCTTCACCCCGAAGGTGGGCGACATGTTCCGCATCGTCAGCGGCGAAGGCGGCGTGACCGGTACCTTCGACAGGCTCCTGCAGCCGACCGAGGGCTTGGCCGCCAGCACGCGCTTCCAGGTGTACTACACCACCGGTTTCGACATCGATCTGTACGTGACACCGACGGCCTACAGCGCTGACCTGGTGGGCAAGGTCAACGGCAACGGCCTGGCCACTGCGGCTGCACTGGATGCCCTGGTGGAAGCCAGCGACGCCGGCACCACCACTGCGGAGCAGACCGATCTGCTGCGCGCGGTGTGGCAGCAGGATGCGGTGGCACTGCCGGTGATGGTGACCGCCCTGACCGGTGAGAACCACGCCAAGCTGGCCGCGCTGGCGCAGTCCAATGCGACCGCACTGGCCGACGATGTGACCGGTCGACTCGGCCAGGGTGTGCTGGTGGATGCATCCAGCACGCGTATCGAACAGCTGCTGTGGGCCAACATCGGCTACGGGGATGTGTCGGTTGACGCGGATGCCAGCGCCGATCGCTTCGATGCGCGCCAGCGCAATGCCACGGCCGGTATCGACGTGTACCGCTCCTCCAACGTGGCGTGGGGCGCGGGCTTGGGTCGCACGACGTCGGAACTGGAACGCAGCGCGCTGGACAACACACTCGACAGCAACGCGTTCTTTGCCTATGGCGCCGCCAGGGCAGGTGCGGTGGTGCTGGACGGCATGCTGTCCTACTCGGCCGATCGCTGGGAAAGCCAGCGTCCGGACGTCCTGGGTGCCGACGGTGCACTGTCCGGCAAGGCCTCGGGTACTACCCGGATGGCCAGTGCCGGTGTCAGCCTGCCCTTCACGGCGGCAGGCCTGAGCTGGCAGCCCTCGCTGCGCGGCAATTGGCAGAAGGTTGAGCGCAATGCCTACCGCGAAGGGGGTGATTCGCTGGCGGCGCTGGACGTTGCACGCCTCCAGGCCGAAGGCGGCCGCGCCACGCTCGGCCTGTCGGTCGGCTCGCTGGTGAACGATCCGCTGGCGGCGCGTGCGACCTGGCAGTTCGGTCTGCAGGCGGGCATCAACCACGGCCAGGCCCGCCAGGCCACGGTGACAACCGCATTGGCCGGCCAGCGGGTGGACCTGTCCGCCGCCGAGGCGGGCAAGGCCTTCGGTCGGGCCCAGCTGCAGGGCACCGTGCGCCTGGGAGCATCGAGCTACCTGTACGGTGGTGTCAGCACCGAGCAGGGGTCGGGCGTGGAGAACAACAGCGTCAACGCGGGTATCCGCATCGCGCTGTGATGCCAAGCAGCGGGAGGGCCTTGCCTTCCCGCTGCGGCATGCAACCGAGGCCGCGCCGAATACCGATCTCTGCGGCCGCTGCTAACATCCGCAGCAGACCCATAACGGTCACCGCACCGCACGGGATGTCAGGCATGCGAGATCGCAGCGAATCCAAGGCAGCCGCTGGCAAATCCGAGCGGTCACGCTTTAGGAGGATGAGCGCCATGAAGGGACATCTATCCTTCGTGGCACTATCCCTGCTCGCAGGCTGTACTACATTGCCGCCGCTCTCCGAGGGCGTCACCCTTTCGGTTCGCTCCTACGACCGCGCTACCGGGGACTACGCGCTGGAGCTGCGCAACGATACGGCGCGGCCGGTCCTGTATCTCAACCCGTATCTGAATTTCGACACCATTCGCTCGCCAGATCCGGAGCCGTTCCCGGAGTCCTCGGATGGAATGGTGCTGATGGTCCACAGCACAAAGCTTGACCCAGGCGGGTCTGCGGTCCTTTCGGGCAAGTGCACGGCGGGTGGCCTTTGTTCCAGGCCGGAAACCTACGTGGCCGTCCTTGCCTGTTGGTTCGCGAAAGCTTGGAATTGCGAGCAGTACTTCCCGATCTGGTTGAAGACGCCGTTGACGGGTGTCTGAGTGTCCGGCTGGGCATAATGCAAGCACTCCAGCAAGGACCTCGGGCCATGAGTCAAGCCGACGCAATGAAGCGAACCACTTTCATCTTTCTCGCGTTGGGCCCGGTGATCGGCGGCATTTCCATCTTTGTGCAATTCCTGGTCTTTGATCATCCACTAGCGTTGGCCGAGCTCTTCAGTTTCGGAATGATCTGGATGGTCATCTTCTTCACTATCGGCGGCTATGTTGTGGGTGCGGTCCCGGCGGCCGTCACCGGCCTGCTGTTCTCCTTCGTGGCCTCACGGCGTGCGCTGAATCTCGTGGAGAGCATTCTGTTGGGCGCCGGTGCGGGTTTCCTCACCAGTGCGGTGGCCGTGGTGGTTATCGCTGCGATCAACCCCGGCGCACCCAAGTGGAACTGGATCATTCCCTTGGCCGGTGCGCTGGCTGGCACACTTTGCAGTGGCCTCTGCCGGATTTTGGAAGGCAAACGAAGCCGTTTACCCGCAAAGAACTTCCACGACTAAGCGTCTGCTTGTAGCCGGTTGCACCGTATATCCGCTTCTGGCCGTCAGCGGCCCCCACCTGCGAAGGCGGCCAGCTCCTCCGCCTGACCCTCGGGGAAGCATTCCTTGAGCAGCTCGAGCAGCGCCGACACCCTTGAGCTGAGCAGTCGTCGCGACGGGTACAGCGCCCATATCTCGATGGGCGGGGCCTTCGCATCTCCCCACGACACCAATGCGCCATCCCTGAGATCGTCGGCAACCAGCGAGAAGGGCAGCATCGCCGCGCCGGTGCCTGCACGAACGGCATCGCGCACCATGGTCAGTGCGCCCAGGCGCAGCACTGGATCCACCCCGATACGTATCTCGCCACGCGGCGTCACCAGATCCCAGCCGGCGGCATCGCTGGACGGCCGGAACACCGCTGGCGCCGTCTCGCCCATCGCGGGCAGGGGCAGGTCCGGGTGTGCCACCGCCACGAGTCGGTCCCGGATCAGCACCCGCCCCACCAACCGCGCATCCGGATCCGGATTGACCCGTATAACCAGGTCATAGCCTTCTTCCACCATGTCCACGGCGCGGTCTTCGGTGGTGATATCCAACCGCACCTGTGGGTAGCGCTTCACGAACTCGGCTGCAATCTTGCCCAGCGCCATCTGCGAGAACAGCATCGGGGCGCTCACGCGCAGCCGGCCACGGGGCGTGTCGCCGCCCGAGGCAATGGACGTGGCCGCTTCATCCAGTTCGGTTAGCAGCGTCTCGGTGCGCTCGAACAGCGCTCGACCTTCCTCGGTGAGCTTCAACGTGTGCGAGCCACGCTCGAACAGCCGTACTCCCAGGCTGGCCTCCAGCTCACCCACGCGCCGCGAGAGTGTTGCCTTCGGGCGGTCCGCCGCGCGCGCGGCACGGCCAAACCCGCCGTGTCGCGCCACCAGGTTGAAGTCGGCCAGGGCGAGGAGGTCCATGTGTTCCACCAGCGAGACAGGTGGTCCAAGTATATGGGCTATCGGCTCGTGCGCGGATCAACAACCATGAGCCCTCACCAACCACCCGGAGTATCCCATGACCATTCTTGTTACCGGCGCCACTGGCACCATCGGCCGTCAGGTCGTCCAGCACCTCACCCAGCGCGGCGCAAACGTCCGCGCACTGGTCCGCACCCCCGCCACCGCCAACCTGCCTGCCACCGTGGAGCTGGTGCAGGGTGACATGCTGGATGTGGATGCCCTCCGCCAAGCGCTGAAGGACGTCTCCACGCTGTTCCTGCTCAACGCCGTGGTCGCCGACGAATTCACCCAGGCGCTCATCACCCTCAACGTCGCCCGCGAGGCCGGGGTGAAGCGGGTGGTGTACCTGTCGGTGATCCACAGCGACCGCTACGTCAACGTGCCGCACTTCGCCGGCAAGTTCGGCGTGGAGCGCATGATCGAGCAGATGGGCTTCAGCGCCACGATCCTGCGCCCGGCCTATTTCATCGATAACGACCTCACCATCAAGGATGTGGTGCAGGGCTACGGTGTGTACCCCATGCCGATCGGCAGCAAGGGGCTGGCGATGATCGACACCCGCGACATCGCCGAGATTGCCGCCATCGAACTGCTCAACCGCGAACAGGTGCCGGACAACAGCGCGCTGACCCGACTCAACCTGGTGGGCCCGGAAGCACTCACCGGCGCACAGGTGGCTGCCATCTGGAGCGAGGTGCTGAACCGCCCGATCGCCTACGGCGGCGATGACACGGCCGCCTTCGAGCAGAACCTGCGCCAGTTCATGCCGGGGTGGATGGCCTACGACATGCGACAGATGGCCGAGCGCTTCATCAGCGACGGCATGCTGCCGGGCGCGGGTGACGTGGAGCGGTTGATGCAGTTGCTGGGTCGGCCGTTGCGTACGTACGGCGCGTTCGCGGCGGAGCATGCGTCACTGGGCTGAGTGACGAGCCATGGCAGCGGTTGAAACCACATCAGGCAAGGTCACCCGCCAAGCAGCCGCCTTTCCGTCCCTGGCCACGGTGGCCATACTAAGGTCATGACCTATATCCGCCGAATCCAGACGCACCTGGCCGGCCAGTTGCGGAGCGAGGCATGGCGGCGCCGTGCTGCCCTCTGGACGGGCGCGGTGGTGGTGGCGCTCGTCGCGATCCTTTTTGCCAAGGCCAGCGATGCGGCATTTGCCCTGTTTCGACGCGCCATCGAGCACTCGCCGTGGTGGGCGCTGCTGCTCACGCCGGGAATCTTCGCGCTGCTGGCGTGGCTGACCAGCGGGGTGCTTCGTCCGACCCGGGGCAGCGGCATTCCGCAGGTGATCGCGGCGCTGGACAGGCCTGATGAAGCATTCCGGAAAACCAACCTGTCACCGGCGGTCTCGGCAGGCAAGCTGATCCTGACCTCGCTGTCACTGCTGGGTGGTGCGTCGGTGGGTCGGGAGGGGCCGACGGTGCACGTCGGCGCCAGCCTGATGTACCTGTTTGGCCGCTGGTTCGGTTTCAGAGATCCCCGGGAGTTGTCGCACTTTCTACTGGCTGGCGGTGCGGCCGGCATCGCGGCGGCCTTCAACACGCCGCTGGCCGGGATCGTATTCGCCATTGAAGAGCTCAGCGGGCGCTTCGAGCATCGCTTCTCGGGCACGCTGTTGACGGCGGTTATCGTCGGTGGCGTGGTGTCGCTGGGCCTTCTCGGAAACTACACCTACTTCGGCCATGTGACAGCCGGCCTGCCGCTGGGGCAGGCGTGGTTGGCCATCCTGCTGTGCGGGGGCGTGGCGGGTCTGCTGGGCGGGGTATTCGCCCGCATGGTGCTGGCCAGCGCAGCCGGGCGCCCGCGTTGGCTGGGCAGCGTGCGGCAGCGGCACCCGGTGCTGCTGGCAGCCGGCTGCGGCCTGGTGGTGGTTGGGCTGGCGGCGTTGTGCGGCGATGGTGCTTTTGGCACCGGCTATGAGCAGGCGCGCAGTCTGGTGCAGGGTCAACCGACGGTTGGGCACGAGTTTGGGCTGATGAAGCTGCTGGCGAACCTGGCCTCTTATGTGGCCGGCATTCCCGGCGGACTGTTCTCGCCGGCGCTGGCCGTCGGCGCCGGCCTGGGCCACAACCTGGCCGTGCTGATGCCCGGCGTGGACCCGCGCGCGTTCGTGCTGCTTGGCATGTGCGCTTACCTCACCGGTGTCACCCAGGCGCCATTGACCTCGGCGGTCATTTCGCTGGAACTGACCGACAGTGGCGACCTGCTGCTGCCTATCCTGGCAACGGTACTCATCGCCCGTGGGATGTCCGGGCTGGTGTGCCGGACACCGATATACAAGGGACTGGCGGAACTGTTGCTGTCGCCGCGGTCGCAACCATCGAGCCGCGACACGTAGCCCTTGGTCGCTGCCGCGAGCGCTCATTCTCGAGCATGACAGCTACGCACCGGTTCAAAGCAGCTGTCGTACCGCGATAGCCGCGCCGACAGCCCACAACACGACCCACAACGCAGACACGCGAAGGATGGCCAGGAGCGTAAAGCCGACCACGGCGATGGCGACGTCGCCCGGGGTGTGCACGCCCTGCCTCCAGACCGGATCATGGAACGCGGCAGCGAGAAGACCAACCACGGCTGCATTGATCCCGGCCATCGCGCTGGCGGCCCAGCGGCGCCGCGCCAGCCCGCTCCAGACTGGCAACACCGCCAGCAGTAACAGGAACCCGGGCAGGAAGAGGGCCAGCAGCGCCACCGCCGCCCCGGCGGCCGCTGGCAAACCCAATGGCACTTCGGCACCCAGGAATGCGGCCACTGAAAACATCGGCCCGGGCATGGCCTGGGCCGAGCCGTAGCCGGCCAGGAAGGTATCGGGGTCGACCCAGCCGGTGTCGACTACGGCCTGCTGCAGCAGCGGCAATACGACGTGCCCGCCGCCGAAAACCAGCGCACCGGTCTGGTAGAACGCGCTGGCAAGGCTCCCCATCGTGGCTGTACTGGACGAAGGCTGGACCAGCGACGCTCCCAGCCCGATCAGAAAGGCCAGCAGGAACGCCGCTGCCCGCCGGCTGCCATAGCGCACCGGAAACACCGCTGCAGCCGGGGCGCTCACGTCTCTGCAGAGCCAAAGACCCAGTGCGCCACCGAACGCGACCACCGCCAGCTGTGCCCAGCCACCGCCTGCCAGCACGATCAGCGCACACGCTGCGGCAGCGATCAGCGCACGCGGTGCATCCGGCGCCAACTGCCTTGCCATGTTCACCAGACCATGGGCGACCACAGCCACGGCCACGAGCTTCAACCCATGCACCACCGCCGCACCCATGCCATGATCCAGGCGCGATGCCAAGGCGGCGGCGCCGAACATCAGCAGCGCCGACGGCAGCGTAAAAGCGACGAAAGCGGCCACCGCGCCACGCCATCCGGCGCGGAACAGGCCGATGGCAAAGCCCATCTGGCTGCTGGCCGGCCCTGGCACGCACTGGCAGACGGCCAGCAACTGCGCGAACTGGGCCTCGTCCAGCCAGCGGCGGCGTTGCACGCATTCCTGGCGTAAATAGCCCACGTGGGCGATGGGGCCACCAAAAGCGGTCAGCCCCAGCTTGAGAAATACGCCGAATATCTCGGTGGCGGTGCCGTCCGGACGCGTCGCATCGATGGGGCCGGGCGTGGGCGTGGGCGGCGATGTGGTCACAGGAGGAACATTGCCCAGGCCAGGGGTACCGTCGGCCCAGTATTGCCGACCGGAGCGGTCGCGTTCAATTGCGCTGCCCCTTGCTGTGGTCGCTTGGCTTCTTTCACATTCTCTGCTCTATATTCGGTGCCAGCACGCCGCACGCCGCGGCCGGGTTGGGAGATGGATATGAAAACCGTAAGGTTGCTGGGTGTTGCCTTGACCACGGCGGCGATGTTGGCCGTTGCCCCGGCCTGGGCGGATCCACCGCACCATGCCAAGGGCAATGGACCTCCAGCCCACGCCGGTGGGCCGCACAGTCGCAAGGCGCCGCCGCCGGGGTGGCAGAAGAAGGCGTGGCGCCGTGGTGAGCGCCTGGATTGGGCCGAAGTGGACCGACGCTACTGGGTTGATGATTACGCGCATTACAGGCTGCGCGATCCCGGCCGTGGTCAACGCTGGGTCAGACAGTCCGACAGCGAGTATCTGCTGGTGGAAATCGCCTCCGGCTTGATCATTGACGCCCTTCGCCGGTGATTGCCCGCACCTGACGCACCGGCTTCCTTGATGCCGGTGCTGGCTGCGGCGGCGTGCAGGTCAGATCACCGCAATCTTCGCCTTGGCCAGCGCCTCGCGCACCATCCCGTCATTGGCCTCGGTCACCGGCCGTGTCAGCTCCCAAAGGAACTTCACCCGGAACCCTGCCTTCACGGCGTCCTGCGCACTCCACAGCACGCAGTAGTCGCGCGCCAGGCCGCACACATGCACCTCGCGGATTCCGCGCTCGTGCAGCCAGCCGGCCAGGCCCGTAGCCGGGCGGCCGCCATCGGGCCCGTGGTTTTCGCGGAATGCGCTGTACGAGTCGACCTCGCGCCGGCTGCCCTTGCGCAGGATCAGGTCGGCGGCCGTCCACTCCACGCCCGGGTGCAGCGTCGCCCCATCGGTGCCCTGCACGCAATGATCCGGCCACAGCGTCTGCGGCTGCGCATGCAGCAGGACCGCCTCGAACGGCAGCTTGCCCGCGTGCTGGCTGGCGAACGAAGCATGGTCAGCCGGGTGCCAATCCTGGGTCGCCACCACTGTGCGGTAGCGACGCTCCGCCAGCAGGGCGGCAATTGGCGCCACCAGCGCATCGCCGTCTTCGCAGGCCAGTGCGCCCCCGGGCATGAAGTCCGGCTGCAGGTCGATTACCAGCAGGGCAACATCGGCGGGCAGGGCGGTCATGGCAGGTCCAGCGCAACGGAGGGGGGCAACCAGCGTGGCCGCCCCCTTCGCGTACGTCAATCGCCCTTGGGCGTGTCGTTGTCCTGGCCGTAATACAGCAGGCCGATCTTGATCCGCTCGCGGTTGTTCTCCCGGCGGTGACGGTTGGCGTCGCGCAGCGAGTACACGCAGCCGCAGTACTCCTGCTGGTAGAAACGCTCGCGCTTGCTGATCTCCACCATGCGCGCGGCGTCGCCGCCCCTACGCCAGTGATAGTCCCAGTGCTGGAGGCTGGCTTGCTGAAAGGTTCCTGTTCTTCGTATTACGGACGCATTGGGGTAAGGATTTTCATACGTTGGCCGAGGAAATCCGCAACGTTCTGGAGCGAGTGGCTCACTTTTGAAGCTGGGTTATGGCGTCGAGCGAGCTGAACTGGTAGGTATTTGGTTGGCGAGAAGCATCGCCAACAAGGAGATCTCATGAAAATGGAAAGAGCCAACGTTTTTCGTGTTGCCTCGCTTTAATGGCCTGTGCTTCAACCCCGGCAATGGCCGATATCGGCACAGTTAGCAGGGCAAACTGCATACTCGGTATCGTCAATGAATCGGTTACCTACGACCGGCCGCAATTTTGACCGTTCTTCGGTACGGCCGTCAGTGAGCCTCCCACAAGGGAACTTGAATCCTTCTCATGTTCTTTTTGGCCCAAGCCAATTGCACCACTGGCGGCACTACGCTGGCGATACAAATGTCGTCAGACGTCCACAGTTGACTGCAGTGCAGAGGAGTGGTGATCGATATGAAATCCAAGATATTAGTGCTGGCGGCGGTATCGTTTGCCACCTCGCTCTTTGCCCAGGAAGCGGTGCAGCCGCGGCAGACTCCACAGGTGCCGCAGGAGATGGGTGATTGGACGAGATCGCTCGCGCTTAAGCAGGTCGAGGAAGGAAGGTCAGCGGTCAGTCGAGGGACGCCTGCGGCGCAAGGCTCCTTGGACATCATTTCCTTGGCAGACATGGAAGCTCCTCCTGCTGTCAAAGCGAACATGGCGAAAGGTATCGAAGAGAGGAGCCAGGGAACCCTCAAGGTGGCTCCCGGAACCATCCCCTCTACGGCCGAGGTCATTGCAGGGCTGAGCAATTCGCGCCGCAGTGACGCCGAGCTTCAGCAGCGGCTGGGCTATGCACCGGCCAACATTTCCCGAACTCCTATCGGCGCAGCCGAGCTCCTTAGCACCGAGCCGAACGGGACCATCCATGGGGCGACGTCTACTGGCCTCTCGAGAACGTATCGGGTGCCCAAGGTTGGCGTCATCATCCTGTCTGAAGACGACTACATTGCCTCCGGCACGAAACTAACGCTGATCCGAGAGACGTTGAATACCGAGGTCAACGGAATTCCTGCGCGTTCGTACGCAGCCCGGTCAGAGGACGGGAGGGGGCGGGCGGAGCTGAGATGGGTGACGCCCAAGCGATCGTACTTCCTGACACTGATTACCGACGATGGTGCGCGTATTGAACAAGGGGAGCAGTTGCTCAAGCAGATCGCGAGCGGCATCACCTCTTAGCGGCTTCGATCACGCATCTTCCTTCACAAGGGGCCGGCGCATGTCGCTGGCCCCGTTCTGCGCCAGAGATGCTCGGCTGGGGCAACCGGCGTGCCGGGCCTCCTTGGCGTACCTCAATCGCCCTTGGCCGTGTCGTTGTCCTGGCCGTAATACAGCAGGCCGATCTTGATGCGCTCGCGCTGGTTCTCACGGCGGTGACGGTTGGCGTCGCGCAGCGAGTACACGCAGCCGCAGTATTCCTGCTGGTAGAACCGCTCGCGCTTGCTGATCTCCACCATGCGCGCCGCGCCGCCGCCCTTGCGCCAGTTGTAATCCCAGTACTGGATGCCGGGGTAGTGGGCCGCCGCGCGGTGGCCGCAGTCGTTGATCTGGTTCATGTCCTTCCAGCGCGAAATGCCCAGCGAACTGCTGATCACCGGAAAGCCATGCTCATGCGCATACAGCGCAGTGCGCACGAAGCGCATGTCGAAGCACATCGTGCAGCGGATGCCACGTTCGGGCTCGTTCTCCATGCCGCGCGCCCGCGCGAACCAGTTGTCGGTGTCGTAGTCGGCGTCGATGAAGGGCACGCCATGCTGTTCGGCGAAGCGGATGTTCTCCTGCTTGCGCAGCTCGTATTCGCGCGCCGGGTGGATGTTGGGGTTGTAGAAGAAGATCGTGTAGTCGATTCCGGAGGCGGTAATGGCCTCCATCACCTCACCCGAGCAGGGTGCGCAGCACGAGTGCAGCAGCAGCTTGTCGTGGCCGCCAGGCAGGGACAGGGTGGGACGAGTGAATTCGGTCATGCGGACATCCATCGGCCCCGCCGCCGGCAACGGCGGCGGCGCGGCCCTTGAGCAACGGAAAGGGAATCAGGCGGCGTTGGCGTCTGCGCTCTCGTCGCGCAGCTGCCGTGCGGCCGCCACCAGCGCTTCCAGCGCGGCGCGGGTCTCGGGCCAGCCACGGGTCTTGAGCCCGCAGTCCGGGTTCACCCAGATCTGATCGGGGCGCAGCACTTCGGCGGCCTTGCGCAGCAGGGAGAGCATCTCCTCCTTGTCCGGCACGCGTGGCGAATGGATGTCGTACACGCCCGGCCCGATCTCGTTGGGGTACTGGAAGCGCACGAAGGCATCCAGCAGCTCCATGCGCGAGCGCGAGGTCTCGATCGAGATCACATCGGCATCCATCGCAGCCACCGAGTGGATGATGTCGTTGAACTCGGAGTAGCACATATGGGTGTGGATCTGGGTAGCATCGCGCACGCCGCTGGCGCTGATCCGGAACGCTTCCACCGCCCAGTCCAGATACTCGCGCCACTGCGCGCGGCGCAGCGGCAGGCCCTCGCGGATCGCAGGCTCGTCGATCTGGATCACGCCGATGCCGGCGGCCTCCAGGTCGAGCACCTCATCGCGCAGTGCCAGCGCGATCTGCCGGCAGGTGTCGGCGCGGGCCTGGTCGTCGCGCACAAACGACCACTGCAGCACCGTGACCGGGCCGGTCAGCATGCCCTTCATGGGGCGGTCGGTGAGCGACTGTGCGTACTGCGACCAGCGCACGGTCATGGGCTGCGGGCGCGACACATCGCCGTAGATCACCGGCGGCTTCACGCAGCGCGAGCCGTAGCTCTGCACCCAGCCGTTCCTGGTGAACGCAAAGCCCTCCAGCTGCTCGCCGAAGTACTCCACCATGTCGTTGCGCTCGAACTCGCCGTGCACCAGCACGTCAAGCCCGATCTGCTCCTGCATGCGCACGCAGTGCTCAGTCTGGCTGGCCAGGAAGGCATCGTAGTCGGCGTCGGGCAGGGTGCCGGATTTGTTGCGGGCGCGGGCTTCGCGCACCTCAAGTGTCTGCGGGAAGGAACCAATGGTGGTGGTCGGGAAGCGCGGCAGCTTCAGTGCGGCGGCCTGGGCCAGGTGGCGCTGCGGGTAGTGGCTGTGGCGCTGCGCGTCGGCCGGGGTCAGTGCGGCCAGGCGCGCAGCCACTGCCGGGTTGTGCACGCGGGCCGAGCGTCGGCGCGATTCAATGCGCTCGCGCGACAGGGCCAGCGCGGCTTCGGCGCGCGAGGGGTGATCGATGGCATCGGCCAACACGCGCAGCTCTTCCAGCTTCTGCTTGGAGAATGCCAGCCAGCCCCGCAGTTCATCGTCCAGTTTGCGCTCGTGGGTGAGGTCCACCGGGCTGTGCAGCAGTGAACACGACGGTGACAGCCAGAGAAAGTCGCTGCCCAGCTGACCGTGGGCGTAGCGGGCCAGCACCAGCGCGTTGTCCAGGTGGGTACGCCAGATGTTGCGGCCGTTGACCAGGCCGGCGGAGAGCACGCGGCCGGCGGGCAGGGCCTTGATCACTGCATCGAGCTGTTCCGGCGCGCGCACCAGGTCCACGTGCAGGCCATCCACCGGCAACGACGCCGCCAGTTCCAGGTTGTCGTCCAACGCACCGAAGTAGGTGGCCACCAGCACCTTGGGGCGGGCAGCCCTGGCCAGCACCGCATAGGCGTGTTCAAAGGCGGCGCGCGCTTCCGGGCTGAGATCCTGCACCAGTGAGGGCTCATCCAGCTGCACCCACTGCGCGCCTGCTGCCTTCAGCTCGCCCAACAGCTGCACATACACCGGTAGCAGCGCGTCCAGCAGGTCCAGCGCCGGACTGCCGTCGGTGGTCTTGGACAGCAGCAGGAAGGTCACCGGCCCGATCAGCACCGGGCGGGTTTCAATGCCCAGCGCCTTGGCCTGGCGGTACTCGGCCAGAGGCTTGTCGCCGCGCAGCGCGAAACCCTGGCCGGCCTGCAGTTCGGGCACCAGGTAGTGATAGTTGGTGTCGAACCACTTGGTCATTTCCAGCGCGTGAAGATCGAAGCCGTCGCGCTGCAGCCCACGGGCCATGGCGAAGTATCCGGCCAGTGGATCGGCATCGGCCAGCGCGCGGTAGCGGGCGGGAATGGCATCGAACAGGAAGGCGGCGTCCAGCACCTGGTCGTACAGGCTGAAGTCGTTGCTGGGAGGTACCTCCACCCCGGCATCGCGCTGCAGCTGCCAGTGGGTGGTGCGCAGGCTGGCGGCGGTGTCCTGCAGCGCTTCGGCGCTGCTCTGGCCGGACCAGTACGCTTCCAGCGCGCGCTTGAGCTCGCGCTTGGCGCCGATACGGGGGAAACCCAGGTTGGTAACAGTGGTCATGGAACGTGTCCTCATTGCAGTAGCGGCATTGAGGAACGAAGGAACTGCGCGGCACCCACGCCATTGCTGCCGTGTCCGCCCCGCCAGCGACCTTCGCCCCCGCGGGCGAACCGGATGCCGTGAAGCGGACGCACGGGGGCAGCGCCACGCAGAACGCGTGGCGGCAGGCCCCGGCAACCTCCCCGCGGACGTTCCAGGTCGAATCAGAGGACGGTCGTGTCCTCTGGCCGGGGCCGGTATTCGGGCTGATGGACACGGGCACGGGGCCCACCTACTTCCTGCCGCTTCCCAGGCGCATGGCCCAGTGCTGTTGGCAGGTTTCGTTTCCACTCACCGCTGCGGGGCAGCTCCGGAATGGGCGCGCAAGGCACCGTCACCGGATTCCCGTTTAAACCCATCCCTTCATCGGCATGAAGAGATGGATACCTTCGGCGAGGACAAGGTAGGCCGAGTTGCGGCGGCGGTCAAGCGGAGTAGTGGACCGCCTTGCGCGGCCGACTGCATCCGAGCGCCCACTTGCCGCGTATCTCTCCAGCAACCTCCCATGGATACCGGCATGCGCCGCCTCCCCATCAGCTCGGCTGGACTGCTTCTGCTGCTGTGCCCGTTGCTGGCGCCTGCCCAGGCCGTGCAGCGGCAGGAAGGGCGCGCCTTCACTGCGGATGGCGGTGCCTTGCTCTACCGCGAAACGCATTGGCTGCAGGGGCCGCCGGAGGCGCTGTCGCGGCTGGTGCTGTACCGCTGCGCCGATGGCCGGGCCTTCGCGCGCAAGTGGATGACGCCGCAGGGCAGCCCGCAGACGCCGGATTTCGCGCTGGAAGACGGCCGCGACGGCTACCAGGAAGGCGTGCGCGCCAATGGCGTGGCGCGCACGGTCTACGTACGTGCCGCTTCGGATGCCGCCCCGGTCACCCGCACGTTGCAGGTGCCACCCGGCGCCGTGGTCGATGCCGGCTTCGATGCGGCCGTGCGGCGCCATTGGCCAGCCCTGCTTGAGGGAAAGCCGCTGGCTTTCCAGTTCCTGCTGCCCAGCCGCCAGCGGCTGGTGCCGTTGAAGCTGCAGCGCACCGGCGCGATTACCTGGAAAGGCCAACCGGCGCAGCAGCTGCAGATGAAACTCGATGCATGGTTCGGCTTCGCCGTGCCGGCGGTGAGCCTGGTTTACGCCACGGCCGACCAGCGCCTGCTCCAGTTCAGCGGCACCGGCAACGTGCGCGATTCCACTGGGCGCTATCCCCAGGTACGCGTCGAATTCCCTTCCCCGCCCGTGGCCACTTCCGCCGCAGAGCTTGCTGCGGCCCGGGTGCAACCCTTGGTTAAGACATGCGACAGCTGAAGACCCTCTTGCAGCCGGCGCGCGGAGCAACGACCATGCACGTTCGCTCCCTGCCGACCCTGAGCCTGCGATGCCCGAGCTGGATGCTTCCGATACCGCCGCGTCTGCACGCCTGGACGGCCTTCTGGTCCAGGTGGCCGGGGGCGACCGCCAGGCGTTCGAGTCCGTCTATCAGCTGGCCTCGGGCAGGCTGTTCGCGATCTGCCTGCACACCCTGCGCGATCGCGGTGACGCCGAGGAGGTCCTGCAGGATGTCTTCACCACGGTCTGGCGCAAGGCCGCCCAGTTCGATGCCACGCGGGCCTCGGCCATGACCTGGCTGTCGATGATGGCGCGCAACCGCGCGATCGACCGCCTGCGCGCTGCTCCGCCGCGCGCGCTGGACGATCTGTCGGTGGCCGAGGAAATTCCCGATTTCGCGCCGCAGCCGGCGCAGGCAGCTGAGCATGCCTCCGACCGCGAACGTCTGGATGACTGCCTGGATACCCTGGAACCGCGCCGCCGCTCGCTGATCCGCAATGCGTTCCTGCACGGTGCCAGTTATGAAGAGCTGGCCCGCCGCATCGGTTCGCCGCTGGGTTCGGTGAAGAGCTGGATCCGGCGCGGGCTGGGCCAACTGCGGGTGTGCCTGGAACGATGAACATCCGCGACCTTCACGATATCCATGACGATGGCCAGCCGCCGAGCGCCGATATCCTGGCCGGCGAATACGTGCTGGGCGTGCACGATGCCGCCGAGCGCCGCCAGATCGAGCAGCGCATCGCCACCGACCCGGGCTTCGCCCGGCTGGTCGAGCAATGGCAGGTGCGGCTGGCGCCGCTGCTGCAGGAACTGGGCAGCGAAGCGGTGCCGGCACACCTGTGGCCCCGCATCCGCAGCGAACTGGGCTGGCCGGCGGTTACCGCCGCGCCCAGGCTGTGGCAACGCACCGGTTTCTGGCAGGGCATGACCGCCTTGGCCGCAGCGCTGGCGCTGGTCGCGGTGTTCAACCGCCAGCCGCTGCCCACCGCACCGTCCACCCCTGTGGCCGTCACCCCGGCGCCAACCCCATCCGAGCCGGAGCAGGCGACCAAGCCGGTCACCCCGCTGCTGCACGACGATGGCACGCCGGGCTGGCTGGCTTCGGTCGACAAGGCACAGGGCAAGGTGCTGATGGTGCCCGTACCGGCACCGGCCGATGCCGCTGGGCGCGCCCCGGAGCTGTGGCTGATTCCGGCCGGCGGTACGCCACGCTCGTTGGGCCTGGTGTCCATCAACCGCGCCCACACCGTGGCAGTGCCCGACGCGCTGCGTGATGTTCTTGTGAACGGCTCGGTGCTGGCGATCACGCTGGAACCGTCCGGCGGCGCGCCACAGGGCATCCCGACCGGTCCGGTCATCGCCAAGGGCGATATCGCCACTCTGTAACCCGCACCCCTCGCGGAATATTTTCGCAAGGGGTGCATCCAAACAGCGCCGGCCTGCGTATCTCCTGATTAACCGCCCAGGAGACGCGCGACATGCTGTCCCGTTCCACCCCCGACCACCCCGTCCGCACCCTGCGGAGCCGATGGGCCAGCCTGCTGCGCTGGTTCGACACCGGTGCCGCCGCGTCGGCGGCTGATGGCAGTGGCAATCGCGTGGACTGGCTGCGGGCGATTCCCTTTGTCGGCATGCACGTTGCCTGCCTGGCGGTGATCTGGGTGGGAGTGTCGTGGGTGGCGGTAGGCGTGGCGCTGGCGCTTTACGCAGTGCGTATGTTCGCCATCACGGCCTTCTACCACCGCTACTTCGCCCACCGCACCTTCCGCACCTCGCGCGTGGTGCAGTTTGTGTTCGCCCTGATTGGCGCGGCCAGCGTGCAGCGCGGTCCGCTGTGGTGGGCCGCACACCACCGCAACCACCACCGTCACACTGAAACCGCCGCCGACCCGCACTCGCCGGTGGTGCACGGGTTCTGGTGGAGCCACATGGGCTGGTTCCTCACCACCGATGGCTTCCGTACCGAATGGGCACGCATTCCGGACCTGGCGAAGTTTCCCGAGCTGCGTTGGCTGGACCGCTTCGACACGCTGGTGCCGGTGGCACTGGCCGCTGCGCTTTATGGTGTTGGTGTCCTTCTGGAACACTTCGCGCCGGGCCTGGGCACCAGCGGCGGGCAGATGCTGGTATGGGGGTTCTTCATTTCCACGGTGGTGCTGTTCCACGCCACGGTGACCATCAACTCGCTGGCGCACCGTTTCGGCCGCCGCCGCTTCGATACCAGCGATGACAGCCGCAACAACGTATGGCTGGCCCTGCTCACCTTCGGCGAAGGCTGGCACAACAACCACCACTTCTTCCCTGGCACGGTGCGCCAGGGCTTCTACTGGTGGGAAGTGGACATTACCTGGTATGGCCTGCGCGCCATGGCCGCGCTGCGTCTGGTAAGTGACCTCAAACCGGTGCCGGCCTGGGTGCTGGCCAAGGCGGAGCACTGACATGCGCATCGCCGTGATCGGATCGGGCATTGCCGGGCTGGCCAGCGCATGGTGGCTGAGCCAGCGGCATGAGGTAACGCTGTTCGAAGCCAATGACTACCTCGGTGGCCACACCCACACGCACACCGTGACGGTGGACGGCCGCACGCAGGCGGTGGACACCGGCTTCATCGTGTTCAATCCGCACCACTACCCGCTGCTGACCGCGCTGTTCAACGAACTGGACGTGGCCTCGCAGCCCACCACCATGAGCTTCTCGGTGCATAGCGAGCGCAGCGGGCTGGAGTACAACGCCACCTCCCTGGACACGCTGTTCTGCCAGCGCCGCAACCTGCTCTCGCCACGCTTCTGGGGCATGCTGGCTGACCTGCGGCGCTTCTATCGCGAGGCACCCGCGCTGCTGCACAGCGGCGAGGAAGGGCCATCGCTGGGCGAGTACCTCAAGCAGGGTCGCTACGGCGACACCTTCATCCAGGAACATCTGCTGCCGATGGCGTCTGCCTTGTGGTCGTCGCCGGTTGCCGCACTGGCAGACTTCCCGGCGCGCTACCTGGTGCAGTTCATGGCCAATCACCAGATGCTGCAGGTTACCGGCCGACCCGAGTGGCGGGTGGTGCAGGGCGGCTCAGCGCGCTACGTGGAGGCGATGCGGCGGCGCTGGCGGGTACGTGAGCGGCTGGAATGCCGCGTGCTCGGGGTGGAGCGGCAGGAGCAGGGGGTGCGCGTGCTTACTGCTGATGGGCTGGAAGGCTTCGACCAGATGGTGCTGGCCTGCCACAGCGACCAGGCGCTGGCACTGCTGTCCGATGCCGATGCCACCGAACGCAGCGTGCTGGGTGCGATGCGCTATCAGCCCAATGAGGTGGTGCTGCATACCGATGCAAGCCTGCTGCCGCGCAATCGCAAGGCCTGGGCGGCCTGGAACGCACACGTGCCGCGCGATCCAATGGCGCCGTGCACCGTCAGCTACTTCATGAACCTGCTGCAGGGCATCGATACGCCCACGCCGCTGGTGGTGACCCTCAACCGCAGCGAGGCCATCGCGCCGGACAAGGTGCTGCGCAGGATGCAGTACGCCCACCCCGTGCACGACCACGCGATGGTCCGCGCACAGGGGCGCTGGGCAGAACTGCAGGGGCGCCGTCGTACCTGGTTTGCCGGCGCCTACTGGGGCTGGGGCTTCCATGAAGATGGCATCCGCAGCGCGCGCCGGGTGGTGGAGGCGCTGCAGTCGCTGGATGCAGAAGCCTACTGGCCCCTGTCGCAGGGCATGCCGGCATGAGCGCGAGCGCGATCTATCGCGGCAGGATGCGGCATCGGCGCCATGCGCCGCAGGCGCACGCGTTCGAGTATCCCATCGCGCAGCTGCTGATCGATCTGGACGAGCTGGACCATGTGTTCAAGGGGCGCTGGTTCTGGTCGGTGGAACGGCGCAACCTGGCCGAGTTCCGCCGCAGCGATTATCTGGGTGATCCGGACCAGCCGCTGGCCGACGCGGTTCGCGATCGCATCTCCCAGGCACTGGGCCACGCGCCACCGGGGCCGGTGCGCATGCTCGCACACCTGCGCCACGCCGGACACATCTTCAATCCGGTCACCTTTTACTACTGTTACGCGGCCGATGGCGCCACGCTGGACTGCATCGTGGCCGAGATCACCAACACGCCGTGGCAGGAGCGCCACGCCTACGTGCTGCCGGTCGCGCAGGCCGATGCGCACGGTCGCGCGCTGGCGTGGACCTTCGACAAGCAGTTCCACGTTTCCCCCTTCATGCCCATGGACTGCGAATACCGCTGGCGCTTCACCGCGCCGGGCGATGACCTGCACGTGCACATGCAGGTGTGGCGTAACGGTGAGCGCCAGTTCGATGCCGACCTGGCGCTGCGGCGCCATCCCGTTACCGGCCCTGGCCTGGCCCGTGTGCTGCTGCGCCACCCGCTGATGACAGTGCAGGTTGTGGCCGCCATCCACTGGCAGGCGCTGCGGCTGTGGCTCAAGCGCACGCCCGTCTACGACCATCCTTCCATTGCTGGAAAGCACCCATGAACGACATGACCCGACCGCTTGCCCTGCCCGAGCCCAGCACGCTGGAAGCGTTCCTGCGCCGCCGTCTGCTGGCCCAGCTTGCTCCCCTGCAGGGCGGGCGGCTGCAGCTGCGTGATGCGCTGGGCGATGTCACGCTGGGTGATGCCGACGCACCCCTACAGGTCACGGTATGGGTGGACAACCCGGCGTTCTACCGGGCGGTCGGCGCGCAGGGCAGCGTCGGCGCCGGCGAAGCCTACATCCGCGGCGACTGGCGCTGCGACAACCTGGTGGCGCTGGTACAGTTGCTGGTGCGCAACCGCGCGCTGCTGGACGGCATGGAGCGCGGCCCGGCACGGCTGGGGGGATGGCTGCTGCAGGGCTGGAACTGGCTGCGTCGCAACACCCGTGAGGGCAGCCGCCGCAACATCGCCGCGCACTATGACCTGGGAAACGCCTTTTTCTCGCTGTTCCTGTCCCGCGACCTGATGTATTCGTCGGCGCTGTATGCCGAGCCGGGCGACACCCTTGAGGTGGCATCGCAGCGCAAGCTGGCGCGGATCTGCACGCAGCTGCAACTCAAGGCCGGCGACCGGGTGGTGGAGATCGGCTCCGGCTGGGGAGGCTTTGCGGTATATGCCGCGCTCCACCATGGTTGCCATGTCACCACCACCACCATCTCCAGGGAGCAGTACGCGCTGGCTACCGAGCGGGTGGCCAGCGCGGGGCTGCAGGACAAGGTAACGGTGCTGCTGAAGGACTACCGTGACATGGAGGGCCAGTACGACAAGCTGGTTTCCATCGAGATGATCGAGGCCATCGGCGCGCAATACCTGGACACGTACTTCGCCACGCTCACACGACTGCTCAAGCCCGATGGGCTGGCGCTGCTGCAGGCCATCACCATCGAAGACGAACGCTACGAGCAGGCACGGCGCAGTGTGGATTACATCAAGCGCTTCGTGTTTCCCGGCAGCTTCATTCCCTCGCTGCACGCGATCATGGCGGCCAAGACCCGCAGCAGCGACCTGCAGCTGATCGGTCAGTACGATTTCGGCCAGTCCTATGCGCTGACCCTGCGTGCCTGGCGCAGACGCTTTCTTTCGCAGCTGCCGGCGGTGCGCACGCAGGGTTTCGATGAGCGTTTCATCCGCTTGTGGGAGTTCTACCTGGCCTACTGCGAGGGGGGCTTCCTGGAACGCTCCATCGGCGTATCGCACCTGCTGCTGGCGCGGCCCGGGTATCGTCCCGCCCCCATCAAGGGCACCCACTGAGATGCGTCACTTCTGGACCAATGTCATCGGCAACCAGCTTGTCTGGTTGTGCGCGGTGGTCGGCGCAGGGCAGGGGCTGCGCTGGCCGGCGCTGCTGGCCGCCGCGGTTTACGTAGCCAGCCAGTTCGCGATGTCCGCTCAGCCCGGTGTGGAGGTGAGGCTGCTTGGCGTGGGCGTGCTGTGCGGGCTGGCCGTGGATGGCATCGCCGGGGCCACCGGCCAGGTCGTTTATGCCGCAGCGTGGCCCAGCGCGTGGCTGGCGCCGGCGTGGATCCTCGCGCTGTGGGCGGCCTTCGCGATGACGCTGACCGTCTCGCTGAAGGTATTGCAGCGGCGCCTCTGGCTGGCAGCGGCGCTCGGGCTTGTCGCGCCGCTGGCCTATCTCTCCGCCGCGCGTGGCTGGTCGGCGGTGGCCTTCCCCGCGCCGTCCTGGCAGGGCGTGGCTGTGCTTGCCCTGGGATGGGCTGTCGCGCTGCCCCTGCTCGCCACCTGCGCGCGGCACTGGCAGCGCGGCGCGGGGCCAGCCGGTACGAACACCAAAGGAGTTCCCGCATGATGAACCTGGGCTGGGTCTGGCTGTATGCCGCACTGATGATGTGCTGGGGCTGGTGGTGGCAACGCCGCCACCAGAACATCGGCGTGGTGGATGTGCTCTGGGCAAAGGGCGTGGGCGCCTCGGCGCTGCTGCTGGCGTGGCTGGGTGATGGCGCCATCGCGCCGCGCATCGCGCTGGCGGTGCTGGGCGGGCTGTGGGGATCACGGCTGGCACTGCATCTGTGGAAACGCGTGCGCAGCGAAGACGAAGATGGCCGATACCAGCACCTGCGCAGGCACTGGAACGGCCACCAGGGCAAGATCTTCGGGTTCTTCCAGTTCCAGGCGTTGCTGATCGTGCTGTTCGCACTGCCGTTCGTGGCGGTGTCGCAGAGCGCGGCACTGCCGGTTGGCTGGATCATCGCTGCCACTGCGATGTGGCTGCTCAGCGTGGGCGGTGAATCGCTGGCCGACCGCCAGCTGGCGCGCTTCCGCGCCGACCCGGCCAACAAGGGCAAGACCTGCCGCAGCGGTCTGTGGCGCTACTCGCGCCATCCCAACTACTTCTTCGAATGGCTGCACTGGTTCACCTATGTGCTGCTGGCCGTGCACTCGCCGTTGTGGTGGCTGGCCTGGTCCGGGCCATTGGTGATGTACGTGTTCCTGCGCTGGGTGAGTGGCATCCCGTTCACCGAGGCCCAGGCCCTGCGCACCCGTGGTGACGACTACCGCGAGTACCAGCGCAGCACGCCGATGCTGTTTCCGTGGTTTCCCTCCCGCACTGCCCCGCCCCGCAAGGAGTCTTCACCGTGAATGTCGCCCGAGAATCGCTGCCGCTGCCCGACTACGCGTCCGGGCTGACCGGCCTGGCCGAGCGCGGCCTGCTGCCCGATGCGCTGTTGCGGCTGGGCATCCGCCGCCAGTGCGAGGCGCGTCTGCGTGAGGAGAGCGCAGGTACCGTGGAAGAGCAGGCGCAGAGGTTTGCCGCGCGCATCGTGACGCTGTCACGCAGCCCGCTGGCCCTGCACGTGGACGCGGCCAACCGCCAGCACTACGAAGTGCCGGCCGCCTTCTTCCAGGATTGCCTGGGTGCGCGGCTCAAATACAGCAGCTGCTACTACCCCACCGGTAATGAAACCCTCGATCAGGCCGAAGAGGCGATGCTGGCCCTTTACGGAGAACGCGCCGAACTGGCCGATGGCCAGGAGATCCTTGAACTGGGCTGCGGCTGGGGCTCGCTGACGCTGTGGATGGCTGAGCGCTATCCGGCCGCGCGCATCACCGCCGTGTCCAACTCCAACAGCCAGCGCGAGTACATCCTGGGCCAGTGCCGCGCACGTGGCCTGACCAACGTGACAGTGCTGACCCGCGATGTGAACACGCTGATCCTGGACCCGGGCAGTTTCGACCGCTGTGTGTCGGTGGAGATGTTTGAACACGTACGCAACTACGCCCGGCTGCTGCAGCGCATCCACCAGTGGCTGCGCCCGGGCGGCAAGCTGTTCGTACACATCTTCGTGCACCGCACCCTGATGTACCCGTTCGAGACCGAAGGCGATGACAACTGGATGGGGCGGCACTTCTTCACCGGGGGGCTGATGCCCGCCGCCGACACCCTGCTGCACTTCCCCCAGTACATGCAGCTGCAGCAGCGCTGGCTGCTGGATGGCACCCACTACGAACGCACCGCCAATCATTGGCTGGCGCGCCAGGACCAGAACCGCGACGCGGTGATGGCCGTGCTGCGCCAGGGCTACGGCGACGCCGCCGCCGCGTTGTGGTTCCAGCGGTGGCGGATGTTCTGGATGGCCTGCGCCGAGCTGTTCGGTTACCAGAAGGGCCAGCAATGGATGGTGGCCCACTACCTGTTCGACCGCGCCTGACCCCTTTTGAGGAGAACGCCATGAAGCTGCGCCCACTTCTTCCCCTGTTCGCCGCCGGCATGCTGCTGGGTGGCTGTAGCGGCAACACCCGTCCCATTCCCCCCGTCGCGCACGTGGACGTACCGCGCTTCATGGGCGACTGGTATGTAATCGCCCACATTCCCAGCCGCCCCGAACGTGAAGCTTTTGACGCGGTTGAATCCTACGCGCTGCGGCCTGACGGCCGTATCCAGACCACCTTCACCTACCGCAAGGGCAGCTTCGATGCGCCGGTCAAGACCATGCACCCGATCGGCACGGTCAAGGAAGGTACCAACGGTGCAGAGTGGGGCATGCAGTTCGTCTGGCCGATCAAGGCCGAATACGTGATCGTCTACCTGGACGAGGACTACCAGCAGACCATCGTCGGCCGCAGCAAGCGCGACTACATGTGGCTGATGGCACGCACGCCACAGATCTCCGAGCAGGACTACCAGGCGGCCATGACCCGGATTGCCGCCCTGGGCTATGACCTGTCGCAGGTGCGGCGGGTGCCCCAGTCGGCCGCCACGAACCGTCCGAAACCGTAACTGCGGCGCGGTTCTCAGGCTCTGAGAAGGCCTTGGGCGATACTGCAACCCAAGGCGGAAACAGGGCGGGGACATGGCGGACAAGTACTGCGATCTGGTCATGAAGGGCGGCATCACCAGCGGCATCGTGTATCCCAACGCGGTGCTGTCGCTGGCCCGCGAATACCGCTTCAAGAACATCGGCGGAACCTCGGCCGGGGCCATTGCCGCCGCCGTGGCTGCCGCTGCGGCGCTGGGCGACCGCCGTTGCCGGGCCGGTGAAGCGATGGGTCCACAGGCCGGCTTTGCCGGGCTGGCCGACGTTTCGGCCCAGCTCTCGCGGCGCGGCTTCATCTACAGCCTGTTCCAGCCCGCCTACGGCGCGCGCACTGCCTATCGCCTGCTGGTGATGCTCACCGGCAAGGCGGGCCTGCCGCGCAAGATCCTGTGCCTGCTGGCAGCCGTGTTTGCGATCGCGCCGTTGGAACTGCTGGCCGCGCTGATCGGGTTGCTCGGCATCGGCTGGCTGGCGGCGGGGGTGGACGGCATGTGGGCCACGCTGCTGCCGTCGCTGCTGTGCGCATATGGGGCCGGGGTATTGGCCTCGGCACTGCGGGTAGCGCGGGTGGCACGGCGCAATCTGCTCGGACTCTGCTCCGGCGCGACCCAGGCCGGCGCCGACCATCCTGCGCTGACCGACTGGCTGCACACTCATCTGCAGGCGTTGTCGGGCAAGCCGCTCGACCAGCCACTGACTTTCGCCGATCTGCACAACGCGCCGCGCTACAGCGGTGAGCCCGCTGGCGCGCACGCGGTCAGCCTGCAGATGATCACCACCTGCGTCTCCCACACCGAGCCACGCACGCTGCCGTTCAGTGCCTCGCAGTTCTGGTTCCGGCGCGATCAGTTCGAACAGCTGTTCCCGGCCAGCGTGGTGGCGTGGCTGCTGGCCCGCGCGGGCGCGCCGCAGCATGTGGACGGCGTGGACTACTACCGCCTGCCCGAAGGCGAGCAGTTGCCGGTGCTGGTGGCCACACGCATGAGCCTGAGTTTTCCGCTGCTGATCAGCGCGGTGCCGCTGCACGAGCCGGCCCGGCGCGAACGCCGTTGCGAACCGATGGCCGATGCGGTGCCTGCGCAGGGTGATCGCAACGTCGCCGACAGCACCGAGGGCTTGACCAGTGGCGGCCACGGCACCGGTCCGGCGATCGCCGCGTTCCGGGTGTGCTGGTTCTCCGATGGCGGCATCAGCAGCAACTTCCCCATCCATCTGTTCGACGCCGCGCTGCCGCGCTGGCCCACCTTCGGCATCAACCTGGTCTATCCGCAGCAGGCCGAGCCAGTGCCGGCGTCGCCGGATTCACCCGATGCGATCAACGCGGCCGTGTTCCTGCCTACGGAAAACCGACATGGCTGGCAACGCAGCTATCAGTCCATCGCGCGACCGCTGGCGGCGGCGGAGATGTCCGGCTTCCTTTTCTCCATCGTCTCCACCATGCAGAACTGGCGCGATGTGCTGCAGGCACGCGCGCCGGGCTACCGCGACCGCATCGTGCACGTGACGCTGCAGGGCGACGAAGGCGGCATGAACCTGGACATGCCGCAGGCGGTGCTCAGCCGGGTTGCGGCCAAGGGCAGCGTGGCGGGCGAGCGCTTCTGCGATTTCTCGTTCGCCAATCACTATTGGATCCGCTGGCGGAATCTGGCGTCGGCGTATCAGCGCTACTCGCTCGAGGTGGCGCGCACCGATGATCCGGCGCAGCGCGTGAGCGCCTGGCAGGACGCCTACGAATCGGTGGCGCTGGGGGCACCACCGCCGCCCTCCTACCGGTTCAGTTCGGAGGAAAAGCGCCGCGAATCGCAACAGCTGTGGCGCTTGATGGTCGAGCAGGGCCAGACCTGGGAGGACCTCGGCCCAGATCTCACCGACGGCGCTCCGCGCCCGCTGCCGCAGATGAAGGTGACGCCCAGTTATTGACCGCGCCGCCACACGACCAACGGTCGTACGCTGCCCCGCCTTGGCACGACCAACGGTCGTGCCCTACCGGCGTACGTGCAACCGGGAACGACCGTAGCGGTCGCCGGTGTGCATGCAACCCCGGAACGTTAACCCCGGTAGGTACCGACCGTTGGTCGGTACGCTCTCACCACGCACGTACGCCAACCCCTACGCGCGCCCCGGCAACTGCGCGAACGCGCGCTGCATGCAGTCCTCGCGCGGGCAGACCCGGCAGCCCGGGCCGATGGATACCGAGTTGCCCGGGCTCTGGATATCCAGCCCGCGCGAGTAGATCAGCCGCTCGGCATGCTGCAGATCGCAGCCCAGCGCGACCGCGAAGGTCTTGCGCGGCTGCCCGTGCCCGATTGGACCGCTGCTGACCTGGCGCGCCAGCCAGAAGTGGCGGCGCCCGTCGGGCATGCGCGCGGTCTGGGTCAGTACCCGTCCGGGCTGGTTGAAGGCCTCGTACACGATCCAAAGCGGGCACGAGCCCCCCACCTGCGAAAAGTGGAAATCGGTGGCCGAGTGCCGCTTGGAGACGTTGCCGGCGCGGTCTACCCGGATGAAGAAGAACGGCAGCCCCGGCGCACTGCGCCGCGCCAGCGTGCTCAGCCGGTGGCAGACCGCTTCAAACCCCACCCCGAAGCGATGCGCCAGGGCGTCGATGTCGTAAGCGCTCTGTTCGGCCGCACGCAGGAACTGCGCATACGGCATCACCAGCGCGCCGGCGAAGTAGTTGGACATGCCGATCCGCGCCTGCGCGATCTGCTCTGGTTCGCCGAAGCCCGCGCGTGCGATCACCGCATCGATCTGCGCCGCATATCCGAGCAGGGCCAGCTCGGCCGCCATCTGGAAGGCCTGCTGGCCCGGTTCCAGGTAATCGGGCAGCCACAGCGTGCGGCTGCCGCCGTCGTACACGCGCTTCTCGCGCCCGGCCTGCAGCGGCGCCACTTCCACCAGCACCCCGTGGCGGTCGGCCAGCAACTGGCGCAGGCGCGGCGCCACGTGCCCGGCGACCAGCCCCCATTCGCTGAACAGCTGCTCGGCCAGGTCGTCCAGCTCGGGAATGTGGTTGTGCATGCGGTTGAAGAAATCCCGCACCTGGTCGCCGGCCGGCAGCGAATGCCCGGCCTGCGGGTCGCCCAGCTGGAACTCCAGCGCGGCGGCATGTTCGCGCAGCAGCAGGTGGCGGCGGTGCAGGTCGAGCAGGGCCCGGCTGATCTGCGGCAGGTTGCCGGCCATCGCACGCAGCTCGGCGCTGCTCACCTCGTCCAGGCCCAGGTCACGCAGGGTTTCGCCCAGCGCCTCCTGCAGGGCGCCGGGCTCATCCACGTCGAACAGGCCGCTGACGTCACCCAACACCTCGCGCAGCTTGGCCTGCACGGCGGGAGTCAGGGGACGCTTATTGCGCTCGATCTGGTTCAGGTAGCTGGCCGACAGGCCCAGCGCCCGCGCAAGGTCGGCCTGGCTGTAGCCGCGCTGCTCGCGCAGCCTGAGCAGGCGGAGGCCGATCTGACGGTGCGCGGGTGGAGTATTCACAGAATTAACAGAAATCGTAGCGGTCATTGGCCAGATTAAGCGTAGACAGCCCGGAAATCGAGTGCTCCGCTGTGAATAATGCCAATCACCTTTCGCATCCCGCCGGTATTGCCATGACTGTTGCAGCACCCCGTATCCGCATGTTGATTGATGGCCAGTTCGTTGAATCGGCCAGCTCGCACTGGCAGAACGTGGTCAACCCGGCCACCCAGGACGTCCTGGCCCAGGTGCCGTTCGCTACCTTGAGTGAAGTGGATGCTGCGGTGGCCTCGGCCAAGGAAGCCTTCAAGACCTGGCGCAAGACCCCGATCGGCACCCGCGCGCGCATCTTCCTGAAGTACCAGCAGCTGATCCGCGAGCACATGAGCGAGCTGGCCCATATCCTCAGCGCGGAGCAGGGCAAGACCCTGCCAGACGCCGAAGGCGATGTGTTCCGCGGCCTGGAAGTGGTCGAACATGCTGCAGCCATCGGCAACCTGCAGCTGGGTGAGCTGGCCAACAACGTGGCCAACGGCGTGGACACCTACACGCTGCTGCAGCCGCTGGGCGTGTGCGCCGGTATCACCCCGTTCAACTTCCCGGCGATGATTCCGCTGTGGATGTTCCCGATGGCGATTGCAACGGGCAACACCTTCATCCTCAAGCCGTCCGAACAGGACCCGATGGTCACCATGCGCCTGGTGGAACTGGCGCTGGAAGCGGGCATCCCCAAGGGCGTGCTCAACGTCGTGCATGGCGGCGAAGAGGTGGTGAACGCGATCTGCGACCACCCGGACATCAAGGCCGTCTCGTTCGTGGGCTCCACCCGCGTCGGTACCCACGTGTACAACCGCGCCTCGCTGGCCGGCAAGCGCGTGCAGTGCATGATGGGCGCCAAGAACCACGCCGTGGTGCTGCCGGACGCCAACAAGGAACAGAGCCTCAACGCCATGGTCGGCGCCGCCTTCGGCGCGGCCGGGCAGCGCTGCATGGCCGCCTCCACGCTGGTGCTGGTCGGTGAAGCGCGCGAGTGGGTGCCGGACCTGGTCGCCAAGGCCAGGACGCTCAAAGTGAGCGCCGGCAGCGTGGCCGGTACCGACGTGGGCCCGGTGATTTCCTGCGCCGCCCGCGAGCGCGTGGAAAGCCTGATCGCCTCGGGCGTGGAGCAGGGCGCCAAGCTGGTGCTCGATGGCCGCAACCCGCAGGTGGACGGCTTCGAGAAGGGCAACTTCGTGGGCCCGACCATCTTCGATGGCGTCACCCCGGGCATGCGCATCTACGACGAAGAAATCTTCGGGCCGGTGCTGGTCATCCTGGGAGCGGAAACGCTGGATGACGCCATTGAGCTGATCAACCGCAACCCCAACGGCAACGGCACCGCGCTGTTCACCCAGTCCGGTGCGGCGGCACGCCGTTTCCAGGAAGAAATCGACGTCGGCCAGGTTGGCATCAACGTGCCGATCCCGGTGCCGGTGCCGCTGTTCTCGTTCACCGGTTCGCGCGCGTCCAAGCTCGGCGACCTGGGCCCGTATGGCAAGCAGGTGGTGATGTTCTACACCCAGACCAAGACCATCACCGCGCGCTGGTTCGACGACGAGACCCTGGGTCACGGCGTCAACACCACGATCAGCCTGAAGTAACCGCCTTCACGGCACGGAGTGTTCATGAGCAACTCGATGACGACGGAACTCGAAGAAGCGCAGCAGGCCTACAGAGAAGCCGCGCGTGATTTCGCCCAGGCCGAACTGGCGCCGCACGCCGCGCGATGGGATGCGGAGGGCATCTTTCCGCGCGAGGCGATCGCCAAGGCAGGGGAACTCGGGTTCTGTGGCCTGTACATGGATCCTGAAGTCGGTGGCAGCGGGCTGAGCCGCCTGGACGCCGCCGTCGTCATCGAGGAGCTCGCCAATGTGGACCCGTCCACGGCGGCCTATATCAGCATCCACAACATGGCCTCGTGGATGGTCAGCAGCTGGGGCCAGGAAGCGCTGCGCGCCGAGTGGGGCCAGGCGCTGTCGTCGGGCACCAAGCTGGCCTCGTACTGCCTGACCGAGCCGGGGGCCGGTTCGGATGCGGCGTCGCTGAAGACCACTGCCGTGCGTGAGGGCGACCATTACGTGCTCAACGGCTCCAAGGCCTTCATCTCCGGCGCCGGGGCCACCGAGCTGCTGGTGGTGATGGCGCGTACCGGCGGCCCCGGTGCCAGCGGCATCAGCGCGCTGGCCGTGCCGGCCGACCTGGCCGGCATCAGCTACGGCCGCAAGGAAGAGAAGATGGGCTGGAACAGCCAGCCCACCCGTGGCATCACCTTCGAGAACGTGCGCGTGCCGGTGGCCAACCTGCTGGGCGACGAGGGCAGTGGCTTCAAGCTGGCCATGAAGGGCCTGGACGGCGGCCGCATCAACATTGCCGCCTGCTCGCTGGGCGCCGCCCAGGGCGCACTGGACGCCGCACGCCGCTACATGGGCGAGCGCCGCCAGTTCGGCAAGCCGCTGGCCGATTTCCAGGCGCTGCAGTTCAAGCTGGCCGACATGGTCACCCAGCTGGTCGCCGCACGGCAGATGGTGCACACCGCCGCGCGCAAGCTCGACGCCGGTGCCAGCGATGCCAACGTGTGGTGCGCGATGGCCAAGCGCTTCGCCACCGACGCCGGTTTCCAGGTCTGCAACGAAGCGCTGCAGATCCACGGCGGTTATGGCTACATCCGCGAATACCCGATTGAACGCCTGCTGCGCGACAGCCGCGTGCACCAGATCCTGGAGGGCACCAACGAGATCATGCGTGTGATCGTCGCCCGCCACCTGCTCAACACCGATGAGGAACTGCGATGATGGATTGGCGCACGCATGAACACGCTGGCCTGAAGGTCGACGCCGATGGCCATGTCGCCGTAGTCACGCTGGACAACCCGCCGGCGCATACCTGGACCGTGCACAGCCTGTCGGCGCTGCGCGATCTGGTCGGCGCGCTCAACGCGGACAAGGGCATCTACGCACTGGTGATCACCGGTGGCGGCGAGAAGTTCTTCTCCGCCGGTGCCGACCTGAAGCAGTTCGCCTCCGGCGACAAGGCCGCTGCCCGCGAAGCCGCGCGTCGTTTCGGTGAAGCCTTTGAAGCGCTGTCCGGCTTCCGTGGCGTGTCGATTGCCGCCATCAACGGTTACGCCATGGGCGGCGGGCTGGAATGCGCGCTGGCCTGCGACCTGCGCATCATCGAAGAACACGCCCAGGTTGCGCTGCCGGAGGCCACCGTGGGCCTGCTGCCGTGCGCCGGCGGGACCCAGAACCTGCCGCGCCTGGTCGGCGAAGGCTGGGCCAAGCGGATGATCCTGCTCGGTGAACGCATCGATGCCGACACCGCCGTGCGCATCGGCCTGGCCGAAGAAAAGGTCGGCAAGGGCGAAGCCAAGGCGCTGGCCATCGAGTGGGCGCAGAAGGCCGGCAAGCAGAGCCCGTCCAGCATCGCCGCCTGCAAGACCCTGGTGCAGGCCACCCGCACCGGCACCCACGGCGCTGCCCTGGTGGCCGAGCGCGAGGCCTTCGTCGACCTGTTCGACCGCGCCGACCAGGCCGAGGGCGTGAACGCCTTCCTCGAAAAGCGTGCGCCGCAGTGGAAGAACGCATGAGCACGGCGGACGCGACCCAGGAGACACCGGTTCTGTTTGAGGAGCGGGAAGCCGCCAACGGCACCCGCATCGGCATTGCCACGCTCAATGCACCGCGCACCCTCAACGGCTTCTCGCTGCCGATGGCGCACCTGCTGCACGAGCGCCTGAGCGCATGGGCCGCCGACGACGGCATCGCGCTGGTGGTGCTGCAGGGCGCGGGCGAGAAGGCGTTCTGCGCCGGTGGCGACCTGCACAGCCTGTACCAGAGCATGCGCGCCTACCGCGAGGCCGGCGCTGACGACGTGCGCGATAATCACTACGCCTCCGAGTTCTTCGACGTCGAATACCGCGTCGACTACGCCATCCATACCTACGCCAAGCCGATCCTGTGCTGGGGCCATGGCATCGTCATGGGCGGTGGCATCGGGCTGATGTCCGGTGCCAGCCACCGCGTGGTGAGCGAGCGCTCCAGGCTGGCGTTCCCGGAAATCACCGTGGGCCTGTTCCCCGACGTGGGTGGCAGCTGGCTGCTGCCGCGGGTGCCGGGCAAGGCGGGCCTGTTCCTGGCCCTGACCGGTGCGCCGCTCAATGCCGGCGATGCCATTTATGCCGGCATGGCCGATATCCATATCGCCGAGGCCCAGCGCGCCGATGTACTCAACGCGCTGGCCGACGTGCACTGGAGTGCGGACGCCAAGCGCAACCACGAACAGCTCAGCTCGCTGTTACAGCAGCACGCCAGCGATGCCGCCACCGGTCCGCTGCTGCGCAACGCCGCGCTGATCGACACGCTGTGCGAGGGTGGCGATGTGCCGGCCGTGGTGGACGCCATTGCCGCGTTGCAGACCGAAGACCCGTGGCTGCAGACCGCGCAGGCCACGCTGGCCGCCGGTGCCCCCGGTTCGGCACGGCTGGCGTGGGAGCTGCAGAAGCGCACCGCGGGTGCCTCGCTGGCCGACGTCTATCGCCTGGAATACATCGCTGCGCTGCATTGCGCCGCCCACGGCGATTTCGCCGAAGGTATCCGCGCGCTGCTGATCGACAAGGACCGCACCCCACGCTGGCAGCCACCGACGCTGGCTGAGGCCACGGTGGGCTGGGCCGACACCTTCTTCGCCTCGCCCTGGGACCCGGCCACGCATCCGCTGGCCGACCTCGGCGCCACTGTTCCTGAAAGGAGCCACGCATGAGCCGTATTGCATTCATCGGGTTGGGCAACATGGGCGGCCCGATGGCCGCCAACCTGGCCAAGGCCGGCCACGCCGTGCGCGTGTTCGACCTGGTGCCGGCCGCCGTGCAGGCCGCCGTCGACGCCGGTGCCACCGCTGCCAGCTCCGCGCTGGATACGCTGACCGATGCCGAAGTGGTCATCTCGATGCTGCCGGCCAGCCGCCACGTCGAAGGCGTGTACCTGGGCGACGACGGCCTGCTGGCCGACATCCCCGGCGGCGCGTTGGTGATCGACTGCAGCACGATCGCCCCGGCCACCGCACGCAAGGTTTCGGAAGCAGCCGCCGCACGCGGCCTGCAGATGCTCGATGCCCCGGTCTCCGGCGGCACCGCCGGTGCGCAGGCCGGCACCCTCACCTTCATCGTCGGCGGCGAAAGCGATGCGCTTGAACGTGCCCGCCCGCTGCTGCAGGCCATGGGCAAGAACATCTTCCACGTGGGTGCCAGTGGCGCCGGCCAGGTTGCCAAGCTGTGCAACAACATGGCGCTGGGCGTGATCATGGCCGTCACCGGCGAATCCATTGCCCTGGGCGTGGCCCACGGCCTGGACCCGAAGGTGTTGTCGCAGATGATGGCGGTCAGCACCGGCCGCAGCTGGGCCACCGAAGTATGCAACCCGTGGCCCGGCGTGCTGGAAAATGCGCCGGCTTCGCGCGGCTACAGCGGCGGTTTCGGCAGCGACCTGATGCTCAAGGACATGGGCCTGGCCGTGGAAGCGGCGATGAGCGTGGGCGCCTCGATCCCGCTGGGCGAACTGGCCCGCAACCTGTATTCGATGAACCACCAGGCAGGCCGCGGCAAGCTGGATTTCTCCAGCGTAGTTCAGCTGGTCACCCCGGAAAAATAACGTCTGCCTCAACTGGTGCCGGGCCGTGCCCCAACCGGTAGGTCACGACCGTTGGTCGTGACCGGAACAACGAACGCATCCCGTGAACGGGATCCACCGCGGTGGGATGGGCGGATGCATGGTCAACGCGACCGGCATCCGCCCATTTTTTTTTAGATCACCGTCAACGTCACATCGATGTTGCCGCGCGTGGCGTTCGAATACGGGCACACGATGTGCGCCTTCTGCACCAGCTCTTCCACCTGCTCACGCGGCAGGCCCGGCACGCTGATCTGCAGTTCCACTTCGATACCGAAGCCGGTCGGGATCTGGCCGATGCCCACGTTGCCGGTGATGCTGGTCTCGGCCGGCAGCGCGACCTTGGCCTGCCCAGCCACGTACTTCAGCGCGCCCAGGAAGCAGGCCGAATAGCCGGCAGCAAACAGCTGCTCCGGGTTGGTGCCCGGGCCGCCAGCGCCGCCCAGTTCGCGCGGGGTGGACAGCTGCACGTCCAGCACTTTGTCCGACGAGGTGGCGTGGCCTTCGCGGCCGCCGGTGGCGGTGGCGTGGGCGGTGTAGAGAACCTTTTCAATCGACATGGGAGAGCTCCTGGCTGTAAATGGGATGGACCGGTTGGTGAGGTGTACTGTGCGCCTTCCGGTTAGACGTGTGGCAACATAAGATCCAGAAAACTTGATCTGGAGTCCGAAATGGTCGACCGCCTGCAATCCCTGCTCGGCCGCTTTGCGGTCAATGCCGAAGTCTTCCACGCCGGCGCCCTGTGCGGCATCAATGACCTGACCGCCGACGGCGAGCGCGGGCAGCTGCACCTGATCCGCGAGGGCAACGTGCGGGTGGAGCACCCCGACGGCAGCGTGCTCGAAATCACCCAGCCGAGCGTGCTGGTCTACCCGCGCCCGCTGGCGCACCGCTTCGTGACGGACCCGGAGAAAGGTGCCGACTTCGCCTGCGCCCACCTGCAGTTCGAAGGCGGCGGCAGCAGCCCGGTCGCCGCTGCGCTGCCGCCGGTGATCTGCCTGCCGCTGCAGGAGCTCTACGGCGGCCAACCGATCCTCTCGGTGCTGTTCGAAGAAGCCTTCGCCCAGCGCTGCGGCCGCCAGGCGCTGCTGGATCGGCTGTTCGAAGTGGTGATGATCCAGATCCTGCGCGCGCTGATGGAAAGCGGCCAGCTGCGCGTGGGCCTGCTCGCCGGCATGGCCCACCCGCGCCTGCGCCACGCACTGGTGGCCATGCACGAAGAGCCCGCGCAGGAATGGACCCTCGAATCGCTTGCCCAGCGCGCCGGCATGTCACGCAGCGCCTTCGCCGACAGCTTCCGCGACACCATCGGCAGCACCCCCGGCCACTACCTGCAGGGATGGCGCACGCGCCTGGTGCAGCAGGCGCTGCGCAAGGGCCAACCGCTCAAGCGCATCGCGGTGGATGTCGGCTACGGCAGTGAAGCGGCGCTGTCGCGGGCCTTCAAATCACAGACCGGGCAATCGCCGCGGCAGTGGAAGCAGGGGCTGCAGGCCGCGTGACACCCTGATTCGTCAGATCGTCCATTCCCGATCGGTGGTGAACATGATCGTCAGCCAGCGGTCGGTCGATTCCTCGCCCAGCGCCTCACCGATTTCGTCGCGCAGCTGGTCCCATTCCACCAGCGGGCGCGGCGGATCGTTGGCAGGCACCACGAAGAACAGTTCGATCTGATCGCCACGCCCCACCTTGGCCACGTAGCTGCGGTGTTCAATGAAGCCGTGCTTGGCCACTATGCCGCGTGCTACCTCGTCAACATGCGCCTGCAGGTCCACTGGGGTGATCAGCAGGATGTCCGACAGCGCCTGCCGCACGGTCCCAAGTGGCGCGACCACGACGAACATGCACACCACCAGCAGAATCGCCGGATCAATGTAGGGCACCAGCCACGCCCATTGCGTTCCCCTCAGCAGCCAGCCGCCGACGAAGGCAACCAGATAGGCGGCCGACATGCTCGCGGCCACAACCCAGTTCTTCGCATCCAGCGCAATGAACTCCGAGCCGATCGAACGGTTGGCGCGGCGCACGAACAACGCCAGGCCGCTCTCGACGATGATGGAAATCGCCGCAAACACGATGGCAGGCCCCAATGCGATCTCGCGTCCACCCGACATCAATGCGTCCACCGCATTGACCGCCGCATACAACGCAGCGCCGATCATCAGCGTGCCGCTGACGCCCAGTACGATGGGTTCCAGGTGCCAGAAGCCCATCGTGAAGCGCTGGTTCAAGCGCGACTGCAGCGCATCCACATTGGTGGACATGCTGATCAACCGCACCACCAGCAGCGACAGCCAGGTCATCACCACATCGATCAGGCCATAGATGCCGTCGAAGATGATCAGTGAGGAGTTGGCGAACAGGCCGAACGCGACGGCAATTGCCGCGACGCCGAACGAGGCTGCGATTGACAGGCGCAGGACCCCTTGTTCGGTGGTGCTGTCGAAGCTGGAAGGGTGAAAAAGGCTCATGGTGAATTCGGTAAAATCCTAGCGGGATCCGTGACGGCCATTGGAGAGCCAAGGGCGACTTGGGCAGTAGATTGCCCTTCTTTGGTCACGCAATCCAAGGTGAACTTCAATGCTTCCATTCTTCAGGGGAATCTTCGTAGCTGCTTCGTGGGTGGCCGTCACCGCGATCCCGGTTTCGGTTCAAGCGGCATCGGAGATGCCTGAAAAAGTCCAGGCCGTGTCGTTCAAGGTATCGATAAACGGAAGGGAAGTGATGGCCCCCATCCTGGGGATGCCAACCGCTGGCCGTGCCGAAGTATCGATCGGCGCAAGTGAGAGGGATGGCTATACGCTCGGGGTAAACGTGATGAAAGCCGACCAGTCCACCGAGCTGCTTCCGTTGAAGCTACGGCTGGAGCTATGGAGAGGTACTTCGCACAACGGCAAGCTGATGCTTGACCGGGTAATGGAGGTGACAGCCCATGACCCGACCAGCGCAGCGCGTAGCGTTGAGGCCGTCTACGGGTGGGGAGGAGTCCGCGAGCACATCCAGATTGAGCTTGTCGCATTGGGCACCCGGCGTGCGGGCGATTGGCAAAACCCCTGATTCAAGAGAATGACCGGCCACCGGGCGAGGAATCAACCCGCCTCCGCCAGCACCCGAAGCGTCTCCTTGGGATTCTTCATGATGACGTGGAGCAGGGCACGTGCCGGACCCGTGGGGTCCCGCCGCCCCTGTTCCCAGTTTCGCAGCGTGCCAACGTCCACGTGGATGATGCGCGCGAACTTCTGCTGCGACAGCCCCGTAGCCCGGCGAATCTCGCGCACTTGCACGGGGCTGACATGGAGCTCGCGCGACGGTACCTGATTACCCTTCAGGATCTCATCGGCCTCAGCCACGCTTCCCATCAGTTCGGCAAAAAGGGTGTTGTCCATGGCTCACTTCCAGTTCTCAATGATGGATCGGAGTGCGATCTTCTGTTCTGCGGTCAGCGCGTCCTGAACATTCTTTGGGTACACCAGAAGCAGGATGATCCGGGACGAAGGGGCGATGTAGTAGTAGATGACCCTCGCACCGCCACGCTTCCCACGTCCTGGGATTGCCAAGCGAACCTTGCGCAGCCCACCGGTTCCCTCAATTACATCTCCCACCAGCGGCGACGCGGCCAACTCAAGCTGGAACCTGGCGTAGTCGTCGTCAGGCATCAGTCCTTTGATCGCGCGGGTAAAGGTGGGCGTTTCAATGAAGAGCATAACGCACAGTACGCCAATGGCGCACATACGTCATTGACGTATGTTCAGCTTTTGGATGTCGGGCGTGGCGTTCAGTCGATCGGTGTAAACTATTGATCGCGCTGGCAAACCCAGCACTTCCCAGCCTGATCCGACACCCATGACCCTGCGTGCCACCCCTGCAGACCGGTACGCCGCTTCCCTGCGCCTGTCCGTCGCCCCCATGATGGACTGGATTGACATCCTACTAGCACAAGGGTTTCGGGGTTAATGGCACACCAGTGGTACAGCCTGCGGCCGTGCCGCCCCCGTAGGGGCGGATCGGCTTAGCCACCCATCAGCTGGGCGGCATAAGGGGCGAGCGCGGTGAGCGCCTTGGCTAGCGTTCCCAAGGCGACGAGCGCTTTGACCAGTCCGAACGCCCAATTGGTTGATTCAGGTGGTCGCTGCGGCGCTGGGGGCGTGGACTGGAAGGTCAGGGCGGCGTGGTGGCTGTTGTCGACGTAAACGTTGTTCGTGATGTGGGTGCCGCCGAATTGGATGCGCATGTCTTTTTTCCTCTTGTTATGGACTGCACATCTATTTAGGGAATCGGAAACCTGACGAGCCGTAGCCGGCCACCGAAACCATAAGGGCCACCCATGGGGCGGCCCTCGTCGTTTCCTAGGCCGCGCGAGCCTTTCGCTGCGCATCCCACCAATTGGCAACGTCGCGCGTGTCATACACGTCGCCGACACGTGGTGGAAGCAATCCGGCCGTGTGCTTGTTGGCCATCGTCTTGAGCTTCGCGGTTGGGAAATAGGTCACTCGCGTCGGCTAGGTATCCCTTAGTTCTCAAAGTTCCAGAGCGAAAGCTCATGAACTTCCCTTTTGCGCCTCGTCCAGTCCGTCCGCTCTGCCATTTCAGTTAGCGCTTGAATGACGCTCTCGCGTGAAACCTGGGTGGTTGGTTTTCCCCTTAGGCTGACAGACGGAGAGTAGGCCGCCCCCCATCGCCTCGGATCTGTTGGCCCGAATATTCCGACGTTCGGAATCCCGCTAAAGTCCGCTACGTGCAGAAAATAAGAGTCAATTCCGAGGAACAGATCGCTTCGTGCTACGAGATCCGTTGCTGTGTCCAGGTCAACGCCGTCGCAGGAGAATACGGTCTCAGCGGGCATCTCCACGTCTAGGTGCGTGTCTACTGGGTCGACGACGATCACAGTGAACTCAGGATGCAAAGCAAGGAAGGCTTTGATGACGGCTCTGAAGCTCTCGATCGGCCACCTCTTGGCGTCATGAGTCCATGTGTGAACGCACAATATTTTTCTTTTCTTTGGAATCTTGCTGAGAATGTAGTTAGCGCAAGAACGACCGCCGGGAGATGCAGGTTGGACAGAGATGAAGGTATCCACGCAAATATCTTCATCGAAGGCGCTAGCCATAGAGAATATTTCTGAAGCCATATCTCGCCTGAGGGGTGGCCGGCTCGCCAAAATCCCGAATTCGCTACCCAGCGTGATGAAAGGCTTGGGTGCGATTGCGCGTTTCATAGTGTCTAACAGGGGCGAGTGCCACGGATTCAGTGAAATAACAGAATCAAATTCGCGCTGATACGCCAGCACGGCAGATATCTCGAAATCGTGCGCCCCGTTAGCACCATCGAAAAACGCAACGGGACATACGCACCGGAACTCTGCGTCCGGATAGAAGCGCTCTGCGGAGTACGGAGGACCCATGAATCCAAGTCGACCTTTGAATGACTTGGCGAGTGCCAAAATCGTGGGCCGCGTGAGAAGGTGATCGCCCAAGGCATTCGCGAAAAAGACGACCGGCCTTTCAAAGGCGCTGCAGTCCAGGCGGCCACCAAGAAGGCCGCCTGGTACTGCCGGAGTCCGATTCAAGCAAGCTCACCAGGGCAGGTGGTAACCATAGTCGAGGTACTCTTGGTTTGTATCCACCCATACGCTTGGCTGCCTGGGTGAGTCTCCATGTACTTTTCGGTCACCTGATACACATAGGTGTAGCCACCATTCTGTCCGCACCATTGACTTACTCTTATCGATCCAGGCTGCGGAGGCGCGTCATAAGCCCGTGCCCCCACTTTTGAGCCGCCTTCCACAACGGGATACGACAGCTGCTCGATAAGTCCATAAATCCCGGGGCGCTCAATTGCCTCCAAGTACTGAATGCCAGCTGCACTTGTTTCGGGTGAATCCGACGCAGCCATTCTTCTGAAGCTTGCACTTAGTCGTGAGACGAATGCGGTTTTATCCACATCTTTTGAGACCTGCATCACAGTAACTGATGTCTGTCCATTTGGTGAAACAGCAACTGCCACCTGCGGAGCCGATGCAAGAGCCGTTGCTGCAATCAGTATTGAGTTCCCAATCATCTTAATTTTCATTTGGACGTCCTGTTGTCTGTAATCGGAACTGCACGGCGGACGCTAGGCCGGCTTCCATTGCTTGTCAAGCGTTCTTCTGCTCAAGAGGATCGGCCTAGCTAAAGTAGAGACTCCGATCACATTGCCGCGGTCGAAAGCGACACTTAGGGTGTTAGGTAGTCTCGTTTCCCATTCCGCTCATCTACCCCCGTCAGGCCGGTCGCACTCCTTTAGTTGGGGCGACTGGGCATAGGTCCTATTCGTTCGCGGTCATGCCTTGAACTGCGCCTCCATATGCCGGCGCGCGCACTCGTCTCCCCGCCACGCCTGCGGTCTTCGGACCCCTCTTTTTCTGCAGGCCTGCGATAGCCCGTCCGGGGCCGCCGCAGCTGCTGCTCACGGCGTTTTCCGTATAGGCCTCGGCCCTGCGGATCCCTGCGACGAGCAGCTCCACCGTGGCGGTTCTAGCGCGCTTCCAGCGAGGGGCGGCAGCGCTCGAATTTCTTGGAGTCCCACCGGAACCAGGTAACGGGGTAATTCGAGTCCAGAAAACACCCCTCATCCCTAGTGGCACAAAGGATTCAGTAGGTTACCTCCGAGGTGATCTGAGGTAATTTCCTACGGCAATGGAAGTAATATCATTGATTTTAAAGAAATTCTTTCAGATCGATGTTACTTGCCGGAAAGGTAATCGGGTTACCTAGACGTTACCCTAAAATTACCTTTTATGAATCTATACAAGATATTGATTCTATTGAACAATATGGAGGCTTCGGCAGGGTGATTACCTAAGTTACCTGTTTCCGATGGCCGTCCAAAAAATCCGCCATCAGGGGCCAAAAGTGCTCAAGGCCTCACTGCTTCCCGCTGTGCACGTACGAGCTGATGGTCAGGCGGCCGGCTGCAGCAGCTGGTCGGTGTTGTTCCGGGGCGTGTTGACGGCCCGGCTTACCCGGTAGGCTTCCATCGACGGCCGCTCGCTGGCCAGGAGCATGGCCATCGCGTCATCGGCATCGGCCTTCAGCCAAGCCTCGGCCTGGCCAGGTGACAGCCACACTGGCATTCGGTCGTGGATATCGGCCGACACGCCGCTGCTGTCGCCGGTGATCACGGTAAAGGTGCCAAGGTTTCCTTCGGGCAGAAGCTTGCTGGCGTCCTCCCAGAGGCCGGCCGCCCATAGCGGCGTTGCGGCGTGGCTGAACCAAGGATCCTTCTTTCCGCCCTGGGCGCTGACCGACCACTCGTAGTAGCCGGCCATGGTGATCAAGCACCGGCGCGCCTTGAGCGCGCTTCGGAACGCCGGCTTGGTGGCCACCGTCTCGATTCGGGCATTGATGGTCGACCCCTGCAGCCCCTTGGCGTTGGCCCAGAACGGCAGCAGTCCCGAAGACAGTCGCTGGAGCTGCAGCCCGTCACCTCGATCAAGGATGACCGCCGCGCGTTGCGTTGGCGCCAGGTTGTAGCTGGCAGGAAGGGACAGCAGCTCGCCGACCAGCTGGGGGAAACCCAAGCCGGCGGCGTCGCGGATCGGGGTCTGGACGAATCTACCGCACATAGTCCGGCTTCCTGACATGCGAGCTAGCTGAGCTGTGGTGACCCTCCGCCCATCGGCGTGAGGAAGGAGTGGGCTGCCACTTTGCGGCCAGCCACACGCGGGGCCACAATCGGTATCCCTCAATTGACCGGCGCCGTCATGCTGATCCCGATCTACTCCTTTGCCGAGCCAGACATCGACCTTTTGATGGAGGCCTTGACGGAACACGGAATCGTGATCGCAGACGTGATGAGGACTCAGGCCGGCCCGATTGGGGAAACCCTCAGTCGTGCAATTTTGGGCGCTTCCCCCCCGGAGGACAGCCCGCACGTACTGCACCTTAGCTGTCCGGTGGAGCCGCAAATCGAACACGGATGGGTCGACTTTTACATGTACTCGCTCGTCTATGACGGCACTCCAGGGGAAGCCACTAAGCTGGTCGAAGCGGCTGTGCGCCAGTGGGGCGAGGAGGGTAAACCGGAAACTTTTTTAGCCAGCGTCGGCACACTGCAAATGCCCGAAGCAGGAGGTTGGCATTTCAGGTTCGGCCGTTGGGAGCTTCTGTGGCGCGAACGGGCAATCGCCATCGTCGTAGAGCAACCCAACCACACGGCCTTTATGACGCTGAATGCATTGAAGATGTTGCAGGTAAAGCACGTGACTGCAGCCAACGTCGACCAAGCTAAGCGGTTTGCGGAGCGATGGTGTGCTGCCCGGTTGATCCGAAATCAGCCTATCAGGGAAGCTGTCGCGATGATCCGTGGCGCCTCGCGGGATGAAGCTGGCTGCTAGAGGTGCGCCCAGGCGTTAGATCGGTAGTGATCAACTCCTACCGCGTTGTATGCGCCCGCCCATGCAATTTTTCCATCGCGGCGGTAGAGATGGCTGTCAGGCAGTTGTCTAAATACCCCATCCGTGATCCTAATTGGGTACGCGTGGTCCAGGCCCTTAAAGCTGTTCAACTTTGCAGCGTAGTTTGCGGGGGCGCCGACCCACACAAGGTCTGAGTCACCACGAACGCCGGCTTTACAGACCAGTACCTCGCCCGTATCTATCCCTACCGTAAATTTCAACTGTTCGTGAGTGGCTCCGTAGTATTGACTGAAAGTTTTGTTGACGACGGTTTCCATCGCGCGCACGAGCTGAAACGCGGTCTGAACTGCGTTCTGCTCCTTTCCAATACCGAGAAAGACACCCATAACGCGGTCGCCGTCATAGGCTTCGATAATTCCGCCATTGTGGATGATCAGCCGCGACGCACAGTGGAGAAATGCTTTGTAGTACTCCGCAGCCCGAGACGGAATGTTTCGTCCCACAATGCCAGTTGAGTCGCTCAGATCAGCGTACAAGATGCAGGCTCTCAGTGACTTGCCTGCATTGGCCAGCGGAAGCGCCGTCAGATCAGGAACGACTCGCCCGGGAGTAATGTCCCAGGCCGAGGATGCAATTTTTTCCACCCTGCTCAGCAGGTCATCGCTCAGGCTCATGACGCCCTCGCAAAAGTTGCAACGCCGCCCAGCCATACCGCCAATGCAACTAAGCCCCAGACTATGGAAATCTTCGCATACTTATGTTTGCATCGCGCGATGACTGCATTGATGTAAATCTGATTCATCAGATCATCCTTTACCTGATCGATCGTTGTCGCCTTGCAGCGCTCTTTAAACTTGTCGAGGTCCACCCCAGAAATTTCACCGAAGAAGAGCAACGACGACCGTTTTGCTTCGTCGCGTGGGAAAAACACCGCGACGGCGAAGCAGAGAGCAGGAAGCATGGCGGCTGCTGCGATGCCAAACAGCCATTTCGCCTGGACTGGCGGATTCGCTGAATCAAGCAGTGTCGCGGCAATCGCGGCAAGAGCCATGTACGCGCCAATCATCCCGCCTGCTTTGACGTCAGCGGCACTGATCCAATGCAGCTGGCGTTCCATCACCCAGCGCAGGTGGGTGAGCGCACTTTCGTCTTCCATGATTTTCCCCTATCCAGAAAGCGTAGCCCGGTTCGGGTGGATAATTGCCTCCGCGCCAGCGCTGGTCAAGCCTACGGGTCCGCTGGCTTCGGAGCGTCCGATGGGTTCCGATGCAGGGATTCAGGGCGGAGCTGGGTGTAACGTTTCAACTCGTTCCATGATTCGTAAAGGGTCACCGCAGCCACCTCCGGTATGTCACATCCCTGTTCAAACAGCCGCGACGTGGCTTCGTGGCGCAGGTCGTGGAAACACAGATCCTCGATCCTCAGCTTCGCGCAAGCACGGGTGAAGGCCGTTCCTACGGAATTCGAGTTGTAAGGGAAGATCGGTCCGTCTGCAGAGCCCTTGGGTTGCCGCTGTACTATGTCCCACGCATCGCCCAAAAGCGGGAAGCGCTTGTGGTTGCCAGCCTTCTTCCGGGGGTGCTTGGCGTCCCTAAGTAGGGCAGTCCGGTTGACCTGGTCGACGTCGGACCACATCAATCGGGTGATTTCGCTCTCGCGCTTGGCCGTCAGGATGGCGAAATCGATGATGTCCACCATGGGAATGGTCGACCGCCATGCAGCGGCTTGGAAACGCTCCCGGAGGAGCTGCAGCTCGCCGGCGGTGGGCCGTCTGTCCCGGCGCTTCGACTTTCCAACCAGCCGCAGCAGCCGCAGGACAGGCCGGGCTTCCGTTACCGGGTCGCTGGCCAGCTTCACGCCCTTCATCGGGCCAGCGAGTTTCAGCAGCTCGGAGAGGTACCCCCAACTCGACGTTCATGGTTGCGGGGGCGCAGGCTGGGATAATGACCCCGTTGGCCATCATGTGGTCGCCGCGGATCCGCCGCCGGGCGTGCTCGATCACGTCGTTGGCGGTGAGGCGTCTAGCCACGATGTCGCCTAGTCCCTCGCGGATCCGCGTCATGTTCCTGGAGTGGGTCTTTGAGATGGCCCTGACGGAGGCCAAGTCATTGGTCCGCCAGTCGATCAGCTCCCCGATGGTGATGTCCTCACCTGGGATGCCACCTCGGGCTTCATAGTCCGCCTGTTCCCGCTCAATGCGTTCGGCCCAGGCTTTTGCGGCGGTCTCGGTGGGGAAAGTGCGGTATTGGTCTTTATGGCCCTTACGGCGCACCATTGCGCGCCATCGGCCGTTGCGGTTCTGCAGCGTTGCTATGGTTGTGCCATTCCCTGTTGTGCCAATCCCTCGCTGGCACACTAATGGTACAACCGGTTGGGAAATAGCGGGAAAAACGGGGCAATTGCGGGAAAGAGCGAGTACCTTATATGGTTGATAAGCTAATGAAATCTATGGAAATGAAGGGTATCCGCCTCTGTGTTGCCCCGATGATGGATTGGACGGATCGCCATTGCCGCGTGTTCCACCGGCTGCTGGCCCCGGGTGCGCGGCTGTACACGGAAATGGTGCACGCCAACGCCGTCATCCACGGCGACCGCGAGCGTCTGCTGGGCTTCGATGGCAGCGAGCAGCCGTTGGCCCTGCAGCTGGGCGGCAGCGATCCGGCTCTGCTCGCGCAGGCCGCGCAGATCGCACAGGAGTGGGGCTACGACGAGGTCAACCTAAACTGCGGCTGCCCCTCCGATCGGGTCCAGGCCGGCCGCTTCGGCGCCTGCCTGATGCGCGAGCCGGCTCTGGTGGCTGAGTGCGTGGCGGCCATGGTCGACGCGGTGAACATCCCGGTCACGGTGAAATGCCGGCTGGGCGTGGATGAAGACAACGACTACGAAAAATTCGTCAACTTCGTCGATCAATCCGCCAACGCCGGGAGTGCGATGTTCGTCGTGCACGCCCGCAACGCGTGGCTGAAGGGGCTGTCGCCGAAGGAAAACCGCGAAGTGCCGCCGCTGCGCTACGACTGGGCGCACCGGCTCAAGGCCGACCGCCCGCAGTTGCAGATCGTGCTCAACGGCGGCCTGGCCACGGTGGACGCCGCCCAGGCCCAGCTGCCGGCGCTGGACGGCGTGATGCTGGGCCGCGCGGCCTACCATGACCCCTACGTGCTGCATCAGCTGGAGGCGGCGCAGACCGGCGCCGCACTGCAGCCGCGCGAGGCGCTGCTGCGCGCCATGCGCCCCTACATCGAGGCCCAGCTGGCCCGTGGGCTGGCCCTGAAGCACATCACCCGCCACCTGCTTGGCCTGTTCCACGGCCAGCCCGGTGGCCGCGCCTTCCGCCAGGTGCTCAGCGAGGGCGCGCACCGCCCAGGTGCCGATTGGAGCCTGATCGAGCAGGCCTTGAGCATCACCCGCGACCAGGCCGAACGCGTCGCAGCGTGAACGGCGTCGCAGGGCGCGCTTGACATCGGGCCTGAAGTAGCTGTCAATGTTCACCTAGATGAACAAAGCGATGCGGCGGTCAGAAAAGTTCAGACCGGATTCACTGCGTAAAACCAAGAATTTGCAAAAGATTCGTAAAGTGCCGGCCCAGGCTGGCGGCTGCCGATTCACAACTTTTGAACGTTTTGACGCGCTCCGCTAGGATCAGACCTGATGTCTTCCGTAACCTGCCACCGCCGTCTTGCCGTGTTCGCCCTGCTGGCGAGCGGTGCCGTTGCTGCCATCGGCAGCGCCGGCGCACAGGCTCCCCAGCCGGATCCGGCCCGGGCCGAAGCGATGGTGCGGGCCGCCCGTGGTGCTCCCCAGGAGCGCTCCCTGTCCGACGCCGTGCGTCGGGTCCAGCGGACCACCGGTGGCCATATCCTGGGCGCGGAACGGGTGCCCTTCGATGGCCGGGACATCAACCGGGTGAAATACATGGATGACCGGGGTCGCGTCCGCTACATGGATGATCCGGCCCAGCCGCGTTCACAGCCCCGCACGCCGCGTTCGGATATGTCATCACTACGCGGCGATAACCCCTGAACGGGGATAGTTGTCCGCAGTCATCTGTTAGCCACTGGCCCCAGGCCACACCCAGGACACTAGGGAGAGTTCATGCGTATCCTTCTGGTCGAAGACGAAGCCCCGCTGCGGGAAACCCTTGCAGCCCGGCTCAAGCGCGAAGGCTTTGCCGTCGATGCCGCACAGGACGGTGAGGAAGGTCTGTACATGGGCCGCGAAGTGCCGTTCGACGTTGGCATCATCGATCTGGGCCTGCCCAAGATGTCGGGCATGGAACTGATCAAGGCACTGCGCGACGAGGGCAAGAAGTTCCCCGTGCTGATCCTTACCGCCCGCTCGAGCTGGCAGGACAAGGTCGAAGGGCTGAAGCAGGGCGCCGACGATTACCTCGTCAAGCCGTTCCATGTCGAAGAGCTGCTGGCACGCGTCAACGCGCTGCTGCGTCGCGCGGCCGGCTGGAGCAAGCCGACGCTCGAATGCGGTCCGGTTGCGCTGGATCTTGCTGCCCAGACCGTCAGCGTTGCTGGCAGCAACGTGGACCTCACCAGCTACGAGTACAAGGTGCTGGAATACCTGATGATGCATGCCGGTGAACTGGTCTCCAAGGCCGACCTCACCGAACACATCTATCAGCAGGATTTCGACCGCGACTCGAACGTGCTGGAAGTTTTCATCGGCCGCCTGCGCAAGAAGCTGGACCCGGACGGCGAGCTGAAGCCGATCGAAACCGTGCGGGGTCGCGGCTACCGCTTCGCGATTCCGCGCAACGAGGGCTGAGCCGTTAGTCCGGCGATGGGATGATGTCAGGCCGTCTGTGGTTCTTTAAACGCTGGCGGCCGCGCTCCCTGCAGGCACGGCAGCTGCTGGCCGCCAGTGTGAGCCTGCTCGCCTTCCTGGCGATTGCAGGCTACGCACTGGATGCGGCGTTCGCCGACACGGCGCGCGCCAACCTGCGCGAGCGCCTGAAGAACTATGCGACCGCCTACGCGGCCGGTATCGACTTCACCCGCGACCGCTCGCTGTACATCCGCGAGCAACCGCCGGACCCGCGCTTCGATGTCCCGGGTAGCGGTCTGTACCTGCAGGTCGTAATGCCGGACGGAAAAGGCAACTCCATGTCCGCTGAAGGCCCGATGCTACCCACCGTGGGCGGCAAGCTGCTGGCGCCGCGCCAGGAAGTCTTCGAAGGCCCGCTGCCGATGATCCAGATCGACGGCAGCGAAGGCTCGGTGTACCGCTATGGCCTGGGCCTGGTGTGGGACGCCGACGCCGACCCCGCCACCGAATTCCCATACACCATCTACGTGATGGAAGACTCGCGCGCACTCGGTGCGCAGCTGCGGGTGTTTCGTGGCCGGGTGTGGTTCTGGATGGGCGGCGCGGGGCTGATCCTGCTGCTGCTGCAGACCGTCATCCTGCAGTGGAGCCTGCGCCCGATGCGGCGGGTGATCACCGAGCTGACCAAAGTGCAGCGCGGCGAAACCGAGCGCATGAGTGAACGCCACCCGCGCGAGCTGGAACCGCTCACCGACAGCATCAACGCTTTCATCGAAAGCGAGCGCGAAAACCTCGAGCGCCAGCGCAACACCCTGGCAGACCTGGCCCACAGCCTGAAAACGCCCCTCGCAGTGCTGCGCACGCAGCTCGACAGTGGTGCGGCCGACCAGGACCTGCGCCAGGAATTCGATGTGCAGCTGCGCCGCATGAACAACCTGGTGTCCTACCAGCTGGCGCGTGCGGCATCGTCGGGCCACAAGCTGTTCTCGGCGCCGTTGCCGATCGAGTCCAACGCCGAGGAAATCGTGCGCGGGCTGGAGAAGGTGTACGCCTCCAAGGGCGTGCTGTGCGAGTTCGACATCGATGACGGCGCCCGCTTCCACGGCGAACCGGGCGACCTGCAGGAGCTGCTGGGCAACCTGCTGGAGAATGCGTTCAAATGGGCCAACCGCCGCGTGCTGCTCACCGCCAAGCCGTTCAGCGCGCCGGGCATGCGGCGTGCCGGGCTGGTGCTGTCGGTGGACGATGACGGCCCCGGCATTGCCCCGGACGACATCGCCAAGGTGCTGCAGCGGGGCGTGCGCGGCGACGAACGCGTGCAGGGTCACGGCATCGGCCTGTCGATCGTGCAGGACCTGATCAAGGACTATCGCGGCGAACTGCAGGTGAAGCGCTCGCCGGAATTGGGTGGTGCGCGGTTTGAAGTGAAGTTGCCGCCCGGGCCGTAAGACCGGAGCGTACCGACCAACGGTCGGTACCTACCGCGTGGGCAGTGGCGGCGCCCCATAAAAACGCCTCAAATGCCCGGCCACCACCGGCATTTCCTGCTCCAGCAGATCCGGCGCCGAGAAGTGATACTCGGTCGCCACCGCAAAAAACTCATCCGGCGCTTCGGCCGCATACGGATCAATCACCGTCTCCATCCCTGCATCCACCTGCGCGCACAGCGCATCGAAGGCCTGCTGGAAATCGGTGGCCCATTGCTGCTGCCATGCGCGCGGCAGCGGCGGGGTGCCGTCGAGCACGCCATCGAGCACATCGATGCGATGCGCCATTTCATGCACCACCACGCACGCCCCTTCGTGCGGATGCTGCAGTTCGGCCTGCACGTCATGCCAGGACAGCAGCAGCGGCCCGTTGTGCGACACCTGACCGATGGCTTCCTCTTCCCACTCGTGCAGCACCCCATCTTCGTCCATCTCGCTCTGCGGCACGATGAAACCTTCGGGGTACACCAGTACCTGCGACCAGCCGCGCAGTCCCGCCTCGCCCAGTTCCAGCAGCGGCAAGCAGCACAGCGCGGCAATCAGCACCGCGTCATCTTCGCCCAGCTGCAGACCGCCAATGGGGGTAATGGTCTTGTCGTGCAGGAACGCGGCGGACAGCACACGCAGGCGCTGCACACGCTCGGGCGGCAACCCGCGCAGCCACGCGGTGCGCTGGCAGGTGCGTACCCAGGCGGAGTCAGGAATCGGGCGTGGAGACGAGCCCAGCCAGCGCAACAACGACTGGATCAGCGGAACATGCCCGGCAGGAAGCTGTGCCATTTCGGTGCACGCAGGCGCGGCAACACATCGTCATCGCCGCCACCGCCGGTGCTGCCGGGCGCCGTCGCGCTCGGCTTGACCGTTGTCGGGGCCGTACTGGTCGGCGTTGCCGCCGGCGCCGCGCGTTCCTCTGCGGCCGAATAGACGCAGCCACCCCGGCCCGAGCCGGTCAGCGCATCGGAAGCGTGCGCGGCCATCGGGGCCAACAGCAGGAGCAGGCAATGGGCGAACGGGCGCATCGTCAACATCCGGAAGGGCGAGGGGGTCAATCTTCGATTCTAGCCCGATTCACTGTCGCAATTGGAAGCCCGACGCGGGCGCTGTCCGACGCTTTCCCGCATAATTTTGCCGATCAACCGATGGAAGCTGCCGTGGACGACCGCCAACTGCTGGCCAAACTGGGCGCCGGGCGTCTGTCCGGCGACGCGCTGGCCCGTGAGTTGGGCCAGACCCGCGCGGCCATTTGGAAGAGAATTCAAGGACTTAGAGCGGCAGGCATTGAAATCGACGGCCGCGCGGGTGATGGCTACCAGCTGCAGCAGCAGCTGGATCTGCTCGACGCCGGGGCCATCAGGACCCGGTTGCCGTCTGCGCTGGCACCGCTGCTGGACATTCTGGAGGTGGCCTGGACGGTCGGGTCGACCAATACAGAATTGCTGCGGTGCAGCGCGCCAGAGCGCGGCGCGCGGGTGCTGCTCGCCGAGCGCCAGACCGGCGGCCGCGGCCGTCGTGGGCGCGCCTGGGCCTCGCCGTTGGCCGCACACGTCTATCTGTCGGTGCTGCGCGGCTTTGCTGGCGGGCTGTCGCGCTTGGGTGGGCTGAGCCTGGTCGCCGGCGTGGCGGTGGCCGAGGCGCTGCGTGCCCACGGCGTTGCCAACGTTGGACTGAAGTGGCCCAACGACATCGTGGTGGGCGGTCAGAAGCTCGGTGGGCTGCTGGTCGAAGGCGGCGGCGAATTCGCCGGCCCGGCGCGCGCGGTGATCGGGCTGGGTATCAATGTCCGCATGCCGGCCGCCTTCGCTGCCGGCATCACCCAGCCGTGGACCGATCTGGCCACCCTGCTCGGCACCGGCATCGAACGCAACGCCGTGGTGGCCTGGCTGCTGCAGGCCCTGCTGCCGGCCCTGGAGGAGTTTGAAGGCGACGGCCTGGCCCCGTTCCTGCCACGCTACGCCGCGCTCGACAGCCTGGCTGGGCGTGCAGTGCGGGTGGACGATGGCGGCGTGATGCATGAAGGGCAGGCGCTGGGGCTGGCCGACGATGGTGCGCTGCGCGTGCGCATCGACGGCAGCGAACGGGTGTTCCATGCCGGGGAAGTCAGCGTGAGGGCGCAATGAGCGATTGGTTGTTCGACCTGGGGAATTCGCGGTTCAAGTTCGCCCCGCTGCAGGGCATGCGCGCGGGTGACGTGCAGGCATGGCCGCATGGTGCCGAAGTGATGCCGGCCGACGCACTGGAACAGCTGCCCAGCGGTGATACTGCTTACGTGGCCAGCGTGGCCGCCGCTGCGCTCACCGCCAGCATGCTCGAGGTGTTGCGCGCGCGCTTCAGCCACGTTCACGTGGCGAAAACCGAAGCCAGCTGCGCCGGCGTGCGCATTGCCTATGCCGACCCGTCGAAGTTCGGGGTGGACCGCTATCTCGCGCTGATCGCCGCCGCCGAACACCGCGAAGCCGCGGTCGTGGCCGGTGTCGGCACCGCGCTCACCATCGACCTGCTTGATGCCGAGGGCCAGCATCACGGCGGCCGTATTGCGGCCTCGCCGACCACCATGCGCGAAGCCCTGCATGCACGCGCGGTGCAGCTGCCTGCGCAGGGAGGCGATTACAGCGAGTTCGCCAACGACACCGCCGACGCACTCGCGTCCGGCTGCGATGGCGCAGCCGTCGCGTTGATCGAGCGCAGCCGCGTGCAGGCCGCCGCCGTGCTGGGCAGGGTGCCTGCATTGCTGGTGCATGGCGGTGGCGCACCGGCGCTGATGCCGTTGCTGGCCGATGCGCAGTTCCAACCGGCGCTGGTGCTCGATGGTCTCGCGCGCTGGGCGGTGCACCAGCCACCGGCGTCGCGGTAGGATCGGCGCATGCTTACCCGTGCCCTGATCGTCGTACTGGCCATCCTCAACGTGGGCGTTGCGCTGTGGTGGATGCTGCGCGGCGACCCCGCGCCGGCCCTGCCCGCCACGCCCAGCGGCGTAGCCCAGCTGCAGCTGCTCGACAGCCCCGGCGCACCGGCAGCGGCCGCAACCGCGGCGGCCGCAGCAAGCGCGCAGCCCCCGGCCGCGACCACGGCCCTGGCAGACGCCACCCCGGCACCGCCCAAGCCCGCCGCACCACCCCCGACCCCGGCCGCAACCGTCGCCGTAGAGCCGGGCCCTGCCCAGCTGCCCGAAACCCCACCGGCGCCCACACCCGCTGCTCCCCTCCAATGCATCAGCCTCGGCCCATTTGCCGATCGCGACACCGCCATGGCCGCCCAGGGCAAGGCCAGCGAACTCGTTCAGCGTTCGCGCCTGCGTGAAGTCCCCAAACCCGGCGCCAGCAGCACCTACCGCGTGATGATGCCGGCCGCCGCCAGCCGCGAAGAGGCCCAGGCCACGGTCAAACGCATTGCCGCGGCGGGCATCAGCGATTACTACATCATGGCCCAGGGCGAAGACGCGAACGCCATTGCCTTGGGCCAGTACCGCAACCGCGAAGGCGCCGAGCGCCGCCTGGCGGCCCTGAGCGCGGCTGGCTTCAGCGCCCGCCTGGTCGGCGGCAGCGAAGGCAGCGCGCAGTGGTGGGTGGATGCGGCCCTGGCCGACAAGGCCAGCCCCAGCACAGCCCGCCAGCGCAGTGGCGCGGCCCAGCAACGCTCGCTGGAATGCGCGGGCTTGCGCTAGAATCGCCCTCCGCGCCGGCAATGCCGTCGCCGTGCCTTTGCCGGCATAGCTCAGTTGGTAGAGCAACCGCCTTGTAAGCGGTAGGTCCCCAGTTCGAATCCGGGTGTCGGCACCATTTTCAGTTCGTCTCTGCGTACCGGTACGACAACAGCGACTTCACCAGGAACGTCACCTGCGTGGCCGAGCGCGCGTCCACGCGCATCACCGGCAGGCGGTGGCCCGCGTCGAACAGCGCATTGCGGAATTCCGGAATCAACAGCGCGGGGTACTCATCGGTCCGGGTCACGCCCACTGCCAGGCTCGCTTCCGGCGCGATGCGCGAGAACTCCTGCAGCAGTTCCACCGTGGATGCGACCGGTTCCGGATGCCCGGCGCTGACCAGCACGATCACCCCCAGCGCGCCTTCGCACACCATCGGCCACATGAAATCGAGGTAGCGCTGGCCCGGTACGCCGTACACGTGCAGCAGTTCGCCGTCGTCCAGTTCGATCGAGCTGTAATCGAGCGCGACGGTGGTTTCCACCTTGTCGCCCATCGCGTCTTCGCTCATCGGCATTTCGGTGCTCACCGGCTCTACGTCCGAAATCGCACGTACCGCCGTGGTCTTGCCGGCGCCCATGCTGCCCACGAATACCAGTTTGTTGGCGGGCAGGCTCATGACGTGCTCCCTTGGAACAGGTTCAGGCCGAAGCGGCGCGCCACCCACGAGAAGAAGCGCGAATCACCGGCATCGCGGCGGCGGGAGGTTGGGGGCATGGCAGGCTCCTGGGTCAGGGCGAGGCCACTGGCTACAGCAGCACAGAAGAGGGATTGCACCGTGTTGCGCGGCATCTGGCAAGCCGCCGCCAACGCATGGGGCTGCCACGGGCGGGCGTGCAGGCAGGCAATGGCCAGCAGCCAGGTGCTGGGCACATCCTCCGGATCAAGGTCCGGCCAATGGCGCAGCTTCAGCGGCGCATGCTCGGCAGGGGCCGGCAGCAGCAATGGGCGATGCCGCGCGATGCAGAAATACAGCGCTTCGAACGAGTGGCGCTGCGGCAACCGGTACGCGTACTGGTGCTGGAACGTGGGCGCATCGATGACGCTCCCCGACCAGGCCACATCATCCAGTTGCGCCACCAGCTCCGACAGCGTCGTGGTGGGCGGCAGCGCGATGCTGCGCGTGGTGGTATCCACCAGCACGGTGATCGCGCCGCGCTGCAGCAGGTGAAGGTCCGAACCGGTGGACGAAGCCAGCTGCAGCAGCAGCGGCACACCGTCTGCAGGCCGGTCCACCCTGGGCGCGGCCTGCAGCAGGCTGGACAGTTGTTCGTTGATGTCGCGCACAGTGGCGCCGTGCGGCAGCCGTCCGCGCCCGGGATCGGCGTAGCGGCGTGCGATCGACAGTGTTGGCACATTGGCCGCATGCGCTTCGCTGAGCGCGCGCGCGGCATCGGCGTGATCCAGGCCGATGACCAGCAGGTCGCAGGCATCGCCGGGCCACGGCTGCAGCACTACCTCCATGCGCTCGGCGAGCAGCATCGAACTGGCCAGTTTCAGGCGCGTGTGATGCAGCACGTCCAGCCCGATGGCGGCAATGCGGAAAGAACGGGTGGGGGTATTCATGGCGGTGTGCCGCGCAACCGAAGCGACCGCCGCGGCGCGCCCGATCAGGGGCGCGGCGCGGCGGCATGGCCTTCGATCAGCTGAAGTCCAGGGTCTTTTCGAAGGCCTTCAGTTCATGGCGCGACATGGCCAGGTTGGCCTTGGCACGGTCCATCACCACGTACAGGAACAGCAGCGGGTTGCTTTCCAGCGGGCGGATCAGGTGGTACTGCGTGGTCAGGGTGATCAGCAGGTCTTCAAGGGTGTCCGACAGGCCCAGCTGCTCGGCCACGCGGCGCTTGGCGCGCACCACTTCGGTGTTACCCGCGGCGGCCAGTTCCAGGTTGATGTTGCCGCCGCCGACCATGGCCAGGGCCATGCCGCTGTCACCGTCGACCAGCGCGGCGCCGACGAAACCGGCGAGCGAATTGAGCTTTTCCAGATTGAGATTGGGCACGTAAATCCTTTTTACTTCAGGCAGTGGGAGAGGCAGGCCAAGGCCTGCCGGAAGGGCACAACAAAACCGACGGGTGCTCAGGCCGCGCGCGGGCGCAGCACGGTATCGAGGCGGGTGGCGCATTCGCGCGCATGGAACAGCAGCACGGCCATGTTGACCTCGTGGCCGGCCACGGCGGTGAGGGTCAGCGGCTTGTCGGCCTGGATGCGGATCAGCACCACGTTGCCGAGCTTGGTGCAGATGGTGGCGTAATCGGCTTCGCTCAGCGCCAGCTCGCGCGAGACAGTCTCGCCCAAGGTGAGGAACGAATTGGCCATGGCGGCCAGGCGGCGGCCATCCACGCCCAGCGTGGAATCTTCGGCCACGGCGCGGCCGTCGGCGGTGGACAGCATGAGCAGGCTCAGCCCGCGTTCGCGCTCGCGCGCATGCTGGAAGGCCTGTTCAATGGCGGCGGTGTCATACAACTGCCGGGCCGGCGGGCTCTCGCCACTGGCATTGCGGACAATCTGGTGGATGCTGCTGCGCTGCACGTACTGCCCCCTGAAACACGACAAAACACGGACCAACCCTGCGCGGGTTAGTCAATCAGTACTGCGAAGAAGTGTGAAATGTAGCACGTAATTTTTGCCTTCACGGCCAACGCAAGATGAACCGCAGTGTTCCTTGCGCGTGTGTCAAAGCATTGACACATAAGGCTTTGGCGCTGGGTCAGGATGGGACGTGACGGGTCAATCAGCGCCACAGGCGGTCGGCCGTCCGGCGCCCGCTGTTGCGACGCCGCGAGTGGTTTGGCAGCCGGATCACTAGACTGGTGGAATTTTCCGTGTGTGTGGAGTGAGCATGAGCAATCGTCAACCTGCGGTGTCCCTGATCGGCGTGCCCACGGATATCGGGGCCGGTGCCCGGGGGGCCGGACTGGGTCCCGAGGCGCTGCGCATCGCCGGCCTGTGCGAGGCCCTGGCCGCGCGCGGCGTGGACGTACGCGACTGCGGCAACCTGGATGGCCCGCGCAACCCATGGACGCCACCGGAGCAGGGCTACCGCCACCTCGATCAAGTGGTGGAATGGAACCGCGTGCTGATGGACGCCACCTATGCCGAACTGCAGGACGGCCGCCTGCCGATCATGCTGGGTGGCGACCACTGCCTGGGCATCGGCTCGATCACCGCCGTGGCGCGCTGGTGCCGCGAACAGGGCCGTGACCTGCGCGTGCTGTGGCTGGATGCGCATTCGGACTTCAACACCAGCGAGGTCACCCCGTCGGGCAACGTGCACGGCATGCCGGTGGCCTGCCTGTGCGGGCTGGGCCCGGACGCGCTGACCAGACTGGGCGGCGATTCCCCGGCGATCCGCCCGCAGCAGGTACGCCAGATCGGCATCCGTTCGGTGGACCAGGAGGAAAAGCGCCTGATCAAGCAGCACAAGGTCGATGTGTACGACATGCGCTATATCGACGAGGCCGGCATGAAGCGCGCGGTGGAAGCGGCGCTGGAGGGTATCGATGAGAACACCCACCTGCACGTCAGCTTCGACGTGGACTTCCTCGACCCGAGCATCGCCCCGGGGGTGGGCACCACCGTGCCGGGCGGCGTGAACTACCGCGAGGCGCAGCTGGTGATGGAAATGATCGCCGACACCGGCCGTATGGGCTCGCTGGACATCGTCGAACTCAACCCGCTGCTGGACAACCGCAACGCTACCGCGGTGCTGGCCGTGGACCTGGTGGAGAGCCTGTTCGGCAAGTCCACCCTGATGCGCGACTGAGCGGGGCCGGGTTCCCCGGCGCGTGGCTGAACGGCCAGGTGCCGCGTTCACATCGATTGCACGCCCCAGACCCCAGATTGCATCTCACGCGGTGGCCGTTCCGGAAACGACGACGACGCCACCGCGATCTGCAAAAGGCAGGTGGGGCCGTATTTCGGTAGTGACGTTGAATTAATCAGGAGAACCCTATGAAGCGTGTAATTGCACTGATGCTGTTGTCGATGGTTTCGCTGGCCATGCTGTCCGGCTGCAACACCGTTGCCGGTGCCGGCAAGGATGTGCAGAAGGCCGGCGAGACGGTCGAAGACGCCGCCAAGGGCAACTGATCCGCAGCTGCCGGTGGCCTGCCGACCAACGGTCGGCAGCTACCGCGCACTGCCGGTGGCCTGCCGACCAACGGTCGGCAGCTACCGCGCACTGAATGAAGAAGCGCCGGGAAATCCCGGCGCTTTTTTTTCGTCTGCGTCATGCAGGGCAAGCGGCCATTCAATGACGTGAGCACGCGCTTCATCCGCGCTTGACCGTCGGCGAACACGCACTGTTGCAAGCTGTTTCCACGGCGACGATGCCGTTGCAACCGAGGACGCGAACCCATGAACAAAGACATCATTTCCGGCAAGTGGACGCAGCTCAAGGGCAAGGCGCAGGCGAAGTGGGGCGACCTTACCGACGACGATTTCAAGGTGGCCGAAGGCAATGCCGAATACCTGGCAGGCCGGCTGCAGGAACGCTATGGCTGGGCGCGCGATCGCGCTGAAACCGAGGTCAAGGACTTCGAAGCCGCCATGCGCAAGGAATATCCGGACTATCACTGACACCCCCCCGGTGGCAGGGCGACCATAAGGGTCGCAACGAGGGTATGAAACCGGAACGGGCCGCACTGCGGCCCGTTTTTTTTACTTGGGCGGGTCTGGCACGAAGCCTTGCGGGAACGCCTGCGGTGCGCGCTCGTCGCGCGGGTACCGCGCAGGAATGATGCCGCGCGCCACCAGGTTGCGCTCACTGTCATAACGCAGGTCCAGGCGCTGGGCCGGCCATCGGCTGGCGCGCTCGAAGGTGGTGCTGCCCGCGTACGAGGCCTCACGCTCGCCATGGCCGGTGCCCAGCGCGGGTGCCGGGGAGGGCGCGCGGATGCGCGAACCGGTGCTCTCCACCGATGACAGGGCGCGGTCTGCCGCTTCGGCGGCTGCCTGCGGCTGTGCCTTGCCCTGGCCGCGCGCCACCGGCGGTGCGGGCCGCGGAACGGTCACGTAGCGCCGCGCTTCGTTGAACACGGCGATGCCGATCACCCCGAGGTTGTCCGGCCGTCCGGTACGGCTGGCGTAGCTGTTGCCCGGATCGGTGAACACGAACTGGGCCACTTGCTGGCGTGATTTGCGCCAGCCGGTGATGTCCGCGCTCTGCCACGGATCCAGTACGTAGCCGGTCTGGTCCGGCGCGGCCACCTCGCCGCTGATGACGTTGAGGCCGTCCACCGACAGCACCACCAGAACCCGCTCGGGGCTGTTGTTGCGCAGGCGCACCGCGTACGGCTCGCCCTGGCGGCCGGCCACCCAGTACTGGCCCCGGTGCAGGTAGGCAGGCAGTTCCAGGTGCTGGTCGCGCTCGACCAGGCTCAGCGTGACCGGGCCGGTGTCGGCACGGGGCGGGACAGCCGGCTTGAAGCCACACAGGGCCAGCACGGCAAGCAGGGGCAGGGTCAGGCGTTTCATGGCGGGGCCTTCGCGGTTGGGTACTCCGTTGAACGCGCCAGGCCAGGCAACGGGGTTGCGCGCGGGCAGGTAAACTGGAGGCGTTCAACTGTCCGTAATGATTCCCCTATGACCACCCGCGTTCTTACCGGCATCACCCCCTCCGGCACGCCCCATCTGGGCAACTATGTCGGCGCCATCCGCCCGGCCATCACTGCCAGCGCAGCGCCCGGCATCGAGAGCTTCTTCTTCCTGGCCGACCTGCACAGCCTGATCAAGGCGCAGCAGCCGGAACGCACCCAGCGCTCGACCCTGGAGATCGCCGCCAGCTGGCTGGCCTGTGGGCTGGACCCGGACAAGGTCTGGTTCTATCGGCAGAGCGACATTCCCGAAACCACCGAACTGATGTGGTTCCTGACCGTCATTGCCAGCAAGGGCATCCTCAACCGCGCCCACGCCTACAAGGCGGCGGTGGACAAGAACCGCGAAGAACAGCTGGATGAAGACGCCGGCATCAGCGCCGGCTTGTTCATGTACCCGGTGCTGATGGCCGCTGACATCCTCATCTTCAAGGCCAACCGCGTGCCGGTCGGCCGCGACCAGATCCAGCACATTGAAATGGCGCGCGATTTCGCCCAGCGCTTCAACCACGTGTACGGCAGGGACTACTTCCCGCTGCCGGACGTGGTGATCGACGAACAGGTGGCCACCCTGGCCGGCCTGGACGGCCGCAAGATGAGCAAGAGCTACCACAACACCATTCCACTGTTCGCCCCGCGCGCGGAGCTGAAGAAGCTGGTGTTTTCCATCCTTACCGATTCGCGTGCCCCGGGCGAGCCCAAGAGCACCGAAGGCTCGGCACTGTTCCAGATGTACCAGGCCTTCGCCAGTGCCGAGCAGACCGCCGCGTTCGCGCAGGCCTTCGCTGACGGCATCAGCTGGGGCGATGCCAAGCAGCAGCTGTTCGAGCGCATCGATGCCGAACTCACCCCGCTGCGCGAGCGCTATGACGCGCTGATGGCCGAGCCGGAGAAGATCGAAGCACTGCTGCGCCGTCGCGGCCAGCAGCTGCGCGAGCAGTACGCCATTCCGCTGCTGAAGGAGCTGCGCCATGCGGTGGGCCTGCGCGACCTGTCCACGGCCGGTGACATCGCCGCCGAAGACGGTGGCGTGGCGCGCGCTGCCCCGCCGCTGTTCAAGCAGTACCGCGAAAAGGATGGCCGCTTCTACTTCAAGCTGCAGGCCGGCGACGGCACGCTGCTGATCCAGAGTGAAGGCTTCGATTCGCCGCGCGATGCCGGCCAGCTGATCGGCGTGCTCAAGCAGACCGAGCATGGCGATGGCCTGCAGAGCGAGCTGTTCAAGCTGGAAGCGGAAGTGGAGGTGGTGTTGGCGGCATTGCAGGAGCTGCGCGGGTAGCCATCGACCGTTGGTCGATGGACACATAACGGAGGAAACACGATGGCCTGGTTGTCGTTGTTGTTGTTCCTGCCCTGGTTCGTGCTGCTGGGCACCCTGTACTGGTTGTTCCCACGCCAACCCCGCGACACCGCGCGGCGCCTGTTCGACGGCGCCGCGCTGCTGCTCGCCTTCATCCTGAGCATCCTCGCCATGCTGTGGGGCCACCACATCGGCGTGGTGCAGAGCGATGCCGGGCCGATCTGGCGCCAGGTATTGGCCGTGCTGTACGCCTACGGCGCCTTCCTGGCCGTGATGCTGGGGGCGCTGCTGCTGCGCGGCGCCTGGCTGGCGCAGCGTGCGACCAAAGCCGCATCGAAGTCGGCGGGGTAACGGGCCTAGAATCGAGGCGGATCGGCCGAGGGTCGACTGCCACCGATGACCGCCAGGGATGCGCCGATGTCCTCCGACCCCAGCATTTTCACCATCGATACCGCGTTCCAGCGCAGTGACTTCGACGCCGCCTACCTGATCGTCGAAAACGGGCGGGCCGCGTTCATCGACTGCGGCACCGGCCTGGCCGTACCAGCGATGCTGGCCGCGCTCACCCGGGCCGGCTGCGCGCCCGAGCAGGTGGACTGGCTGGTGCTCACCCACGTGCACCTGGACCACGCCGGCGGCGCCGGCCTGCTCATGCAGCAGCTGCCCAACGCCATGCTGGTGGTGCACCCGCGCGGCGCACCGCACATGATCGATCCGACCCGGCTCATCGCCGGCGCGACCGACGTCTATGGCGCGGCCGAAATCGCGCGCAGCTATGGTCCGGTCCTGCCGGTGCCGGCGGCGCGCGTGGTGATCGCCGAAGACGGTCACCGCGTGGACCTGGCCGGGCGCAGCCTGCTGTGCCTGGACACGCCCGGGCACGCGCGCCACCACCTGTGCGTGTGGGACGAACGCAGCCGCAGCGTGTTCACCGGCGATACCTTCGGGCTGTCCTACCGCGAGCTGGACAGCGCGCGCGGCGCCTTCATCATTCCCACCTCCTCGCCCGTGCAGTTCGATCCCGAGCCGCTCAGACACTCCATCGCGCGGCTGGTCGCGCTGCAGCCGCAGGCGGCGTACCTCACCCACTACGGACGGGTGGAGAACATCCCCGCCCTGGCGGCAGACCTGGTCGAGCAGATCGACGCGATGGTGGACATCGCGCGCCAGTGCGATGGGCGCCCCGACCGCCACCGCTGCCTGGTGGCCGCGCTGACGGCGTTGTACCAGGAGCGCGCACAGGCACACGGCTGTCCGCTCGATGACGCGGCAGTGGCGCAGATGCTGGCAATGGATATCGAGCTCAACGCGCAGGGCCTGGCCTGCTGGCTGGACCGCGACCGCCGCTGAGCGTGCACGCCGGGCTGCACGGTAACCGGAGTGTCACGTTACACTCTGGCATTCCGTTTTTTTCTGGTACCTGCCGTGAATCCGATGCGCATGCTGCTGTTGTCGTCCTGTCTGTTCGTGGGCGGCCTGGCCCACGCGGCCAATGACCTGCCCGGCGGCGGCATCGATCCCGAAGCGCTGTCGCGGCATGTGCGCATCCTGGCCTCGGACGAGTTTGAGGGCCGCGCGCCGGCGTCGCCGGGTGAAGAGCGGACCGTGCAGTATTTGATCGCGGAATTCCGCAAAGCCGGCCTGCAGCCCGGTGGCGTGGATGGCAGCTGGGTGCAGCCGGTGCCGATGGTGCGTGCCCAGGTCGATGGCCCGGTGACCGCGAAGCTGCGCCAGAACGGCAAGGCCCGCACGCTGGTCAACGGCGAGGACGTGACCCTGCAGAGCCTGCGCCCGCAGGCCGCGGTGGAGATCAAGGACGCGCCGCTGGTATTCATCGGCTACGGCATCGACGCGCCCGAGCGCCAGTGGAACGATTACAAGGACGTGGACCTGCACGGCAAGATCGCTGTGGTGCTGATCAACGATGCCGATTTCGAAGCCGACCGCCCCGGTGCTTTCGACGGCAAGGCCGTCACCTACTACGGCCGCTGGACTTACAAGTTCGAGGAAGCCGCGCGCCGCGGTGCCAAGGGCGTGCTGATCGTGCACGAAACCGCGCCGGCCGCGTACGGCTGGGCCACGGTGAAGAGTTCGGGCACCTCGCCGCTGTTCGATATCGAGCGCACGCCGGAACAGGCGCTGGCCCAGCACGTGCCGGTGCGCGGCTGGATGCAGCGCGCCCTGGCCGAGCAGCTGTTCCGCGACGCGGGCCTGGATTTCGAAGCCGAAAAGCGCAGGGCCATGACCCCGGCCTTCCAGCCGGTGGCGCTGGGCGATGCCACGCTGTCGGCGCAGTTCAAGCTCAAGCGCGAGCAGGTGGTCACCCGTAACGTGGTGGCCAAGCTGCCCGGTGGCGAGCATGGCGATGAAGCGGTGATCTTCTCCGCGCACTGGGATGCCTTCGGGATCGGCCAGCCCGATGCCAAGGGTGACCGCATCCGCCGTGGCGCCATCGACAACGCCACCGGCGTGGCCACCGTGCTGGAGCTGGGGCGCGTGTTCGCCGCCGGCCCACAGCCGCAGCGCACGTTGTACTTCGTGGCGCTCACTGCCGAAGAAAAGGGCCTGCTGGGGGCCAGCTACTACGCCGCGCACCCGCTGGCGCCGCTGGACAAAACCGCTGCGGTGATCAACATCGAGATGTTCAGCCCGGATGGCGCCACCCGCGACATCGCCTCGTGGGGCAAGGGGCGCGTTTCGCTGGAAGGCGACCTGGAACGCGTGGCCAAGGCCCGTGGGCGCAGCTACAGCCCGGACCCGAACCTGGAAGCGGGCTTCTTCTACCGCGCCGATCACTTTGCCTTCGCCCGCCTGGGCGTGCCAGCCATCACCATCGGCCCGGGGCTGGACAAGCTGGAAGGTGGCGTTGCCGCTGGCAAGGCGTTGCGCGAGAAGTACTTCGCCGACTGCTACCACCAGGCCTGCGATGCCTGGACGCCGACCTGGGATCCGGCCGGCCATGCCGCCGACACCCTGTTGGTCTACGACCTGGGCGCCGAGCTGGCCAACAGCCGCACCTGGCCGCATTGGGAAGAGGGCTCGGAATTCCGCAAGACCCGCGAACAGACAGAAGCGGCTCGCCGGTAACGTGCAGGAGGGTCACGACCAACGGTCGTGACCTACCGCAAGCGTGGATTGTCCAACGGATCACGACCAAGGTTCGTGACCCATCCCATGCGTGGATTGTCCGATGGATGGTAGATCACGACCGTTGGTCGTGATCCCCGAGATCCATTGCCGCCGTTACTTCCGGGTGCCATCCAGGTAGTTGGCGCCCTTGTTCTTCAGGAAGAACACATACACCACCAGCGATACCGCGATGATCGCGGTGACATAGATGGCGAAGTCGCCCACCCGATCGGTCTTCAGCGCGCCCTGGTACAGCAGCGGGGCGGTACCGCCGAACAGCGAGTTGGCCAGCGCGTAGCCGAAGCCCACGCCCAGTGCACGCACGTGGGTCGGGAACAGCTCGGCCTTCACCACTGCGTTGATCGAGGTGTAGCCGGTGAGGATCACAAAGCCCAGCGCCAGGGTCAGGAACGCAATCAGCGGGTCATGCTGGTTCGGCAGTTCGGTCACCAGGTACCAGCTGTACAGCACGCCGCCGACGCCGAAGAACACCAGCAGGCTCTTGCGGCCCACGATATCCGACAGCCAGCCGCCAATCGGCTGCAGCACCATCAGGAAGGTCAGCACGCCCAGGTTGATCAGCGTTCCGGTCATCACGTCGGTGCCGGCAAACGCGCTCTGGATCATCTTCGGGCCGTTCACCGAGTAGGTGTAGAAGGCCACGGTGCCACCGGCGGTGATCAGGAAGCACAGCAGCAACGGACGCCACTGGTGCACGAACAGCTCGTACATCGAGCCCGATGCCTTGGCACGGCCCTCGCGGGCGGCTTCGATGGAGTCTTCACCCAGCGATTCATCCATCGAGCGACGCAGCCAGAACACGACGATGGCCGCAAGGCCGCCGATGCCGAACGCGATCCGCCAGCCCCACGCAGAGATTTCCGGCTTGTCCCAGAACATCAGCATGGTGAACAGGGTCAGCTGCGCCAGCACGTGGCCACCCACCAGGGTGACGTAGTGGAACGAGGACAGGAAACCGCGACGGCCGGGAATGGCCGCTTCGGACATGTAGGTGGCGCTGGTGCCGTACTCCCCACCGGTGGCGAAGCCCTGCAGCAGGCGCGCGAACAGCAGGATCAGCGCCGCCCAGCCACCAATGGTGGAGGCGGTGGGGGTCAACGCGATCAGGAACGAACAGGCGGCCATCATCGTCACCGACACGGTCAGCGCCAGGCGGCGGCCGTACCGGTCGGCGAAGCGGCCAAAGTACCAGGCGCCGATCGGGCGCATCAGGAAGGTGGCGGCGAAGATCGCCCACACATAGATGGTGGAGTTCTTGTCCGCAGCCGAGAAGAACTGGGATTCGAAATAGACCGCGAACACCGAGTAGACGTAGACGTCATACCACTCGACGAGATTGCCCGCCGAGCCTTTCAGGGTGTTGGAGATCGAGCGTTTCAGCGCGGCCTTGTCATTGGCGGGCGCGGCTGGAAGGGTGGAAGTGCTCATGCTGGGAAACGGTCCTCACGGTGGAGCAATGGCAATGCTGGTTTTTACCTTACTCCACGTGATGATCGGTGGGCATTGCACCATGTGACTAGGTCCAGCACGACAGCGTGCCACCACAGGGCATGCCGGGCCGCTGGCAAAGGCCTAGAATCCCCTCTCCCCCGCCTGCTGGTCGCGTATGGCCGTCTCCCCCGCAACCCCGCAGGCCGCTCCCCGCAGCGGCCTGGTCGTCCTGGCCCTGCTGCTGGTGTACGTGGTGTGGGGGTCCACCTATCTGGGCATCCGGCTGGCGCTGGAAGGCGGCGCGCTGCCCCTGACCACCGTAACCGGGGCCCGCTTCATCGTGGCCGGCACCCTGATGTACGCGGTGCTGCGCTGGCGCGGCATGCCCGCACCCACCGGCCGGCAATGGCGCAACCTGGGCATCATGGGCCTGACCATGCTGGTGCTGGGCAACGGCATGGTAGTGCTGGCCGAGCGCACCGTTTCTTCCGGCCTGGCGGCTACCGCCGTGGCTTCGGTGCCGCTGTGGATGGCGCTGTTCGGGGCCGTGCGTGGCCAGCACGCCACCCGCGGCGAGTGGCTGGGCATCGCCATCGGCTTCCTGGGCGTGGTCTGGCTCAATGCCGGCAGCAGCCTCACCGCCTCGCCGCAGGGTCTGGTCCTGCTGCTGATCGCCCCGATCGGCTGGGCCTTCGGCTCGGTCTGGGCGCGCAGCCTGGACCTGCCGAGCCCGTTCATGACCGCGGCCGGGCAGATGCTGTGCGGCGGCGTGATGCTGGTCGCCCTCGGTCTGGCCACGGGCGAACGCCCCACCACCTGGCCCAGCATGAATGGACTGCTGGCGGTGGCATACCTGTGCATGTTCGGCTCCATCGTGGCCTTTACTGCGTACGTCTGGCTGCTGCAGAACGTGCGCCCGGCGCTGGCCGCCAGCTATGCCTACGTCAACCCGGTGATCGCCGTACTGCTGGGCGCACTGATCGGCCACGAGCATTTTGGCCCGCACGACCTGCTGGCCATGGGCGTGATCCTGGCCGGCGTGCTGGTGCTGACCCTGGCACGGACCCGCCGCAAATGAGCGCTGTGGAACGGACGCCCCTGCAGGAACAGCGCCGTGGCCTGGCCATCACCGCCTTCACCTTCACCCTGTGGGGGCTGGTGCCGGTCTACTGGCACCTGCTCAAGGCGGTGCCGTCGCAGCAGATCATCGCCCACCGCATCATCTGGAGCACGGTGCTGGTGGTGGCTTGGCTGCTGCTGAGCAGCGGCACCGGCTGGTGGAAGCAGATTGCCGCCCAGCCGCGCGCGCTGCCGACCCTGGCGCTGAGCAGCATGGCCATCGCCTTCAACTGGGGCCTGTACATCTGGGCGATCAACGCCGGGCATGTGATCGAAACCAGCCTCGGCTACTTCATCAACCCGCTGGTGAGCGTGGTGCTGGGCGTGGTGGTGCTCAAAGAGCGCCTGCGCGGCCTGCAGTGGCTGGCTGTGGGGTGCGCTGCGCTCGGCGTGGCGTGGCTGACCGTGGACGCTGGCACCCCACCGTGGATCGCGCTGGGGCTGGCCTGCTCGTTCGGGCTGTATGGCCTGCTGCGCAAGATGATCTCGGTGGACCCGGTGGCGGGGTTGGGCATCGAAAGCCTGTACCTGTTCCTGCCGGCCATCGGCTTCGCGCTGTGGAGCGAAAACGGCCACGGTGGCGCGTTCTTGAGCGGCTGGGGCTGGCGCAACGACCTGCTGCTGATTCTGGGCGGCGCGGTGACCGCACTGCCGCTGATTGGCTTTGCCTATGGCGTGAAGCGCATTCCGCTCTCGCTGGTAGGCATCCTGCAGTACATCGCGCCCAGCCTGGGCCTGCTGCTGGGCGTGTTCTTCTTCCGCGAACCGTTCGACACCGCCAAGGCGATTGGCTTCGCCGCGATCTGGACCGGGCTGCTGCTGTTCATTGGCGACAGTCTGTGGCGGTCGCGGGCTGCTGCGCGGGCCTGATGTCTCGCAGCCACGCAGGGCGCGGCACTACGCGGGATGCGGCAACCGTAGAGCCACGCCCTGCGTGGCTGCGCGACCCGTCTACGAGCGACTGGCTCGACGCTGCGACGTACGGCGTGGCGAATCGATAGCCCGAGATTCCGCTGCCACTCCCTTCGGCACCTCAGTCATCAGCACGCGCACCCGATTACCGCAACATTGCAGTTTGCCGCCGTAAGTCAGCGTTCTCGACGCCAAGCGCTCGGTCGCCATCTGCACGGTCTTTGCCGCCAGCATATGGCCAGCATCCAGAACGCCTACAGTGATCACGATTCCATGGAGCCCCTGCGCCCCGCCGCACCTGGCACGCACCTGCACTTGTCCCTTCTCTCGCTCCAGCAACAGGGATACGGCATCGGCAATGGTCCGATATGCCGCCAGTTGCAGGCCCGTACTGAGTTCGCAAGGATCGCCGGAGAGATGGGGCCGGGCCACCCGTTCTGTCGCGTCCCACTCCTGGCTGATACCACCTATCTGAATCGCCAGGTAAAGCCCAACGTGTTCGAGGGAGGTGGGATACACCATGCTGGTTTGCTCACGGAACTGCCTTGAGCTCACCGTCGACGCCCGGAGCACTGCGCCGGCGAACTGGCGATGCCCTTGTCCGTTCAGCCAGTCGACCATCTGACTAGACGAGAGGTCAATGTTCTCGCCAATCTGCCGCATCCTAAGCGCCCGCGCCCGTAGTTCCTGCTCGCTTGCCAGGTGCGAGGCCTTGGCCAAGCTCAGCGCCTCAATCTGATTCTGCTGGGACACATCGAGCCGATGTCGATAGTTGCCTGCGATGGCGCCCAGCGCGAACAGTGCGGTGAACACAACAGAAAGACTCTGCTGTGTCTTGAACGTGGCTGCATCAAACGAGCCGGGAAGTCCGGTAACGGGCGTGGCGAGGTGAACAATCAGGTTCAGCAAAGGCACGCCAATGGCCGCGCCGTGCCAGCCATGGATGCACGTCAACACGATTACCGGTGCTGCCATCAGCAGTTGAACACCCCCCTTGAAGCCAGAGTCGGCATCCGGGATCCGTGTGCTCAGGTATCCAAGAATCAGCAGGAATGCGAGCGCTCCACCCGACGGTAGACGCCTCCATGATGACCAGGCAGCTGGGCCTGCACGCCCGGACAGCACCAGCGCCAGCGGCGCCACGGTAAGTATGGCGACATAATGGCCAAGCGACATCTTCAGTAACGCTGCAGCCGTATTCTCAACGAGATGCGGAGGCCACAAGAGCTCCGTCAGAAGAATGTTGGCCATGCCAAGCACGACCGACGATAACGCTGCCAACGAGAGCAACCATGCCTCATTCCCCGCAACGATGAGGCGACGGTGCAGGTGCACGATCAAGGCGACTACCGGCATCTGGTAGGTAGAGGCCAGCGCGAACCATGTAAGCCCGTAATCATCAATCAAGGGAAATCGAAGTATCGCGTAGTACGCGTACTCGCCGAGGATGAGGTAAGCCCAGAGTCGCGGCGGGAACAGAAGGAGAGCGGCTACTCGAACACCTGCAGGAAGGAAAAGCTGATCAATTGAAACGTGGCGAACGGCATAGCACGTGATCGCGTATGCAGCGGCGAGGAGTAATCCATCCAAACGGATACGGAGGTCCACACGAAGTCCCTTTCCCCACTCGTCGACCCGCACGGCCCTTCTCCTGATCTGTGCCTGTCGCATCAGGCGGCGATGCTTGGCTTGCTGTGAGGCGGCGAAAGTAGCGGTAGGGCGTGTCGATCGCAATGAGATTGCGGAATTTTCGGACAAGAATGAGGTGGGTTGTCCGATTCCATTGAGCCACGTCACATCGCTGGACTGATGGTCGTTCCAGAATGCGGGAGCAACCGCGTTGGGGCGATGACGCAAAGTGCACAACGAAGATTCGCTTCATCATCTTGTCGTAAGCAGCCACGCAAGCCGTGGCTCTACGATTGCCACCCCCGTAGTGCCACGCCCTGCGTGGCAACGCGCATACGCAGAACTCGTCGATTCCGACTACATCATTCCGAATGGCGAGTTCAACATCCCCACATTCCAACCGTTCCGATATTCACGCGTAGCGCCGACTGCTGAACTGCCATGACCCGCGTGTGCGGGTTATCAGGGAGCAGATGATGAAGAAGTTGTCGTGGTTGCTGTTGGCCGCGTTGCCCTACCAGGCCATGGCGTCGGTGGAGGATCCCGTCGCACAGCCGTGCTACATGTGTACCGATGCTGAGATGTACGCGAAGGCGCGCTCGCTGGGAGTCGGTTCGCACTACGTCTACCAGGCCGCAAGCCAGACCAACATCCAGGGATTCCACGTCACCAACGAGGGCGGGGAGCTGGTAGCCACGCATTTCGTGCCGGAGCCGTGGATACGCACGCAGTACAACGCGCTGATGAAGCTCTACAACGTGACCCGGGGCGATTTCGTGGACCAGTGGGGAACCGTGTCGCTGCAGCCGCCCGGATCGCCGCATGTGATGATGGAGCAGCCGCAGAGCGACACCCTCCTCTGGGGGCATCACGTCTCCGACCTCAATCCCCGCCGCGAGGAGGCGCGTGAAACGGTACGACGCATGCTCAACCGCGCAAGCCGCTATGCCTTTTTGAACGCAGATGCCGAGCACGGCCGCATCCTGCGATTTGAATCGCAGTCCTATGGGGCGACGCCGTTGATCGCGCAGCTGAAGATCCTGACGTCCTCGCTCGGCTATATCGAGTTCTACTTCGATTACGAAACCCGCCAGTGGGAGTATCTGAACTCGAGGGACTGGAACTGGGTGATCCAGGAAAAAGCGGATGACTTCCTGTATCCCGACGGCACCGCGCGCAGGCTGCCGTACGAACGAGCGCTCGCGCCGTACTTCGTGCAGCGGGCCGGCTGGGCGGGCGTAAAAGTCATCGGGACGCCTGCGTACGGTACCTCTACCGTCGCATACCTGTGTGCCCGGATCGCTGGAACGATTGAGTGCCGGGCGGAATGATCCATCTCCCGTGCCCCCTCGGGGGGCACGGGAGTTCGATGCTTCAGGTTTCCCGCAATGCGGTAGTGATCGGCAGCCGCGCCGCACGCAGCGCGGGGAACAGCCCACCCACCAGCCCGATTCCCAGCGCCCACTTCAGCCCACTCCACAGCAGCTCGGGCGAGACCTTGAACTGGAACACCACCTGGCTGAAGTTGCTGCCGATGGTGGACACGCTGTAGCCGTTGAAGATGGCCCACGCCACCAGTCCGCCCAGCAAGCCGCCGATCAGTGCCAGCAGCATGGTCTCCAGCATGATCGCGGTGACCACCGGCAACCCACGGAACCCGATGGCGCGCATCGTCGCGATCTCACGCGCGCGGGTGGCCACCGCCGCATACATGGTGTTGAGTGCGCCAAACACCGCACCAACCGCCATGATCGCGCCGATCACCGTGCCGAGCACCTTGATCAGGGTATTCAGCCCGCCGCCCTGCTTGGCGTAGTACGCACGCGTGGTTTCCACATCCAGCTTCAGGCGCGGGTCGGCAGCGACGCCTGCCTTGAACAGGTCGAACCCGGCTTTGCCATCGGTGCGCAAGCTGATCGACTGCCATGCACTGCGCTGGTAGGTGTTGGCCAGCGTCTCAGCATCGGTCCACAGCTCCGAGTCGTGCGCATCGCCGGAATTGAAGACACCCACCACGGTCCACTGCTGGTTGCCCAGCGTGAGCGACTTGCCCACTTCCAGCCCACGGAACTGGCCCTGGGCGCCCTTGCCGACCACGATCTCGCGCAGGCCGGGTTTGAACGGGCGGCCCTCGGTGACCTTCACCTTGTCGTGCACCGCCCACGCCATTTCGCCCACGCCACGGAACTGCGCGTTGACGTCGGTACCATCGCCCCTGGAGACCAGGTTGACCACCTGCGACAGCTCCGGGGAGATCATCGGCTTGCCCTGCGCATCCTTGGCCACGCCGGGCAGGGTGGACAACAGCGGTACCTGGTCGCGGGTAATGACCGAATTGGTTTCGGCCTGTGAACCGCCGCGCAGCACGATCGCCGTGGAGTCATCGCCAGTGCTGTTGAGCGTGGCCTGGAAGCCCTGGCCCATGGCCAGCATCGCCACCAGCACGCCGACCACGCCCGCAATGCCCACCACCACCACCGAGGACGCGCCCCAGCGCTGCGGCAGGCTGGCCACGCCAATGCGCGTGGCCGCCAGTGCGAGCCGCCCGCTGCGGGTGAACAGCAGCCACAGCCCGACGGCCACGACCACTGCCAGCACGCCCGGCCAGGGCAGCATGATCCACACCGCCAGCATCACCGCCAGCAGCAGCACCGACAACAGATTGCTCAACCATTGCTTTTTCATGTCGGTTCTCCTCAGCGGCCCGCCAGGGCATCGACGATCTTCAGCCGCTTGGCGCGCAGCGCCGGCAGCAGGCCCACCACCACACCAATCAGCAGGATCAGCCCCACCCCCATCAACCAGGTCTGGGTGGGTACGTGCGGTGGCAACAGACCCTGTGTCTTCGGCGCCAGCACCGGCAGGATGGAAGCGGCCAGGCCCATGCCGATGGCGCCGCCCAGCCCGATCAGCAGTACCGATTCGATCATCACCAACGTCAGCACCGTGCTGTCCTTGAAGCCGAGTGTCTTCAGCGTGGCCAGTTCGGGCACGCGCTCGCGCACGGCCTGGGCCATGGTGTTGCCGGTGAGCAGCAGCAGGGTGAAGAACACCGCGCCCATGATCGAGGTGACGATCAGCCCGATGTCGGCGAACTGTTTGACGAAGGCCTGCTGGAACGCCGATTCGGTCTGGGTCTTGGTTTCATGGTCCGAATTGGCCGAGATCGCGTCGATGGCCTGGGCCACGCGCGAGGAGTGGTCCGGGTTGTCCAGGGTGACCGTGAACCAGCTCACCTGGTTCTTGATGTAGTCGTTGCTCTCGTCGAAGTACTTCCAATTCATCATCAGCTGGCGTTCTTCGTTGGCCGCCAGGGTACGGTCCTTCGAGCGGAAGATGCCGACCAGCTGCAGCGGCCAGTCGTTGCTGCCGCCGCGCGGGAAGATGGTGGCCTGCAGCGGAATGGTGTCGCCGATCTTCCAGCCAAATTCCTTGGCCAGCGTTTCGCCCACCACCGCACCGGTCCGGGTGTCCTGGAAGGCTTTGAGCTGTTCGGGTGGCAGCTGCAGTTCGCGGTACACCTCGAAGTAGTTCGGCGCCACCGAGAAGTTGGCGAAGAAGTTCTTCGGGTCCTGGTAGATGCCGCCGAACCACATGCCGTAAGTGACGTCCTTTACCCCGGGGACCTGCCGCACCTGCGGCTCCAGCCGGGTCGGCAGCGATTGGGTGATGGACAGGCGCGAGGCCACGATCAGGCGGTTGGCCCCTTCCACGCTGCCGCCCGAGCTGAATGCCACGCGCACCGAATCGAGCATGCCAAACAGCAGGAACGCGGCCACCACCGAAAGCAGGGTCAGCAGGGTCCGCGTCTTGCTGCGGAACAGCTGCGCCCATATGAGCGAGAAGTATTTCACCGCAGTGACCTCCGTCAGTGGGCCGCAGGTGCCTGTGCAAGCTCACCCTTGTCCAGATGCACGGTATGGGTGGCGTACTCGGCGGCCTTGGGGTCGTGGGTGACCATGATGATGGTCTTGCCGTGCTCGCGGTTGAGCTGCTGCAGCAGCACCAGGATTTCCTCGGCCGAGGCGCGGTCGAGGTCGCCGGTCGGCTCATCGCAGATCAGGAATGTCGGGTCGGACACGATCGCCCGGGCAATCGCCACGCGCTGCTGCTGGCCGCCGGACAGCTCATTGGGGCGGTGGCTGCGGCGGTCGGCCAGGCCGACCAGGGTGAGCGCGATTTCGGCATTGCGCTTGCGCTGCGCCGCCCCAAGGTGGGTAAGCAGCAATGGCAGTTCCACGTTCTTCTGCGCGGTGAGCGTCGGCATCAGGTTGTAGAACTGGAACACGAAGCCGACATGGTGGCTGCGCCAGGTGGAGAGCTGTCCGCCGGACATGCGGTCGATGCGCTCGCCTTCGATCTCGATCTCACCGCCGCTCGGCGTATCGAGCCCGCCGATCAGGTTGAGCAGGGTGGTCTTGCCCGAGCCGGACGGGCCCATCAGGGCGACGAAGTCGCCGCGCTGGATGTCCAGATCGATCCCGTGCAGCACCTGCACCTTTTCGGGGCCGCGCTGGTAGGTCTTGGTGATGTTGCGGAGCGAAACCAGGGTGGACATGAGCGGTTCTCCGTGAATCAGGGGAAGAAGAAACCATGCGGGCAGCCGCGCGCATGCGCGCCGGGCCGGCACGGGAATCGCACTTCGTCGGCTCGCGACCCGGTCGCGGCGCCGCCTTGCTTACTGCGTCTGCTTTTCCACTACCGCGCTGCCATCGCGCAGTTCCGGCGGCGGGTTGCTCACCACCTGCTGGCCGGCGCTGAGACCGGCGGTGACCTGGCGGTCGTTGTTGAGCGCCACGCCCACCGTCACCGGCACCTGCTGCACGCGCTTGTCATCGCCCACCACGAACGCCACGGTCTTCTGGTCGCGCTCGACCAGTGCCGCTGCGGGCACGCGCACGCCGTTGGGCGCCTGCGCCTGGGCTGGCGCGGCCGCTTCCAGGAAGCTCACCCGCACGCCCATCTCGGGCACGATGCGCGGATCCCTGCTCTTCAGTGCCACGCGCACCTTGACCGTTGCCTTGCCGCGGTCGGCGGTGGGGATGATGGCGATCACCTCGGCGGGGATCTTCCACTCCGGGTAGGCATTGAGCGTGGCCTCGACCGGCATCTTCGGCTGCACGCGGCCGATGAAGGCCTCACCCACGTCCACTTCGATTTCCAGCGAGTCCATGTCCACGATGGTGCCGATACCGGTACGGGTGAAGCCGCCACCGGCCGACAGCGGCGATACGATCTCGCCCGGCTGCGCCGCCTTGGCGGTGACCACGCCGGAGAACGGCGCGCGCACGATGTTGTTGTCCACGCCCAGGTCGGCAATGGCCAGCGCGTCGCCGGCCACCTGTGTGTTGCGCTGGGCGGTGCGCAGCTGCGCGCGCAGGCTGTCGCGCTGGGCGATGGCCTGGTCGAACTGGGAACGCGAGACCAGCTGCTGGCCGACCAGCGTCTGCAGGCGCGCGGCTTCGGCTTCGGCCTGGGCCACCTGCGCCTGCAAGCCGGCCAACTGGCTGCGTGCTGCTTCCAGCTGGGCGGCCGACAGACTGCGCTGGGCGTTGGCATCGATCGGGTCGAGGGTGGCCATGACCTGGCCTTCTTCGACCCGCATGCCTTCTTCGATCATCACTTCACGGACCTTGCCGGTGATCTTGGCCGACACCGTGGCCATGCGCCGGGCCACCACGTAGCCGCTGGCGTCGAGCACCGAGCTGCTGGCGGTGCCCTGCTGGATGGCCACCACCGGTGCGGTGGTCACCTCGATCGGGCGTTCACGGCCGAACATGAGCCAGGCGACGCCAGCCAGGATCAGCAGGGCGACGATGGCGAGCACGATCCACAGGCCACGGCGTGGCGACGAAGGCGGCGGGGCGGCGGCCTTCCTGCGGTCGATGCGGAGTTCCTTGAGCAGTTCAGCGGATGCGTTCATCGTGAGTCTGGACGTGGAATCGGGCCGAGTGTGACCGCAACGGGAGTGGCGGGCAAACCGGGACGGGACTGGCTGGGGCACAGGATGCCTGCAGGACCGGGTTCCGGGCAGTGACAGCTGTCACCTGCCTGGGGTGATGCGGCGTACTGGAAGTGTCATTGCCGACACGGGATCGTATGGCCATGCCGCACCCCGCCAGGAAGATGCCATGATCGCGCCTCGCCCCAACCACCGGGAACCCACCATGACGCACCGCCGGCTCTCCACCCTTCTGCAGCCCGCCCCGGATTCGGCCGTTGCCGACAACCTGCGCGCCGGCAAGCCGGCCTGGTCCGATGCGGTGCATCTGTTGTGGACCGGCTGGGTGTTCCTCACCCCGATGTTCGGTGGTGGCTACACCCTGACGTGGCTGTGGCTGACCCTGCTGACCTACCCGGTGTTCCTGGCGCTGTATGCCCGCCAGCTGCTGTCGCCGCGCCGGGACGCACCGCGTTACGCGCTGGCCATGGTGGCCATGGGCTTGGCGCTGCTGCCGTGGTACCCGTCAGGCATCAGCTATTTCATCTTCGGCTGCGTCACGCTGCGGGTGTGCCGCACCGGCAGCGCGTGGCGCTACCTCGCCCAGCTGGTGGTGCTCAACGCTGCCTTCGTGGCCATCGCACTCTGGGTGGGCTACCACTGGCAGCTGGTGGTGTGGATTCCGTCGATGGCGTTCATCATCGGCGTCATCATCAATGTGGAAAGCACCAACAAGGATCGCGACGCGGCGCTGCAGCTGTCCCAGGACGAAGTGCGGCGGCTGGCCGCCACGGCAGAGCGCGAACGCATCGGCCGCGACCTGCACGACCTGCTCGGCCACACGCTTTCGCTGATCACCCTGAAGCTGGAGCTGTCGCGCAAGCTGTTCGACCGCGATCCCGAGCGTGCGCGGCTGGAGGTCACCGAAGCCGAGGCCATCGCGCGGCAGGCACTGTCTGAAGTGCGCAGCGCCGTGACCGGCATCCGCGCCAGCGATCTCGCTGCGGAACTGGCGGCTGCGCGGCTACTGCTGGAATGCCAGCACGTACACCTCCACTACAGCCCGCCGCCGCCGATGCCGGTGGAGATCGAGCGTGGGCTGGCGCTGGTGCTGCGCGAAGCAGCCACCAACATCGTGCGGCATGCTGACGCGCACCAGGCCTGGGTCGAGTTCGCCCAGGACGGACGCAGCCTGAGCCTGCAGATCCGCGATGACGGGCGTGGCGATGTGCAGGCCGATGGCAATGGCCTCACCGGCATGCGCGAACGCGTGGCCGCGCTGCGCGGCACGCTGCAGGTGCACTCCCCGCGCGGGCAGGGCACCACGCTGGCGGTGCGGGTGCCGCTACCGGCCAAGACGGCCGCAGTAGCCACGGCCATGAGTGCGACTCCGCTGACCCATGAGGTACTGCCATGATCCGCATCGTATTGGCCGAAGACCAGGCGATGGTGCGCGGCGCGCTGTCGGCGCTGCTTGGGCTGGAGCCGGATATCGAGGTGCTGGGTGCCGCCGCTGACGGTGAGGCGGCCTGGCGGATGCTGCAGCAGCTGCAGCCGGACATCCTGGTCACCGATATCGAAATGCCAGGGTTGTCCGGCCTGGAGCTGGCGCAGCGCATCGCGCGCCATGGGTTGCCCATCAAGGTGGTGATTGTGACGACCTTCGCGCGCTCGGGCTTCCTGCGCCGCGCGCTGGATGCCGGCGTGTGCGGCTACCTGCTCAAGGACGCACCGGCGGAGAAGCTGGCCGATGCATTGCGCCAGGTACAGCACGGCGGCCGTGCCATCGACCCGCAGCTGGCGGTCGATGCGTGGTCGCAGGCCGACCCGCTCAACGACCGCGAACGCCAGGTGTTGCGCCTGTCCGGCGATGGCCGCTCGGCCAGCGAGATCGCCACGCAGCTGGGGTTGTCGCACGGCACGGTGCGCAACTACCTCTCCGAATGCATAGGCAAGCTGGGCGTAGCCAACCGAATCGAAGCCTACCGCCTGGCCCGGCAGAAAGGGTGGTTGTAGGCACCCACGGTGCCTTCAATCACCCGGGTAGCACACGACCGTTGGTCGTGTGACGTTACCCGTCCCGCCCCTTCGCCATCGCCTGGAACACCCCATCGCGCCGCACCCACAGGTGGAACAACGCTGCGCCAAGGTGCAGCACCACCGTGGCGAACAACACATAGGCCAGCAGGCTGTGCGCGCTGCGCAGCGCGGCGTACAACGCCACGTCGTGCGGCAGGATCGGCGGCAGCAATACCCCCTTCCACATCTGGATCGGGTAACCGCCGGCCGACAGCATCGCCCAGCCGACCAGCGGCATGGCCAGCATCAACCCGTACAACACCCAGTGCGAAGCGTGCGCCGCAGCGGCCTGCCAGGCCGGCAGATCGGCCGGCAGCGGTGGCGGCCGGTGCCGCAACCGGTTGATCAGCCGCACCACTGCCAACAGCAGGATTGCAATGCCCAGCGGCCGGTGCAGGTCCACCAGCATCGGCCGCCAGTGCAGCGAGGCCACCATGGTCACACCCACGAACAACATGGTCAGGATCAGCACCGCCATCAGCCAGTGCAGCACCCGTGCGGTGAGGTTGAAATGCCCGGCATCACGGCTCATCGTGCCTTCTCCTTGCCACTGGCCACTTCGCGCTCGCGGCGGTTGAACGATTCGGAATACACCGCCGAACGCGCGGCCAGGATCGGGTCATCGGTGCCGGCAATACCGCTGGGCAGGATCAGCGGATCGAAGTTGAGGTTGTTGCAGGCGCCGCCGGCCTGCGGCTGCAGGGCGTTCAGGGTCAGCGTGCCCAGCTTCACCTGGCGGCGGTCTTCGGGCCACGGAATCGAGGGATCGTTCACCGCGTCGCCCGCCGCGGCAAGCGTGGCCCACATCTCCCACTGCACCGGCCCCTTGGCCAAGCGCTGCTGGAACTCATCGCTGAGGTAATCCAGGCTGGCCGCCTTGCGCTGCGCCGCGTCCATGGCTTCGAACGGTGCCAACGGGCGCATGCTCCAGCGCACCACTTCGGTGTGGCCGTCGGCATTCGTGAAGCGGAAGCTGTTGACCCCGTTGTAGGTGGTGTTGGCCCAGCTGGTGGACCACGGCGCGGTTTTGGCCCATTCGCCGAAGGCGCGCGCGGACGGATACTTTGCCGCGATGGCCGCCATCTTGGCCGGGTCCGGTTTGCCGGTGGCCGGGTCTGGAATGCCGGCACGGGTCTGTTCCAGGAACGCCTCTGTGGTGGGCACGGCGAAGAACGGGAAGCTGTTCATCGCCGTGCGCCATTCCTGGCCGTCGTCGCTGACCAGCTGCAGCGCCATGCTGCGAACGCGCGCATTGGCATCGGCCCCGTGCGGATCGCCGCCGCCGATCGAGAGGCGGCCCAGCACCGGCACCTGCTGCTGCCGGAACACCCGCGCCGAACTCAGTGCCGCGCCGCCCGGCGTGCCCTGGAAGGTGCCGCTCACGCACGCACCCTTGCTGTGTGCGCGGCGGAAGCCGGGATGGTTGGCGCCGGTGGCTTCGATGGTATCGGTGAAGGTCTGCACCGTGGCGCGGTCGCGGCCCAGCCAGCCGGCCAGCCAGGCGAAGGCCAGGATCAGCACGCCGGCAATCAGCGCAATCAGTGCGATCCACAGCAGCGGTGAATGCGGCGGGCGCGGGGCATCCGGCTCACGGCCGGCGCGGGTATAGCGGAAGAGCGACATGGGCCGTTACCTGCCTTCTCGAACGTGAGGGGGTGGGTGCGGCCATGGTGTCAGAACCCCGGTCGCCCGGATATTCACATTTTCGACAAGATTCAATGAAAGATCCCCGCCGGGGCGGGGATCTGTGGGGGCCTGCTTACGCGTATCGCGTTTTCAGCATCGACCACGCCGAGCGCAACGCGAGGGCCTCGCCACCGGCCGGGCGGCCCGGCCGTTCGCCGTCATTCCAGGCGTATACGTCCAGGTGCGCCCAGGCCTGGCCTTCGGCGATGAACCGTTCCAGGTACAGCGCGGCGGTCACCGAACCGGCCATGCGCGACCCGGCGTTGGCCAGGTCGGCAATGCCGCTGTGCAGGTAACGCAGGTACGGGCGCCACAGCGGCATGCGCCAGACCGGGTCGCGGGTGGTTTCGCCGGCCTGCAGCCACTGCTGCGCCAAAGTGTCGTTGTTGCTGAACAGCGCCGGCAGGTCCGGGCCGAGCGCGATGCGCGCCGCACCGGTGAGCGTGGCGAAGTCCAGCACGATCTCCGGCTGCTGTTCGCTGGCGTAGGTCAGCGCATCGCACAGCACCAGCCGGCCTTCGGCATCGGTGTTGTCGATTTCGATGCTCAGGCCCTTGCGGGTGGCGATCACTTCGCCCGGGCGGAACGCATCCGGGCCGATCGCATTTTCCACCGCCGCAATCAGCAGGGTCAGCTGCACCGGCAGCTCCTGGGCCATGATCAGCCCGGCCAGCGCCAGCGCGTGCGCGGCGCCGCCCATGTCCTTCTTCATGTTGCGCATGCCGTCGGCCGGCTTGATGTCCAGCCCGCCGGTATCGAAGCACACACCCTTGCCCACCAGCGCCACGTGCGGGCGACCGGCCTGGCCCCAGCGCAGCGCGATCAGGCGCGGCGCCCGGTGCGAGGCGCGGCCCACCGCGTGGATGGCCGGGAAATTCTGCTCCAGCAGCGCATCACCAGTGATCACCTCGCACTGGCCACCATGGGCGGCGGCCAGTTCGCGGGCGGCGTCTTCCAGCTGCTGCGGGCCCATGTCCTCGGTGGGCGTGTTCACCCAGTCGCGCACGCGCAGGCTGGCGGTGATCACATCGCGCACTTCGGCAGACGGGGTGGCCACCAGCTGCGCCGGGGCGCGGTTGGGCTTGCGGTAGCGCGCGAAGCGGTAGCTGCCCAGGCCCCAGCCAAGATGCAGAAGGGTTACCACATCGGCCGGCAGCGCGTCGGCCAGCTGCCACACGCTGCCTTCAGGCAGCGCGAACGGGGCATGCGCGTAGGCATAGGCGTCCCCCGGGTCACCTACGCCGACGATGGCGCCGGCCAGGCCATGTTCGCCCGGCAGCAGCACCACGCTGCCACCGCTGCCATTGAAGTGCTGCGCATCCAGCCAGGCAACCAGGGCCGGGCTCTGCTGCCCGCGCCATGCCGCGAACTGTTCGCGCTCCATCACGTGCAGCGGCAGGGCCTTGGCCGAATCGGTGGTGAAGCCGTTGATCTGGGTCATGCGGGGTCGTGCTCCGTTCGGGGTCAGGCGGTCTGTGCCGATGCATTCGCATCAAGCCAGTCGGCCAGGCCGGTCAGGGTGTCGAACTGCAGGTCGGGCTGCAGTGAGGGGTGATGCCAGGTGTGTTCAACGCGGTTGATCCAGCAGCCGCGCAGGCCAGCCTGCATTGCGCCAACCACATCCATTTCGACATGGTCGCCGACGTGCAGCACCTGCGCCGGCGCTACGCCCAGGCGTTCGCAGGCGGCGTGGAAAATGCTGGCGGCCGGCTTGGCCGCGCCGTGTTCGCGCGAACCCAGCTGGAAGGCGAAGTGGTGGTCCAGCCCGATCCGGGCCAGGTCGGCGTTGCCGTTACTGAGCGCGGCCACCGGCACCCGGGCGGCAATGCGGGCCAGCGCGTCCAGCGCATCGGGGTAGAACTCCACCTGATTGCGCGCGGCGTAAAACGCCTCGTAGGCCGGTTCCAGCAGGGCCAGGTCGGCCCCGCTGTTTTCCAGCGCCTCGCGCAGGGTGAGCCGGCGCAGGGCGCTCAGGTCATGGTGCAGCTGCGGGTTGTCGCGGAAGGAGCGCTCGCGCAGTTCGCGCATCGCCGCCACCGGGTACATCGCGGCGGTGGCCGGGCTGTGCTGGAGCATCCACTCGTACAGCACCTGGTCGATGCGGGCGCCGATGGGGGCGAACGGCCACAGGGTGTCGTCGAGGTCGAGGGTGATGGCTAGGACGGGAAAATTCACCCGCCCATTCTACTCCAACAGTTTCGCCCAGCCCTGGGTGCCGTCCAGGCGCGCCAGTACCAGCTTGATGCAGACCAGCAGGGGGACCGAGAGCAGCAACCCCACCATGCCCCACAGCCAGCCGAATACCATGAGCGCCAGGATCAGGATCAGCGGCGAAATCGCCATCTGCCGGCCCAGCACGATCGGGGTCACCACCTGGCCCTCAATGGTGTGCAGGGCGAGGTAGCAGGCCGCTGGCAGCAGCGCCTTGAACGGATCGCTGAACTCCACAAAGCCCATCAGCAGCATCAGCGTCACCCCGATCAGCGGCCCCACGTACGGCGCGAAATTCAGCAGCGCCGCCACCGTGCCCCACAGCAGCGCTTCCTGCAGGCTGATGCCCAGCAGCAACAGCACGCCCGAGAAGATCAGCCCCACCAGCGCGTTGATCACGGTGATGGTCAACACGTAACGCGACACCTCGCGTTCGATCGAGCGCAGGATGTCGGTGGTGAACCGCTGCTGCTGCCGGCTGGGGAACAGCGCAATGGCGTGCTTCTGCAGGTTCTGCCCGTAGATCATGAAGAACAGGGTCAGCAGCACCACCGCCAGCACGGAAGCGGCCAGGCGTGGCGCCCGGGTCAGCACTTTGTACGGGTCATCCAGCTGGGTGCGCACCACCTGCACCCTGCGGCTGCCTTCGCCGCCGGCCACGCGCGCGAAGTTTTCCGCTGCCTGGTTGGCCTGCTGCACCGGCTTGGTCAGGTTCTGCACCTGTCGGGCCACCTTGCGCAGCTGTTGCGGGGCTTCCTGTGCCCATTCCATTGCCGGGCCGACCAGTTGAACGCCCAGCGCGGCCGTCCCGCTCAGGCCGACCCCGATCACCAGCACCGCCGCCAGGAAGCGCGGAATCCACAGGCGGCCAAGCAGGCGCAGGATGGGATTGCCGACCAGCGCGAAGAACATCGCCAGCAGTACCGGCAGGATGATTTCCTGCGCGGCCCACAGGGTGAACGCGACTGCAAGCGTGGCCAGCACCACCAGCGACATCGGCGCACGCGGGCGCGGCGGCGGGGGAACCGCTACCGGCAGGGGAGCGTCGGCGGAAGAGGGTGCAGGAACGCTCATGCAGGTCGCACGCTGGAGAGGAAACGCATTATTGGGCAACCCGGGTGCGTGCTGCGTGTTGGAAACCGGTCACCGCCGGTTACGTGGATTCGGTAGCGCCCCACGCTTGGTGGGGCGACGCGTCATCGTTCGGAAACGTCGGTCGCTGCTTCGGCCGGCTGCGGCTGCGGCTGGGCCGATTCCTGGGTGGCGGTCACCCGCGCACGCGGCGCAGCCGCCGGGGCCGAAGCCCGAACCGCTGCTGCAGCCGGCGCAGGAGCGACAGCTTCATCCACCTTGTCCGCCGCCTGCTCTGCCGTATCGGCCGCTTCACTGGCCTGCATCGAGGCAAACGCCGCCTGGGCGCTGGCCAGCAGGTTGGACACCGAACCGATCATCTGCAGCCAGCGGGCACCATGAAAACGGGTCTTGCCCGGCTCCAGCTTGCCGGCCAGGAAACCGCCAGCCAAGCCGACGCTGATGATGCGCAGCGGCGTCCAGCCCGCGCGCCATGCCTGGCTGAGGGTGAACCAGCTGCACTGGGTTTCATCGACCCGGATGGACACTACCTGTTCGGCACGCTTGACCCGGTGGCGCAGGGCTTCGAATTTCATGGCACACGCTCCCTGACGTCCATCTGGCCCTCAGGATCGTCGTCGCTGGGCTCATCGAACAGGCCCAGCCTCGACAACTGGCGGCGCGTGGCATGCATGCCGGTGTGGCGGAAGAAGAACGACACCCGCCAGATCGCATAGCCGGTCATCGCCAGGCTCACCACCGAAGTGATCAGCAGCGAATGGAACCAGGACAGACCCCATCGCTGCATCAGCGCGATCAGCGTACCGGCAAGCAGCAGCCAGGCCGACGCGCCGAATACGATTGCAACCCCGCTCCACGCCAATGCGCGGCCGAATGCACTGCGTGCCAGCGCGAATTCGAACGATGCCAGGCGACGCAGCGAACGCAGCGTGTGCTTGGCCGAATCCACCGTCGCGCGGCCGGCCTGGCCCACCTCGCGGATGCTTTCATCCAGGCGCGGCGCGCGCTGGCCGGCATCGCCATCGGGTGGAGGCGTTGCCGCTCCACCGTCGGGCGTCGACTGTGCTTGATCGCTCACGCCGACTTACTTGTCGCCGCTGCGGGCAAGCTTGGCGATGATCCAGCCGGCGGCAAATGCCACGCCGAACGAGGCCAGCGGGCGCTCGCGGATCAGCTCGGCGGCGCTGTCGACCAGGTCCTTGCCCTTGTCCATCAGCGCATCAACCTGCTCTTTCGCAGCGGCGCCGCCGAATTCAGCAGCGGCCAGGCCGGACAGCGCGGTATCGGAAAGTTCGGCCTTGACATTGGCCTTGCCGATACGCAGTTCGTCGGTGGCTGCGCCGGTGGCGCCCTTGATCGCACCGCCGGCAGCGGTAGCGGCCGACTTCAGGTGCGAACCGGCTTCACCCAGGTGTTCCTTGAGGTTCTCGGTGTTGGTGGGGCTCATCGTGTATCTCCGTTGTAGGCGATGGGGGTGACCGCAGGCCATGCCGGTCGAAGCGAACTGAAGGTAATAGCACCGGGGGGGTGTAAGGCACGTTACGACCCCCTGAAGGATTCATCGCATTTCCAGCTCGCCACGCGCATTGCCGCGTACCACGCGCAGCACCAGTTGCTGCGGGCGCTGCTGGAAGTTGGCGCGCCAGCTGGCCAGGTCGGCGAATTCACCCACGCTGGCCTGGATGATCAGGTCGCCGGCGGCCAGGCCTGAATTGGCTGCGCGGCTGCCGCGCTTGACCTCGCTGACCATGACTCCGCTGCTGCCGGCCTGGCGCAACGTCTCGGGCAGATCAACGAAGGTGGCGCCGCTCAGACGCGGGTCCAGCGATTCGCCGGCCACGGCACGTGGCTGTTCCTTCAACGTGGCCTTGAGCTGCAGCGGCTTGCCATCGCGGCGCACGTCCAGCGTCAGCGCGCTGCCTACCGGCTGCAGGCCCTCCACGTTGTGCAGCGCCACCGCGCCGTCGACCCGTTGGCCGTTGGCCGCCACCACCACGTCGCCCGGCTTCAGGCCGGCGGCCGCGGCCCCCGAACCTGCCAGCACGCGGGTGACAAGCGCGCCGCGTGCTTCGCTCAGCCCCAGGTTCTGCGCCAGGGCCTGGGTGAGGTTCTGCGCTTCGATGCCCAGCGTGCCGCGCACCACCACGCCGTGCTTGATCAGCTGGTCCACCACATCGCGTGCAAGGTTGGTCGGTATGGCCAGGCCCAGCCCGATGTTGCCGGCCATGCTGCCCTGCGGGTTGAAGCTCGCGGTGTTGATGCCCACCAGCTGGCCTTGCAGGTTGACCAGCGCACCGCCGGAGTTGCCCGGGTTGATCGAGGCATCGGTCTGGATGAAGTTCTGGTAGCCCAGCCCGCGGATGCCGGTACGGCCAACCGCCGAGACGATGCCCGAGGTGACCGTCTGGCTGAAGCCGAACGGGTTGCCGATGGCCACTACGAAGTCGCCCACGCGCAGCTGCGCGCTGTCGCCCAGCGGCAGCGCGGTGAGCTTGTCGGCCGGAATGCGGATCAGCGCCACGTCGGTGTCGCGGTCCGAACCGAGGAACTCGGCCTTGACCGTGCGCCCGTCCGACAGCGTCACCTGCACATCGTCGGCGTTCTCGATCACATGGTGGTTGGTCAGCACCAGGCCTTCAGCCGCATCAATGATGACGCCCGAGCCGAGCGACTCGTTGATCCGCTCCTGCGGCACTTCCGGGAACAGGCGGCGGAAGAACGGGTCGTTGAAGTAGGGGTTGCGTACCCGTACCACCTGTTTGGTATTGACGCTCACCACCGCTGGCATCACCCGGTCCAGCATCGGCGCCAGCGATGGCACCGGCTGCCCGGCTACTGAAGCAGGCAGCGCGGCCGTGGCTGGAATTGCCAGCGTGGCCGGTGCCGCTTCGGCACGATTGTCCAGATGGGCGTTGATGGCGGAAGCGACAAAGCCTCCGAAGGCGGCGGCAAGCGCTAGCGTTAGCAGGGTCGGGAGCGGTCGCATGGGAGTCCGGTGGGCTGGAAAACACGTATACGGTAAATCAAGCTGAACGAGTCTGTCCGCTGGCGGCTAAACCGGCGATGAAATCGACCCCGGCCGCCACCGCGCCTGCGACCTTCGGTGCCGTTGACACGCCCCCGTGCCGGCGTAAGCTGGAACCAGGTCGGCCACTAGATGTTGCGCCCCCGACCCAGAGTGCCCCAAGGCGTTGGGTTCGCCAGTGGGCACACCCGGTGACCACGCGATGGAGCCTGCCTCGAATGCGCACGGTGCAAACGGACGTTGTTCCCCCGGAGCTGGCCACCGGCGAAGTACCGCTGCAGCCGGCCTCGCAGGATATCTGGGACAAGAAGTACCGGCTCAAGACCAAGCAGGGCCAAGCGCTGGATGCCGACATCGACGCCACCTACCTGCGCGTGGCGCACGCGCTGGCCGATGCCGAACTCACCGAGGACAAGCGCCGGCACTGGCGTGAGCGTTTCACCTGGGCGCTGCGCCGTGGCGCCATCCCTGCCGGCCGCATCATTTCCAATGCCGGCGCGCAGGCGCACAAGCCGGCCACCAGCACCATCAACTGCACGGTCTCCGGCACGCTCGAAGATTCGATGGACGGCATCTTGGGCAAGGTCCACGAAGCCGGGCTCACCCTCAAGGCCGGCTGCGGCATCGGCTATGAGTTCAGTACGCTGCGCCCGCGTGGCGCGTTCGTGGCCGGGGCGGGCGCGCACACCTCCGGCCCGATGTCCTTCATGGATATCTTCGACAAGATGTGTTTCACCATCTCCTCGGCCGGTGGCCGACGTGGCGCGCAGATGGGCACCTTCGACGTCTCGCATCCGGATGTGCGCGATTTCATCCGGGCCAAGCGCGAAGACGGCCGGCTGCGCCAGTTCAACCTGTCGCTGCTGATCACCGATGGCTTCATGCAGGCCGTGGACAATGACGCCGAGTGGCCGCTGGTGTTCCCGCTGAGCCGGCACGAAGCCGGCGAGTTCGACCTGGCCGATGCGGCCGCCGTGCAGTGGCGCGAATGGCCCACCCACCGCGACTACGTGGTCCGCGAGGACGGCCTGGTCGCCTGCCGCATCTACGGCCAGATCCGCGCCCGGCACCTGTGGGACATGATCATGGTGTCCACCTACGATTACGCCGAACCCGGCTTCATCCTGATCGACCGGGTCAACGAAATGAACAACACCTGGTGGTGCGAGGACATCCGCGCCACCAATCCCTGCGTCACCGCCGATACCTGGGTGCACACCGTCGCCGGGCCGCGCCAGGTAGCGGAGCTGGTTGGGCAGGGGTTCCACGTGCGCGTGGAGGGGCAGGACCATGCTACTACCGATGCCGGATTCTTCCGCACGGCGCGCAAGCCGGTGCTCGCCCTGCAGACCCGCGAAGGCCATCGGCTGCGGATGACTGCGGACCATCGGGTTCGCCGGGTAACCTCCCGCACCCGCTGGCAGGTGCAGAGCGAATGGTGCGAGGCGGGCCAGCTGCAGGCGGGGGATGAGGTGCTGCTGCAGGACCATCGTGCTGCGCCGCACTGGCCGGGCGCGCTGGCGCATGAGCAGGGTTACCTGCTGGGGCTTCTGGTTGGCGACGGCGCGCTCAATGAAGAAGGGGCCGTGCTCTCGGTGTGGAGCCAGGTAGCGGTGGCCAATGGTGTGCAGGCCTCACCGGCGGCGGGGGTGCGCGCGCTGATGGACGAAGCGCTGCGCTGCGCGAAGACGCTGCCGCACCGTGCCGATTTCAGCGGGTGGTCCGAGGTGGGCGGTCGAAGCGAATGGCGCCTGAAGTCAGCCGCATTGCGCGATCTTGCCAAGCAGCTGGGCATGTCCCCGGGCGACCAACCGATCACCCCGGCGCTGGAAAAGCTCTCCAGCGATGCCTGCCGTGGCTTCCTGCGCGGCCTGTTCGACGCCGACGGCAGTGTGCAGGGCAACCAGAGCAAGGGCGTATCGGTCCGATTGGCGCAGTCTGATCGACCGCGGCTGGAGGCAGTGCAGCGCATGCTGCTGCGGCTGGGCATCCCAAGCACCCTCCATGCGCGCCGCGAAGCAGGGCGTTCGGTGCTGCCCGATGGTCGCGGTGGCCAGCGTGCCTACCCCACGCTGGCGCAGTACGAACTGGTGATCAGCGGCGAAGGCGTAGCCCGCTACGACGCGCTGATCGGGTTCGCCGACACCGACAAGGCCGCGCGCCTTACCCGGACACTGGCCGCCTACCGCCGCACGCTCAACCGCAGCCGCTTCTTTGCCACCGTTGAAGGCGTGGTCCCGGACGGGGTGGAAGACGTCTACGACGTCCAGGTACCCGGCATCCACTGCTTCGACGGCAACGGCCTGCATGCCCATAACTGCGGCGAACAGCCCTTGCCCCCGTATGGCGCGTGCCTGCTCGGCTCGGTCAACCTCACCCGCTTCGTGCGCCAGCCGTTCACCGCCCAGGCCCGGTTTGACTGGGACGAATACAAAGAGGTGGTGCGGGTGTTCACCCGCATGCTCGACAACGTGGTGGAGGTCAACGGCCTGCCGCTGGAGCAGCAGCGCCAGGAGATCCTGCGCAAGCGTCGGCACGGCATGGGTTTCCTGGGCCTGGGCTCGACCCTGACCATGCTGCGCATGGCCTATGGCGCGCCCGACGCCTGCGAGTTCACCGAGTCCATCGCGCGCGAGATGGCCGTGGCGGGCTGGGAAACCGGGCTCGGCCTGGCCCGCGAGAAAGGGCCGGCGCCGATCATGCAGGAGACCTTCGAGGTTACCGCCGCCATGCTGCGGCAGCGCCCGGAAATGGCCGCCGATGGCTGGCGCGCCGGCCAGCAGATCGAGGGCAAGGTGCTGCATGCCCGCTACAGCCGCTACATGCAGCGCATCGCCAGCGTGGCCCCGGAGCTGGTGGAGGAACTGGCCGAGATCGGCGCCCGCTTCACCCACCACAGCTCGATCGCCCCCACGGGCACCATCAGCCTGTCGCTGGCCAACAACGCCTCCAACGGCATCGAACCCTCGTTTGCCCACCATTACAGCCGCAACGTGATCCGCGAGGGGCGCAAGAGCAAGGAAAAGGTGGACGTGTTTTCCTACGAGCTGCTGGCCTACCGGCACCTCGTCAACCCGCAGGCCATGCCCTTCGCCGACGGGGATGACGCCCGCCTGCCGGACTACTTCGTTGCCGCCGACGACATCTCCCCCAAGGCCCACGTGGACGTCCAGGCCGCCGCGCAGAAGTGGGTGGACAGCTCCATTTCCAAGACCGCCAACGTTCCCACCGACTACCCCTTTGATCAGTTCAAGGACATCTACCGCTACGCCCACGCGCAGGGATTGAAGGGCTGCACCACCTTCCGCTTCAACCCCGCCGCGTTCCAGGGCGTACTGGTCAAGGAAGCCGATCTGGAGAACACCACCTACCGTTTCGAACTCCAGGACGGCGCAGTTGTGGAGGTAAAGGGCAACGAACAGATCGAGTATGACGGCGAAGTGCACAGCGCCGCGAACCTGTTCGACGCGCTCAAGGAGGGCTACTACGGCAAGTTCTGATTGCGCAGCGGAAGCTGTTTTCAAGCGGTTTCGAGCAGGATGGCGAGCCGCGTCAGATTCATGGCGCCGCCCGGGCAAGCACAAGGGCGGCTCACGGGCTGCGACAAGACCGTTCCACGATCGTCCGCGCCGGTATAGCATCGCCAGCGAAATCACTGACTGGCCCCTCAGGAGGCAAAACATGAGCAACGGAAATGGCGTCACCGCGACCCTGTCGCAGGGTGTGGAAACCGTAAAAGAAACCGCCGGCAACGTGGGCGAGACCATCGCCCACACCGCTGAAGAAGTGGTCGCCTCGGTGCAGAAGACCGCCAAGCGCGCGCGCAAGGCTGCCACCACCCAGGTCGCCAAGGTCAAAAAGGCCGTCAAGAACGCCGAGAAGACCGTCGCCAAGAAGGCTGACAAGGCCGCCAAGTCGGTCGGCAAGACCCTGGCCACCGCCAAGAAGAAGCTGGAAGCCGCCAAGAGCAACGCCAAGGCCGAGGCCGCCGCGCTGACCAGGAAGGTTGCCAAGAAGAAGGTCGCTGCTGAAAAGGCCGTGACCAAGACCACCAAGGCCGCCAAGAAGGCTGTCGCCAAGAAGTCCGTTGCTGCCAAGAAGGCCGTGACCAAGAAGACCGCCGCCGCCAAGAAGGTCGTGGGCAAGAAGACCGCCGCCGCCAAGAAGGTCGTGGGCAAGAAGACCGCCGCCGCCAATAAGGTTGTCGCCAAGAAGACCGCCACCGCCAAGAAGGCTGTCGCCAGGAAGTCGGCCACTGCCCGTAAGGTCGCTGGCAAGAAGACTGTGGCCGCCAAGAAGGTCGTGGGCAAGAAGGTTGCCACCGCCAAGAAGGCCGTCGCCCGCAAGTCGGCCGCCACCAAGAAGGCCGTGACCAAGAAGACCGCTCCCGCCCGCAAGACGGTTGGCAAGAAGGTCGCTGTTGCCAAGAAGACCGTGGCCCGCAAGTCGGCCGCCACCAAGAAGGCTGTCGCCAAGAAGACCGCCGTTGCCCGCAAGTCAGTCGCCCGCAAGGCTGCACCGGCCAAGCGCGCCGCCAAGACCGTGGCCCGCAAGGCCCCGGCCAAGCGCGCCCGCAAGTAAGCAGGTAATGCACGGCGCCCACCCCTGGGCGGGCGCCGTGAACACCGAGGAAACGCACCATGGCTGTCAGGATCGATCAGAAGATCACCGGGTATGCCGTCGTCACCCCCGAGGAGACGCGCCAGGCAGCGGCCACCGCCGCGCCGCTCCCGGACGCCGCCAACGACATCGTGCAGATGCACGAGCGCATCGAGCGCCCCGACGTCCTGGTCGGCAACACCTACAAGATCAAATCGCCGATGGTGGAGCACGCCTTCTACGTGACCATCAACGACATCGTGCTCAACCCGGGCACCGAGCACGAGCTGCGCCGCCCCTTCGAGGTGTTCATCAACTCCAAGTCGATGGAGCACTTCCAGTGGATCGTGGCGCTCACCCGGATCATGTCCGCCGTGTTCCGCAAGGGGGGTGACGTGACCTTCCTGGTCGAGGAAATGAAGGCCGTGTTCGACCCGCGCGGTGGCTACTACAAGATCGGCGGCGCCTACATGCCCTCGCTGGTGGCCGAACTGGGCAGCATCGTCGAACACCACCTCAAGTCGATCGGGTTGCTGCACGACCCGGAGATGAGCGCCGCGCAACGCGCGATGATCGCCGAAAAGCGCCGCGAGTACGAAGCGCGGGAGAGCGAAGACCTGGCCATCACCGGCGACGGCGCCAGTTTCCCGCCCAGCGCCAGCATGTGCGAGAAGTGCTTCACCAAGGCGCAGGTGTTCATGGACGGCTGCGCCACGTGCCTCAATTGCGGGTACTCCAAGTGCGGGTGAGCTGACGCCGATGCGCAACCTGGACTTCAGCTCCTGGCAGGCCATGCTTTCCACCTTGGTCGGGCTGGCGGTCATCACCCTGGTCGGCGTGGGCATCCGCTTGGTGTTCATGCAGACCCTGCAGCAGCGCCGCGAGCGGGAGAACCGCCAGATCAACGAGCGGCTGCGCACGCTCATTGCCGCCTACAAGACCCTGGGTGGGTCGTTCACGGGCGCGCTGCATGTCGATCCGCGCCACCTGCGTGACCTGCGCCAGGCACCGGGCGAGGGCGACGAGACGTTGAGGCTGCCACACAGCACCGGTAGCGACCGCGCACGCCGGATCCGCGATGCGGTGGAAGCGGCGCTCTCGGACATCGTGCTGCTGGGCACCGACGAACAGGTGCGGCTGGCCGCGCACGCGGCCAACGAACTGGCCGCCGGCCGTGCGGTGCCTACTGCCGAGCTGGTGGTATCGCTGCGCGACTTCATCCGCGAGGCGCTGGACCTGGCGCCCATTCCTGTCAGCGTGGCGATTCCGCGCCAAGGCCCGGCCCGGCCTGCGGCCGGTGGTGCGCGGGGCAAGGCCGAGGCCGGCGACCGCGCGGGGGGCAAGGGCGGCGGCGGTGGCACGGGCGGCATGGGCGGCGGTGGCGCCGGGATGGGCATGGGCCATGGCCAGGATGACGACGGCAGCCACGCGCGCTGAGCTTGGCGGTGGCTGCCTGGGCCGTCGGTTCGACCGCTGCATCGCCTGCTACTTCTTGAGTTCCACGATCGGTACGAAGCCGCCATAGATCATCCGCTTGCCGTCGAACGGCATGGGATTGTTGGCCGGATCCATGCGCGGGTCTTTCATCATCTTCTCCATCCCCGCATCGCGGGTGGCCTTGTCCGGCCATTCGATCCAGGAGAACACAACCGTTTCATCGTCCTTGGCTTCAACGGAGCGGAAGAAGTCGGTCTGCTTGCCGTGGGTGACGTCATCACCCCAGCATTCCACCACGCGCAGTGCGCCGAATTCCATGAAGACCGAATCGCCTTCGTTGGCGTGTTTGATGAACTTGTCTTTGTTGGCGGTGGGTACGGCCAATACGAAACCGTCGATATAGGACATCTGCAGCCTCCGGTAACCGGTGCACCAGGGCGGGCACCTTCAATGGATACGACGCGTGGGAGTGGGGAAAATCGACAACGCCGATAGCTAAGGCTGAGGGGGGTGATGATGCCGTTAATCCGGCATGTCCAGCTGGATAATCAAGGAGTTAAGGCGGGAATGCGCTGCGCTGCAGCGAAGCAGGGTAAGAAAACCCTTAACGACGATGAGGAACATCCTGATACTCGCGCGCCGCTATGCGCCTCACTATTCAAGCGCCGGGCAGGGCACCCCAAGAGCCCTGCGGTTCGACGCCAGAGCTGCGTCAGCCGGTGCAATACGGAAGATGGACGCGTTAGCCGACTACTCCCCAAGAGCGGCTTCCCCAACGCGTGACGCCCTGCAAGGGTATCGTCGTGACCGGATTCCCTTCGCCCTGCCGGACCTTCAGCCGGCATCACGCATGCGGTGCAACGAACCCCACGCGGCGCTGGGAACGGTAGAGTCGGTTCCCAAACGACTGCCGATAGCGATCCCACATCCGGTAACGCATGACCAGCATCGAAGCAGCGTCTTCCGCGGATGCGACGCGTCACCGTGCCGATCGGCGGAACCCACCCTGCCAGCGCCAGCATTTCCTGCACGAGCGTGTCGTAAACACGCCGTTCATCGTGCAGCGCGAACACACACGACACACCTCAAAAATGCAGCGCGCGCGTATATGACACGGCGCGTCTGAATGGTTGCCAAAAATTCGCGTTGCCGAAAGCGGCTCACTTCAGGGCGCGTTGTGTCGAATAACGGAGAATTTACATTCCCGATGCAGCAGCCGCTTTGCCACTGCACGAACGTAGAACAGAAAAGGTGTACCCCCATGAAGACTTCCCTGATTGCTCTGGCACTCGCCGCCGCTCTGCCGTTTGGCGCTTCGGCTGCTGAAGGCCTGTCCTACAACTACGCCGAAGGCGACTACGTCAAGACCGATGCCGATGGTGGCAAGGCCGATGGTTGGGGTGTGAAGGGTTCGTACGGCTTCCTGCCGAACTTCCACGCGTTTGGCGAGTACAACCAGCAGAAGACCGACATCGGCGACTTCAAGATTGACCAGTGGCGCGTCGGCGTCGGCTACAACCACGAGATTGCCACCAGCACCGACTTCGTGGGCCGCGTTGCCTACAACAAGTTCGACCCGAAGGAAGGCCTGGACTTCAACGGCTACAGCGCTGAAGCCGGTATCCGCACCGCGTTCGGCCAGCACGCCGAGGTCTACGCGATGGCCGGTTACGAGGATTACAGCAAGAAGCATGGCATCAATCCGGATGGCCAGTTCTACGGCCGCCTGGGTGGCCAGGTGAAGTTGAACCAGAACTGGGGCATTAACGGCGATATCAAGATGGATCGCCACGGTGACAAGGAATGGTCGGTCGGCCCGCGCTTCAGCTGGTAAGCGGCGTCTGATCGCTTCGCTGCGCGCGGTATCGGCGTAGCGGCAAGGGCCCGGCAGTTTGCCGGGCCTTTTTCATGCGCGCGTAGGGCGTACCGACCAACGGTCGGTACCTACCGCCCGAGGTGCGCGGTAGGCGACCACCTTTGGTGGTCGCGCGATTGCAGGCGATAATGCGTCAGGTTACGGAGAACCCCATGCCCGACTCCAATCCATTGCAACAGCCTCGCGTAGGCTGCGGTGCCGTCATCCAGCGTGCCGATGGTGCGGTGTTGCTGGTCAAGCGCGGCCGCCAGCCGGAGCAGGGCCATTGGGGCCTGCCCGGCGGAAAGGTGGACTGGATGGAGAAACTCGAAGACACCGTGGTGCGCGAAGTGCTGGAAGAAACCGGCCTGCGCGTGGCGGTGGAGCGCCTGCTGTGCGTGGTGGACCACTTCGAGCCGGTACTGCAGCAGCACTGGGTGGCCCCGGTCTACCTGGCGCGCACGCTGGAAGGTGATCAGGCCACGCGGCTGGAACCCGAGGCCATCCTCGCGCTGGACTGGTTCGCGCTGGATGCGTTGCCCGTACCGCTCACCCGCTCGGCCATCGAAGGCCTGGCGCGGCTCTAGCGCCGCGCCGCCGCCCCATCCCCGCGCGCCACTGCTTCCACTTCCTCGCGGCTGGTACACGCAGCATCGCCTGGCGTGGACATCGCCAAGGCGCCGTGCGCCGCGCCCAGCTCCACCGCCGCCTGCTCGCCCAGGCCCTCCAGCAGGGCATGCACCACACCGGCGACGAACGCGTCGCCACCGCCCACGCGATCCAGCAGATCCACTTCACGCGCGGCGGAGACGAACAACGCCTCGCGGTTGCGCAGCGCCCCGGCCCACCCGTTGCGTGCAGCATTGCTGGCATCGCGCAGGGTGAAGGCCACCGCCTGCAGGTTCGGAAACCGCTCCATCGCCCGCAGCGCGGCCGCATCGGCCGGGCCCACATCCATCGGCGTTTCGCGCTTGCCGAGGTCGGCCAGGTCCATGCCCAGGCAGGCCGCGAACGAGTACTCATCGCCAACGAGCAGGTCGCACTCGGCAGCGATCGCGCAATTGGCATGCCGTGCCGCATCGGGATCCGGGTGGCTGTTCCACAGGCTGGCGCGGTAGTTGAGGTCGTAGGACACCGCCACGCCATGCCGGCGCGCGGCGCGCACGGCAGCAATGGCCGTCTGAGCGCTGTGCTCGGACAACGCCGCAAAGATGCCACCGGTATGCAGCCAGCGCACCCCGTGAACGCCGAACAGCGCGTCCCAGTCGTACTCGTCGGCTTGCAGCTGTGAGGCGGCCGAGTAAGCCCGGTCGGACACCCCCAGCGGCGCGCGCACGCCGAAGCCACGCTCGGTGAAGTTCAGTCCCATCCGTGTGTTTCGTCCAATGCCGTCGTACCCGCGCCAGACGATCTGGCTGCTGTCCACGCCGCCGGCCTGGATCAGCTGCTGGGCCAGCAGGCCCAGCTCGTTGCGCGGCAATGCGGTGAGTACCGCCGTGGCATGGCCGAAGGTACTGCTCAACCCGCGTGCCACGTTGTACTCGCCGCCCCCTTCCCATACCTGGAACTGGCGCGCGTTGCGTACCCGGCCTTCGCCCGGGTCGAACCGCAGCATCACTTCACCCAGCGCCATCGCGGCCCAGCGTGGGCTGGCGTGCTGGGCCAGCCGGAACTGCTGCGTGCTCATCGTGCCTTGCACCCCAGCAGGGCCAGGTCCACGCCATCGGCCATGCGTCGGTAGCCTTCATCGTTGGGGTGCAGGAAATCGCGGGTAATGGCTTCCGGCAGGAATTCCGGCTTGGCCGGATCACGCAGGATCTTGTCGAAGTCGATCAGCGCATCGAAGCCACTGCGGCCTCCGCGCATCCAGGTGTTGAGGGTGGTGCGGGTGCCGGCCGATACGGGTTCGTAGCGGTCCGAGCCGCCGAACGGCGTCATCGTTGCGGCAATCGCGCGGATACCATTGCTGTGCAGGCGCTCGGCCACCTGGCGGTAGCCCAGCACCATGTCATCGGCGTTGCGTCCAGCCACCGGCGGAGTGCCGCCGTCATGGCGGATATCGTTGATGCCTTCGAACAGGATCACCCGGTCCACGTGCGGCAGCGCGATCACATCGCGGTCCAGCCGGGCCAGCGCGCTGTGGCTGCGGCCATGGTCCATCACCTTGTTGCCGCTGATGCCGGCGTTGACCAGCACCACCTGGTCCGGGCATGCCCGCTGGAGGCGGGTGGCCAGCAGCGAGGGCCAATCACCATTGCTGCCGCGCGTGGCAGTGGCACCTTCAGTGATCGAATCGCCCAGCGCGACCACCACGATCGGCGTGGTGCTGCGCTCGGCCAGCACTGCCGACACCACGTTCTGCCGGTAGGCCAGCTTCACGGTGTCGGCGACCTCGGCCTGGCGGCCGTCGGCAATGCGCAGCGCGGTGCGCCGCACCGCCGGTTGCGTCGGTTCGGGGAAATACACGGTGAGGGAGACATCGGCCAGGGCCGGCACCGCCATCGGCACCGGGTCGCTGAGCAGCACCGCGCCCACCGGCACGGTGACCTCGCTGCGCCCGTTGAAGGTCACCAACCTGGCCGGTGTGGCCGTGCCGGTGCGCTGTGCGGTGGCGCCGCCGATATGCAGCGGCGCCACGCCCAGCTCATTGGTGATGCGGAAGCGCAGCGCGGTGGCCGAGCTGGCCAGGCGCATGTCCTGGCGCACGGTCTGGTTGGCGAACTGCACCGGTGCTTCCGGCGTGCCGTCCTGGCGGTCGGGCGCCGGCGAGGCGGTCCAGGCCGGTACCCAGACCTGGGCCTGGGTGGGCAGCGCCGCAGCGCTGGTGGCAAGTGCAAATGAAAGTGCAGTGATCCAGCGCAGCATGGCGGCCCTCCCAGGCGGTCAGCGGTCTATCAGGAGAAGTAGGTGCCGCCGTTGACGTCGACGTTGGCACCGGAGATGAAGCCGGCGGCGTCCGAGGCCAGGTACACGGCGGTGTCGGCAGCTTCCTGCGGGCGGCCCTGGCGGCGCAGCGGGGTGTTGCCGGCCACGGCGGTGCGCACTTCCGGCTTGGTGAACTCGTCATGGAAACGGGTGGCGATCATGCCGCAGCACAGCGCGTTGACCCGGATGCCACGCGGGCCCAGTTCCTTGGCCATGGCGCGGGTGAAGGTCATCACCGCGGCCTTGGCGGTGGCGTAGATCGACGCGCCCGGGCCACCGCCATCGCGGCCGGCCTGCGAGGCGAAGTTCACGATCGCGCCGCCTTCGGGCATGTGCGGCACCACCGCGTGGGTGGTCAGGTAGACCGAGCTCATGTTGAGGTCCATCACCTTGTGGAAGAACGCCGGGTCGATCTCGGCCAGCGGGCGGCGCTGCACCATGCCGCCGGCCACGTTCACCAGCACATCGATCTGCGGCCCGAACGCGGCCTGGGTGGCGGCAACCATGCCGGCCACGGCCTGCGCATCGGTCACATCGGCGCGGTGCACGATGGCGGTGCCGCCGGCAGCCTGCACCTGCTGCAGGGTGTCCTGCGCGCTGGCTTCGTCGTTGGCGTAGTTGATGCACACCTTGGCGCCGGCCGCGGCCAGCTTCAGCGAAATCTCACGGCCGATATCGCGGCCGCCACCGGTGACGATCGCCACCTTGTCCTTGAACTGATTCATTTGGTACTCCAGTGATGCGAGGGGGAAAAAGGGAAAAGGTCAGCGGGTGGGCGGCGCATCGAGCTTCTCGACGCGTCCGGTCACCAGCCACAGGGCGAGCAGGGAAGCGGGCACCAGCGCCGCCACCAGGATGAAAATGGGTGCATAGGAGTCGCGGGTCATCACCGGCACCAGCCAGGTGGTGATCAGCGTGCCGGCCACGGCGGCCATGCCGCCCAGCCCGGCCAGCGAACCGACGGATTTGCCGTTGAAGATGTCGCCGGGCAGGGTCTGGATGTTGCCGATGGCGATCTGGAAACCGAACAGCACGAAGGCAATGGTCACCACCGCCCACACCGGGTCGGTGGCCAGCACCGCGCCCAGCAGGGCCGGGGCCATGATCGCGCCGCCCAGGGTGATCACCCATTTGCGTGCGCGGTCCACGCTCCAGCCGGCCCCGATCAGCCGCCCCGACAACCAGCCGCCGCCCAGGCTGCCGATCATCGCGCCCACGTACGGCACCCAGGCAAAGATGCCGATCTGCTTGATGTCGAAACCGAAGGTGTCGGCCAGGTAGATCGGCAGCCAGGACACGAACAGCCACCAGATCGGATCGATGAAGAAGCGCGTGGTGAGGATGCCCCAGGTCTGCCGGTGGCCCAGCAGCTGGCGCACGTTCGGCACGTATTCGACCTTGGGCACGGCCGGCTGTTCGGCCGGCGCATCCAGGATCAGCGCACGTTCGGCCGCGCTCACCCAGGGATGCTTGTCCGGGCCGGCGCGGTAGATGATCAGCCACGGCAGCAGCCAGACGAAGCCGATGGCGCCGATCAGGATGAACGTGCCGCGCCAGCCCAGCCACAGGAACAGCACCGCGATCAGCGGCGCGGAAATGATGGCGCCGATGGACGCGCCGGCATTGAACACACCCTGGGCCAGGGCGCGCTCGCGGGCCGGGAACCATTCGGCATTGGCTTTCACCGCACCGGGCCACGCGCCGGCCTCACTGATGCCGAGCATGGCGCGCACGATGCTGAAGGACAGGATCGAGTGGGTCACCGAATGCAGCGCGATCGAGATCGACCACACCGCAATCGACAGCGCAAAGCCCATGCGGGTGCCGATGATGTCGAACAGCCGGCCGAACACGAACTGGCCGGCGGCGTAGAACAGCATGAACACCGTGACCAGCAGCGCGTAGTCTTCCTTGGTGGCGCCCACGTCCTTGGAAATCTGCGGCCACATCACCGCCAGTGCGTTGCGGTCGATGTAGTTGATCACCGTGGCCACCGCGATCAGCGCCACGATCAGCCAACGCACGTAGGAACGGGTTCGGGTGGTCAGGTTCATTTGCCGTCCTTGCCGGTGGCGGTATCGAAGCGCTTCCAGCCACCACTCCAGTTCCAGCGTTGGCCGTCGGCGCTCACCTCATGGCTGGCGCCCTTGGACGGGTCATCGGCGATGCCCAGCGCCACGCGCTGGCCACCGGCCAGGTCCAGCACCAGCACGCTGGCGTCCTTGCCACGGTAGTGGGCCAGGCGGTCGATGCGGCTGTTGGCGCCGCGTACGGTCTCGGCGGTGCCGTCGTACTGGCCATGCGGTTCGAGCACCCCGTAGAAGGTGGTGGACGCCTGCCCATCCACGCGCTGCAGCAGCAGCGGTTCGCGGCGCAGGTTGAAGGAGGGATCGTTTGCACCGCTTTCGCCGATCAGCGCCCGAGCCGGCGCGGTACTGCCGAAGCGGTAGGTATAGAAGCGCCCATCCAGCAGCCAGGTCAGGCTGCGCGCCTCGGTGCCCGGTTCGCTGGAGGCATCCACCCACACGTGCTGGTAGCCGTTGGCCTTGCCCAGCACCGGGCGCGTGGCCACCGCCGACTCCGCCTTGAAGCCCACGTCCATGATGTGGCCGTTGAAATGCAGCGGCAGGTCGTAGCGGGCTGGCTTGCTGCCATCCACGCGCAGCAGGTCCAGCACCACCGGCTGGCCCAGCGACGGGTGCGAAAGCAGTGCCTGGGTGCGGGTGAAGCTCACGCCGTCGTAGGCACCGTCCATGCGCGCCGACACAATCTGGGTGTCGTCGGTCACCGCGAACAGCAGCGGGGCAGGGGCCAGCGGCTGGCCCTGCTTCCAATCGCCGCCGAAGTGGCTCTGTTCGTTCACCACCAGCGTGTTGTGCGCCAGCGTCTGCCGCGCCCAGCTGGTGTTCTCGGGCAGGTAGATGCCGCCCGCCTTCGCTTCGATGTTGAGGAAGCGGGCCGCGCCGTAATCGGTGACCACGCGCTGGCCGTTGTCATAGAACAGCCAGTTGAGCTTGTCGAAGTGGCCGTGGCCCATGCCCTGCTTGGTGTTCTTCATCACCAGTGCCTGTCCGTCTTCGCCGCCCATGCGCAGGATGGCCAGCGCGCCTTCGGTGCCGTCCGGGCCGTCGCGCAGCAGCGTGGGTACGAAGGCGTAGGGCCTGGCCTTGTTTTCAGCCAGCGCCTTGGCCACCTGCAGGCCTTCGGGCGAGAGCAGCACGCGCTTCTGCGACTGGGCCACCGACAACAGGCGCGCATCGCCGGTGTTGGCGTAGGCGATGTCGATGCCCGCCACCAGCTCTTCGGTGTCCAGGCCCTTGTCCAGGATCGCGTCGTTGATCGGGATGAAGTAGCCGCCGTAGCTGCTCTGTACCAGTGCATCCACTGCCTTGAGCAGCACCCCGTCGCGGCGCTTGAAGATGCCGCGTTCGGGTTCGTTGCGCTGTACCGCGTTGGCGAACAGGATGAAGGGCGCCAGCGCATAGCGCTGGTAGTAGGGGCCTTCTTCGTAATAGCCATCCGGCGAGAACAGCTGGTCCACCTGCTTGAGGAAGCCGGCGTTGCCATCGCGCCTGCTGCCCTTCAGCGCCTGGTCCACCAGCACCGGGTCGCGCAGCACGTAGCCGGTCATGCCGGTGGCGGCCACTGCCCAGGTCGCGTGGTTGTGGATCTTGTCGAAGTTCTCCGGGTTGCCGCTCAGGAACTGCGCCATCGGCCGGAACACGTTGTCGTCGATGGTGCGGCGTTCGTCGGCGCGGAGGCTGTCGCGGATCGCGTCGTAGCCCTGCACCGCGTTGACCAGCCACACCGAATCATTGAGGGTCTGCCAGAACAGACGCCCGGGAATCTGCCCGCGTCCTTCCGGGTGGGCGCCCAGACCGGGGTACAGCTTGGCGTAGCCAAGCAGCACATCGCGCGCGAAGTCCGCATACGCCTTGTCGCCGGTCAGCCGGTACAGCGCGCCCGCGGCCTGGATGGCCTGGTAATTGCGCTTGTGCTGTTCGTGGGTGTAGCCGCCGCCCTTGTCCCTGGGCACCGGCACGTCGATGCCGGCTTTCATCATCGCGCGCACCAGCTTCTCGGCACGCGCCTGTTCCTTGGCGAACACCGGGTAGCCGGCGCCATCGCGGCGCATCTGCTCCCACTGGGCGGCGGTGACCAGCACCGGTGCGCTGCCCGCTTCGGCACCGCGCGTGGTCGCGTTGGGCGCCTGGGCCTGCGCGGCGGGCAGCGCGGCGGCGCTGAAAGTGGCCGCCAGCAGCAGCATCAGGGACGTGGAACGCGTCATGGCAAAGTCTCGGCTGGGATATCGGACTGCAGCGCCGCCGTAGCGGTGAACGTGGTGTTGCGCAGGCGCAGGCGTGGCTCGCCTGTCTGATGGGTGAAACGCACCCGGCCGCTGCGCAGCCAGGTGGTATCGCTCAGGTGGGCCTGCTGCACGCCATGCAGGCGCAGGCTGGTGTCGCCCGCGCTGCCCACCTGTTCCAGGTGGCTGCCGCGGAGCACGAAGGCCGGCCCGAAGGTGCTTTCATCGGTGCCGCCACGGTAGAGGTTCACCAGCGGGCCACCGATGCGCTGGAAGATCGAATCGACGACCTCCACCGTTTCGGCGTTGTAGGTGCCCAGGTCGTCGGTTTCGGAGGCGGCGGCGATCACGCTGCCGCTGATGTCGCTCACCGTCACGCCCTGCAGCCGGATCGCCGCGGCGAACGTGCCCTTGCCGGTGTTGATCACATCGAAGGCCTTGTTGCTGGTCAGGTCGTGGATGCGGCTGTTGGCGATCTCCAGCGCGTAATCGAAGGCCTGGCTGCCCGGGGGTACGCGGATCACCGCATTGCCGGCAGCATCCGGCGCCAGGCTGCCGTCGATCTCCAGCCCGGACAGGCGCAGCGAGCCGCCGGGGCGGATCTCGAACAGCGAGGGCCGCGAAAAGCGCAGCGTGGCCTTGCCCTTGGCCGGGCCGATCACGCTCAGCGGGTGGTTCACCGCCAGCACTTGGCTGATGCGGTAGTCGCCGGGTTGCAGTTGCAGGCGGTCGCCCGCTGCGCTCGCCGCCACCGCCGTCACCAGGGTGTCTTCGCCCGGCGTGACGCGGTGCGCGCGACCGCTGTCCAGCGCGGTCCGGGTGACCTGCTTGGGATACCAGCTCACGCCGACCTGATCGCGCGCTACCGGCGCCAGGTCGCGTGGCGCGCCCACCTCGATGCCGGCCGGCGGATACAGCAGGCCATTGGCCGCGCGCTGCAGGGTGAGGCTGCGTCCCTCCACCCCGTTCGGGAAACCGGGCGAGGCCGTTGGGCTCTGCACGTTGCCGCTGAAGGCAATGCCGGAAAGCTCGCCCTGCGTGCGCAGCAGCTCGCCGCTGCCATCGCCGACGAACAGGTTGTCGGCGATCTTGCTGCGCACGGGCATCGCGTTGCGCTCGTCGTCCAGGCCCGCGCCCAGGAACAGGTAACGCGCCTGCACGAAGCTGTTGTGGCTGATCAACGCGTTGTCGACCTGCTCATAGCGGTTCAGTGGGGCATCGCGGGTGCCGGCCATTACTGCCAGCGCCGAGGCAAAGCCATCGCCGGCCACGCCTTCGAAATAGTTGTCGCGCACGATCTGGTCGCGGTTGATTACCCGCACCCCACCGGTATGTGGCTTGCCGTTGCCCAGGAAGATGTTGCGCTCCACCACGTTGCCGTGGCCGTGGCGCAGCACCATCGAGCCGCGCGATTCCCTGAACACGTTGCCGCGGTACAGGTTGCCGCCGGACTTGTTGGAGACAATCTCCACCTCCCCATCGCAGTGCTCGAACCAGTTGTTCTCCACCACCGTGTTGGAGGCCGATTGCGAATCGTGGCTGGTGCCTACGCGGATGGTTTCGCCCCCGTTGCTGCCCAGGTTGGGGCGCGGCCCGAACCAGTTGTGGTCGATGCGGTGGCGGTTGTCCAACCCGCTGGTGGCATTGCGCACCACCACCAGGGTGGTGCCGGCGTTGGTCTTGCCCACCAGCTGGTTGTGGTCGAAGCGATTGAATCTGCCGTACATCGCCACCCAGTTGTCGGACTGGGCGCGGTCGGGCTTGTTGTAGCCATCAATCACGATGCCGGTGACCCGGCTGTGCTCGGCCCATGCCTTGGAGGAACTGCGGAAGCTCACCACCTCGCCGCCCGGCGCCCAGCCATCGCGGAACACCAGGTGGGAGACTTCCAGATAGGCCCCGGCCAGCCGCAGCTGCGACTGCCCGCTCAGGATCACCTTCCCCGGTGTCTGCGCGGTCAGTCGAATTGGTTGACCAATTGTGCCGGTCCCCGTCAGCAGCAGATCCACGTCCCGCCACACACCATCCGCCAGGATCACGGTGTCACCGGCCTTCAAGCCCTTGGCAACAGCAGCGTACCCAGCAGCGTCATGCACCAGATGGTCAGCCGACCAGACAGCGCCAGGCAGCAGCGCCAGTGCCAACCCCGTTGAAAACCATTTCCCGTGTCGGGCGGCGGGTCCCGGGCGCGTGGCTACGCGCTCAATGCAATGACGCCCGCCTTTCATGGGGCGCGGACCCCACCCAAGCCAACGCCGTACCGCCTCACTCACACCCACATCTTGTTGCTGTGCCACAGGCTAACCCTCCCAGATCACCTTAGACCCCAACGCGAGTCCGGATGGTAACAGCCTCAGGCGCGACAACGTCAACCAAAATCACATACCACTTTAGCCGTAGCTGGTAAGCCATTTGCGCAAATATCTGCTGCATACGCACATAAAAGTGACGGAAACTGGTCTAGGAGGATGTGCGGGGTAGATTTTAGTACCAATTGATTGACATTGGTCCTTCAACCGTGAATCTTCCGGATCGAATCCGTGTATTCGGACGATCCATCCTGGGAGGGAGATCACGATGTTGCATGACCGCCGTACGGCCTCGCCACGAGGCTTCCGCCACACCGCGCTGCACAGCGCGCTGTTCTATGCCCTGTGCGCGACCGCGGCCGTGCCGCTGGCCCACGCCCAGGACGCTGCCCCAGCTACCGCCCCGGCGCAGGCCACCACCCTGGACCAGGTCCAGGTGACCGGCACCCGCGGCACCATCCAGACCTCGATCGACAAGAAGCGCGATGAGACCGTGGTATCCGACGTGCTCTCGGCCGAAGACATCGGCGACCTGCCGGCGCTGTCCATCGGCGAAGCCATCGAAACCATCACCGGCGCGTCCACCCATCGCGAGAAGGGCGGCGCCTCGGAAATCTCGATCCGCGGGCTGGGCCCGTTCCTGGGCTCATCCACCTTCAACGGCCGCGAGGCGACCAACGGCAGCGGCGACCGCTCGGTGAACTTCAACCAGTTCCCCTCGGAGCTGATCAACACCGTGGCCATCTACAAGACCCAGCGCGCCGACTTCGTCGAAGGCGGCACCGCCGGCACCGTCAACATGGAAACCGTCAAGCCGCTCGAGTACGGCAAGCGGACCTTCCAGCTGGATGGGCGCGGCACCTGGCAGGAATACGACGACCGCCTCAAGGACGGCGACGGCGTGGGTTGGCGCGGTACCGCCAGCTACATCGATCAGTTCGACTTCAGCGGCGGCGGCAAGCTCGGCGTCTCGCTTGGCCTGCAGGCGCTTGAAGGCAGCAACCCGGAGGAAATGTTTTCCAGCAGCACCACCTGGGCGGCCTGCGATGGCCGCGAAGTGGTCGGCGCCACCCGCAACTGCACCCAGGTCAACGGCAACGACGTGGCCAATGGCGTGCCGTACTACCTGGTGCCCGGCAGCCGCCTGTACCGCCAGTTCATCGAACACGACAAGCGCGATTCGCAGTTCGGCGCGCTGCAGTGGCGGCCCAATGACGCGGTGGAAGTGAACCTGGACTACCAGCACTCCAAGCGCGACTACACCGAAGACCGCTCAGACCTGACGTTGTCATCGATGATGCGCAACCTCAACAACCGCGTGGTCAGCGACGACGGCGCGCTGCTCAGCCACACCGGCAGCACCACCATCGATTCCACCGGCAATTTCCTTGAACGCAAGGAGGAATACACCGGCGGCGGGTTCAATGTGATCGTGCGGCCCAGCGCGGCGTGGATGTTCTCCACGGATCTGTCGTACTCCAACACCCAGCGTTCGCAGATCGAACGCTCCACCCGCCTGCGCGCCGGCCGCACAGACGTCAACGGCAAGCCGGTGGCCGGCATCAAGAACACCCGCTATGTCGATTACACCTACGACTACAGCGGCGACGTGCCCAGCATCTACCTGGATCCGGCGTTCGACGTGAACAACCCGGACAACTTCACCGATTCGGCGCTGATCCGCCGCCGCCAGCAGGACCGCGAGCACACCATCCGCGCCGGCCGCTTCGATGCCGCGTTCACCCCCGAAAGCGGCTTCTTCACCGCGCTCAAGGGTGGCCTGCGCCGTTCCGAAGCGACCTACACCGACTTCACCGACACCGTGGATGTGACCACCACCAATGTCGCCGCGATCCGCGCCGCCAACCAGGCCTGCCGCCAGGCCTTCCCGCAGGATGATTTCCTGGCCAACGCCAGCGGCAACACCATCGACCAGTGGGCCACCTTCGACAGCCGCTGCCTGTTCAAGGCTTTCACCGGGGTGGACGACACCGGCCTGAGCGCGGACGTGCGCGACCCGGCCAACAATGATGTGACCGAGAAGACCAGCGCCATCTACCTGATGGGCGACTACAGCAGCGAGTGGTTCGGCGTGCCGGTCACCGGCAACATCGGCGTGCGCTGGGTGCACACCGACGTGCGTTCGATGGGCCTGCGCAGCGGGCTGGACGTGGTCAACAATCCCGACGGCACCGTAACGCTGCGGCCCACCGGCGATTTCACCCGGCAGGTGCTCAAGGCCAGCAACAACGAATGGCTGCCCAGCTTCAACGCCGCCTTCGAACTGCGCCCGGACCTGCTGCTGCGCGTGGGTGCCTACCGCGCGATGTCGCGGCCGGACCTGGCCGCGCTCGGCTACGGCCGCAGCTTCAACCTGGATGAAGTAGATGCCGAGTTCGGCAGCGTGGCCGATGCGCTGGGCAACATCACCGCCACCGGCAACCCGCGCGCCACCCCGCTGATGTCGTGGAATGCCGATGTCTCGCTGGAGTGGTACGCCAACGCCGATTCCATGCTGTCCACCGCCGTGTACTACAAGCAGTTCAACGGCGGCTCGGTGCCGGTGGTGGTGGGCGAGAACTTCGATATCGACGGGGTGAGCGTCACCGTGCCCGTTGAGCAGCTGGCCACCAGCGACCAGAAGAGCGACCTGATCGGCTTCGAGCTTACCGGGTCGCACAGCTTCTCTTACCTGCCGGGCATCTTCGCCGGGCTGGGCGTGAAGGCCAGCTACAACTACGCCCATTCCAACTTCAAGACCGAAGACCTGCGCCTGGGCGAGTCCACCGACCCGGGTACCGGCATCGTCACCCCGGGCATCGTGGAGCCGGCCAACATCTTCGGCCTGTCCAAGCACGTGGCCTCGGCGCAGGTGTACTGGGGCCTGGGCAAGCTGGACCTGCAGGCCATCTACAAGTACCGCTCCGACTACTACCAGCAGTTCGTCGGCGACCCGGCGCAGAACCGCTACGTGCGCGACAATGGCGCGCTGGACTTCCGCGCCACCTACAAGGTGAACAAGCACCTGTCGGTATCGCTGTCGGCCAGCAACCTCACGGACGAGCCGCGGGTGTCGGATATGCCCATCCTGGGCAGCTTCCGCGAGTACACCACCTACGGCCGGCGGTATTATCTGGGGGTACGCTACCGTTTCTAAGCGCAACTCCGGTTCCCAGCCACCGTACAGCCAGGCCTTGAAGATGTCCGAACCCCGCCTTTACCAGTCCATTGCCGCTGAAATCGTCGCGCTGATCGAGAAGGGCGAATTCCCGCCCGGCTCGCGCCTGCCCGGCGAACGCGACCTGGCCGAACGGCTGGGGGTGAGCCGGGTAACGGTTCGTGAAGCGGAAATTGCCCTGGAGGCGCAGGGCCTGATCACCATCAAGACCGGCTCGGGCGTCTACGTGAAGGCACGTCCGGCGGCCGCCCCTGGCGCGCTGCCGGATGTATCGGCCTTCGACCTCACCGCCGCCCGCGCGGTGATCGAAGCCGAGGCGGCGGCCATGGCCGCCAGCCGCATCACCGATGCGGAAGTTGAGATGCTGGAAGGGCTGATTGCGGCAATGACCGACCCGGCCTCGAGCGAGGCGGCGGCCAGCGAGGCTGACCGCCAGTTCCACCTGGCCATTGCACGCATTGCCGGCAACCCGGTGGTAGAGCACTGCGTGCAGCTGATCTGGCGCATGCGCAACGAATTGCCGCGGGTGCGCCAGGTGTATGCCAACGTGTGCCACAACGACGGCGACACCCGCAACGACGAACACACCGCCATCCTCGATGGCCTGCGCCTGCGTGACCCGGGCGCGGCGCGCACGGCGATGCGCAATCACTTCCAGCGGCTGTTCGAATCGATGCTGGAAGCTACGGAAAATGAGGCGCTGGCAGAGATCCGCCGGCGCACCCAGCAGGACCGGGAACGGTTCCTGGCGGCTACCGCCCGTTGAGGGATCCAGCCACGCCCTGCGTGGCTGGCGCAATCACTCCCCCTGGTACTGCTTCTCTTCCACCAACTGCGACCCGGCAATGCGGTTGATCTCGTTCTTTACCTTCACCCGCTCGCCATTGGTGCCATAAACACCGCGCGCCAGCTGGATGAACTCATCGTCGAACACCTGCGCCGCTTCCTTGTCGCGCAGCTGGTCCTGGATGTCCCACATCCGCACGTTGATTTCCTTGAGCTGGGTTTTCAACGCATCCAGGCCTGGCTGCGCGGCCAGCTGTTCCTGCCACAGCGGCAGCAGTCCCTCCAGCTCGGTACGCACGTTGGCGACCTTGCCCGCATCGGTGATGCGCTCGGCCTTGATTTCCAGGATGGTGATCTTGTCGATCAGCTCGCCAATCGATACCGGGGTCAGGATCGCGTCCACGCCATTCTCGCTGCAGGTCAGTCAGGGGCGCCATGATAGCGCGGGCCGCCTGAAGGTCTGGTGGGCAGCTTTTACGCCGAATTTGCGCGCCACGCCGCTACGCCGCATGGCGCCTTTACGGGCGCGCTCACCACACTGTGCGCTTCAACGGCTCGGCCGTATTCTGGAGTGGTGCACGTGGTGGCAAAGCAGGAAACAGGGCGCGCAGTGCGCCGGGTGAGCGGCGTGGTACTTGGCCTGGCGCTCAGTGGTTCGGCGCTGGCAGGCGTGGATGGCAACGCCACGTTGACCTCCGACTATGTCTGGCGCGGCAGCTCGCAGACGACGGAAGATCCCACCGTGCAGGCCGGGGTCAAGCTCAGCAGCGAATCGGGCTGGTATGCCTCGGTCTGGGGCTCGGGCGTGTCGTTCGAACCGGATGCCGGTGCACGCAGCGAGTTCGACATCGTCGCCGGCTGGAGCGGTGCGCTGGCACCGGATTGGGCGCTGGACGTCAATCTCACCGATTACCGGTACCCGTCCACCGACGTGGACCTGGACTGGACCGAGCTCAACAGCACGCTGACCTGGAAGGAGCGCTACTGGGTGAGCGTCGGTGCTTCCGATGATGCCCTGGCCAGCGGCCGCACCGGCACCTACGCCCAGCTGGGCGCACGCGTACCGCTGGGCGAGCAGTGGCGCATCGAGGGCGCGCTCGGCCAGTACTGGCTCGACAGCGCGTACGCCGAAGATTACCTGCACGGCCAGCTCAGCGCCATCTGGAAGGTGCACGGCCCCTGGGAGCTGCGCCTGACCGCGCACGACACCGATCGCGCCGCCAAGCGCCTGTTCGGCAGCAACGCCGGCTCCCGGGTGGAATTCGCGGTGCAGACCACGTTCTGAGGTGCGGGCGGTGATTGAAACCGCGCCTCTTCGCCAACGGTCATGCCTTACCGGGGTACCCACCCGCGCGTGCGGTCGATAGGGATGCGACCCTACCGGCGTCGCCCATGCCGCATCGCCAATGCGCACCGACCAGAGCCGGTGCGCAAAAACCTGCACGTCGGCGCGCCGGAAGGGTAGGGTCGGGTCCCAAACGACCGCCGATACGGTCAATCGGCCCTTTAACGCATGGACCGAAAACGAAGCACCGCCTTACGCCCCGCGAACGCGCAGCGTCAAACCCTTCAGGAAATTACGCAGCAGCTGATCGCCGCACGCGCGGAAATTCTTGTGATCCGGCTGCCGGAACAACGCCGACAGCTCCGGCTTAGACACCGGGAACCCCGCGCTCTCGAAGATCGAATGCATGTCCACATCCTTCAGTTCGAACGCCACGCGCAGCTTCTTCAGCACCAGGTTGTTGGTGATGCGCTTTTCCACCGGGCGCAGCGGCTGGGTTTCATCGCGGCCGCGGAACTGCACGATCAGCCCATCCAGGAAGTGCGCCAGCGTGCGGTCGTCGCAGGCCACGAACCCTTCCTCGTCTTCCTTGCGCAGCCAACCGGGCACATCGGCCTTGTCCACCACGAATGCCGGGTCGGCCAGGGCACAGATTTCCGCAATCTTTCCGTCGCTCAGGTCGAGCATGTAACGGATGCTGCGCAGTACATCGTTGTTGATCATGAGACGTCCAATACCGCCTACGCGGCTGCGTGGCTGGCTGCCATTTTACCCCCACCAGCCGCCGGACCCCGAAAAGGCCCGTTCGGGCTGTCATCTGGCTGCCATGAAAGTGAAGCACAGTGCGCTCCTCGGGCATCAACAGGCAGTGGAGCAGGCAATGCGCAGGTGGCAGGTTCTGGCGGGTGTGGGCATGATCTGGCTGGCCGCAACGGCCTCGGCCCAGGCACCGTATGTGGCGATTGAACAGCGCGTGGACCCGCAGCAGTTGGCCGAAGTGGGGCTCACCCCCGCCCAGCTGCAGTCCCTGAACCGCCTGCTGCGCGAGGCCGAGGCCCGCGCCCCGGCGCCGGCCCCGGTGGCCGCCGCAGTCGCCCCGGCCGCGCTGCCCGGCGCGCCCACCCCGGCCCCGATGTTCCCCGGCCTGGACGATGGCCCCATCCATGCCAGCGTCACCGGCCAGGTCGATGGCTGGCAGCCGGGCACCGTGTTCACCCTCGACAACGGCCAGCAGTGGCAGGTGCTCAAGGGCGAGATGAAGCTCAAGCCCGGCCGCAGCAATCCGCCCATCGTGGTGGTGCCGGGCATTGCCGGGCGCTGGTTCCTGCAGGTGGATGAAGACCTGCCCAAGGCCCGGGTGTTCCGCATCCGCTGATTCCGCCAGCCCCCGCCAACACAGCGCGGCGCAGGGTGCGAAAATGGTCGGGAATTCCACGGAGACCCCCGATGACCCGTACCGCTCTGATCACTGGCGCCACGTCCGGCTTTGGCGCCGCCGCCGTCCATCGTTTCGTCCAGGCCGGCTGGCGGGTCATCGCCACCGGGCGCCGCGCCGAACGGCTGCAGCCCCTGGTTGAAGCATACGGCCCCGAGCGCGTGCATGCTGCCGTATTCGACGTGCGCGACAGCGCCGCCATGGAAGCGGCCCTGGCCGCGTTGCCGGGCGCGTTCGCCGACATCGACCTGCTGGTCAACAACGCTGGCCTGGCCCAAGGTACCGCTCCGGCCCAGAGCGCCTCGCTGGAAGACTGGCGCACCATGATCGACACCAACGTCACCGCGCTGGTCACGCTCACCCATCGCCTGCTGCCGCAGCTGGTGGCGCGCAAGGGCGCCATCATCAACATAAGCTCGGTGGCGGGCGTGTACCCGTACCCGGGCGGCAACGCGTATGGCGGCACCAAGGCCTTCGTCAGCCAGTTCTCGCTGGGCCTGCGTTCGGACCTGCACGGCACCGGCGTGCGCGTGACCACCATCGAACCGGGCATGGCCGAAACCGAATTCACCCTGGTGCGCACCCACGGCAACCAGGCCGCCTCGGACACGCTTTACACCGGCGCCAACCCGATGACCGCCGAGGACATCGCCGAGCAGATCTTCTGGGTGGCCAGCCTGCCGGCACACCTGAACATCAACCGCCTTGAACTGATGCCGGTCAGCCAGTCGTTTGCCGGCTTCCAGGTCGCGCGCGACTGATCAGGCTGCCGTCCATACCGCGAGCTCGTACCCATCGGGGTCGCGGAAATGGAAACGGCGCCCGCCCGGGAAGTCGAAGGCCGGCGTGGAAATGGCTGCACCGGCCTTTTCCACCCGCGCTTGGCTAGCCTCCAGGTCATCGGCGTACAGGATCACCAGCGGGCCGCCAGCGCGTACCGGCCCATCGGTGGTGAAGCCACCGCGCAGGCGGCCGTCGTTGAATTCGGTGTAGCCCGGGCCGTAATCGGTGAAGGTCCAACCGAACACCTCGCCATAGAACGCCTTGCTGCGGGCGATGTCGGACACGTTGAACTCGATGTTGTCGATGCGGTGGTTGTTGCCGTCTGAACTGCCCATGCCTGCTCCGTGCTGAGGGTTAGGCGCCTAACGTATCAAACTGCGCTGTCATTGATGGCACGGGGCGAAAGTGTATTGAGCGGTGTCCACTCGAACTTGTGCCTGCCCAAGGCGGCCTGGATGAGCGCCATTCCCGCCGGTGTATCCAATGGCTGGGATGCGCCAACCTTTTCCCAGCCAGACGGAGCGCCGTGCCGGTGGTAGGACAGATACACCGTCGAATCTTCGAACTGTCGGGACTTCCAGCTCAGCATCGGCATGTCCTTGATCGGCGGCGTCAGGTTCATCAGGCAGGCATGCAGTTCAGCCGCCTCCACATGCGTGCAACTGTGATCAGGTGTGGTGGTCAGGACCTTGACCGCCTGCACAGCCGGGCTGTCTCCGTCAGGAAACAGGTGCTGCAAGCCGGGGCGGCTGAGCGGCAGCAGCTTGGAGTGGACCGCCGTGAGGCGAACCCGCGATACAACCTGACCCTTGAGCTTGGCGGTAGGGAACTCGCATTGCCCTCTGCGTCCGATCGCCGTGTAACGCAGCAGTGCTTCCCATAGTGCGCCTTCAAGCGAATCAGCCGCGTAGAACATGGCATGGGTCCCGGGCAGCGCGAAGCGAGCCCTGCTTGCAGGATTAGGCGTGGCTCCATCAAACACACCCGGGTGAACCCGATACAGCTCCCCGGTAGGGGGCTCGAACCAAACCGGTTCGTCGGTCAACCAAGGTGTGCCACCCGGCATCAGGGCTCCTCGCTGAACTCGGCTTTGGCTGCGGCCAGCACGCGATGGGGTTGGGTGGCCAGCACCTCGGCGGGCGTGTGTCCATCAAGCAACACGTGGCCGGACTGAAACCACTCTACTTCGCCCCAGCCGGTACTGCGGCGATCGATATCGAGGAAGGGACCTTGCTCGTGCAGCACCTTCAGGATCGCTTCCAGGTGCATGACGGGCTGCCCATCACGTTGGAACTGCCATTGCGGAAAGCGCCAGCTGCCACCCGGCACAGGAAGATAGACACCGAGCAGTTTGCCAGCACGACGGTGCTTGGTTGCCAGATGGCTAGCGTTCCCGGCGGACGAGCCCAAGTTGCGGCTCACCTCCGCTGCAGTTGGCCATTGACTGGCGAGCTTGATCCGGCGCGCGGCCGCGCGCTGTTCGAGCGGCTGCGGTTCCGCGGGTCCGGAAGGCTGGCCGTACACTCGCCGATAGAGCTCTTCAATCGCGAACAGCCTGGCCTCTGCAACGCCCGAGAAGTCGATCAGCAAGTGATCATCCGCGGCGCTGCCCCCTAGTGCTTTCAGCGAATCCTTGATCGACGTCCCGTGCATATGTCTGGCCGTACTGTCCGTGCCCAGCAGAACGTAGTGATACGTCGGCTCGCCCTCGTGAGGAAGAGGGCGATTGGTATGTTTGGTGTAGTGCAAAGACGTGAAGGCCGTCAGAAGGGCACTTTGGAGATGGTCGTGCGCTGTCTCGCCCCGGAGGTCGATGACGCGAATGACTTCCTCATGCGCGCGTTGCGTGGCGCGCTCGAGTTTGAGGGTGAGCTCCTTCATCGGCTTGATGCCGATCCTCGAGGTCAACTCGCCATTGGATTCGCTCAGTTCCAGATAGGAAACGTCATGGGCGATACGCATGAGGCTCTCCGATAACCACTGCAGTGCCGGTCCCCGGAAGGGGATGCAGGAAGCTTAGGTTAAACCGGTTAAACCATCAATGAGCGAGGCCCTGCGACATAAAAAAAGCCCCGCGATGCGGGGCTTTCGGGGTAACTCGCTGTCGACTGACAGTCGGCCCTACTGCGCCTTGATCGCCATCGCCTGCAAACCGGTGCCGTCCAGCTTCTGCTTGGCTTCGGCCAGCTCACCGGCGGTGCCGTACGGGCCCATGCGCACGCGGTATACGGTCTTGCCGTTGATCTGCGCCGATTCCACCCGTGCCGCCAGGCCGATCATGGCCAGCTTGGCCTTGGTGGCTTCGGCATCGCCCGACGCCCCGAAGGCGCCGGCCTGCAGGATGTAACGCACGTTGTTCGCCGGCTCTGCGCCCGCAGTGGCCGGAGCTGCCGCAGCCGTGGCTTCCGGCTTGGGCGCGGCCGCCGCCGCAACCGGCTTCGGCTGTGCCGCAACTGTCGCTGCCGGGCGCTCAGCCACCGGCGCCGGCAACGGGGCCGGTGCGGCGGTGGTGGTAGCTGCAGTCGCCGCTGCCGTGGTCGGCGCCGGCACCGCTGCCGGTACCGGGCGGCCTTCCAGCGCGGCCTGCGCGCGCTGCGCTTCAGCCTTGGCCCGGCGCTGGTCTTCGGCGCGCGCGCTGGCGGCCAGCTCCGCATCGGACATTTCCACTTCCTTGCCCGGAAGCAGGGTGTAGAAGTCGTACTGCGTGGCGGCCGGCTTGGCCGGTTCGGCAGGCTTGGTGGCCGCACCCGGCGTGGGCAGTTCAGCGCCCACGTCGGTGTCCGCGTCGCTGACCGGGGCCGGCTGCGCGTTCGGGTCCGGCTGCGGGCCTACCCGCAGGAAGCCGTCCCCATCGTTCTTGAACAGGTTCGGTGCCGCCAGGAACACCACGGCCGCAATCGCCACACCGGCCACCAGCCACACCCATCCCGGCGTGCCTTGGCTGGTGTTGCGTCGCGCCTGGGTCTTGCCGCGTCGTGCTGCCATTTACTGCTTCTCCACTGCTTACATTTTTTCCGGGGCGGAAACGCCCAGGACGTTCAGACCATTGGCCAGCACCTGGCGTGCCGCGCAGGCCAGCGTCAGCTTGGCATTGCGCTCGGCATCGTCAGCCACCAGCACCTGCGTGCCGTGATACCACGTGTGGAAGGCGTGCGCCAATTCACGCAGGTACTGCGCGATCAGGTGCGGTTCCAGGGCAATGCCGGCCGCTTCCACCACTTCCGGGAAGCGCGACATTTCCACCATCAGCCACAGCGAGGGTTCGTCGTTCAGCGACGCCAGCCCGGTCAGGCCTTCGGCCGGGGTGTACGACAGACCCTTCTCCTGTGCCTGGCGCAGCAGGCTGCACACGCGGGCGTGCGCATACTGCACGTAGAACACCGGGTTGTCATTGCTTTGCTGGCGGGCCAGGTCGATATCGAAGGTCAGCTGCGAATCGGGCTTGCGCGCAATCAGGAACCAGCGGGTCGCATCGCGGCCGGCTTCCTCGATCAGGTCGCGCAGGGTCAGGTAGCTGCCGGCACGCTTGGACAGCTTCACTTCCTCGCCGCCGCGCATCACCGTCACCATCTGGTGCAGCACGTATTCCGGCCAGCCCTTGGGAATGCCCACGTCCAGCGCCTGCAGGCCGGCGCGCACGCGTGCCAGCGAACCGTGGTGGTCCGCGCCCAGCTCGGTGATCGCGCGCTCATAGCCGCGCTGCCACTTGCTAAGGTGGTAGGCCACGTCCGGCAGGAAGTAGGTGTAGGTGCCGTCGGACTTGCGCATCACGCGGTCCTTGTCGTCACCGAAGTCGGTGGAGCGCAGCCACAGCGCGCCGCCTTCCTCATAGGTGTGGCCGGCCGCCTTGAGCTGGGCCACGGTCTCTTCGACCTTGCCATCCTTGTAGAGCGAGCTCTCCAGGAAGTAGATGTCGAAATCCACCCCGAACGCGGCCAGGTCCTGGTTCTGCTCGTTGCGCAGGTAGGCCACGGCGAAGCGGCGGATCGCGTCCAGGTTGTCCGGGTCGCGCTCGCCCACCACCGAATGGCCTTCCAGCTCCACGGTGGCACCGGCCAGGTAGGCCTTGGCCACGTCTTCGATGTAGTCACCGCGGTAGCCGCCTTCCGGCCAGCCGGCGTCGTCGGGCTTGATGCCCTTGGCGCGCGCCTGGGTGGACAGGGCCAGGTTCTCGATCTGCACGCCGGCGTCGTTGTAATAGAACTCGCGCTTGGCGTTCCAGCCGTTCACATCCAGCAGGCGGGCCAGGCAGTCGCCGATGGCGGCGGCGCGGCCGTGGCCCACGTGCAGCGGGCCGGTCGGGTTGGCCGACACGTACTCCACGCCCACGGTACGGCCGTTACCGCTCAGGTTGCGACCGTAATCGGCGCCTTCCTTGAGCACGCTGGCCGCTTCACGCTGGTACGCGCTGGGGGCCAGGTGAAAATTGATGAAGCCCGGGCCGGCGATTTCAACGCGCAGCACATCGTCGCTCTTGGGCAGCGCATCCAGCAGCGCCTGCGCCAGGGCGCGCGGGTTGCTGCGCGCCGGCTTGGCCAGCAGCATGGCGGCATTGGTGGCGAAATCACCGTGTTCACGGGTCTTCGGGCGTTCCACCACGAATTCCGGGGTCAGGGTATCGGCCGGCAGAGTGCCGTTGGCGCGCAAGGCTTCGATGCCTTGGCTGATCAGGGCGCGGAGGAGATTTTTCACAGGGCCTGCTTTGAGACTGGAGCGGCGGAATCGGCAATTTTAGCCCAGAAGCCGCCCCGATCCATTGAACCGGGGCACAGCGGGGGTGGGAAGCCGGGCGTGGGGCGGGGTGGGAGGCCTTGGGGCAGGAGGAATGGGCTGACCGGGCCGTTCAGGTGCGGGCGAAGGGGTCGCGCTTGAGCCAGCCCCGTTCGGCCATGGAGACCGGCGGGCCGTCGCCGACCACGACATGGTCCACCAGCCGGACCCCGACCAGCGCCAGGGCTTCGAAGAGGTGGTAGGTGATCTCCCGGTCGGAGGGCGAGGGCTCGGCCCGGCCGGACGGGTGGTTGTGGCTGTTATGTCGTATGCGTCGTAAAACGTTGCATCCTATTTCCTTGAAATTCAAACAGATAGCTAAGCTAGATCCCCGCATCTTGGAACAGTTGCGCCAGAGTCGAATCCAGGCCACGACTAACGCGTCCCAGCGTGGCCAAGGTCATGTTGCGCTGGCCGCGCTCTAACGCTGCGTAGTACGACCTATGCATTCCGATGTGATCGGCGAATGAATCCTGGCTGTAGCCAAGCTCAACACGCCTTGAGCGGATAACGCGAGCCAAGGCCTCTACGACTATGTCTTTCTCCATCTCGCGAAAAGTAGGAGGCAGACACTTTTAACACTACGCCCTTAAATGTAGTCTACATATATGTATCACTTGGCCCCATGCATGGATCTGTACCTCGTTTGCACCGACCTAAACCTCACCATTCAAATCCCGTTGCCTCGAGACAGTAGCTCGCAGATCGCCAGCCAGCTTGCCCGCGTCCAGGAACAGGGGGACAGGCGAGGTTTCCAGATTCGCCTTGGAGAAGAGGTTGCGAAGATCATTCCGGACCTGACGGATTGGGATCTAAAGCCACCCTCTAAGGCACAGCTAGCGTTTGCGAGATCGCTTTGCAAGCAACTCAGCTGTGAAATCCCAACACCAGCGCTCTATTCACGGATTTCCATGCACAAATTCCTCTCGGACGCGAGGCTAGAGCTGCGCGCGCAGCAAGGCAGGGAGGGGCGCTAGCCCCTTTCCTCCGTGGCTATCGTGGCTATCCACCCGCCGAAGCCTCGGTGCCGCCCCCGATCATCGTGCATAGATGCCAGCCTTGGAGCGCTACGTTGAAGACAAGTCATACAGATCCACTACGCATAGGGACCATCTGCGTCGGAACGCAAGGAGGCGCAATTGGCGTTACCTTCGCTCCCGGCAAGTATCAAGAGACCGCAATGACCGGCGCGTGGGCTCGGGATCTAGACGTTGATCTCAGCGCAATTCGTATCTGGGGTGCTCGACGCCTAGTTTCCCTTTTAGAGCCTTCGGAGTTCCATGAGCTGCGTATCACATCACTTGCGGAGCGCGCCTCGCACCACGGCCTAGCTTGGCATGGCCTGCCGATCAAAGATGGGGCGGCACCAGACAGGCGCCTGCTCGACCCATGGACTGCTCTTGGGCCGATGTTCTCAAGGGAGCTCCTCGAAGGGGCAAAGATTGTGGTGCATTGCAAAGGCGGACTCGGCCGAGCCGGTACAGTGGCCTCCATGTTACTGCTGCAAAGCGGCGCTGCCACCGATAGTGAAGACGCAATGATCAAAGTCCGCATGGCGCGTCCTGGTGCTATAGAGACCCCGGAGCAGGAGGCGTTCATTCGAGCTTGGGCAAGTCGTGTTATCGGCTAGCACATTGCACCCGCGACGCATTTCTACGCAGCCGGATCCTCACGGTCGAAGACCTGCGCCGTAGCGACTAGTTGCCGATGAGGCCCCAGCCGTTGATCTACCAGTCTTCATGGGGCTCACACTCAACAGCTGCGCAACTAAGCCCTGCCGCGACTCAAGAACACCTCCGCCGCTCCACGAAGACATGAAAAATGAAATGACGAGGAAACAATGAAGCCCACCATCCTGGCGCTGGACTTGGAAGGGACACTCATCTCAAATGCCATCAGCCAATTCCCACGCCCCGGTCTCCATCGATTCCTCGTGGAAGTAGCGGCGCTATTTGATCAGCTTGTAATGTTTACGACTGTGCCAAGGGATCGCTTCCAATCTATAGCAAGGCTTCTTGTTCGCGAGGGAGCCGCACCCACTTGGTTCCCAGCACTTGCCTATACCAACTGGCATGGGGCGACAAAAGATCTTCGCTTTGTCTCGCCCACGCTTGGTGATGCGCTCCTGCTGGATGATCATGGCGCGTACGTGCACACTGGGCAAGAGCATCTTTGGGTCAAACTCCCGCTCTTTGCGTCACCCTATCCTGCCGAGGATGATGGCCTCGATCGCGCCCTCGAAGAGCTACTTCTACGAATCGAAAGGGTCAGCTAGTGATTGGCGCACCCATGGGGCCCAGTGACCAACTGACAGAGCTTAAAGCTTGATGTGGCAAGACGATCAATCTACAGCCTATAAGACGAAGCATGGTGAAGCTGGCAACATTGCGCCCCCTGTCAAAGAACCGCGTTGGACGATCACTCTGCGTAATAAGCACTGATGCCTCGTGCTGTAGCCGGCACCTGGTGGGGCTACGCCCACATAACCAAGGCACTTCCCGACATAAAAGTGAGTGTATCTACAGCCTTGGCCAATTCTGTACGTGGCGGTCTATCGACCGAGAATCTAGTGCGCAAGACGCCCACCGACAATGTGGACGAATAACGTGGTTAGACGACTGCTCGCCAGTCACGTCTATTCTTAACTCTCGTTGATGAAGCCAATAGTAAACATTTGAATGTCGTTCGGCCGATCCTCTTCGTTGACGGGGCAGTCCGCATCACGACAATCTGACGTTAGTGTTGGCGCTTTGTGGTCATCTACATCGCCAACAGCCTAGATCCAAACGGTGCGTCCGCACTTTGCAAAATGGATGTCCCCAACAACGGGGGAGATATTTTCCGCTCTTTGTTCTACAGGGGAGATAGTGTCAGGTTCTGTAGGTGCCAATGGGCTTCATGCAGTACTTCTGCATGAGGCTACGGGATTCCGCCTTCGCCCAATCGCACATCTGCGAGGTTCGACTATCAAACGCTGGCAGTGTCAGGCGCTAAGCCGTTAGAGCCGAACTGGCATAATAAAGATTCGATGTGGTCCGCCGATAGCGTTCCTACAGAGTCAATAGAGCGCACTATGCACATAGTTTTTATGCTGACGGTGGTGGGATCGCTACTTTGGGGATTGGTAGCCCTGACGCCGTATTTGCTTCAAAAGGGATGGCCGCTTGCAGTTGCAGTGCCCTTCATTGGCTTAGTCGACGTCTTCTGGGGGGTTTCGATGATCTACGTGATCGACCTCCTCAATTCGCATTACCGAAAGAATAATGAATTCCTAAGAAAATTCTATGCAGAACTCCATTCCGACCTCCTGTCCGTGCTGGCGCTAGCTGTGGTCCTGCTTGTGATCTTCTCTCTTGCGAGGACCAGTTACTCTCTGTCAAGTATCGACGTCGCGTGCTTGGGTCTCCCGATGTTCATCTGCGCACTGGATTCACTGGCTCGAGCCAAGGATCCGTCGGGCATATTGAATATGAATCTCCCTCGGAGGCTAGTCTTGATGGCGCTTCCCGCTGGACTACTCGTCGCATCCTGCTGGGTGCTGATCGAAATCCTCTCCAACGAATTCTCTGCTTCTGCGTCACTCTGGCTTCAGCTCTGCATTCTCTTCGCCGGGTTCGCGTCCTACGTTGGATCCAAGCAGACGAAGTACTTCATGCTGCATCGTCGTCTTGGAATCTCCCCGACGATCATGGCCCTTCTCAAAAAGGTACGAGGCAGAGGAGCACCGGCGTTCTACGAGCAGACCGCTCAGATGGCAAAGAGGTTCCAACGCGATCTCAACATAGCTATCGCTAAGTCGGCTGCGGACAAGCGAAGGTTGGCAAGAACCTCACGGAAAAAGCGATAGGCCTCTCTAAGGACGCGCGTTCCAAGCACCGATTCCTTTGGCGACACCGAAACTGAAGTTGGGCTGACGGAGGGAAGGCAGCACTCTCCGCTACCGCTTGCTCGATCTAGGGGAGGCGACTTTAGGAGGCGTCGGTTCCGTGAAATAGTGCTTAGGGTCAATCCCGTCGCTTTGAAGGCGCTCACACGCCGATACGATGGCCGCTACAAGGTGTTCTACGTGCTCGCGCAATTGCTGCACTTCCAAGAGGAGGACTGTTGTTTGTTCCGAACGCCCCCTACGCTTCGGCTGGACCCGCCCTGACTTTCGTTTAGCGATGGCGATTCTTATCCGTGCGGATAGCTCCTCATCCCGCCACAGGGTCTGCCGACTTACTCCGATGAGATTGGCAAGCTGACTCAGGCCCCGTTCGGGTCCGACTCCCCTTTCCATCTCCTCAACGACAACGAGTGCTCTCGCCCTCCAGCGAGGTAAAGCACGCTTCTGCATGTCCTATATCACCTTCATGTCAATGCTCTTCCTATCCTGCGGTTGTGCATCACAATAGTGCTTTAGAACCCGCTCACATGAGCGCACGACGTCCAAGAGGAACTCGACGTGCTGATCCAGTGGCTCGCTGTGATCAAGCTCAGCTTCGAGACGCGCGCCTAGCGTGTGATAGTTCGGCATCAATACTCCCAGCATCCGTTGATGGCTGGCGCGCAATTGTTCAATGTTCCGTCTCGCGTCTTGATCGGTTGTATCGACCTGGAATGATTTACAGGCGCCGTTCGTTCCAAAGCCTCGAATGCAAACAAGGGTTCTATCGCAAGGGGAGGTATACAGTTCGCGTGAGCAGGTGCCGTAGGGCGTGATATGCAGGATCGACAATTTGTTGTCGACGATGGACTGGATATCTTCCTCGCTAACGTTCGATGAGCGGAGCTCCCTTACTCTCCTGCCGAGGAAGTCGTTAGGTTCGGATCCTTTATCAAGGTACATCCACCGACGTTGCTCAGCGCGTTCCTTCGCGGTTCGATGGTCGTATTGCCTGCCTTGCCGCGGCGCTCGATTCATCCAAGCATCTACCACTAGCTCATTCGCGCCGGCCCGTAGCATTGCATCGGTTACCCAATGTCGAATCATATGGGGACTAAATGCCACAACTTTTCCATCATCATCGCGAATGTTCGCTCTCCGAAAGATGCTCTTCTGAATCGAGCTGTCGCTAAGGTACCTGTAGATGTCCGGCCTGCGCAGCGGAGATGGCAGGAAACCCTTTCTATTTCCAAGCGATGTTTGCGTGTCCCACACTACGATAAGGTGGTCACTCAGTCGCCGGGGGACGCCAGCAGGGGGAGACGTTGCGATGAAGCCTCCGCCAGAGTGACTTCCGTGGGCCGAGAAGTTCTCAGAGAAGTGCTGCGACAGAAGCTTCGCATACCTCTCCCGAAGTGCGCTTTCAAGCCTACTGAGTACCACTCCTGTTGCATGTGCGCCTCCCCGGTTAGAAAGCGCAGCCTTCCGAATTTTCATCCATCGCAGGCGGAAGCGCTCGACAAGAATCTCTGAAGGTGCCGCACTAAAAGCGCCTTCTACACTCATATCGCGCAGAAGAACGCGCAGATCGGTGATGAACCAGCTCATCCTTTTAACGGATGCGCGGTCCGCGCCGCTTCCTTTAACTAGCCCATCGACAGAGAGGCCGTTGGATATGTTCCCCTTCACCGTGTGGGTAAATAAGCCCCAGTCCCAATAGGAGAAGCGATCATCCAGCCACTGTACGACCACTGATGCAGTCGGCTTTGGGAGAGCTATCAGGCATTCTTTGTACCGACCATCAGCATTGAACGTCTTTTCGCTCACGTCAAAACAGGCGCAAAATTCATCGATAAAGTAGATATCTTCGCAGCCAGACAGCTTTGTCTGGGCGAGTCGTGCGGGCGATAGACCCTGTAATTTGCGTAGCGCATCCAAGCTATCGCGAAGGAAGGCGAACCCTTCCTCCTCAATGAGACGCGCTCTAGCCCTGGCTTCCGCGCAGGCATCCAACAAGTAGCTAACGGATTCCACCAACGCCTTTTCCCACACCTCTGGAACTGGGACCGACGCCGCGTCGTTTGACTTCTCTACAGTCTGCCGAAGAAGCGTGTAGCCCGCGCCAACTCTTCTGTCAATGCAACGTACCGAGAGTGATGTGCATTCTCCTATCCGAGCACCCACTGCTAATGCTGGAGCAAGTGCCTCTAGCCTGATGCGGTCGTATCCAGGCGCAGGCTCAATCGTAGGGGTAGAGACGATGGCGTTTCGAGCGCGAGCCAAGGCTATGGCGATGTCTGGCCTGTGCTTTGATCGGGAGTGTCTACTGAACTCCGCCGACTCCGGGTCCTCAATTTTTCTAATTGGATTCTCAACGTTATGACTCCAGATGATGACTTTGGTAAGGAAACGGAACTCCTTCCCGTCTATCCGTACCTGTAGCCTGTTCAAGTATTCAACTATTGCTTGTAGCGAACCCGCACGGTTGTAGACCGTTGCTTCGCTCATGCCTGGGTCGGCCTTGATTCTTGCTAGGAGCCGGGTGAACGTAGCCCGCGTGAGTCCACACCAAGAGACAGGCTCTTCATTCACAATCGCTGCTAGCAGGCTGAATGTGATAGCCCTACCTCTGACCAATGCAGTGGACGGTCTTCGCCCTGAGGAGATCTGATCAACGACCATAGCCCGCGCGATTCTTCCTGAGAGCGAATCAAGTTCCGGCTGCCTGGCCGAGCCAGAGTGTTTGCCGCCTGCTTCACAGAACAGTACTGAGGACCCCCGGTAGGTCCAAGCTGGGTCATCGTAGGCACCGCTAATCAGACCGGAGTCTACAAGCGCCCTGAATCGCCCACGGCTCTCGCTTTCGACAGCGTTGAGTACCCGTGCTGCGGATTCACTGAGGTCCTTGGTCATTCCCGCCTCCGTCTTCGCGGCAGAGATGCTGTACCAAGCTCATGGCTCCCAGAACTTCCAGAGAGAGCTGATTCCGTACAGGCCCGGTACTTTGCTGCCGCATCAATTCGTCGTACGCCACAATCTCTTTGAGTGCTGCTGAGTGGTCCGCATTCCTATCTGGACGGAATCGATGGCACGCATAGCAGCTGATGCGTGGGTGCTTCGGACAAGGAGCCTTAAGCGTGCAACGCCCCAGCCCGCCGACAGGTCGATCACTAGTTTCCGCAAGTGCATCTTGAAAGAACCGGCCTTCCCACATGTTGGCCGCTTGGACGATCTCTTGGCTTGACGCTGCCGTTGCGTTGATTAGATCGTGCGTTTCGGTGCTGTACCGAAAGTAATGTTCCACGGACCAAGGCGTTGCGTGGTCCAAAGCTTCGGCGACCTCTTCACGCGAACAGCCCATGAGGACCATCGATGTGCCCTTGGTCCGCCTGAGTCGATACGCAAGAATCGTAACGAATGAATCTCCGGTTAGACCTGCAAGTTCTTCGTCCTGCACAAGCGCCAGGGCTTTACCGATGTCTCCAATTTCTCTGCATATCATTCCGCCGGTGGCATGTAGGGTGTACGGATAGAGTGCCGAATCTTCGCAGAACCGCATAAGTCCGGCGTCCGGCCTCTCGCGTCGTGGGAACAATGGCAATGGCGCTGGGCATCTTTCTATTCCAAGCTCGTTGAGGCACCCCTCTACTTTTTCGCGGAGTATGGATACCTGTGACTCAGCCTCAGCCACTTGCATGCGAACGGCTTCCGCCGCTTGGTTTGAAATGTGTCGTCTAACCAAGTTCCCATCTGCACGGCGCAGCTTGGATCGCTGGCCTTTCACACTCGGTACATCGACAAAGGGACCGAAGCTATCCTCGCCAAAGTCACTAGCGCGCATGAGGGCCAGCTGTACTGGCCTAAGCCCCCAGTCCCGGCACAGATAGAACGCGGCGCGCTGTCGATTGCTGACTGCGGGAGAGGAGCTGATTGCGGCTTCGATTCTCGCCAACTCAGGGCGCGTGTACGGGCCGCCAACGGGATCTCGGAGTGTCGCTAATTGTCCATATCTCTTCCTTCTCCCAGTCCAAGCCAGCGCCCGAAGCCTATGCAACGTCCAGTCGCTGAACCCGGGTACAGCCTGAATCTCTAGCGCCCACTGGTAGAGCAGGACGCCGACCATGGGAACTTCGTCCCGATTCTCAGCCGCATCCGCAATCGCGATCTCGTCAATCCATGCAGACAGCGCCCGCTCAACAGACTGCGCGTCAATCGCTGATACTTGCACGTCAGAGATCCTGCGTAGGAGCAACTGAATTGGTCGGACGTGCAGCGCCGCCTGGAGTCGATCGATCAGCCAGCTTCTGACGATCCACTCAAGTAGCGGATTGCTGTGGATCTGGCCAGCCCATGGAATTTTCTGCGTGCCAGAGCCAATAGGTTCGATGAACAGTGCTGTCGGCCATTGCCCCTCTGGCGTAACCACTTCAATGCTTTGCCCGCTTGGGGAAGCGATCCTATAGTCAAATTCGTCAACATCTTCCCCAAGCGCCTTTGCAGCCACCAGGCGCAACTGTGCTGGTGGGAGTGCGCGCTTCACTTCGCGCCTTCCGCAGGTTTTGAGCGAAACCCAAGAAGCTGCTCTACCTTCTCCTGAATGGCAAGTCGCGTGTAGAGCTGAACAGACTGGCTACCCGGTGCCCAACCTCCGTGATAGGAGAGCGCTAGCAGAAGATCAGAGTCAGATAGTTCCGTTATCGTCTGCAGACGCTTCCGTTGCATGGTGGTCGAGGTGGCACGAAGTCCGTGCGGATGCAAACGAAGTGCTGCCTCCGCTCCAATCACGGATGTGACTTTGGAGAAGAGCCGGTTTATTGAGGATCCGGACAGACGCTTTCCGTCGGCAGTGCTTGGGAATAGCGCAGTACTTACCGTCCCCTTGCCGATTAGTTCCGGCCGGCAACCATCCAAGTATGTTGCCAATAGGTTGGCCAATTCTGAACTCAATGGAAGGGTCTTGGTTTGCGTCTTCAGGGCTGACCTGTCGCGGCGCTGTCCGATGACCCTGGGTGTCGGACGCTTGACGGAGATGGTCGGACTTCCGGATAGGTTCACGTCCATCGTTTCCAGTAGTACGAGCTCTGACCGCCGCAGGGCGGCTTCACAGGCGACCCTCAAGATGCAATAGTTGCGTGCTCTTATGGGGTAGCTTACGAATGGATTGAGTTCGGACTCCGGATGCATGATAAGGTGGATCAGCTCGATCTCTTCTTCGGATAGGACCCTCGAGTGGACAGAGCACGCGCCACGGTTGATATGCTTCTTAAATGCGCTCGCAAACTTCCTCTCCACTGCGCTGAAGTAGACGCTGACACCATGAAGCTCATCCTTGGATAGGTCTTGGGTGGACAGAACATGGTCTTGGACTGAGCGTAGATACGACCGGATGGCTTCAAGCCTCCGTGTGCAAGTAGCTCTCGCCAAGCTTTTCCCATCTCTCACGCACAGTAGCTGCGCAGCCCCGACGACCTCGTTCTTGGTTATTCCTTTCAGACTGACCAGGCGAGACTCTAGGTCCGTCTCCACGCTGGAGAAGTAGTGGTAGAGGATGCGGACGTCGCGCGCGAACGCATCCCTGGTGTTGTCTTTCTCACTGAGCGATCCGATCCATAGATTTGCTAGTACAGCGGGAACTCCCCATTGAAGTAGGTACGGACGGATCCCGGACCTCTGCTTTATGAGCAGAAGTGTTGGTACTTCATTTCGCTGAGCGCAAAGGTGCATTCCCGCAAAAGTCGCCAGGACCGAAATCGGGGTGAACCCTAGCAATTCGTTTTTCCGATCGCTAGATCGTGAGCCTGCTGGTACGTTTCAGATGAAACATTTCACGCGCGCTCCCATGCACATCAATAGCTTGCATGCTCAGATAAATTTTCATTTAACATTCATGCTGCATTGCAGCGCAGCGCCTCTGTGATTTTGCGCACTCAGGCAGGGGTTCTGTACGGGCGTTCAAGCTGCCTCCGTGTGTTATCAGAAGAAGCCACGCAGGAAATGCACAGTGAGCCCGTCCTGCCGCGCGCACGGAGGAGAGCAGGAGGTTCTCGGAGTGCGTCGCTTGCTCCAATCCGCCTTGGGAATTGACGTCGTCGTCGAGCTTGATACGGGTGCCTGGGCAGGTCCTCCGCTAATGCCTTTGTCCAACACGGCCACCGATTTGCTTGAACGCCTCTCAGCCATACCCGTCGAGCGTGAGAACTGGGCCTAAGAGCCTGATGAAGCTGTAGCCAAATGGGGACCGTTAGGTCCGTGAGCAAATGGCCGACACCGCCCCGGCGACCCATGATTCATAGCGCTGACGGTTTACTGGAGCTTTGCGCTTCCTATGCCTCCCTCTGTACCAAGCCAACGATCAGCACAGAGCAGCTATGTCGCTCGAAGGCGGGGGGGGGCGTTACCGAATCGCATGCGGAAGGTGCGACTGTTTGGACGCTTGAACGCACTCATAGACGCGCAACCATAGGTTTTCACTTTTGCTGCACCTATGGTTGCCGGAGAGCAGAAAACCTCTGGTTGCAATGGTCAAAGGGTAGGACTGGCGCTCAGGGAGATCGCGCACGTGACCCCTTCACGCTTGTCCAGCTGTGAAGGGTCTCTCGTTAAGAGGCTGCTACCTGCCCGATCACCCGAAAAGGTGGCATCGGCTCCGTCAGCGTCTCCGTCGGGACGTTGGACCGCAGCATCCGGTGGCCCAGCAGATCAATCTCGGCCAGGTCGAACAGGCTGGCTATGAAGTGGGGCAAAGTGCGCGCAGTGGAACTGGTCCAGTGTTCGAGCTCACCGACAACGTCGGGCAGCAGTTCTTGGAGGTAGCGAGCAGTGGCGTCGAGGTCGCTCATACAAGCGACCGTAACATCGATATTTAACCGTAACACGTGCCGGTTACGGTCAGACCTATCTGTTACAGCCCAGCGCACGAACGTATTAAGGGCTCGCCTGGTGCTACTGCAATGGCCGACGATCGCCATTGAGGGGCTCTAAACCATCTATATCAGTCCGGATCAAGATGATTCGTCCCCAGACGTAATGCGCTACTCGCAATCGACGTCCGCTTTCGGCCAGAAGCGGACGTTCGCCCTACCCTCGATAAACATCCCTAATCCCCTGCGCCGCCGATGTCCGCTCCTGGCCAGAGATGGACACCCGGGGCCTGCGCAGGCGCTCTCGTATTACCCTTTCGGGGCAGGTAGGCAACCTCGTCTACCGGCACACTGGCGCCTTCTACACAGGAAGGACAACGAAATGAGCGCCTCCAACCGCAAGACGGCCAGCTTTGGCGTGCCGTGGGAATCGGCTTATGGATACGTGCAGGCCGTGCGCGTGAACAATTCGATCTTCGTGTCGGGCCAGCTCTCGCACACGCCGGAGGGCCAGCTGGTGGCTCCGGCTGCTCTGGGGGCTGATGGGAAGCCTGCCAATTTCGACACCATGGAGGCGCAGATGAAGCGCACCTATGAGAACGCCCAGGTGCTGCTGGCCGAGCTGGGTGCGTCGCTGGCAGATGTGGTGGAGGAAACCCTTTTCGTAATCGACGTACCGGCCGCGTTCGCCGCCAGCGGCAAGGTCAGGCCAGCCGTCTACGGCCAGGCAGTCCCGCAGGTGGCCAGCAATCTCATCGGCGTGTCCGCGCTCGCCTTCCCCGAACAGCTGATCGAGATTGCATTCCGCGCTGAAGTGAATTCGTAATCCTCCTCCAGGGGACAAGTAGCAATTCAATGGAAAGCCCGTATGCGCCAAGCTGCGGGCTTTTCTTGCGTTTCCCCATTTGCGTGGCAGTTCACATCGCCGATTAGACAGTCCAATCTGGTCAATTGCGCGAAGAGAAAGGCGCCAATGAGCCTAATGCATCCGCAGCTATTGCTGCTTCGCTTCCTAGCCCGCAAGGTCTGCCACGCTAGAGACCATGGCTGCTCGACTCAGGAGCGACGTCCGCTTCCGGCCAGAAGCGGACGTTTTCGGTCAAGCCAGGGTTCGAGCGCGCGGCCGCCTGCACCGTTCCTCGAGCAATCACACAAGCAACCTGGACCAGCGATCTCCAAACAGCGAGATTGCAAGTCCGGCCAGCATGACCAGCGCGCCTGCAAGCTTGATGAGGGAGACGGGACGATGGGCAGAACCCATCAATGCGAAATGGTCGATGGCCAACGAAGACAGCAGCTGCCCGGCGATCACCAGCCCCACCAGGGCGGCCATGCCGATACGGGGCACCAGGATGACGTTGCTGAGCAGCGCAAATGCGCCCATCACGCCCCCCAGCAACACCCAGGCCGGCTGCGCCGGGATGCCTGCAAGCAGGCCGAGGGTGTTGCCCCGTACGAGACCGACGAGAGTGAGCGACAACAGCCCCACCATGAAGGAGAAGATGGCGGCTGCAACAGGATCGCCGCCCAGGCCCTTTGCCAACTGACCATTGAACGTGGTCTGCAATGTGACGGCCATTCCCGCAACCATTGCCAGTGGAAAGGCCCAGGCACCGAAGCTGTTCATGTTTACTCTCAGTGATTGGTTAGAACGGGGAAGGAAGTGCCGAACGCGTCCGGCGTGTAGCCGGCAGCCGAGAACAGGTGCGCGCAGGATTCGTCCACCGCAGCGCGCAACTTGCCCATGTCCAGGCCGCACATTTCGCCGCCCCGCTTCAGCACCCGGCCGCCGACCATCACGGTGTCGATGTTGCTGCGCTCCGCCGCATGCACCACTGTTCCGAACGCATTGTTGGACGGATACAGGTTGATGTCGCCGGTGCGGAACAGCACGATGTCGGCCTGCTTGCCCGGCGTCAGGCTGCCAATCCTGTCCTGCAGCCCTGCGCAGGCCGCGCCATCAAGCGTGGCGGCTTCAAGCAGGCGGTGGGAATTGAGCGGATCCTGTGGGGTGCCGGCACTACGCGGGGGACGTGCATTGACGCGCAGCACGCGCTCCAGGTAATAGGCCACGCGCATTTCCATGAACATGTCGCCGCTGTAGGACGTCTCGTTGTCAACGCTGAAGCCGGGTCGCAGCCCGTGCCGAACCGCCGCATCCCAGGCGAACATGCCATCCTCGATACCGTAGTGGGCATCCGAGCGCGGGCAGACATTGATGTGCACACCGGCATCGCGAAGGATCTCCCAGCCCTCATCCTTCAGGCAGGTGCAGTGGTTGAAGATGTTGTCCGGGCCCAGCAGCCCTTGCGCATGCAACTGAGGGAGCTGGGCGCCCATCTGTTCACCGAAGAACTCGGTGACGATCGGGATACCCAGGCGGCGTGCTTCGGCCCAGAGCTCCGGCTCGATGTTGGCCATGGTCGCCAATGTGACCAGGTCGTTGGCCGGGTCCTTGAAGTACTTTTCCTGCAGGCGGGCGAGGTTTCCCGGCCAATGCGCGCGGTCCCAAGTGCCGGACACGGGAGCGCCTGATGCATGCAGCGCACGGATGCCGGCATCGAGCAGAGCTTCAACCGATGCATCGGAGTGCGCGGCTGTGCGGCTGTTGTGGGAGTTGTCGATGACCGTAGTGATGCCAGCATCAATTGCGCCCAGCGCGGACAGCAAGGTGCCGACATACATGTCCTGCGGACGGTAATGCTTTGCGAACGAGAAATGCGTGGCGTTGGAGTAGTGCTCCAAGGTCTCGGCGTTGGAGTTGATCCGGCGCAGCTGACCCTCCCAGGCGTGGCGGTGGGAGTCCACCATGCCCGGGATGGCGATCATGTCCTTGGCATCGATGACGAACGCGTCCTCGGCGCTGAGGTTCTCGCCAACGGCAGTGATGGTCCGACCGGAGACCAGGATGTCGCCCTTCACGAGGTTGCCCACAGCCGGGTCCATGCTGATGATGGTTGCGCCACGGATGAACGTCTTTTCGGCCGCTGCGGTTGTCGGTTGCTGAAGAATGTCTCGCGGGAGGGTGCTCATTGGGGCAAGGTCGATTTCTGGGCTGGCGTGAACTCTATGCCACGCTGACCCTGCGAAAAATCCATGCTCTTCGTTTTTATTATTCGTAGAACGCGCATAATCAGGATCGAGGTGACCGTCAACTGTAGGGTGGAAGCGAAATGGATCGGATTCTGGCGATGCAGGCGTACGTGCGGGTGGTAGAAGCGAAGAGCTTTGTGCGTGCCGCCGAGGCTCTCTCCATGCCCCCCTCCACCGTCACGGGCTTGATCAAGGGCTTGGAAAAGCACCTGCGCGTCCGCCTGCTCAACCGGACCACGCGCAGCGTCAGCCCCACTTCGGAAGGCGAGCGCTACTACCTGCAGTGCCGCGAGATCCTCAACCAGATCGAACAGGCGGAAACCGGCCTGAAGTCGTCGCCACAGGACCTGCGGGGGCGGTTGAGGATCGACATGCCAGGCGGCCTCGCGCACTCGATACTCCTCCCGAACCTGGACAGCTTTCGCCGTCAGTATCCCGGGGTCCATCTGATGATCGGCGTGGGTGACCGGCCGGTCGACCTCGTCCAGGAGGGTGTGGACTGCGTGATCCGGACCGGGCCGCTGGAAGACTCCAGCCTCGTAGCCCGGCCGCTGGGGAACTTCCGCTGGATCACCTGCGCCGCACCAAGCTATCTGGAGGTGTATGGCGTCCCACAATCACTTGAAGACCTCGCCGGGCACCGCGCAGTCCACCATTTTTCCTCTGGTTCGAGGGGCGGTGGCAGCCTGCTCTTCTCAGCTGATGGGAAGAGACAGGTAGTACCAGTGGAGGGCTCGGTCGCCGTCAATGAGACCGAGCTGTACATCAAGCTGTGCATGAAGGGATACGGCCTGGCACAGTTGCAAGGCGTACTGGTCGAGAAGCAGTTGCAGGATGGCAGCCTGGTTGAGGTGCTTCAGCGGTGGCGTCCGCCGTCGGTGCCGGTTTCGATCCTTTACCCGCACCACCGTTATGGATCGCCCATCGTCCAAGCATTCATAGCATGGGCTGCAGAGCTTTTCTCCGCCAAGAGCGAGAAAGCATAGATCGCGAAGTCAGCCGTCGCGTCCAGAGATTCCGAGGCGGTGTCGAGCATCTATCTCTCGGGTGGACTGCTAGAGATAGCGTATCCCTCAGACAGATGCCTCCCGGAAGCCGCCGGGCAAGGTGTCCGCTTCCGGCCAAAAGGAGACATCGAATGCCGTGTTGAGCCGCCGCTGCGCCAGCGAGCGTCGGATATCGTCAGCCGCTCGGCGGTGCCATGGATGCATTCGATGATGTCATCATCGGCGAACCACAACGGGAGCGATTGCGTGGCCATCCCCTTTTCTGAAGAACAAGTACACGAGCAGTTGTTGGCGATGGGCATGGAAACGGTCGTGATGGACTCGACCGAGCTGACTCAAGCCTTGGAAGGCCGCGCCTTACTGCCCGAAGTAGAAGATGAGGAGGGCAGCTTCGAGCTGTGGCGCATCATCAAGCAGCGCGCTTTGCAGCGCATCGATCGCATCCACGATAGCGTTCGCTACGGAACGTTCGTCGGTAGCAAAGTCGACCTACCCACGGACAGTACCAAGCCGATGCAGCTCGACTTGTTGGGTTACCACGAAGACGGCATTTTCGTACTTGAGCTCAAGGTCGGCAGTTCATCCGAACGGAACGCGTTCTCTGAGTTACTAGCCTATAGCAACTACATCGCCCAAATGTTTGCGCTTTCGGGGCCGGCAGACATCGCCAACGTTTTGGTGGCGCCCATGGGGGCGAAAATTACTCGCCATGCGTACCTGTATGACCTGCTCATCTCCAATCGGGACGTCATCGCTTACCGCCCAATCTTTTCGGAGCAGACGCTTGAAAGCTTGAAGCTGGAGCTGTATGTCCCGACAGATGAGGATTTCCGCTACTTCGCAAATAGGCTGCTATCGCACCAGGCGATGGGCTGCGTTGTCGCCTCGTTCCACGACCTAGAAGGCTGGTATGACAGTGAGGAGGATGAGGGAAACCTCAACGATTACACCCGCGAGGCGTTGGGCGCCCTGAGTACGTATGCCGCGCAGTTAATGGAGGCCGAGCAGCTGCACGGATTCGTGTTCGTCCGCAAGCCCTGGAAAGAGCTCCCTCGGTACTACCGCAATAGCCTGATTGTGTGTGCCGTCAACCCGTTCTTGGTGGCCGATCCCGAGCGCTCAGTCCCGATGCTCGAGCAGATGGACGAACAGCATCGCGACATTTTCATGGATAGCCCGCGGTACGCCTTCGATGGTCGGCTGCTGCGCCTCGCCAAGCGCGCTATTGACGATTGCCTGGCGCACGGAACCGAATGCGAGCGCGAGGTGCCTCTATGGGATGGTATGGTTCACGAGCTTCAAGAAGTGGTCTTCACGCACAACTTTGGCTTTCGCCCGACCGGCATCTTCCGCGAGGCGTACGTGGCCTCCCTACAAGCGTTGTACATTCGCAAGGCGGGCGGAAGCGACGAAGACGTTAGCACCCTGAAAGTCGACGAGGTGAACAACTGGATGCGCGCCTGGATGTTCATGGAGATGTGCGGGTTCGTTGCCGGGGAGGCAGATGGTGTTGTTGACGACGAAGAGGCTGACGAAGAGGGGCCGGCATCGTAGGCCGACCTGCCACCCGACGTGCACCCAGTTTTGAGTAGCAATCAGATTCGGGGCAATGTTGGACGTAACCGTGAACGGCGGCTACGGAACCCTGGGCGATTCAGATTGATGAGCATGCTGCGCGCATTCGCTCTCTCTCTGGAAGGATTTCAGGTCTTAGCAGGCAAGTCCAACCGCGCACTTTTCTCCAAGCGCTACCTGGTGTTCTGCTTCAGCAACCAAGCGCGGGCTGAGGCCTTTCGTCAATGCGGCCGTGAACGCATGGGTGATGTCTTTACCTTCCATCGGCGGCCACGACGGTCGATTAGAGGCTCCCATCGGACTGACATAAGCTAGTGCTACGCAGAAGCGGTCTTTGCTCAGTGCCGCGGAGTGGGGGGCGTATGCCCCCCTCTCTCTTGACTCCTTAGCAAAGTGCACTCGATGAGTGCATCTCACCTCATGCGAACAAGGCCGATGCCAGCCACCCACCATGATCGGATGCTCCGCTAGCTCCGGTACAAGGCTTGGGTTGGCAGAGATCGCCGAGAGCACTGGCTTCTCGGACGCTCAAAATTTGCTGCGGGCTATGGGTCAAGTGAGCCCCCAGCCTCCAAATGCTGCCGGACCGCTGCAAGGTCATCTATCCGATCGCTGCACATAAATGCTAGCGCCGTGGATCCTTGAAACGGCGAGGCAGAGTGCTGCCGGCGGATCCAACTGTCGGCCTGCTGTCGATTGGGAAATATCGTATGGAGTGCACGGTAGATGCCGAGAAGGTAGCTGATCCGCTCAAGCACCTCTGGATGAAGATCGAAGAGATCGCCATCTTCAAGCATGTCCTTGTACACGCTCGGAGGCTGCCAGAGGAGCGCTTTTTGTTCCAGTTCCGTAAGGGACCAACTCTTAGCGAGCCCGGCGAATGTTCGCAAGGCTGGACCGACAAGGTTGCGATCATCCTTTGCAAGCTGCGTGGTCATGCTTTCGGACCATTGAGGTACCTGGCTCATGCTACCTCTAAATTGCGATAGCGGACTGTCGTGGCCGCCGAGACGTCCCAAGGTGAGCGCGAGTAAAGTGTATGCCGCTGGGAAGAGAGCGGGACACTATGTGTTGTTTGCCCTATTCTGAATAGAGGCAACCATTGATTTCCCTTGCTCAAGCCCTGATGTGTATTACTCTGATTCTAAAGAGCCTTTGAGTTGTGAGGCTCAACCTTTGGTTGCAACGCAACCAAAGTTTGATCAACTTACCGCGCGCAGCGGCTGCAGCTATTGTTGCAAGGAAGCTCAATCTATCGTTGCGTAGCTACTCAGGAGGCTTCAGGTCTAGCCACCCCGTTTCAGGTCCAGGAGAGCGTCAATAAGCACATCAAACGACTGGTATCCGCGATGCATCGTGTACTACTGCGACGCAGGTTGGCAGCCTTATCTAACGGAGGAGGGGGCCTTGAGCTCAGCCCCCTCATCGGTTGATCTGACTGAAGAATTTGGGAGTGAACAGGCAGTATCGGCTTGCTACGGCGCTTCCGTTGCTCTTCCCTTCGGTCCTGGTCTGGCAGTTCTGGACGGCATTTCGATAGGCACAGTCACTTCGTCATTCAATATTCCTCGTTGCGGCTTGTGCAGTCCAACCAGCTTGCCGCTCTGCCGCAGCGAGAGTCCGGCGGAGATCCTGCGAGAGGCCACTTAGGGTTGAAGCGCTCACTCGGCCATACTGGTCAGCATGTGCGGATGCAGTCGTGAGTTGACATGATAATCCGACGGAGAGGACGACACCGCGTGCTGCAAGTTCCTCGACAGACCTCCGGTGATCTTCAGGTCCGCGGAACATAATAGGAAACAGTGGGGACGGATCTGGACTGGAAGGAAGCCAGTCAGCTCCAATTGTTAGGTACTCACGAAACGCGTCCGACTTTGCCAACAGCTGACTGGGTGATGCAGAAAGAAATGTATCCCACATCGCGGATATCATCGACCATCCAGAGGTTAAACTGGGCCTATAGCTGGACGGATCTGTAACCGAGTCAAGGCCTTTCGACCAGTAGTCAGGAAATTGTGACTTCTTCTCTAAACGGGATCTTTCCCTAAGGACCTGATCCCAAAGCTTTTGACCAAAGTGCCTTTCAGTCTCGAACTTTGTCCGCACTATCTTCAGTAGTGCATGCTCAAGCCCAAACAACGAAGATTTAATTGAATCTATACAAGCTTCCTCTGCGGACAGGGAGCATGTTGAAATCAATCGAACATCCCGTGCGAAAACGATGACTTCACGCCCTCCGTGGCCCGGCAGCCAATCCGGAGCAATCGCGGGCGAGGAGGCTTGCGCGACATTCATTTTTCCTCGCGAAATAACGACAACCCCAAGAGGCGATTCATGGCCGTCGTCATCCAAATTTAGAATATCGCTTCTCAGTGAACTTAAGATCGACATGGCATCCGAAGCCCACGCATTCGGATCCTGAAAAGCTGATGTTCGAAGCACATGGGGGAGTAAGCGCGTACCCGCAAGTCTCACAGAAAGCTCTTGGAAGATGCCTTCTCGATCAGTGTCGTCTTGAAGCCAATATACGACCACGCAAAATTTGTTGAAAGATTTAATTGATTCGGAGATCGAATCGACAAAAGTAGTAATAGATGTCATTTCAGCAGATCCTAGGGGTTGCGGCTGCCGTAATGCGACCTAATAGGGGGATCGCCAGCCTAACGAGATTGTCCGAATCAATTTTGAAGAAATTTGCATCCTCTGCAGTCCTGAGCATTTCCAAAGAGGATATGCCTGACGAGTTCAACCCGGCCTTGTCATAAGATCTTGAGAATTCTGCTATTTCGCAGCGCTCATGGACACCATAACTTATGACGAACATACGCATGGCTTTATACACCGACCAGAGCCATGGATTTGACGACTTGCCTGTCTCGCTCATTGCGTCTGCAGCTGCCTCGAGGAAAAACTGATACTCTGTATTAAGAGCAACATCCTGGTGTGAAAGATCCTCCTCAAAGTATTGCTCTAGCATCTTTGCATCGAACCTAATATCGCTAACTCTAACCCTTCTTGCTATAAGCCAATCGACCATCGATACAATCATGTTCACTGTTAGAAATGGATGTCCGGCGGTCTCCTGAAACAGCTTGTCCGCGAAACCAGCAGTGAATCCAAATCTCTCAGATATGACTTTAGCAAGAAGATCGACAAACTCGCCGGTTGTTGATCCAGTGGCATGCCTAAACAGAGGGAATGAGTCCTGGGTTACATACGCGCTTAGCTTATTCTGATCCATGAAAACAAAATGAGCGTTTGGTTGCTGCCCTACGAGTATTACCATATTTTCACGGGCGAACTCGACAATCTGATCTAGCAATGGGAAAACGATAGAGTATTTAATATCCTCTTGGCGTCGCACTGCTCCCCTTAGTCGGCCAAAAAGAGTTTCGTACTCATCGATAACAAGTACAGTCTTGGCGGCCGCGCCAGAGCCTTGTCGAACCTCGTCTATGATGTCAGTGAGGAACCTTCGACCAATTGGCTCTTCATTTTCAATGCAGTCAATGATTCGCCCGTAAAGACGCCCTGACAAATCGTCTTGCCGTAGTACTTCGCATGTCTGAACCACCGTTTCGGAGGACGCTAGTGAACCGCTTAGGTCATTACATGCCGTGGTCTTTCCGCTGCGTCTAGCGCTACACCACAATCGAACTCCATTCCTACCTTCAATCTCCTGGAGAAGGTTGCGCACGGATTTCCTAACGACGTGGAAGTACTTCGTCTGGAATGGGTTGTTAAGAGGGAATCCTCTTGCAAAATTGTACTCAAGGATAGCTTCGCGATCTCCCTCGGAAATTATGCTAAAGGCGCCGGTAAGGATTGCGCACGCTCGCTGCTCAAATTCAGATGGGGTTTGATTCCCCTCGTTCGTATCAACGATCTTCTCCTGCATTCGCTCGGCTTGAGAGGACCTGGCCACATCGGGCTTGAGGCTGCAAATAACGAGAGAAATGTCACGGCTCTCCGCTTCTCTTAGATCCGACACTGGAGGAAGTTCAGGATCCAGAAGAACGAAAACTTCTGATTTTGCCACTACTCGTTTGGCACTGGAAGAAACGCAAAGAACTTCTAGGCGCTTCTTTTCATGGAAGTACTGACTGACTTGCGGCAGTGGATGGGAACTGGTCGCGCTTTCCGCGCAGCGATCCAGGGCAAACGCCAGAGGCCGAACAAGTCGCGCGAGCGTCTGCGATATAGAGCCGCTTCCGAACTGCTCCGCAATCTGCCCCAAATCGTGCGAATCTAAAAACGTCAGATAATGGAACCAACGCACTCGACTGGACGCCAGCACTTGCGCGCCTGACTTGGACTTGAAGTTGCATGCAATGAAGCCTGACAGAATGCCGGCGAGCAGCCTTGAGGTCGCACGGCGCAGCGCAACTCGACGTTCTCCCTTCGCCTCCTTAATCGCACCACCAGAGTAGAACTCTACGGCGAGGTCGGCAAATCGCTGAACCCCAGAGAGTGCTGTCACATGGGCCGAATCCTCCCCTCTTCGCTGCCCTACAACCTTGTAAGTAAAACCTTTCTCAAAAATTTCCTTCGAGTGAGCGGCGACTGCGGATTGAAACGCCAACATCGCCTCGTCCTGAAGCTTGGGAGCAAGGTTAAGCATAATCTCAACACTATTCCCAACCCACTCCCTGTAGTAGGTAGGCCATTGGAAAATGTGGAACTCCGATAGATCATGCAGTTCTTCGACAACCTCTGCTTTCCACCTATCCGCAGCCTCATGCTCATCCGCTGTCGGCATGGCGTTGCTGTCTTGTTCTTGGCTTGATTCCAGTAGCAATGCCAGGGCAGACTGCAAGCGCCTCCTTCTCTTAGGTAGGAAATTGCCAATGCTGGCTTCAAGCTGGGGCAGCCATTTCTGCAGATTTGCCGATCCCAGCGTCTGCATGAGCTCATTAAGCTGCTCCTCCGCTCCCCGCGGATTTGACTCTCGCTCCTTGTCAATCGTGTCAAGGAGCTCTATCACTGAAGCCATTTCCCCTCCGATCCCTGAATGCTAATAAGCGCAGATTGATATCTTGTCAGTGCGCCGATGTTCTATCAAGATGCCTTCGGCTTTCGCCGTCTAGTATTCGCAGTGGTCGAATTAAATTGCCCAGAGATTTGCAGGCAGTCACCAGTCATGTAGCGCGTACTACTTGCAGAACTCTATCCGCGTCAGCTCCACTTGGAACTGCGTCGCCGTTTTCGGTTGCAAGAGATCTCGATGTACTGGACGACTTCGGCGTGTGCCTCGTCGTGATTGCCACAGATCCTCGCTTGATCGACTATGGCCTCACTAGCAGGGAGAAGTCCATCGCTGCATTGTCAGTGCAATTTCTTCGTCTACTCCCGCTCCAGGCGACGTCGTGCTCGCGCACGAAGCTCTACTAGTCTTCGCTGATGAACTGGGTTCGCTGGTTTTGATGAAGCTGACATCCGATGCTTGGCTTGCGGCGGTACACTATTGCAGATAGGACATGCAGGATCAGACCGTTTTGTCGGGTCGGCCGGGTTGCCACTCCTGTAGTCCTGCGTCATCTCGTCAATTGCTCCGTTTGGCCGCCTTTACGACCACTGATAGTCCATCGGTTGCCGGAGAAGGTGCGCGGGTATTCATGGAGCCTACCCGCGCCTGCGGTCGGCAATGGTCGGTCAGTGCAACGCTAGAGCGGGAAGAATCCGCGCCGGCCGCTCGCTTTTCCAGAGCCAACGAACTCCGTATGACTCAAGCGCGACAGAACGTCTGGCGGTGGCTCCTCGTTTTCTAGAACAATGACCTGGCCTGGTTCCTTGCGATCAGCGAGCCAGGCGTAGAGTCGATCTTTCACAGAGGGGTCCAGCGCTTCCTCAGGATCTTGACTCCCGTGTTTGGGATCCTTGTATGTAACCACCGGTGAGTCGATTGCGACTATCCCCAAATGTGGATGACCTAGCTCTAACGCTCGCTCCATCATTGCCACAACCATGGCGGTTAGGAATATTCCGCGCTTGCCTTTTCCGTAGGAAACTCTCTGCCGATTGTTAATGAAGAGATCCGCATGGCTTTCGTCGAAGTGTACGGCGTGCACCATGGGCACGTGCCATTCCGACAGGAGTGCTGAGACTCTCTGGCAAAGAGCACTGGCGCTTGCAGACACGTCCCGAGAAATTGTTTGCTTTCTGCGCTTCGTCTTTTCTTTCACTTCACTGAGGCGTTGCTCTATCGAGTCAATACGGTCATAACTGCGCAACGCCACTGTGAGTTCCGCCCGCCGCTCCGTAAGTGCACCTAGGTGATCGCGATTACCACCTCGTGGTGCTAAGCCAATCAAGTTCGCTTGATTGCGAAGATTTCCCGATGCCTCCTGAGCTAAGGCATTAACGCTTGCCTCCAACAGTTCAATGTCGTCGCCAACGTCTCGGAGCGCGACCATCAGGCCGTCTCTAAGCGAAGTGATTTTTGAAAGCTCCGCGTTAGCCGCGCGCCGGATCAGTTCGGTATGCTCGCCGAGGTCGTGGCTGAATTGATGCGTGATATCCGATTTGCACAGCGGGCAGGGGCGCGCCTCGAAGGTTGCCGCGACTCCCGTTGCGGTGATGAGGGAGGTCAGGCGATGGCCATCGTTCTCGTACTTTTCGTCAAGAAGCCTAAATCTATCTTGGGTCTCGCGCCCGCGCGTCAACTCCGTCATCGCAGCGTGTAGTTGCGCATCGATTACCACGTGCTGCTCTTTGAGCTTTGCCAATTCTTCTTCGTTGGTGCGCAAGAACGCGTCAACGCCCTCAATCTCACTAGTGACGCGTTCCAAGCCGTCCTCGCAATCAGCTCGACTCAAGCCGTCCGGAACACTGGATCTCAGTGATTTCAGTTCGTCTTCGAGTGCTTGTAAGTGACCTTTTGCGATATTTCTGGCATCAGTCTTGACAGCAAGATCGGCCCCAGAGTCGTCCGCGCCTGTCAGAACTAGCGAGACGGTCGCGCGATTGCGCATCTTGAAAACGTTGTCCTTCCCCTCCAGGGGTACCCTATCCAGCGTCCGTATTTCGTCAAATACGCTCAGCCGCCGCATATCGCTGGCAGCCACGTTACCGAGCACTCCGCTCTTAGTGAGGATCCGCTTGCCCGTAGCTGCGCTCCATTGAACAACTAGCGGGCCGATGGTGTGGGCAATTGGAGACGTTGCCGTTGGAGGCAAATTATGAAACCCGGCATGCACTGCTTCGTTTCCAGTGAGGAGGTCCCGAAACAGCGTGAACCGTGAGTCCGGTGCGACTTCTACCTGGAGCGCAGCTCGCGTGTAACCTTCCGACAGGCCGACGTTGAGTGGCTTCTCATCGCTACCGAGGCAGTACGCAATGCATGACGCGATGTAAGATTTGCCTGTATCTGTCGGGCCGAAAACCAAATGTGATGCGCCGTCTAGGTTCAGCTCCGCGTTCGGCTTGGTGGGCCCAGTGAGTATCAATCTGTGTAAAGAAAGCCTTGTCATCATCTGCCGTCCGTGGAAATAAAGTGCGCGCTCCAGAGCGAGCCACGGACGCCAAGAAGCGCCTCCAACTCAGCGTCGCTTAAGCTCCCAAGCTCGCTGGCGACCCAAGCGCAGCGCTGGCGCAGGGCGCGGTTGTACGGACCAGCTAGCAGGTCGATCAGTGCCGGCCCGCTCTCGCCGATACCATAACGGATGCCATCGCTAGTGGCCTTGGCGTCCACGAAAGCCCTGCCCGCCATCAATAGCAGGCCGGCCTCAATAGTCTCTCTCCTGCTTGCATACTCAACGCCACGCAGAGGAACCGGAGTGTGCAAGCTCTCAGGTCCGCCGACATCGGCGCTGTAGATGACGGCGTAGTCCAGATACAGCAATGTCTGGAGGTCGGGCTTACGGGGATGAAGTGCATGGAGAAGGTAAACCATGCGGATTCCTAGCTCAAACGGGGTGTTGAAGACCTGGGAGCTATTCTTCATCGGTGTCTGCCCAGTCTAAACGTGCCAAGTTCACCAGATGGTGGCATGTTCCCTGTAAGTCGCCTGCCTGCAATCGATAGTGCAAGGGATTATTATTGATTTGTAGCGAATTGGCAGTGAGCAGTGTTTGGGTCAGGCGTGCCCAAGAGCCATCATGTGGAGCATAGGCCACTCCAGCGACACCTACCTCCACATCATCCAATAACGCATCAAATGCTCCAGGGAGCTTGTCGCGACTGAACCGGTTGAGTCCCTCGGCGCTGTAGAACAGGCGGCGTTGTGCCGCAAAATGCCTGAGATAGGCTTTCGGAATGCATTCGATGGAGGCGATGGTTAGACCTGTCCGCTCCTGGTACACACTCAGAAGTGCCTGGAGATATCGGTCCTCCATAGGGTCAGGTGTATCAGGCGTTTCAGGATTGGGCTCGCGCGTATGCAATACTCCGAAATGTTGCCAATGTTCGGAGGCATTGCGTGCGTGGATCTCTAACAGTTCATCGGGAGTCCGTCTTGCAAAAATTTCGAACGGGAAATCGATAAGAAATTTCTGTATGGCAGAATCCCATGGCCGTTTAAACGGCCCGAAGTCTCCATTCTTGCGCTCCCAGTCGTCCATTACCCACTTTCTCATCCCATCGGGATCTAGAAGGTGGTCCTGCAGGGTAGCCCCAACCTTGAGCGCGCATAAGTAATATCGACGCGGGCGGCTGTAGGCGCCGTCGAGCACATGCGATAGAAACTTGGCGACTTCGCCGATGAAGTCACTGGGCGAGAGCGTGCTGCCGTAATATTTGGCTTGGTAAAGATCCCAAGAGTCTTCAGACGGCGGCAAGGTCCTGTAGCCACAAACATCTCGGCCTTTATCGTTAGCTCCCCCAAGCCTGATGACTTGGGAATACTCGCCCTCTTTCTCAAGTTGGCGCGCGCAGCGCACTATGAATGCTTCCCATTGAACATCGTCCATGAGCAGCAGGCGCTCCTGAGGAGTGGGGCTCGCAGGCCCGGAATGATAGTTAGGAGTAGTCCCCACGTCCCTGCCAGCCTGCTAGTGTCCGGAATAGCTGATGTGCTGGAGCATATCTCAAAGCACGCAAGGCATGTGAGCAATAGCTATCGCCGCGAGCCGATGTAATCTCTTGGGCTGAATCGAGCTCTACTCCGTAATCACGGGCGGATCTAAAGCAGTGGCAACTACAGTATCTGGTGTCCCCGCCGATCGTGCGGTCGCTGCCGGCAGCGGTGTTCAGACTAATCCGGCACCATGCATAGACGTGCAACTGCCCCTTACGCCTAGAAATCAGCTTGAACGGGCGATGATACTCGATCATGAATACGTACTGCGCCCTTGCGGCTTGGCAAATTGCGCGGAAGCTTTTCGGAGAGTGTCTCCTCGGCTGCCCGCCTGAGCTTGCCCTTCCGCTGTTGATGGAAACGGAGGGCTGCGGATTTGGTGCCCGTGCATGCAAGAAAGTCAGCAGGTGTCGCGAAGTCTTAGCTCCCGAGCCAGCTGCGCCCAGGTGGCAACGTGCTGGCTCGCCGACTCAACCGCATCGCGCTTGAAGCGGGCACTGACCCTCCTACGCTTTAAATTGGCATGATCCACATCGGCGTCCATGCAGTTGTCCGTAAGAGCGGGCTCGACCAATCTACTCACAAAGATGAACAAAACTATGCATATTGCTTTGAAACCTGCGGAGCTATCAGTCTCAAAAGAATAGGTGTTCTCGCCGCACCGATCTCAATGCGATTTCACGTGTTACAGTCTCAAATGTTACGCGGGCACGTCGCGACGTACAGATATATCCATAAAAATCAGATCGATACGTCTCCTGAAACGCTTTTGGAGCTGCATAACCCTTGACAATGACGGCCGCCGCGTTGTGCAGCAGTGCTCGCCGTACCACCTCCCGTGGGTACACGGTGGCCGTGTCGATGGTGCCGGTGAACAGCTCTTCATACGCCAGGGTGCGGTTGCGGGTGTCCATGAACAGCGCGGCGAAGACTTCCTGCGGCCGCGCGCGCAACCGCAGCTTGAAGTAGCGCCCGGCCGAGCCGGGGTCACACACGCTGTCGCCTCGCTCCAGGTCGGACAGCAGATGGCGGCTGGCCAGCTCCAGCGCGGCAACCAGCTTGCAGGCGCGCGCGGGGCCTAGAGCAGGCAGCTTCCTCAGCTTGCTGGCATCCATGTCCATCAGCCTGCGCAGCGGACCATTGTCTTCGAGCAGGCGGCGTGCACTTTGCACAGCATCCAGGCCATTACACCCGCTGCCTATGAACAGAGCCAGCAATTCTGAATCGGATAGGGCCTTGGGGCCCAGCTTGAGCAGCTTCTCCCGCGGACGGTCGTGCTCGGGCCAATGTTTGATTGCCATTCGGCCAGTGTCGGCTTTCGGGCAAGCGGAGGGCATAGGAAACTGCCGCGTGACCTGGTGGGGAAGGACAACTGCTATAACCTGCGCTTCAACAACTGCCTTCAGCGGAGTTCTGATGGGTTACTGGAAGCGATTCGCCCTCGCATGGTTCGGCACCTTCCTGATCTTCACGCTTTACACCCTCGCCGCGAACGGGCGCCCCTCCTCCACTGAGGATCTGGGCTTGATGTTGCTTGTAGTTGCGGGGCTTGCACTGGCCACGGGCTCAGCCGCGGCGGCGTTGGTCCGGAAGAACGACGCCATCATGGTGTTGGTCTCACAGGTCCTGATCATCGCCGTCGTAGGAGCGATCTGGAACAGGTGATCGCTTCCCGCCGCGCGGGAGGTCAGCAAGGTGGTAACGATTGCAACAGATCTATTGCAGATCACTCTGGATGATCGCGCTCCTTTTGCCGCTGCACCTCTTTATGCGTCTGAACCAGACTCCACGCCCCGAACCCAAGGGCGACAAGTGCAATCACTACGGTTGAGGCGACGAGGATTTCTGTCATGGAACGCGCTCCGAACGATTCAGGTCAATCTTTGAAATGCGAGTGAACAGCATGTAGCTGAGACCGAGCGAGGCGAGGGCGATGATCGCTACGCAGTACATGATTGCTTGACGGTCAACCGAGTCGCCTCCAACCAAGGTCAAGCAAAGAAGAACGCCATGAACGGCGATCAAGCAGGCAGACATACCGTTCTGAGCTGTCTTCCAAGACCGATCAGCATCGACAAGGTGTTCGATCTCGTTGATATTCGAGATGAGCAGGACGAGGCCAAATGCGATGAAATCCTGCGGCGCAAAAGGCTCGATGCTTCCTTCCTTGGTTACCAACCAGACAAGGAACCTGGAGAAGATGGGGAACAGTCCGATGAGGACGGTGTACGCAAGCCATTTGCTCTTGACCGTCTGCATCTCCTGCTCCCGGCGTCGATTCTGCGTTGAACCTTGAGGATGCGAAGTCTATGGCCGGAAAACGGCTGAAGTTGAATAGCTCGTCTCAGTTTTGGAAGTATCTATGGATCGAATACACCCAATGTCGGTACTGGCGTAGTTGCGCGGGTAGGCAACGACAACAGGCTCGCAGTGGCCTCGCAGTTCAAGCATGCCGCCGGCCTCGATCAATGCTTCCAGCCCGCTGGAAGGATCAGGCGGACAACTTGAAATAGCGGGAAGTCATGCCCCCCACCGCTTCCGCCACGGCCTCGATGCCGGGCTGTTGCTCGGGAGACATGGGCATGACGATCTCCTCTCGGCAGACAAGGTCATCTCCATCAAGCTGCGCGTAGCTGACACGCAGGCTCCCCCAGGTCACGATGTCCGGCTGCACCGTCACCACCCCGCTGCGGCTGATCCAGTCCTTGGTCTTGGACAGGCGCAGCGTGCGTAGCGCATCGGTGTAATCGGCGTACAGCAGGTTTACCGGATTGACCGGGTGGCTGCCGCTGGCCAGGTGTTCGAACAACGCTTTGTTATATGCGCAGAACCAAGCAGGGCGCTGCCATGCGTCAGGGTGGTTCATCTCCTGGCGCGCGCGGTCCCACGACGCGCCCTGCGCGGCACCTTTCGGCTTGGCCTGCCTCCTGGGAGGCTTGCTGGTGCGGCTGCTGGTGGCCAGTGCCGCGACATGTGCTTCGAACTCCGTGCCCTTGAATCGTCGTACATCCGCTTTCAGGAGCCTGCCCTGATCGGCAAGCGCTTCGGCCACCACCGCCGCCACGTCGACACTGCCGGCGTTCAACGCCAGCGTAAGCGGCGTGCGGCCGCGCTCGTTGGCAGCGGCCGGGTCCAGGCCCCATTCAATCAACAGCCGGGCAACGGCTACCGGCTCGCCCATCCGGTGCCATGTGGTGGAGATGCCGCCGCGGCTGGCCTTAAGCCCGTCCACGTCGCCGGCCGCATACATCAGCGCAGTGGAACCGGCGGGATTGACCACGTGCACGTTGGCGCCGCGCTCTGCCAGGAATCGCAGCAGCGGCGTACTGCCCAGGTACGCGCCGATCAACACGGGTGTGTACATCTGCCGGTGGTCCATGGCTTCAATGCTGGCACCGGCCTGCAGCAGCGCGTCGATGGCGTCGAAGATGCAGCCCATCTCCGCCGGATCCGCATCCGCATCGAACGCGGAGTTCCACACTTCGCCGCGCATGTCGCGCAGGCCGAGCACGGTACAGATCGGCGAATCCTTGGTCAGGCGGGGGTTCGCGCCGGCGGCGAGGAGCCGCCGCAGTTTCTCCAGGGCCCACGCGGCTGGGCTGAAGATCAAGTCGCGGCAGGTAATCGAAAGGGGCGTGGCGCCACGGCCGGCCGCCTTGTTGGGGTCTGCCCCCGCCGCCAGCAACAGGGAGATCAGCGCCAGGTGCGCATCAATGCGCCGCGCAATCGTAGCCTCGTCCGGACCGTCGTGGTGAAGCAGGCTGTTGTTGCACACCCAGTACAGGGCGCGCTCGTTATGGCGCAGCCGGATGCGGTCGGGATGCACGCCGGCACGAACGTGTCGTTCGATCTCCGCGAACGCGTCCTCGCAGGTGAGGGAGGTGTCCAATACAACAGGGGAAGACGAGGTGGCCACAGGCAGTTCACGATCGTTGATCTACTGCGATCAATGCTAGCAATGGCGACGCGCGCTGCACTGGACAAGTTGTCAACTCGCTTGGACACCTATGCCAGTGTGGCGCGATAGATTCCGAACACGGTCAGCGCAATCAGTACCCAGGTGATCAGTCCGGCGATGGCGCAGGTATTCTCCGAAGGCTCCTTCTTCGGCGCCAGCACACTCATGACCATGTAGCCGGTTCCCAAGATGATGGTGTGGAACAGCAGGTCGACGAACATCCAGCCAAAAAACCGGGCAATGCCGCCGAGCAGGCTTCCCGCAATTTCTTCAACAGGCATCGTGATCTTTCCTTGTCACGCGTCAGAACTGACCTGCTTGGGTGATTCCCCGTCCCCCGGTAGGCCGCCAAGGCTAGATCTTCGCATGCCGCAAGGTCCAGCTGCCCCACCAGACGCACTCGGCGGCCTTCATGACCAAAAACCCACTCCTTATGCCCCTGGGGCATCAGCCCCGCACACCCCATCGGGTAAGCTAATCGCCTCGGTTCGACAGGAAATTCGCAGGTGGCTGACTCCCCCCAGGCTTCCCCGGCGCAGGCGCGCCCGCTGGCAGGCCAGAAGCTGTTGTTGTGCGTGGGTGGCGGCATCGCGGCCTACAAGTCGCTGGAACTGGTGCGCCGCCTGCGCGACGCCGGGGCCCAGGTGCAGGTTGCCATGACCGCCGGGGCCCAGCAGTTCGTCACCCCGCTGAGCTTCCAGGCCCTGTCCGGCCAGCCCACCCGCACCACTTTGTGGGACAGCGCGGCCGAACAGGCCATGGGGCATATCGAGCTGGCCCGCTGGGCCGACCGCATCATCGTCGCCCCGGCTACGGCCGACCTGCTGGCCCGGCTGGCCAACGGCCATGCCGATGACCTGGTCACCACCCTGTGCCTGGCCACCACCGCGCCGCTCACCGTGTGCCCGGCCATGAACCACCGCATGTGGCTGCACCCGGCCACCCAGGCCAACATCAGCCTGCTGCGCGAACGCGGCGCCCAGGTGGTCGGCCCGGAAGACGGCCCGCTGGCCGAAGGCGAATCCGGCCCGGGCCGGCTGAGCGAACCGCACGCCATCGTGGCCGCGCTGGCCGCCGTGCAGGGCCCGGTCGACGCGGCCGAATCCCCCCAGGAGCTGAAAGGCCTGCGCGTGGTGATCAGCGCCGGCCCCACCTATGAAGACCTGGACCCGGTGCGCTACGTGGGCAATCGCAGCAGCGGCAAGATGGGCTATGCGCTGGCCGCCGCCGCCGTGCGCCAGGGTGCGCAGGTGGTGCTGGTCAGCGGCCCGGTGCACCTGGCCACCCCGCCCGGGGTGCAACGGGTGGATGTGCGCTCGGCCGCGCAGATGCGCAGCGCCGTGCTGGATGCGCTGCCGGCCGACATCTACATAGGTGCCGCCGCCGTCTCCGACTACACCCCGCGCCAGGTGGCCCCGCAGAAGCTGAAGAAGACCGCCGGCACCCAGACCCTCACCCTGGAGCTGGTGCGTACCCAGGACATCCTGGCCGAAGTGGCCCAGCAGACCAACGCACTGAAGCTCGTAGTCGGCTTTGCCGCCGAAACCCACGATGTGGAGAAGTACGCGCGCGGCAAGCTGGTCGACAAGCGGCTGGATCTGGTGATCGCCAATCAGGTGGGCATCACAAACGGCGGCTTCGAAAGCGACGAAAATGCAGCCACCGCCTATTGGCAGGGCGGAGAGCAGGCGTTCCCCGGTACCACCAAGGCGCTGTTGGCCGAACAACTGTTGTCCCTGATTGCCCAGAGGTTGCACGCATGACCCAAGCCCCGTCCCTGCACGCACTGCAGGTGAAGCTGCTCGATCCCCGCTTCGGCGATACCTGGCCCCTGCCGGCCTACGCCACCGAAGCCAGCGCCGGCATGGACCTGCGCGCCGCGCTGGAAACCGAGCTGACCCTGCAGCCGGGGGATACGGCGCTGATTCCCAGCGGTATCGCCATCCATATCGAAGACCCCCACCTGTGCGCGGTGGTGCTGCCGCGCTCCGGGCTGGGCCACCGCCACGGCATCGTGCTGGGCAACGGCACCGGCCTGATCGATGCCGATTATCAGGGCCCGCTGCTGATCAGCGCCTGGAACCGCGGTCGCGAGGCGTTCACGCTGCAACCGGGTGACCGCATCGCACAACTGGTTGTGCTGCCCATTGCACGCGTCGGCCTGCAGGTAGTGGATACTTTCAACGACAGCGCCAGGGGAACGGGTGGATTCGGCCATACCGGGGTGCGCTGACAGGGGGAACATCAATGAGCAAGGCAACGGCGGAAGGACAGCCGCGATTGACAAGCAAGCGTAATGGTCTGTTGCTGGTGGGGTTGTTGACCCTGCTTGCAGCGTGGTTTGCCTGGAGCGGGGTGCGGCAATGGCGGCAGGCCTCGGTAGGGCAGGCGCTGGAACAGTCCCGCGACGAGATCGTGCAGGGCGTGGATGCCGCGCTAAAGGGGCAGGGCACCCAGCTGCGCAACCTGGTGAAGAGCGAACGGGTCACTACCGCCCTGGCTGCCGGCGATGCCGATGCCACCGCGCTGGCCGTGCGTGAAGGCTGGCCGGGCACCGAAGACGTGCAGGTGCTCAGCGCAGACCTGGACCAGGCCTATGCCGATCCGAAGGCCTTTGGGTATGCCCGTCTGGGCCTGCTGGAAGCTGCCATCGCCGGCGACACCGTGGTCGCGCGCGTGGTGCGCGACGCCGGTGGCCAGCGTCTTGGCCTTGCCGTGCCGGTGCAGCTGGGCAGCGCGGGCCCGGCCGTGATCTACGTACGCCAGCCGTTGCTGCGCCTGACCGGCACCTTTGACCAGGTGCGCGTGCCCTCCGCGGGCTACCTGGCACTGCGCCAGGGCAGCCACAACATCATCGAGCAGGGCGACAGCAGCCTTTCCGAGGCAGCGGAAGGCCTGGCCCGGCCGATCGGCAAGAGCGGCCTGCGCCTGGCCGCCGCCGTGCCGGATATCGAGCCGGGCCCGCTGGGCCTGGGCGCGATTCCGTCCCTCATCGTGGCGGTGCTGTTGCTGGCCATTGCCGGCATGCTGCAGTTCGGCAAGGGCCGCGTGCCGCTGCCGCGCCGCCGTACCACCGCCAGTGAGGCCGACCATGGCCCCACCCTGCGCGAAAGCCTGGTGCAGGAACCGTTGCTGGAACCCGCCGTGGCGTCAGGTGCGGGCGTGGCGCCGCCGCCGCCGCTGCCGAGCGGCCCCGGCCATGAGGTGCCGGACGGCATCTTCCGCGCTTACGACATCCGCGGCGTGATCGGCCGCGAACTCACCCCGCAGGTGGCGGTGCTGATCGGTCAGGCCATCGGCTCGGTGCTGCAGGTGCAGGGGCTGCGCGACATCGTGGTCGGTCGCGATGGCCGCCTGTCCGGCCCGGAACTGAGCGCCAGCCTGATTGAAGGCCTGCGCCGCGCCGGCTGCGATGTCGTCGACATCGGCTTGGCCCCCACTCCGGTGGTGTACTTCGCCAGCTACCACCTGCGCGCGGGCAGCTGCGTGGCGGTCACCGGCAGCCACAACCCGCCCGACTACAACGGCTTCAAGATCGTGGTCGGCGGCGAGACGCTCTCCGGCGATGCCATCACCGAGCTGTACCAGCGTATCCGCGATGGCCAGCTGCATGTGGCGGCCACGCCGGGCAGCCTGCAGCAGCGCGATGTCAACGCCGATTACATCCAGCGCATTGCCGATGACGTGCAGCTGGACCGCCCGATCAAGGTGGTCGCCGATGCCGGCAACGGTGTGGCCGGCGAACTGGCGCAGCCGCTGCTGGAGGCCATCGGTGCCGAAGTCATACCGCTGTACTGCGATGTGGATGGTACGTTCCCCAACCACCACCCCGACCCGAGCGACCCGGAAAACCTGGAAGACCTCATCCAGACCGTGAAGCGCTTCGACGCGGATATCGGCCTGGCCTTCGATGGCGATGGCGACCGTCTGGGCGTCGTCACCCGCGAAGGCAGAATCATCTACGCCGACCGCCTGCTGATGCTGTTCGCGGCCGATGTGCTGCAGCGCAATCCCGGCGCGCTGGTGATCTACGACGTGAAGTGCAGCGGCAAGCTGTCGGACTACGTGCTGCGCAACGGCGGCAGCCCGATGATGTGGAAAACCGGGCATTCGCTGATCAAGGCCAGGATGCGCGAAACCGATGCCGAACTGGCCGGTGAGATGAGCGGGCACTTCTTCTTCAAGGAGCGCTGGTTCGGTTTCGATGATGGCTTGTATGCCGCCTCGCGCCTGCTGGAGATCCTGGCCCAGCGCGACGAGACGCCGTCCGAAGTGCTCGATGAGCTGCCCGACAGCGTGTCCACCCCGGAGCTGAAGGTGCCGGTGGAGTCGGGCACTCCGCATGCGCTGGTGTCGATGTTCGTGTCGGCCGCGCAGGTGGAGGATTCGCCGTTCGCCGGTGCGCGCCTGTCCACCATCGATGGCCTGCGTGCGGACTTCCCGGATGGCTGGGGCCTGCTGCGCGCCTCCAACACCACCCCGGTGCTGGTGCTGCGTTTCGAAGGCAATGACACCGCCGCGCTGGAGCGCATCAAGACCCTGTTCCGCGAACAGCTGCAGCCGCTGCTGCCGGGTGTCGAACTGGGGTTCTAAAAGGAGTACCGACCAACGGTCGGTACCTGCCGGCGACCTGCAGGTCGCTGGTAGGGTCGCATCCTGATCGACTTCCATGGAATTGCCAACGTCCGGTAATGGCATGACCCGGAACGAAGAACGCGTTTCGACGGAATCCACGTCGTCACCGCGCCGATCAACGTCATCGGCGGTCGATCGGGATCCGACCCTACCGCGTGATGCGATGTCGGGGTTTCAGCCTTTGAACCGTAAACCCACGCCGGGTTCGGTGAACAGGTAACGCGAATCCAGCGCGGAATCGCCCAGCTTGTGGCGCAGCTTGCCCACCAGGATGCGCAGGTAGTGGGTGTCGTGCTGGTGGGTGGGGCCCCAGATCTCGGCCAGGATCTGCGGCTGGGTCACCACCCGGCCGGCGTTGCGCAGCAGCAGCGACAGCAACGCATACTCCTTGCGGGTCAGCGCCACCGGCGCGCCGTCCAGGTGCACCTCGCGGCGCACCAGGTCGATATGCAGGTGGCCGTCATCGAACTGCGGCAGCACTCCATCGGCCGATACCGTGCGCGTGCGCAGCAGCGCACGCACCCGTGCCATGAGTTCCTGCGTGCCGAACGGTTTGGTCACGTAGTCGTTGGCGCCGTTGTCCAGCGCCAGCACCTTCTCGGTTTCGCTGGCACGCACCGTCAGCATGATCACCGGCACCTGGCTCCACTGGCGCAGCTCGGCCAGCACCTGGTGGCCTTCCATGTCTGGCAGGCCGATATCCAGAATCACCAGATCGGCGCCTTCGCCCACCAGCTGTTCCAGCCCGGCCTGCCCGGTCGCGGCCTGCAGCACACGGTAGCCCTGCGCGCGCAGGCTGATGTCCAGGAAGCGGCGGATCTGCGCTTCATCGTCGATCACCAGCACGCGCGCGGGCGGCACGCCAGGGGAGTTTTCAGGAATCGTCGGGGTCATCGGCCGGGTGGGGTTGCAGCAGGGGGAGCGTGATGCGGATCAGGGTACCGCGTCCATCGCGGCCCGGCAGCGCCTGCACGTTGCCGCCATGCGCGCCGATCATGCCCTGGCAGATGGTCAGGCCCAGCCCGGTGCCATGCCGGCCACGGTCGCCGCGCTCCACGCTGTAGAACATGTCGAAGATGCGCGCGCGTTCGTCATCGGGAATGCCAGGGCCGGCGTCGAGCACGTCGATGCGCAGTTCGCCGTCCACCAGCCGCGCCTGGACGTCCACCGCCGCGCCGGGCGGGGAGAACTTGGCCGCGTTTTCCATCACGTTGAACACCGCCTGTTCCACCAGCGCCGGATGCACCCAGATCGGGCCCAGCGTGCTCGGGATATCCAGCTGCAGCCGCACATCGGGCTGGTAGCGCTGCAGGCGGCGCGCGGCCGATCCGACCAGCTCGTCCACGCCGATCCAGTCGCGGTTGATCTGCAACCCCTCGTGGCCCAGCCGGGTCATGTCCAGCAGGTTCTGGATGTAGCGGTCCAGCCGCTCGCCTTCCACCAGGATGGTATCGAGCAGCGCACGGCGGTCGCTGGCATCCATCGCCTCGGCATAGCTGGAGAGGCTGTCGGCCGAGCCGATCATCGCTGCCAGCGGCGAACGCAGGTCGTGCGAGACCGATGACAACAGCGCCGAACGCAGCCGCTCGGTCTCGTTGCTCACGTGCGCCTTTTCCAGGTCGGCCACCAGCCGCGTGCGCAACGCGGCCTGCGCGATGTCATCCACCATCGCTTCGGCCAGCTGGCGCTGTTCAGGGGTCAGGCGCGGCGCGCTGCGCGGGAAGCGCATGCCGGCCACGCCGATGCTGCGCTCGTCGCCATCCAGCAGGGGCAGGAACCACCATTCCGCACCGGCCAGCGTATCGGTGAAGCGGCCGCTGGGCTGCCCGTGGCGGTGCGCCCAGTCGGCCGCCGCCAGGTCGGTGTCGCCCGGTGCTGCGCTGCCGCTGGTGCTGGTGTCGGCGCCGATGCGCAGCCAGGCCGGTGCATCCAGCGCCTGTTCCAGCGCTTCGCGGCCGGCCTGTGCCACGTCCTCGTTGCTCGCCGCGCGGGTCAGCTGCCCGCCCAGCACCTGGCGTGCGTTGGCGTGGCGGTTGGCCGCGCGCAACGCCACCACCTGCATGCGCAGGCGCGAAGCCAGCCGCCCGGCCACCAGCGCCGCCACCAGGAACAGAAACACGGTGATCACACCCTGGCGCGCGCTGATCGCGAAGGTGAAGCGGGGTGCAATGAAGAAGAAGTTGTAGGCCAGGAAGCACAACGCCGCGGCCATCACCGCCGCACTGGTGCGGCTGCGCGCGGCCACCACCACCACCGCGACGATGAACACCATCGACAGGTCGTACAGGCCTACCCAGCGCTCGGCGACCACCGCCACCAGGCATGCCAGCGCGGTGGCCACCAGCGCCAGCACGGTATCGCGGCCCGTGCTCAACGTCGGCATCGACAGCCCATGGCGGCGCGCCCGCGCGCGCGCCTGCGGGGTGCCGATGATGGTGATTTCAAAATGCGCGCCGCGCTGGATCAGCTGCTGGGTCAGCGTGCGGTTGAGCATGCGCGCGAACGGGCGCTCGCGGGTACGGCCCAGCACCAGGGTGGACACCCCGTTGTGGGCGGCGTGGTCGAGCAGGGCATCTGCAATGCTGGGCCCGTGCAGCAACTCCGCCTCGCCGCCAAGCCGCCGCGCCAGTGCGAACGCCGCGTCGATCTCGCGGCGGGTGCTGTCGTCTTCACGGCGGCGCTGCACGGTCACCACCGTCCACGGTGCATCGCGGCGCTCGGCGATGCGCCGGCCCACGCGCACCAGATACTCGCTCTGGCCACCGCCATCGATCGCCACCAGCACCCGTCGGCGCAGCGGCAGGTTGCCTTCCCCGCGTGCGGCGCGGGTTTCGCGCAGGCTGTTGTCGACCCGGTCGGCCGCTTCCTGCATGGCCAGCTCACGCAGCGCGGTCAGGTTGGCCGGCGAGAAGAACGCCTGCAGCGCCTGCGCCGCCTGTTCGGGCACGTACACCTTGCCCTGCTGCAGGCGCTCGATCAGTTCGCGCGGCGGCAGGTCCACCAGCACGATGTCGTGCAGGCGGTCCAGCACCGCATCGGGCACGGTTTCGCTGACCCGCACCCCGGTGATGCGCATCACCACGTCGTTGAGGCTTTCCAGGTGCTGGATGTTGAGCGTGGTCCAGACGTCGATGCCCGCGTCCAGCAGCTCCATCACATCCTGCCAGCGCCGCTCGTGGCGGCTGCCCGGCACGTTGCGGTGGGCCAGCTCATCCACCAGCACCAGCGCCGGCCGGCGCGCCAGCACCGCATCCAGGTCCATTTCCTGCAGCGCATGCTGCTGGTACTCGCGCTGCAGCAGCGGCACCTGCGGCAGGCCATCCAGCAGCGCCGAGGTCTCGGCGCGGCCGTGGGTTTCCACCAGCCCCACCACCACGTCCACGCCGCGGCGCAGCTGCTCGTGCGCGCGGCCGAGCATGCTGTAGGTCTTGCCCACGCCAGGGGCGGCACCGAGGAATACGGTGAGCTTGCCGCCGGCCTCGCGCTGCAGGCTTTCCACCAATGCGTCGGCCTGTCGGGTGCGGGAGTCGGTCATGGGGATGGATTGTGCACCGGCTGGCTTGCATCCAGGGCCATGTTCAACGTCATCACGTTCACCCGCGGCTGGCCGAACACGCCCCACTGCGGGCCCTGCGTGTGCGCCTGGACCAGAGCCTGCACCTGTTCCACGCCCAGGCCGCGCGTGGCCGCCACGCGCTTCACCTGGATAGCCGCCGCCGCCGGCGACAGCTCCGGGTCCATGCCCGCGCCGGACTGGGTGACCAGGTCACCCGGCACGTCGGCCACGGCGATGCCTTCGCGCAGGGCCACCGCGCGAGTGGCCTCGGTGACGCGTTCCTGCAGGGCCGGGTTGCTGCGCGCCAGGTTGCTGCCGGCGGCGGCCATCGGGTCGTAGCTGGCCGCCGACGGCCGCGCCTGGAAGTAGCCATCGCCCACGAACGGCTGCGCCACCAGCTGCGAGCCGCGCACCTGGCCGTGGTGCAGCAGCAGGCTGCCCTGTGCCTGGGCCGGGAACAGCGCCGCGCCAACGCCGGTGGCAGCCAGCGCATAGGCCAGGCCCAGCACGAGCAGGCTGGCCACGCCCAGCCCGATCGCCGGGCGCAGCGCGCCGGAGTGCTGGAGCGAAAGGACAGCGGCGGCGCGCGCACGCGCCGGGCGGGACAACGAAGCAGCAGCGGAGCGGTTCATGCGCCAAATACCTGGAAGAGGAGGAGGTCGATCAGCTTGATGGCCGCAAACGGCAGCAACACGCCGCCCAGCCCGTACACCAGCATGTTCCGGCGCAGCAGGGCGGTTGCCGTGGCCGGGCGGAAACGCACGCCGCGCAGCGCAAGCGGAATCAGCGCCGGAATCACCAGTGCGTTGAAGATCAGCGCAGCCAGCACCGCGTTGCGCGGGCTGGACAGGTGCATCACGTTCAACGTGGCCATGGCCGGCAGGGTGGCGGCAAACAGCGCCGGCAGGATCGCGAAATACTTGGAAACATCGTTGGCCAGCGAAAAGGTGGTCAGCGCACCGCGCGTGATCAGCTGCTGCTTGCCCACTTCCACCACTGCAAGCAGCTTGGTGGGGTCTGAATCCAGGTCCACCATGTTGCCGGCCTCCTTGGCCGCCTGCGTGCCCGAGTTCATGGCCAGACCGATGTCGGCCTGGGCCAGCGCCGGGGCATCGTTGGTGCCATCCCCCACCATCGCCACCAGCCGGCCCCCCGCCTGTTCGGCGCGGATGCGGGCCAGCTTGTCTTCCGGGCGCGCCTCGGCAATGTAGTCGTCCACGCCGGCCTCGGCCGCAATGGCCGCAGCGGTGAGCGGGTTGTCGCCGGTGATCATCACCGTGCGGATGCCCATCGCGCGCAGCTGCGCGAACTTCTCGCGCATGCCGTGCTTGACCACGTCACTCAGCTCGATCACGCCCAGTACGTGGCGGCCTTCGCACACCACCAGTGGGGTGGCGCCGTTGCGCGCCACCTGTTCCACCCTCCCGGCCAGCTCGGCCGGCACGGTGCCGCCCAGCTCGCGCACATGGGCGGTGATCGCATCGGCCGCGCCCTTGCGGATGCGCCGCCCGCCATCCAGGTCCACGCCGGACATGCGGGTCTGTGCGCTGAAGGCGAAGTATTCCGCCTTGTCAGGTTCGCTCGTGGTGCAGCCTTGTTCGCGTGCCAGGCGCACCACCGACTTGCCTTCCGGGGTCGGGTCGGCCAGCGACGACAACAGCGCCGCTTCGCGCAGCTGCGAGGCTTCAATGCCGGCCAATGCATGGAACTGGGTCGCCTGGCGGTCGCCGTGGGTGATGGTGCCGGTCTTGTCCAGCAGCAGCACGTCCACATCGCCGGCCACTTCCACTGCCTTGCCCGATTTGGCCAGGATGTTGGCGGCCAGCGCACGGTTCATGCCGGCGATGCCGATGGCCGGCAGCAGCCCACCGATGGTGGTCGGAATCAGGCACACCAGCAGCGCGATCAGCAGCAGCGGGTCGACCTTCACCCCGACGAAGGCGCCGATGGCAGGCAGTGTTGCCACCACCACCAGGAAGGTCAGCGTCATCGCGGCCAGCAGCAGGGTCAGCGCCACCTCGTTCGGCGTCTTCTGCCGGTTGGCGCCCTCCACCAGCGCGATCATCCGGTCCAGGAAGCTGTGGCCCGGCTCGGCGGTGATCTTCACGATGATCTGGTCCGACAGCACCTTGGTACCGCCGATCACGCCGCTGCGGTCGGTACCGGCCTCGCGCAGCACCGGTGCCGATTCACCGGTCACCGCCGCTTCGTTGATGGTGGCCAGGCCCTGCACGATTTCGCCGTCGGCCGGCACCAGCTCGCCGGCACTGACGATCACATGGTCGCCCGGGCGCAGCTCGGCCGCCGGCACCTGGGTTTCGCTGGCCCCGGCATGGGCGGCGGCCAGCCGGCGCGCACTGAGGTCCTGGCGGGCACGCCGCAGCGAGGCGGCCTGGCCGCGGCCGCGGGCCTCGGCCACTGCTTCGGCGAAGTTGCCGAACAGTACGGTCAACAGCAGGATCGCGGTCACCGTCAGGCCGAAGCCCAGCGGCGCGTTGCCAGTCAGCGTGACCAGCAGGCTCACCAGCGTGCCCGCCATCACCACCGCCATTACCGGGCTGTGCACCAGGTGGCGCGGCGACAGTTTGATCACTGCATCGCGCAATGCCCGGCGCAGGCCAGCTGCATCGAGCAGGCGCGGGCGGCGGGAAGGAGCTGCATTCAAGGGATAGGTACTCATGGTTTCACGTCTCAGCGCAGCGTCAGCGACAGGTGGTCGGCAACCGGGCCCAGCACCAGCGCCGGCATGAACTGCAATACGGTCAGGATGACGATCAGCGCGATCAGGGTCAGCGCGAAGGTCGGGGTTTCAATCTGCAGCGTGCCGGCCGATTCCGGCGCACGCCGCTTGGCCGCCAGCTGGGCGCAGACGATCAGCGGAATCACCAGCACCGGGTAACGACCCAGCAGCAGCACCAGGGTGCAGCTCAGGTTCCACCACGGGGTGGCATCGCCCAGCCCTTCAAATCCCGAGCCGTTGTTGGCGAATGCCGATACGTATTCGTAGAACACCTGGCTGACCCCATGGAATGCGGGATTGGAGGTGCCGGTGATCGAGGGAATGGCCAGGGTGATCGCGGTGAACGCCAGGATGGTGATCGGCTGCAGCAGCACCAGCAGCGCCAGCAGCTTCACCTGCGGGGTTTCCAGTTTGCGGCCCAGCAGCTCGGGGGTACGCCCGGTCATCAGACCCGCCAGGAACACGCCCAGCAGCAGGTACACGATGAATTGCTGCAGGCCGCAGCCGATGCCGCCCCAGATCGCGTTGATCAGCATGTTCACCATCGGCACCGCACCGGCCAGCGGGCTCAGCGAATCATGCATGCCGTTGACCGAACCGTTGGAAACCTGGGTCGTGATCGCTGCCCATAGTCCGGTGCCGTCCGCACCGAAGCGCACTTCCTTGCCTTCCATCAGCAGCGGGCTCGCGGCCGCGGCCGAATGGCCCTCCAGCCACACCGTGGCGGCGATCGACACGCTGGACATCGCCAGCATGCAGCCGAACACCAGCGCGGCCAGCCGCTTGCGCCCGGTGAAGGCGCCCAGCATGAACACCACCGCGACGGGAATCAGCAGGATGCCGATCAGCTCCAGCGCGTTGGACAGCGGGGTCGGGTTTTCCAGCGGCATGCTGCTGTTGGGGCCGTACCAGCCGCCGCCATTGGCACCCAGCTGCTTGGCCGCCACCATCGCCGCTACCGGGCCCAGCGGCAGCTTCTGCGCATCCATGCCCGCAGCCGCATCGATCGGCGTGGCGGTCGGGCCACCGGCCAGCGTCGACGGCACGCCCTGGCTGGTCAGCAGCACCGCCCACAGCAGGCACAGCGGCAGCATGAAGCGCACGCAGGAACGCACCACGTCGGCATAGTAGTTGCCCACGTCGATGCGGCGGTCGGCCGGCAGCGCGGGTTCGGCGGCATCGCCTTCCGGCACCGTGCCGAACAGCGCACGCAGCGTGGCCACCACCAGTGCCAGCCCCATCATCGGGGTGACTACCTGCAGGCCGGTGATCGCGGTCATCTGCGCGAAGTAGGACAGCTGCGCCTGGCCGGAATAGTGCTGCTGGTTGGTGTTGGTCAGGAACGAGACCATGGTGTGCAGCGCCGTATCCCAGCGCATGTTGGGAATCTGGTCGGGGTTGAACGGCAGCCAGGCCTGGGTCATGAAGACCGCCTGCACCAACACGGCGATCACCACGTTGCTCAGCACGAACGCGCCCACGTAGCCGCGCCAGGACATGCCGCGCGCCGGGTTTACGCCCAGCACGCGGTACAGCGGCTTTTCAATCCAGCCGAACAGCGCGTCGCCGCGCATCGGCCCGCCGCGCATCACCCGGGCCAGGTACAGCCCAAGCGGAAAGGCCAGCACGATGCTGGCCAGCAGAATCAACAGAATCTCGGTCATGGTCGGCTCCGGTCAGAATTTTTCGGGCGCGAGCACGACATACAGCAGGTAGGCGGCGGCAACGAGCACCAGCACGCCGCTCACGAAGGACAGCCAGGCAGGCATGGGGGCATTCTCAGAAGTAGGGAAGGAAGGTCGCCATCGTGTTCCCCATCGGCGTAAACGCTCCACGCCCGCTCAGCGCCCAACCCGTAAAAAGTGCATAAAAAAGGGTGCACCGACGGACGTCGGTACACCCCTGGTGGCGCGGCCGTTGGCCGGCCCTCGTGAACCCTTACCCGCGCGGGTCGGTGGAAACACCCTTCAACAACCGGTACCGCTGCAGGGTCTCCTCGATCTCCACGTCCAGTGCCTTGCGCTGTTGCAGGTAGGAGGCCTGCATGCGCCTCTGCGACACCAGCTCGGCATGCCGCTGGCGGATGTCCTCGGCCTGCTTGGGCAGCACCGGCAGGCCGGCCAGCTCGCGGTCGCCAGCGGCTCCCAGCAGCGTTACCAGCGTGCCGCGCAGGCTGGCCACGTTGTAGTTGGCCGTCTGCACGTTGTTGTCCAGAATTCCGGTGCGCTCCACGAACACCCGGCGCAGGTCGGCTTCGTCCTGGTAGGTGGACAGCATCGCCTGCTCGGTGCGCTGACGGGTATCTTCGGCGGCCTGGTCGAGCTGGTGCTGCGCGGCGGCAACGGCGGCATCGGCGCGCTCCTGCTCGGTCAGGGTGCGGTCCACCCCGCCCTTGCGCAGGCCGCTGTTGACGCTGAACTCCTCACGGGCGCTGTTCACCGCGTCCTGCGGCAGGGCATCGCTGCAGATCCGCTCCTTGCCTTCGTTCCAGCAGAACAGCTTCTTCGGTTTTGCCGGCGTGCTGCTGTGCTTGCTCTGGGCCTGGGCCGTGAGCAAGGGCGCGGCCAGCAACAGGCCGATGATGGTGAACGTGGCAATCCTGGACATGGGAGCCCCCTGCTCTCAACGCGTAGGACGGCTGCCGTAACGGGAACGATAGTCCTCCAGCGGCTGCCGGTACCCGACAAGTTCCGGATTTCCGGAAGCAAAATCAAGCAGGTCGGCCAGCGTGGCCACCGCCACCACCGGAATGCCGGCCTCTTCGGCCACGGCCTGGGCGGCCGAACGGCGGTCGTTTTCCGAGGCGATTTCCTGGCGGTCCAGCGCCACTACGATGCCCGCCGGGGTGCCGCCGGCCTGCTTGATGATGCCCAGCGCCTCGCGGATGGCGGTACCGGCGGTAATCACATCGTCCACGATCAGCACGCGCTTGCCGTTCATGTCCGCGCCGATCAGGTTGCCGCCTTCACCATGGGTCTTGGCTTCCTTGCGGTTGAAGCTCAGCGGCAGGTCGCGGCCGCGCTGGGCGAACTCGCAGGCGGTGGCGGTAGCCAGCGGAATGCCCTTGTAGGCCGGGCCGAACACCACGTCGAACTTCAGCCCGGCGGCTTCCACGGCATCGGCGTAGCAGGCGGCCAGCTGGACCATGCTGGCGCCGGAATCGAAGCGGCCGGCATTGAAGAAATAAGGGCTCAGGCGGCCCGACTTGAGGGTGAACTGGCCAAAACGCAGGGCATCGGCGGTCAGGGCCAACTGCAGGAAACGGTGACGGTGGTCGCTCATCTAACGCTCTATACAATTCTCTTGGAGCGCAGATCCTAAAGCATGACCGGCAATTCAGGCTCGCGACCGGCCGCCGCAGCACCCTGCAATGGCCGGATCCGGCCAGCCGATGGGCCGGGCAACCCGGTATGCTTTGCCCGTTACGTACCAGACCCGGGTCAGCATGCGCATCATCAGTTTCAACGCCAATGGCATCCGTTCCGCCGCCACCAAGGGTTTCCTCGAGTGGTTCCGTGCCCAGGATGCCGACGTGCTCTGCATCCAGGAAACCAAGGCCCAGGAAGACCAGCTGACCGATCCCATGTTCCGCCCGGATGGCCACCACTGCTTCTACCGTGACGCGATCACCAAGAAGGGCTACAGCGGGGTGGCCATCTACAGCAAGCGTGAGCCCGACCAGGTCATCACCTCCCTGGGCTGGGCCCCCTTCGACGACGAAGGCCGCTACATCGAGGCCCGCTATGGCAACCTGAGCGTGGTCTCCTTCTATATTCCTTCGGGCAGCTCGGGCGACCTGCGCCAGGGCTTCAAGTATGAAGTGATGGAGTGGCTGCGCCCCATCCTGGCCCAGTGGCTGGCCAGCGGCCGCGATTACGTGCTGTGCGGGGACTGGAACATCGTCCGCTCCGCGCTGGACATCAAGAACTGGAAATCCAACCAGAAGAACTCCGGCTGCCTGCCACCCGAGCGCGATTGGCTCAACGGCCAGTGCGTGGACGCCGGCCAGGCAATGGACGTGGCCGGCGGCCAGGGCTGGACCGACGCCTACCGTCTGCTGCACCCCACCGGCGAGGATTACACCTGGTGGAGCAACCGCGGTGCGGCGCGTGCCAATAACGTCGGCTGGCGCATCGATTACCAGTTCGTCAGCCCCGGCCTGCGCGAACGCCTGCGCGGCTGCTCCATCTACCGCGATGAGCGCTTCTCCGACCATGCCCCGTTCACGGTGGACTACGCCCCATGAGTGAAGCGGTCGCCAAGCCCCGTCGCCCGTGGCAGCGGGTGCTGGCCAACCTGCGCGAGCGCAAGGTCCTGGCCATGCTGCTGCTGGGCTTCAGCTCCGGCCTGCCGATCTACCTGGTGGGCAACACGCTCGGCTTCTGGATGCGCAAGGAAGGCATCGAGCTGGACACCATCGGCTTCCTGTCGTGGGTGGGCCTGGCCTATTCGATGAAGTTCCTGTGGGCGCCCATCGTGGACAAGGTCGACGCCCCGCTGCTGGGTCGCTTCGGCCGCCGTCGCGGCTGGATGCTGCTGTCCCAGGCCGTGGTGGCGGCCGCCCTGGTCGGCATGGCCGTGGTCCATCCCAAGGGTGGCCAGATCCTGATCCTGGGCATCGCGTGGGAACACATGCTGGTGTTCGGGATCATGGCCACCGTGGTCGCCTTCGCCTCGGCCACCCAGGACATCGTCATCGATGCCTGGCGCATTGAAAGCGCCGATAACAGCGAGCAGCTGGGCCTGCTCACCTCCACTGCAGCGCTGGGCTATCGCACCGCGCTGCTGGTGACCGATGCGCTGATTCTGCTGATCGCCGCCCGCGTGGGCTGGGAGATGTCCTACGAAATCATGGCGGGCCTGATGGGCCTGGGCGTGGTCGCCGTGGTCATGGCGCGCGAACCGGCGCGCGCGCAGATCGCCGTGCAGACCCAGGCCGCCCCGCTGTGGACCCCGCGCGGACTGTTCGATGCACTGGTGGGGCCGTTCATCGCCTTCGTGCGCGAGCACCGCAGCGGCGCCATCCTGATCCTGCTGGCCATCAGCGTGTACCGCATGGCCGATTTCATCATGGGTCCGATGGCCAACCCCTTCTACGTGGACCTGGGCCTGACCGAAGAAACAGTGGGTGCCGTGCGCAGCTCGGTGGGCCTGGTCGCCACCTTCGGGGGCATTGCCGCCGCCGGCCTGGTCTCTGTGCGCTGGGGCGTGCTGGCCACGTTGCTGGTCGGTGCCGTGCTCGGCCCCGCATCCAACCTGGCATTTGCCTGGCTGGCCTACGTCGGGCCGGACCCGACCAGCTTCGCCATCGCCATGGCGATCGACAACATTTCGGGCGGGTTTGCCGGCACCGCGCTGATCGCTTACATGTCCAGCCTGACCAGCATCGGCTACACCGCCACCCAGTACGCCCTGCTCAGCTCGTTCTATGCCATGCCCGGCAAGGCACTGAAGGGTCTCTCCGGCTGGGCGGTGCAGTCGTTGGCCCAGGGCCGCACCCTGCTGGAGGGCTACGCGCTGTTCTTCGTCGGCACCGCGCTGATCGCCATCCCGGTGGTGATCCTGTGCGCCCTGTTGATCGTGCAGCAGCGCCGGCACCTGCGCGCGGCCACCTGACCGGGTGCTTGCCCGCACCCCCCGGCTGGGCCATCATCAAACCCGTTGTGCCGTGGGGGCGGTGCGTTGCCAACGGGGGAAGACACATGGCTGATCTGGTGCTGCGCGATATCGATCCGCTGTTGAACGAGCGGATCCGCCGGGTTGCCGTCGCGCGCGGCTGGACCCGTGAACACACCTGCCTGGTTCTGCTTGAGCAGGGCCTGTTCGCCAGCGAACTGGAAGTCCGAAGCGGATTCCACGACCCGGAAGTCAACGCCCTGGCCGACGCCATCGCCGCCCTCCAGGCCCTCCCGGACGTCAAAGCCTTCTAGGGCTGGCGGGAAACAGTTCCGCCTGACCGCATCACGCCAGGTGAATCGCCCCAAGAATCCGCGGCCCCAGCGCCCCGGTCACACTCGGCAGATTCCCCGGCAACCCGTTCAACGTTTGCTGCGCCAGCCACGCAAACCCCATCGCCTCCAGGTAATCCGGGTCCAGCCCGTGCACCGCACTGGATTCGATCACCACCCCGGGCAAGCGCGCGCTGAGCCGCCGCAGCAACTGCGCATTGCGCACCCCGCCGCCACACACCAGCACCCGCTTCGCCCCTGGCAAATGGGCCAGCAGCGCATCTGCCACCGTCACCGCAGTCAACTCCAGCAGCGTGGCCTGCACATCGGCCGCCGCGCGCTGGCGGTCGCCCAGCGCGGCCTCGGCCCACTCCAGGTGGAACTGCTCGCGCCCGGTGCTCTTCGGCGGTGGCAGTGCGAACCACGGTTCGGCCCGCCAGCGTTCCAACAGCGCCTCATCCACCTGTCCGCTGGCCGCAAACGCGCCATCGGCATCGAACGGCCTGCCGGTGTGCCGCTCGCACCAGGCATCCATCAGCGCATTGGCCGGTCCGGTATCGAAGCCACGCGGCGTGCCCACGCGCGGAATCAGGGTCAGGTTGGCAATCCCGCCCAGGTTCAACACCGCCCGGTCCTCATCGGCCGTGCCCAGCATTGCCAGGTGGAAGGCCGGCATCAGCGGCGCCCCGTGCCCCCCGGCTGCCACATCGCGGCCGCGGAAGTCGGCCACCGTGGTGATGCCGGTCAGCTCGGCAATCCGGTTGGCATCACCCAGTTGGCAGGTGAAGGCCGGGTCGGCCAGCGGCCGGTGCCGCACGGTCTGCCCGTGCGAACCGATCGCCCGCACCTGCGCCGGGCTCACCCCGGCCTGTTCGAGCAATCGGTTGGCGGCGGCCGCGAAGGCAATGCCGATCTGCGCATCGATCCGGCCCAGCGTATCCAGTGAGCCCAGCTCGCCGCCTTCGCCCAGCGCCACCAGCTCGGCACGGAGGGCCGGATCCCAGCCATGGGTGAGTCCATCGACGAAACGGCAGCCGCCCTCGGCGGGAAACTGCACCAGCGCGGCATCAATGCCATCGGCGCTGGTGCCGGACATCAGGCCGAGGTAGAGCGGGGTATGCGGATCAGCTGAAGTCATGACCAGGCGGTTCAACAGGGTGCGTGCAGCTTCTCCGCAACCTGTTGCCGCCGTCAATGCGCGCGCGGGTGCGCGCGCTGCACTCAGCCGCGGCTGCCCTTGGCCGGCTTGGCCGCGCTGGCCGTGGTGGTAGCGGCCTTGGCGGCGTTCGGCGCCGGGCTGGCGTCGGCGTAGATCAGCTTCTCCATGCCCTGGATGCGGGCCAGCGCCGGGGCGGTCTGCGCGCGGAAGGCGACCAGCTCGCTGCCCTGCAGCGGCTCCGGCGGCGGCATCGTCACCGACAGCGGGTTGCGGTGCACACCGTTGACGCGGAATTCGTAGTGCAGGTGCGGGCCGGTGGCCAGGCCGGTCGAGCCCACGTAGCCGATCACCGTGCCCTGCGCCACGCGCTGGCCGGTCTTGATCTTGCCAAAGCGCGACATGTGCCCGTACAGGGTGGTGTGGCCACGGCCGTGGTCCAGGATCACCACGTTGCCGTAGCCGCGCTGCACGCCGGCGAACTGCACGCGGGCGTCGCCGGCGGCCATGATCGGGGTGCCGGTGCGCGCGGCGTAGTCCACGCCCTTGTGCATGCGCATCTTGCCCAGCACCGGGTGCTTGCGCGCCCCGAAGGTGGAGCTCAGGCGGGCGAACGGAATCGGCATGCGGATGAAGCTCTTCTTCAGCGGGCGCCCGCTCACGTCGAAGTACTCGGACTTGCCGTTACGGTCGAAGCGGAAGCCGCTGTAGGTCTTGCCGCCGGAGGTGAAGGTCGCCGCCAGGATCTTGCTGGTGTCCACCTTCTCGCCTTCGCGCCAGGTTTCATCCATCACCACGCTGAAGCGGTCGCCCGGCTGCAGGTCCTTGGAGAAGTCGATGTCGTACTTGAAGATCTCGTCGGTCATCGTCGCGATGGCCGACGGCGACAGCCCGGCCTTGCGCGCCGCCGCGTACAGAGAACTGGTGATCTCGCCGCTGGTCACCACCCGGCGGGTGGAGCTCTCACGCTTGCTGACCTTCTCGGTGATCTGCCCGCCCTTCAGCGACAGCTCCACCCGGTTGTCGGCATCGCGGTCGAAGCGGATCGTGCGCAGCTCCCCGCTCAGCGGCAGGTCGAAGGCGATCTCCGCGCCGGGGCGCAGCTTGGTCAGCGCCTCGCGCGCACCGGGGTGCTCCAGCACCTGGTGCATCACCGTGGGCGAAATGCCGGCCTCGTCGAACAGGTTGCTCAGGGTCTGGCCGCGCTGCACGCGCAGGACCTGCCAGCTGTCGCCCGGCACCTGCTGCAGGCGTTCCTGGGAGAGCGGCGGCAAGGGCAGGGCCAGCGTGGAGTGGCTGACCGAGTAGGGAGACTCGATGGTGTGCGAGAAGCCGGGGACAATGGTGGCCACCAGCGCGCCGATGGTGGCGAACAGGCTGGCGTGCATCCAGTGGCGGCGGGTCCAGCGCTCGTTGAAGGCAGCGGGAAGATGCTGTCGAAGCTTCCGATGCAGGGCGGTGTCGTGGAGAACGTGAAGGCGTTCCTTGAAGCGCTGCTTGCGCGCGCGGCCTTGATCGGTATTCAGCATCGTCGGTGTGTTCCTGGCTGGCCCGGGAGCGCGGGCCCAAACGTCGGTAACATAGACAGGTATAAATATCGCGTCAAACCCTTGTGCCTATTGGCTTTTGTGAAGCGCTTGCGGTTAACTTGTACTTAACGTCATTCATGTAAATAAGGCATCGCCGGGAGTTGCACGTGTCCTCGATTGAACAAGCCCTTGCCCAGATCGGCCGTGGCGCCGATGAAATCCTCAAGATCGAGGAGCTGCGCCAGCGGCTGGAATGCGGTCGTCCGCTGCGGGTCAAGGCCGGTTTCGACCCCACCGCCCCGGACCTGCACCTGGGCCATACCGTGCTGCTGAACAAGCTGCGCCAGTTCCAGGACCTCGGCCACCAGGTCATCTTCCTGATCGGCGACTTCACCGGCATGATCGGCGACCCCTCGGGCAAGAACGCTACCCGCAAGCCGCTCAGCAAGGACGACGTGCTGGCCAATGCGCGCACCTACGAAGAGCAGGTGTTCAAGGTACTGGACCGTGAAAAGACCGAAGTGCGCTTCAATTCGGAGTGGTTCGGCAAGATGGGCGCGGCCGACATGATCCGCCTGGCCGGCCAGCACACCGTGGCGCGCATGCTCGAGCGCGACGACTTCGCCAAGCGCTATGCGGCCCAGCAGTCCATCGCCCTGCACGAGTTCCTGTACCCGCTGGTGCAGGGCTACGACTCGGTGGCGCTGGAAGCGGACGTGGAACTGGGCGGTACCGACCAGAAGTTCAACCTGCTCATGGGCCGTGGCCTGCAGGAGCACTACGGGCAGAAGCCGCAGATCGTGCTGACCATGCCGCTGCTGGAAGGCCTGGACGGCGTGGCCAAGATGTCCAAGTCGCTCAACAACTACATCGGCATCAGCGAACCGGCGATCGACATGGTGACCAAGACCATGAAGATCGGTGATGACCTGATGTGGCGCTGGATCGAGCTGCTTTCCTTCGAGATCAGCCAGGCCGAAGCGGTCAGCCTGCGCGAGCAGGTCGCCGCCGGCAGCTTGAACCCCCGTGAGGTGAAGCTGCGCCTGGCGCGTGAGTTGACCACCCGCTTCCACGATGCCGACGCGGCCGAACTGGCCATTGCCGGCTGGAACGCGGCCGTGACCGGGCAGGGCGATGTGACCCTGTTGCCGCTGCAGGAAGTGGCCATTCCCGCAGAAGGCCTGCGTATTGGTGCGCTGCTCACTGCGGCAGGGCTCACCCCGAGCAACTCGGAGGCCTCGCGGAAGCTCAAGGAGCGTGCGGTGAAGGTGGACGGCGAAGTGGTGGACGATGCCCAGCAGCTGTTCGTGCCCGGGTTTGAAGGCCTGCTGCAGGTCGGCAAGCGCAACTTCGCACGCGTGCTGCTGGTCGCCGCCTAAGCGGCGCAAGGGTTTCGCGCCTTCGGGCGTGGACCCAGCATGAATGAATGCATAGAACCGTGAAAAAAGTTCATGCACCCCCTTCACAAACGAGGCGGTTGGGGACATACTTTCCCTCCCCCGACGCAGGGGCCACCGCAAGGCGGCAGCCGCGAAGGAACAGGACGTCAACTTCTTCGAAAGAAGGTGTTGACGGAAACGAAAAGCCTGACATAATAGGCGGCTCGCTTCGACGAAA
>NZ_JBQEOG010000008.1:0-268776 GCF_052045085.1 Stenotrophomonas sp. 22385
CTTCCCCCCCCCCCCCCCCCCCCCCCCCCCCCCCCCCCCCCCCGCTACCGGACTGGTATCACATGCAGAAACTGGTTAGAATTGCGGATTCCCATCAGGCCTTTCACGCCTGGCGGTGGAAACCCTACAAAAAACGTGCAGCACAGTCCGGTGACTGCATGAGCCTACGTTGTCGAAACGACACGCCCACCCGAACGAACACAATCGGTGCACCCATGAGCAAGCTGAACAAATCCATCCTCTCGGACTTCGAATCCGCCCAGATCACCCGTGAGCTGCCGAAGTTCAGCCAGGGCGACACCATTGTCGTGAACGTGAAGGTGAAGGAAGGCAACCGTGAGCGCGTCCAGGCGTACGAAGGCGTCGTGATCGGCACCAAGAACGCTGGCCTGAACTCCGCGTTCACCGTCCGCAAGATCTCGCACGGCTACGGCGTCGAGCGCGTCTTCCAGACCCACAGCGCCATCATCGACTCGGTCGAAGTGAAGCGTCGTGGTAAGGTCCGCGCCGGCAAGCTGTACTACCTGCGTGGCCTGGAAGGCAAGGCTGCCCGCATCAAGGAAGATCTGGCCGCTGCTGCGCAGGCCAAGGTCGCCCGCCTGGCTGCCAAGGCTGCCCAGTAATCTTCTGGAGTGGTGTACCGACCAACGGTCGGTACCTACCCCACCAGACGGCCACCTTCGGGTGGCCGTCTGCGTTTCCGGATGTATGCAAATTGATCGAATTGCTCGTAGAGCCACGCCCTGCGTGGCTGCTCTTCGTGCGGCGCCATGAGCGCCTGCTGGCCGTCGCAGCCGCGCAGGGCGGGCTCTACCGCGTTGGGTGCGGATCCGGATCGGCAACCGGCGAGGGCGGCGATGCGGGAATCTCCGCCGGCGCGGCCATTTCCTCGCGGCGGCTCGGCAGCATGCGCGCCTTGCGCCAGCCGCCCCAGCGGTAATACGCCAGCGACATCAGCATCGCGCAGAACGAACTCACCGGGAAACTCCACCACACCGCGTCCGCACCGAGGCGATCCTGCAGCAGTTCGGCGAATGGCACCCGGATGCCCCACAGCGATGCCGCCAGGATCAGCAGCGGCGGTATCACCGCACCGGTGGAGCGCACCACGCCGGAAATGACGAAGTTCACCCCGAAGAACAGGAATGACCATACCGCGATGTGGTTGAGGTGGCGCGCCACGTCCAGCGCTTCGCTGCCGCTGGGCAGGAACAGCGCCAGCGAGTAACGGTCCAGCAGGATCAGCGGCAGGATAAGCACACCGGTCAGCAGGAAGTTGTACAGCACGCCGCTGCGCGCGGTACCCCGCACCCGCGACCAGTTGCCCGCGCCCACGTTCTGCGCCGCCATCGACGAACACGCCGCACCGATCGCCATGGCCGGCATCTGCACATACGTCCACAGCTGCAGCGACGCACCATAGGCTGCGGCGGTGTCGGTGCCATAGCTGTTGACCATGGTCATCATCATGATCATCGACAGCGAAATCAGCACCATCTGCAGGCCCATCGGCACGCCTTTGACCACCAGTGCGCGCAGGATCTCGGTGTCGATCCTGAACAGTCGCATGTCCTTACGGCCCAGCCACAGCACATGGCGCTTGTTGCGCATGTACCAGAGCAGGCCGATCAGCGACAGCGTCTGCGCGATCAGCGTGGCCCACGCCGCACCGGCGATGCCCAGCTTCGGGAACGGCCCGATGCCGAAGATCAGCAGCGGGTTGAAGCCGATATCCAGCACCACCGACAGCAGCAGGAAGCGGAACGGCGTGCGTGAATCGCCGACGCCGCGCAGCGCCGAACTGAGGAAGGCGAACGCGTACAGCGTAGGCATCGCCAGGAAGATGATGCGCAGGTAGGCCTCGGCCAGCGGAAGTGACGCGGCCGGCGTGCCCATCGCCGCCAGCAGCGGGTGCGACAGCCACCAGCCGGCGATGGCGATCACCACCGACAACCCGATGAAGAAGGTGGCACTGGTGCCCATCACCCGCCGCGCCTGCGGGATGTCCTTGGCGCCCATCGCCTGGCCGATCAGGATGGTGGCGGCCATGCCGATGCCGAACACCGAACCGATCAGGAAGAACATGATGTTGTTGGCGTTGGCGGTAGCAGTCAGCGCTGCCTCGCCGAGGAAGCGGCCCACCCACACCGCATTCACCGAGCCGTTCAACGACTGGGCAATGTTGCCCGCCAGGATCGGCAGGGCAAACAGGAACAGATTGCGCCCGATCGGGCCGGTAGTCAGGTCAAGCGGCGCTTTGGCCATGTGCTCTGGAGATCAAGCCCGGAGAGCGGCACACTAGCACCAACCCCGTAACCGGGATATCGCGATGCGTACACCTGACCGGTTCATCCCCGCACTCGCGGCACTCTTGATTGCCGCGCTGCTGCCCGCATGTTCGACTACAGACGACCGCCTGCGCGATGCGCAGGTACGGCCGATGGACCGACCGGAATGCCAGGTCGGCAGCCAGCGCCGCGATCTGGATGCGGGGGTACCCGTGCTGATCGGTGGCACCGGGTGCCGTGGCAATCCGTCGGCGCCGCAACCGCTGAACCGACGACCGGCTGAGCCGGGGAGCTGAACCCACCGCATGATTGAAACAAAAACGCTCGAGCCTTCCGCCGTGCGGCTGGATGTGTGGCTGTGGGCCGCACGCTTCTTCAAGACCCGCAGCCTGGCCAAGCAGGCGGTGGAAACAGGCAAGGTGGACGTGGCCGGGCAGCGCCCGAAGTCCTCGCGCGCCGTGCGCGTGGGCGAGCAGCTGCAGATCAGCCGCGGCGACGAAGTGTATGAGGTGCAGGTGCGCGGATTGAGCGACCTGCGTGGCCCGGCGCCGGTGGCGCAGCAGCTGTATGAGGAAAGCGAAGCCTCCCGCGCGCGCCGCGCCGAGCTGCGCGCGCAGCGTGCGGCCGCGAAGAATGGCTACCAACCGCCGGAGCACCGCCCCGACAAACGCGCGCGGCGGTTGATCCGCGCGCTGGGCGATATCGACGCGATCTGAAGCAACGTACCCACCAACGGTGGGTACCTACCGACGAACCGACCCGATTGACGCGGGTAGCGCACGACCGTTGGTCGTGCGCCATGAAACGACCCGATTGACGCGGGTAGCGCACGACCGTTGGTCGTGCGCCATGCAGATCCGCATCACCGGTGCAGGTCGTACCGGTCCAGCTCCATCACCCGTGCCCAGGCGGCAACGAAGTCGTGCACGAACTTCTTCTCGCCATCGGCGCTGGCATACACCTCGGCCACCGCACGCAGCACCGAGTTGGAGCCGAAGACCAGGTCGGCACGGCTGCCGGTCCAGCGCTTGCCGCCGCCGTTGCGGTCGACGCCCTCGTAACCATCGCCGCTGGCCTTCCACTGCGTGCGCATGTCCAGCAGGTTGACGAAGAAGTCGTTGCTCAGGGTACCCGGGCGATCGGTCAGCACGCCCTGGGTGTTGCCGTCCACGTTCGCACCCAGCACGCGCAGCCCGCCCACCAGCGCGGTCAGCTCCGGCCCGGTCAGGGTCAGCAGCTGCGCCTTGTCGATCAGCAGTGCCTCGGCCGGCACGCTGTAGCGGCCCTTCACGTAGTTGCGGAAGCCATCGGCATACGGCTCCAGCACTGCAAACGATTCGACGTCGGTCTGGTCCTGGCTGGCATCGGTACGCCCCGGGGTGAACGGCACGCTGATGTCATGGCCACCGGCCTTGGCGGCCTGCTCCACGCCGACATTGCCGGCCAGCACGATCAGATCGGCCAGCGAGACCTGCGCGCCACCCTCACCCGTGAAGCCGGTCTGGATCTGCTCCAGCGCTGCCAGCACCTTGGCCAGCTGTCTGGGCTGGTTCACTGCCCAGTCCTTCTGCGGGGCCAGGCGGATGCGCGCGCCGTTGGCACCACCGCGTTTATCCGAACCGCGGAAGGTGGAGGCCGAGGCCCAAGCTGTCGAGACCAGCTCGGCTACGCTCAACCCGGCAGCCGCGATCTGCTGCTTCAGCGCCGCCACATCGGTCGCGCTGATCTGCGTCTTCGGCGCGTCCGGCACCGGGTCCTGCCAGATGAAGGTTTCGGCCGGTACTTCCGGGCCCAGATAGCGGGCACGCGGCCCCATGTCGCGATGGGTCAGCTTGAACCATGCACGCGCGAAGGCATCGGCGAACAGCTGCGGATTCTCCAGGAAGCGCCGTGAGATCTTTTCATAGGCCGGATCCATGCGCAGCGACAGGTCGGTGGTGAGCATGGTCGGGCGGTGCTTCTTCGACGGGTCGTGCGCGTCGGGAATCACGGCATCGGCGTTCTTGGCCACCCACTGGTGGGCGCCGGCCGGGCTCTTGGTCAGTTCCCATTCGTTGCCGAACAGGATCTCAAAGAAGTCGTGGCTCCACTGCGCCGGGGTGCGCGTCCAGGTCACTTCCAGGCCGCTGGTGATGGTGTCGCCGCCCTTGCCGCTGCGGAACCTGTTGGCCCAGCCCAGGCCCTGGTGTTCAAGGCCAGCCGCTTCGGGTTCCACGTCCACGTTGTCGGCCGGGCCGGCGCCGTGGGTCTTGCCGAAGCTGTGGCCACCAGCGATCAGGGCCACGGTTTCCTCGTCATCCATGGCCATGCGGCCGAAGGTGTCGCGGATGTCGATGGCGGCCTTGACCGGGTCCGGGTTGCCATCCGGGCCTTCGGGGTTCACGTAGATCAGGCCCATCTGCACGGCGGCCAGCGGATTTTCGAGGTTGCGCGAGTGGATGTCACCGTCGGCGTCGTCATCGGACACCAGCACGCCATGGTCTTCGACCACGCCTTCGGAGCCGTGCGCGTAGCGCACATCGCCGCCCAGCCAGGTGGTTTCGCGGCCCCAGTACACGTCCTGGTCCGGTTCCCAGGTATCGGGGCGGCCGCCGGCAAAGCCGAGCGTCTTGAAGCCCATCGATTCCAATGCGACGTTGCCGGTGAGGATCAGCAGGTCGGCCCAGGAAATGGCCTGGCCGTACTTCTGCTTGATCGGCCACAGCAGGCGGCGCGCCTTGTCCAGGCTGACGTTGTCCGGCCAGCTGTTGAGCGGAGCGAAGCGCTGCTGGCCCCGGCCGCCGCCGCCGCGACCGTCACCGATGCGGTAGGTGCCGGCGCTGTGCCAGGCCATGCGCACGAACAGGCCACCGTAGTGGCCGAAGTCGGCCGGCCACCAGTCCTGCGAATCGGTCATCAGCGCGGTGAGGTCGGCCTTGAGCGCGGCGTAGTCCAGCTTGGAGAACGCCTGGGCGTAATCGAAGTCAGCGCCCAGTGGGTGCGACCGCGAGGAGTGCTGGTTGAGCAGGTCCACGCGGAGCTGGTTGGGCCACCAGTCGCGGTTGGTGGTGGCATCGCCGACAAGGGCGTGGTTGAACGGGCACTTCGCTTCGCTTTTCATGGGTAGCACCTGTGGACTGGCGAATGTGGAATGGGCCCCGCGTGAAGACGCGAGGGCAGCCCGACTACCCTATGCGCCCTTCTGCGGTTGGTAAATTCAATTGAATTGACCGAATTGATAGGGATGGACTATCGATGGGCGACGGTCATGAGGCAGGCGCCCGGGCAGGTCAGCGCTTGCCGAGAATGCCCATGACATCGCCGAGGCCGAATTGGCCGTCGCCATCCTGGTCGAACGCGTTGAGCAGGCCGCCAATGCCCCCGGCAGCCGCCGGTGGTGCTTCGGCGCCCAGCGCTTGGCCGAGCTCGTTTGCGTTGCCCTGCTGGGCAAACCGCTGGGCCAGGAACGACATGACAATGGGCGCAAGGATTGCCAACAGCTGGCCGGCGCGGCCACTGTCGAGGCCGGTCTTGTTGCCCAGCACCTGGGCCGCCTGATTGGTCTGGCCGCCAAAAACGTGGCCGAGGATGCCCGCGCCGTTGGTGGCCGCACCTCCGCCGCCGCCGCCCAGCACGGCCCCCAGGATTCCGCCGAGGTCGAAACCACCGCCGCTGCCGCCGAGATGATCTTTCTGGAGCGCATTGAGCAGCGACTGCGCGCCCTGCGGCTGGCTGGCGTTGCTGCCCAGCGCGCCCATCAACAGGGGCAGAGCGGCGCTGACCGCCTGGGTGGCCTGGTTGGGGTCCAGGCCGAGCTGCCGGGAAACCTGCTGGACGCCAGTGCCCTGCAACTGCGAGAAAAGGGATGCGGTGAGCGAATTCGTGTTCACGATCGACTCCTTCGACCCGGGATGGGACCGACGGAGCATAACGCCGCGTGCACGAAGGGAATGCGAAGGCTTCACGCGCCCGGCCGCGCCGGTCGCCCGATTAACGGTCGGGCGCAACCGCAGATTCGGCCCACCCGACCCCCGCGAACGCGGTAGGTCACGACCGTTGGTCGTGACCCGCGCCAACTACACCAGCGCTTTAAGCCGGTACAGCGCCTCCAGCGCCTGCTTCGGGGTCAGCTCATCCGGATCAAGCGCCGCCAACGCCTCCTGCGCCTTGCTGGAGGGCGTGGTGAACAGCCCGAACTGCTGGGGCGCATCCAGCGCCTGGGGCGCCATGGTGGCCGCCACGGTCTCGCCGCCGCGCTGCTCCAGCTCAGCCAGCCGGCGCCGGGCCTGGGCCACCGTGGCGCGGGGCAGGCCGGCCAGGGCGGCCACCTGCAGCCCGAAGCTGCGGTTGGCCGGGCCGTCCTTCACCGCGTGCATGAACACCAGTGTTTCGCCGTGCTCCACCGCGTCAAGGTGCACGTTGGCGATGCCGCTGGTGCCGCCTTGATGCTGCTCGTCGGCCAGCGCGGTGAGCTCGAAGTAGTGGGTGGCAAACAGCGTGTAGCAGCGGTTCTCGTACGCCAGGTGGCGGGCCACCGCATCGGCCAGGGCCAGGCCGTCGTAGGTGGAGGTGCCGCGGCCGATCTCGTCCATCAACACCAGCGACTGTGCCGTGGCGTGGTGCAGGATGTAGCTGGTCTCGCTCATCTCGACCATGAAGGTCGATTGCCCGCGCGCCAGGTCGTCTCCGGCGCCGATGCGGGTCAGGATGCGGTCGATCGGGCCGATCACCGCGCGGCTGGCCGGCACGAAGCTGCCGATGTGGGCCAGCAGCACGATCAGCGCGTTCTGCCGCATGTAGGTGGATTTACCGCCCATGTTCGGGCCGGTGATCACCAGCATGCGACGGTCCGGATGCAGGTCCAGGTCGTTGGGTTCGAACGGCTGCTCGCGCACCGCTTCCACCACCGGGTGGCGGCCGCGCTCGATGCGCAGGCACGGGGCGGTGTCCAACTCCGGGCGCGCCCAGTCCAGCGCCTGCGCGCGTTCGGCGAAGCCGGCCAGCACGTCCAGTTCGCTGAGCGCGGCGGCGCACTGCTTGAGCGGTTCCAGCTCGCCCGCCAGCGTATCAAGCAGCTGTTCGTACAGCAGCTTTTCGCGTGACAGCGAACGTTCCCGCGCGGACAGTACCTTGTCTTCGAACGTTTTCAGTTCTTCCGTGATGTAGCGCTCGGCATTGGTCAGGGTCTGGCGGCGGGTGTAATGCACGGGCGCCCTGTCGCTCTGGCCCTTGCTGATTTCGATGTAGTAGCCGTGCACGCGGTTGTAGCCCACCTTCAGCGTGGCGATGCCGCTGCTGGCACGTTCGCGCTGCTCCAGGTCGATCAGGAACTGATCGGCATGGGTCGACAGTCGGCGCAGCTCGTCCAACTCGGCGTCGTAGCCTTCGGCGATCACGCCGCCGTCGCTCAGCTTCATCGGCGGCGAAGGGGCGATGGCCGAGGCCAGCAGGTGTGCGCATTCGTCGTGCGAGCCCAGAGACTCGCGCAGTGTCACCAGGCGCGGGGAGTCCAGCGGCGCCAGCACCGCACGTACGTCCGGCAGCAGGCCCAGGCCATCACGCAGCGTGGAGAAATCGCGCGGGCGCGCCGAACGCAGCGCCACCCGGGTGAGAATGCGTTCCAGATCGCCCAGCGCCCGGAACGCGTCGCGCAGATCGCTGTCCGCGCCGCGGTCGATCAGCGTGGCCACCGCATCGTGGCGCTGCACCAGCACCTCGCGCAGGCGCAACGGGCGATGCAGCCAGCGGCGCAACAGGCGGCCGCCCATGGGAGTGACGGTGGTATCGAGCACCCCCAGCAGCGTGTTGCGGGTATCGCCGTCCACGCGCGTATCCAGCTCGAGATGGCGGCGGGTGGCCGCGTTCATCGCGATCGCCTCGCTCGCCGTTTCGATTGAAATCGAGGTCAGGTGCGGCAGGCGCTGTTTCTGGGTTTCTTCGACATACCCCAGCAGGGCGCCGGCCGCAGCGGTGGCGCGTGGCTTATCGTCGATGCCGAAGCCGGTCAGGTCATGCAGCTTGAAGAACGCGAGCAGCTGGCGGCGACCGCTGTCGGCATCGAACAGCCAGGGTGCGCGGCGGCGGATGCCGCTGCGCTGCTTGAGGAATTCCGGCCAGTTCTCTTCATCCGGCACCAGCAGCTCGGCCGGCTCAAGTCGGGCCAGCTCGGCTTCCAGCGCGTCGTCGGAATCGACCTCGTTGACCAGGAAACGGCCGCCGGCCAGGTCGGCCCAGGCCATGCCGTAACCGTGCTTTCCGCGCGACAGCGCCATCAGCAGGGTATCGCGGCGCTCATCCAGCAGCGCCTCATCGGTGACGGTACCGGGGGTGACGATGCGCACCACCTTGCGCTCGACCAGGCCCTTGGCCAGCGCCGGATCGCCGATCTGCTCGCAGATGGCCACCGACTCGCCCAGCGCTACCAGCCGCGCCAGGTAGCCCTCGTAGGCATGCACCGGAACGCCGGCCATCGGGATCGGCGCGCCACCGGAGCTGCCGCGCTGGGTCAGAGTGATATCCAGCAGCCGGGCCGCTTTGCGGGCGTCGTCGTAGAACAGCTCGTAGAAGTCGCCCATGCGGAAGAACAGCAGCAGGTCCGGATAGCCAGCCTTGGCGGCAAAGAACTGCTTCATCAACGGGGTGTGTTCAGCGGGCTTCTGGGTCACGCGGGGTCCATCGGTGGCGGGGCCTTGGGCAGGCCGGACTCCACATTGTAGGGGAGGGCCGCAGCTGCGGCTGCGGCCTGCGCACCTAAACGGTTGGCTGACTGAAGGGTAGGGTCGGTCGCAAGACGACTGCCGATGGTAAATCCACGCCCGGTAACGCATGACCTTGAACGGAACCGTTCCTCCGGTCGCGTCCATGCGCCACCGCGCGTTGCTCGTCTACGAGCAGTCGTTTGGGAATCGACCCTACCCATCGGGGCCCTTCGGCCAGGGAGGCTCAGCGACCTTCCAGCTGGATTCAGGGATGCGCCGCAAAAATCTCCATGACAATCTGGAAGTAAGTCTGGCCTTCGCCGGCATCGAGCGCCTCGAGCTGAGCGGCGATCGTGCGTACGTTGAACGTGCCTTCTGCATCCAGCTTCGCCTGCAGCCATGCGCGGGTGGTCTCCCCTCCCAGCGCGCTGCGGGTGTGCTCGATGTCCTGCCAGATGACCGTCGCGCTTTCGTGCCCGGCCAATACGCCATAGCCGCCGTACAACATGTCATCCAGTGCATCCAGGCTGTGCCCGAGCTCCCAATCCTCGTTGGCCATGAAGACCCGGTTGATCTCGGCGTAGAAGCTGGGGATGTCACTTACCGCACTGCCTTGCAGCACCAGTACCAGTGGATCGGTGGTGGCCATTCAGTCCTTTCCCTCTATTCCTGGTCAGCACACGACTCTAGCAGTGGCACCCACCCGTCGAATCGCGGCGGCGTCGGGCATGTATATGGGAATTGCCAACGGTTATTTAAATGCGGCGATGCGACATGAAAGAGTGGGCTTCCATTCACGGACCACTCCGGAGGCCGTTCGCCCATGTCCATCGCACGCTGCACGACGCCGTTCAAGGTAATCGGCACCACCGCATTGTGCGCCATGCTGCTGCTGGCGCCGCTGGTTTCCTCGGCTGAGGACCAGGCCTCGCCGCTGCGCACTTACCTCGCAGCCAAGCGCGACGCCATCGAAGCCCAGTCGGCCAGGCCCGGCACGCCTACCGTGATCCATGCCAAGGTCACCGCCGAAAGCCGCTCCGGCGTTCGCCGCCTGCGCATCGGGCCCACCGGCGAATTCCAGTACATCAGCGACAGTGGCCGCAACTACGCCGGCTACAACCTTGGCGCGGGCTCCTGGGATTCGCTGGTAGGAACGCTGGCCAGCGCGGTGGCGGATGAGTACATCGTGCAGGCGGCGGTGCAGGGTGTGCCGCTGGATGGCCTGGACGTGGTGTTCACCAGCATCCCCGAGCGCAAGAGCGAGACCCTCGCTTACCCCAACAATCTCTCCTATGTGGCCTATATCAATTCGCCGGCCACCGATGCGCAGCTGCAGGCGCTCAAGCGGGCGGTGCATGAGAACTCCTCGGCCATCGACCTGGTCACCCGTCCGCAACAAGTCAGCCATGCGGATGTGGAGTACATCCACAGCGCGGCCGAGCGTGATCCGAAGTTGCCGCCGGGCCTGCGCGACTTCATCACCGAGGAGAAGCGCCCGGCCGTGCTGGCCCGGCAGGTGAAGCCCGGTGCGGGCAAAGCCAGGCCGGCCGAGCCGGACACCCTGGTTGCCCGCGCCCACGTTGAGCCGCGAACCGGGCTGCGTCGGGTGTTCCTGGGCAGGGACGGTTACCACCAGCAGCTGCACGACAGCGCGCCGGGACTGCTGGGCTACGGCCTTGCCCCGACGGTTGAGGAACACCTGCTCGGCGTGACGGGTACCTGCCTGACCCACATCTTTGAAGTGCAGGCTGCGTCGCGCAATGTGCTGCTGGATTCGCTGGAGCTGACCGTGGAGGGTCAGGTGAGCCCGCGCTTCGGAAACAACGTGCGCTCGCCGGCACGGTACAGCGACATCCGTTACAAGGTGCGGATTGAATCGCCGGCCTCGGAGCAGGAGATCGATGCGCTGCGCCAGTCGGTGGAGGCGACCTGCCCGCTGTACAACCTGGTCAAGGACGAGCAGAAGCTGGAAGGCAGCATCGTGCGAGGCGCATATGCGGAAGCCACGCGCTAAGCGCAGTCATCTGGCGCTCGCCCTGTGCACGCTGCTTGCGCCGACCGGGGCGGCGGAGGCCGCCGAGCCGGCAGAAGCGGCTGAAGAAGCCGCTGCAACGGGATCGCAGACGCCGGGTTCCAACGCGCGCACGCTGGACAAGGTCTCCGTGCTCGGCTCGCAGATCGCTGGCGGCGGCGCGCAGGCGGCACTGCCGGTGGTGGCTGTGGACCGCGAGCAGATCGATGCCACCCTTGCCACCAACGGCAACGAGCTGTTCCGCAGCCTGCCGCAGTTCGGTGATGTGGCCATTACGGAAAAGGGCACCACCAACGCAGGCCGGAACTCCAACGTCGCACGCGGTGACGTGGGCTCCATCAACCTGCGCAATCTGGGGTCGAAGTACACGCTGCTGCTGGTCAACGGCCGCCGCACCGTGCAGCACCCGATCAGCAACAGCGGCGATGACACCACCTACAACGCCAACGCCATTCCGGTCTTCGGCCTGGAGCGGGTCAACCTGCTGCTGGATGGCGCGGCGTCCATCTACGGTTCCGATGCGGTGGCCGGCGTGGTCGACCTGGTGATGCCGAGCAATCTGGCAGATGGCGGCGGCGTGCGGCTCAACTACGGCAAGGTAGCCGATGGCCACCGCGAAGAGGTATCGCTGGACGGGTACTTCGGCAGCGATTTCAGCGAAGGGCGCGGCAACCTGTCGGTGCTTTATGGCTTCTCCAAGCGGACCTCGCAGCTCAATTCCGATGCCTGGTTCACCGCCACCGACGGCCGCCGCCCAGTGGGCGATGGCACCAGCGTGCCGGATCCGAACGGCACCACCGGGTTCAGCACCCGAACGCCGTGGGGCCATTTCGATACCTATACCGGCAGCCGCCGCACCGGCAGCTGGTACGTCAGTCCCACCACCGGTGCGTTGACCTCGGGCACGGTGCCCACGCGCTATCACTACGATTCGGCGGCCGAGCCGGGGATCACCACGTCGCCGGCCATCCGCAAGGGCAATGTGTTTGCCACCGGCCGCTTCGATGTCAACGACAGCCTGCAGCTGTTCGGTGAGCTGGGCTATTACCGCGCCTCCTCCGAGTCGTGGGTAAGCAGCGAATCGGGCTTTGGCGGTGATGGCTTCCTGCTGCACATCCGCCCGGATGCGTACTGGGTTCCGCAAGCACTGCGCGGTGCCGATGCGATCCGGCTGCTCAACTACCAGTTCGCCGATTCCGGCATCCGCCGGGTCAAGGTCGACAACGACCAGTCGCGGGTGCTGCTGGGGGTGCGCGGCTGGACCGAGGGCGGCTGGAACTGGGAAACCGCGTTGCTGTACTCACGCGCGCGCAGCACCGATACGCAGCAGGGCGGGCTGACCGATGCCTTCATTGAAGCGGTGAACCGCACCGACGCCAGCGCCTACAACCCGTTCAGCGGCGGCGACCCCGCCAGCATCCGGGTAGGGGATGCCACGCCTTACGATACCTCGTCATTCATTGGCGAGGCGACCCGCGAAGGCACCACGGAACTGGCGCTGTGGGACTTCAAGGTGAACCGTTCCGACCTGCTGACCTGGTACGCCGGCGACATCGGCATGGCGGCAGGGGTGGAGTACCGCTATGAAAGCCGCCGGGACGACCGCGACGAGAACATCGACGGCAGCAATCCTTATGCCGACTGGTACACCGGCACGGTGGCGGCCAGCAACTTCTTTACCCACAGCCCGCGGCCGGACGTGCGCGGCAGCCGCAACGTCAAATCGGCGCTGATCGAGTTCGCGGTGCCACTGGTGTCCCCGGCGCAGGGTATTCCGCTGGTGCAGTCGCTGGACCTGCAGATCGCCGGCCGCTGGGAGGATTACAGCGATGCCGGCAAGGTCGGCAAGCCGAAACTGGCGGCGGCCTGGAAGGTGGTGGACAGCCTGCTGCTGCGCGGCTCGGTGAGTGGCGGTTTCCGTGCCCCCGGGCTGGAGCTGGTCAACTCACCCCCGACCTATGGCTTTGGCTTCAACAACGACGCGGTCCGCTGCCATGCGTTGGTCACCAAGGGCGCGCAGCCGGATTACAGCGCCTGCTTGAATGCCTTCAGCAGCGGCTCGTCGGTGAAGCCCTCGGTGAGTTCCGTGACCTCTTACGGCGACGACGTCAAGCCGGAAACCACCCGGCAATCGTCGTGGGGCGTGGTGTTCGAGCCGCAGTTCCTGCCCGCAGGGCTGGGGGCGATCAGCCTGAGCGTGGATGCGTGGCGGGTGAAGGTGGAGAACCCCATCAGCACCATGGGCGAGGAACTGCTGTATGACGCCTACCTGCGCGTGGTGGAAGGCAGCAGCAACCCGAACGTGGTGCGGGCGGAGGTGACGGCGGAGGATGTCGCGCAGTTCGAAGGCTCCGGCCTGGCGCCGGCGGGCGTAGTGACGCACATCTACAACCGCTACCAGAATCGCCGGCCGCTCACCGCGTCGGGCGTGGACTACAACCTCGGCTGGCGGCTGCCGGAAACGTCGTGGGGCAACTTCTCGCTGCAGATCAGTGCCAGCCAGCTCAAGGAATACACCCAACAGAAACCGGCCGAGATACAGCAGGTGGCCGCGGCCATCGCCAGCGGGCAGCTGAACATCCTCGTGCCCGACCTGGGGGCGGCCAACGAGGTGGGCATCAACGGCGCGAAGCCGGAATGGCGGGCCAGCGCGACCTTGATCTGGAACCTCCAGGACTGGACGGTGCGCCTGCGCGATGACTACATCGACAGCGTGACCGCTGGCGCTTATGCCGATCGCACACCGTTCGTGGTCGGTTCCACGCAACGCTGGGCGTTGTCGGTGAGGAAGGCGTTCACACGGGGTCGGCTCAGTGGCACCGCAGTGGAAGTGGGCGCGCGAAACCTGTTCGACAAGGAGCCACCGCTGAGCGCCACCGGCAACTACCTGAGCGCGCTGCACGAATCCTACGGACGCTACCTCCACCTCGGTATTTCGAAGACCTGGTGAACATCATGAAGACGCACGCAATCGTTTCGCTGTTCCTGGTCACCCTGCTCGCTACCGCATGCACTGCGCAGGGCGAGTCGACCGGGGTGCCGTCCGCGTCCGCAGCCGCGGCCGCTGCGCTGCATTTCCAGGACGAACACACCCAGTGGGTGCGCCAACGCAGCGCGGACCTGGGTAAACCTGACGGCTGGACCAGCCTGATCGGGCTGCACTGGATCGAAGCAGGCAAGCGCAGCGTGGGAGGCGGCCCCGACAACGCCATCCGCCTGTCCATCGCGCCGGCTCGACTGGGCGAGGTGGAGCAGCGCGCCGATGGCCTGTACTTCCAGGTCGCCGCAGGCGTGCCGGTCACCGTTGATGGCAAGCCGGTGCAGGGCGATGTGCGCCTGGATCCGGAGGGAGCGGGCGGTGGAACAAAGCTGGTCTATGACGAGGGCCGGGGCCAGATCACCGCCATCAAGCGCGGTCAGCGCCTTGCCCTGCGGGTGCGCCACGCCGACGCGCCGGCACGGCGGGACTTCGCGGGCCTGGACTTCTTTCCGGCAGATGAAGGCTGGCGCGTAAAGGCCCGGTTCGTTGCGCACCCGGCCGGCAAGACCCTGCCCATCGTGAACGTGCTCGGCGAGGTCGCCGACAATCCCAACCCGGGCTATGTGGTGTTCGAGAAGGAGGGGCACGAGTGGCGACTGGAGGCACTGGGCGACCCGGCCAAAGGCCTGAACCTGATGTTCCAGGACCAGAGCACCGGCCGGCTTACCTACGGGGTGGGGCGCTACCTGCGCACGGATCCCGTCGCGGCGGATGGAACGGTGAACATCGATTTCAACCGCGCCCACAACCCGCCCTGTGCATACACCGAGTTCGCTACCTGCCCCCTGCCGCCGCCGGAAAACCGATTGGTCCTGCAGGGCGCTGACGGTGCACGCACGCGACTGGCGGTGCTTGCCGGTGAGAAAACCTACCGAAGCAGCACGCATTGATCCACTCTCCGCCGATGGCTGCCGGCTGAACAGGATGGATGCTCTTGACGCAACGTGGACGCCAATTCACCGTGCCTTTTCAGCGGCAGGGCAACACTGGCATCCAGCAATTCCTACAGGAGCCGACCATGCAGACCTCGATTCGCGTTTTGTGCCTTGGCACGCTGATGGCCGCCGCGTCGGTCGCATCCGCCCAGAGCTACGGCCCCCGGGATGAAGGCCGGCGCTTCAACGACGGCAGCAAGGTGGTATGCAAGAATGTCGAAGTGCAGCGCAACAGCCGCGACCCGAACCGCATTGCCGGCACTGCGACAGGCGCCATCGTTGGTGGTCTGCTCGGCAACCAGGTCGGCGGCGGCAATGGCAAGAAGGTTGCTACGGTGGCGGGCGCGGTCGCGGGTGGCGCGGCGGGTCGTCACATCCAGGGCAACCAGCAGCAGAAGAAGGGTGACCGCGTGGTTGAACGCCGCTGCGAACGCGTTTACCGCTGATACCTGCTGCGGCATGAGGATCAGGAAGGGGCCGGCTGCTGCCGGCCTCTTTTTTTTTCACGCCGGATAAACGCCTGCAGGATGATCGTTTGCCGGCAAATCGGGGGATTTGATCGTGCAGGCGCGAAGGCGTCCACAGGGACGGTCGTTGCGGCTGCGCTGGGGAACCCTCGATGCGTATCGTGCGATGGCTTGTCTGCGTTTCCGTACTGTGTGCCCTGCCGTTGCCGGGGCTGGGGCAGCCCGTCGACGGGGCACTGTTGGCGCAGGCCCCGGGCTGCGGACAGACCTCGACCCGGCCCTACGGCGGCTACATCCTGCCCGGCTGGGATGCGGCGGCGCCGAAGGCGATGGTCATCGCCTCCGACAGTCAATACCCCAGAACCCTGAACAGCGGCGATGATCCCGCCGGCTCATCGGCAGCCTTGAGGCGGGTGTTCACCGATATCGCTGCCTACCGGCAGAGTGTCGGGGGAGCGGTACCCACGAGCCTCAACGGCGATTTGACGGAGTTCGCTCATGGCGATGAGCGCGGTGCCGTCCAGGCCCTGTTTCCGCTCCTGCAGACAGGTGCAGGTGCGCCACTGTTCCTGCCGGGTCTGGGAAATCACGACTATGGCAACAACGTGGGAGATTGCGCCAATAATGGCTGTGCGCGCGACGCGGTCTGTGACCACCTGTACTGGGTAGGGGAAATAGGCCCACGAACCCAGGACTACTACTATGCCGAGCCGCTGCACGAGGGGAGCTTCTCGTACATGGTCTACAGCGGCGGCATTGCGCTGATACAGCTCAACGACTCTCCGCTGTACATCCGAAGCTTCGAGACCGGTGGCTACCCCACGGACCCGAAGCGCGAATTCAGGGTCAACCGTTCGCTGCAATGGCTCGAGGGCGCGTTGCGCATGGCGCGCCAGGACAACAAGCGCATTTTCATCAACCTCCACAAGCGCAATGGATGGCCGTCGGGCGATGCGGCACGCTTCAGGCAACTCATCGAATCCTATGGTGTCCAGGCTGCATTCGCCGGGCACCTGCATGAAGAACTTGGTCTGGCGGAGGGCACTTCGGGTAATTTCGGGTCGGTGCCGGTGTTCCAGAGCGGTGCACTGCTGAAGGAGAGCTACCTGATCGTCGAGTTCGCCGATGCTCCGTCGCGGTTCGTCGTCTTCCGGGTCAACCCCGGGGAAGGGCATGCAAGGAAGGAGAAAATCGGGGAATACCCGTTCGTGGCACCCCCCGAGCTGCCCGCGATCGACTTTTCAGACGCGGAAATTGTCCTCTACAAAGGCAACGGCGCCTCCCAGGCGGTGATATGCCGCAGGTCACTGCCGCTCGGCGCCTTCAACATGGGCGGCAGCTCCGGCTGCGCCAATGATGACACGCGCTCCCTGAGGATTCTCAAGGCGAAGAAAGGCACCATGATCCGGCTGTTTGGAGCCTACAACCACACCAAGAGCGAAGGGTATGCGTTCATCTACGTAAAGCGCGACATCCTCCTGCCGCAGACTGTCAGCACTTTCGATACCAGCAGGGACACCGAAAGCTGGCGGCTGGTCAGGTTTGGGGGCGGCCAGCTGGATGGAAAGGTCTCCAGCATGTCGATGTTCAAGGATCACAATGCCGGCAACAGCGAGATGACGCTGTTCGAGGACAACAACCTGGGCGGAGATGTGCTGTGCACCAAGCCCATTGCCCACGACGTCCGCTTCAACATGGGCTCAGGCGGCGGCGAGGGCTGTGACGACGACGAAGCGCGGTCGGGCGCCTGGTTCAAGGTCAAGGCGGGCATGGAGGTGTGCTACTACGCGGCCCCGGATCAGAGCCACCGGCAGGGACACACCTGCATCAATGCCCACCGCGACATGCCGCTGATGGTCATAAACTCGTTCAACAGCGACTACACGGCGCCCGACGGCTCGTACACCATCAGAAGCCACGGCGACATCGATGGCGATATTTCCAGCATGTGGGCGGAGAACCTGTTCCCGTATCCGCCGCGCAATACCACGCGGGGCTGCAGTCGCACGTTGACGAGGTCGTACAAGAGCTTCATCGGTTCGGGATGGAATGCCAATGCGCCGACCTGGCTCGTGGTGGGCTCGGACACAGAGTATGCGGGGACGCGGCGAGGCCTGCCGCGCGCGAAGTTCGACGATCCGGTCTACGACGCGCTGAAGGCGGTATTCGCTGACATTGGAAGCTTCCGGAAGGCCCGGGGCGTCGACGGTCCGGTGCCGCTGATAATCAACGGTGACAACACCGACGCTGGCCTGGACTATGAGCGGTACTCGATGCAGGCGCTGTATCCCCTGCTTGCGGGGTCGAGGGGAGAGCCCTTGTTCCTGCCCGGCCTGGGCGAGCGTGATTACGACGACAACGTTGACACGTGCTTTGCCGACGGTGATCACGACTGTGTCCGGGACAGCATCTGCGACGTGCTGCAGTGGACCAACGAGGTGTCGCCGGTTACGCGCGACTACCACCATGGAGTACAGGAGAAAGAAGAGGGCATGTACTCGGGAACCCAGCTGCACGAAGGCAGCTATTCCTACATGGTGAACGTCGGCGACATCGCATTGATCCAGTTGAACCTGTCGCCGCTGTACGAGCGCCATGTGTACATTCCCGGAGAATACATGGAGAGCACCCAGTTCCAGGTGCGCAGTTCGCTGCGATGGCTGGAGGGGGCACTGCGCCTGGCGAGGTCCGGCAACAAATCGATCTTCATCAACATGCACCGGCGCGAAGGGTGGCCGCCCGGAGACACCGAACGGTTCAAGCGCCTGCTCCAGGACTACGGCGTGCAGGCGGTGTTTGCCGGCCATCGACACGGCGAGCTGGGGTTGGCCGGCGGGTCGGCACCGTCGTTCGGGAACATACCGGTGTTCCAGAGCGGTGCGTTGGCAAATCAAAGCTACCTGATCGTGGAGATGCTCAGGAACGCAGGGCAGTTCGCGGTGTACAAGGTCATGCCCGGGGCCGGGCATGCCAACCGGCAGCTCGTGGGAAAGTACACCCTGAGAAGCGCTCCCCCGATGCCGGAGGTCGACTTCTCCGACGCGTTGATCGCGCTTGACGAGGGAAACGATGGCACGCAGGACGTTGTCTGCCGGATCCCCGTTCCGTTCACCCAGTTCAATCTGCCCGGAGCGCATGGATGCAGCAACGACGAAGCCAGGTCCATGCGCATCCTGAAAGCCCCCGAGGGAACGGTCATTCGTCTGTATGGCAATTGGGACCACAAACCGGACCAGGGATACGCAGCAGTCACGGTGACCAGGGACATTACCCTGCCAGTGACGGTAGGGAGCTTTGATCGCACGGCAACGCACTCGGCTTTCACCGTGGAAAAGCACGGCAGCTCGATCCTCGACGGCAAGGTGTCGAGCATCACGATGGGTGACGTGGACGGCACCCCGTCCGAGCCTTGGGTGGTGTTCTACAAGGGAAATGATGCCGGTGGCGATATCGTGTGCGAGTCGCCGCTTCCTTTTGCAGCGTTCAATCTTCCCGGAACGATCGGTTGCGAGAACGATGACATCCGTTCCATGCGCATTCTGAAGGCGAAGAAGGGCACGATGATCCGGGTCTTCGGCAACTGGGACCACATGAAGGACCAGGGCTATGCATTCGTCACCGCGATCCGCGACATCCTCGCGCCGGTGCTCATCGGAAGTTTCGAAAGAAGCTACACCGACAGTGATGTCAAGGTGGAGAGCTTTGGCTCGCAGCAGCTGGATGGCAAGATATCCAGCATGGCGACCATGATGGACATGCCGGTTGAGGCCGCGCCTGCGATGGCGCCGCCTCGGGAGCAGCCATGATTCTCATCGCTGGGGCGGGTACCCGGCAATCGTCCGCGCCCCGGTGATGATCATCCGCAGCATCTGCGCGGTCTGCTCGATCATCTCCGGGTCGCGCTCGGGCGGCTGGTCCAGGGCCGTGCCACCCATGGCAAAGACCAGGCGGGTGATGGCCTTGGCCACCAGGTGCGGCTCATGCAACACCGCACCGTTGTCTGCATGGGCCAGCCTTACCAGGTCCACGCACAGCTCTTCTTCGAAGTAGTTCAGTTCCCGCTCGACGGCCTGCTTGAATGCATCCGAGCCGGCGCTGCCTTCGCGGAGCAGCACGTGCAGCAGGCGATCATCAGCGCGCAGCTGTTCAAAAAACGTTTCCACCGACAGCCGGATGACACTGCGGTCCGACGATGCCGCGCGCTGCCGCGACTCGCCGATGATGGTGCGCAGCGAGCGGCCGGCCAGGTCGATCAGGGCCACGGTCAATTCGTCCATGTCGCGGAACTGGCGGTAGAACGAGTTCGGGGCGATGCCGGCTTCGCGGGCGACCTCGCGCAGACTCAGGGTCGACACGCTGCGGTGCGGGCCGATCAAGGTCAGCGCGGCGGCCAACAGATCCTCGCGTGAGATCGAGGCTTTGCGGGCCGGCAGGGCGTCGTCATGAACGGACAGGTGCGAATCGGGCGGGGTCATCCAGGGGCCAGACGGTCAAGTCCCTGAATCATAGCCGGTCTGGACAATATACAACTGTATACACACCTGTATGCTCGGTCGTATAGTGGGGTCATGAGCGCACTTCCTCGTCCTGCTGCCCGCCGTTCGCCCCTCCCACCCCGCCCATGGGTGTCCGAGGCGCTTTTTGACTTCTGGGCCGCGCGCGTGCACCCGCTGTGGACCCTGCGTCGGGCACGCGCACGGCTGGTGTCCCGTCATACCGCCAGCGCCGACGCGGTAACCCTCGTCCTGCGTCCGAACCGGCACTTCCGCGGGGTGGCCCCGGGCCAGCACGTGAACCTGGGCGTGGAAGTGGACGGCCGCCGCCTGTCGCGCAGCTACAGCCCGACCCTCCTGGATGACGGCTGCCTGGCGATCACCGTCAAGGCGATCACGGGCGGCAAGGTCAGCCAGCACCTGGCGCAGCACGCAGAGGTGGGCGAGGTATTCGAACTGGGCCAGGCCTTCGGTGAGATGACCCTGCCCACGGTGCCCGTCGCGCGCGTCGTGCTGCTGGCTGCTGGCAGCGGGATCACCCCGATGCGTGCGCTGGTGCGCCAGATGGAGACCGCCGGCATGCCGGTGCAGGTGGACCTGGTGTACTGGGCGCAGCAGCGCGGGGCGGTGTGCTTTGGCGATGAGCTGGCCGACGTCGCCGCCCGTCATCCCGGATTCCGCCTGCACCTGGCGCTGACCCGCGATCCGGCTGCCCCGGCCGCGCGCGTGGGCGACTACGATTTCAGCGGGTTGGGCGACCTGTCCAGCGCGCAGGTGATGGTCTGCGGCCCGGGCGGCTTCGTCGAGGCCGCACAGGCGCGCCTGCAGGGGCAGGTGGCGAGGCTGCAGTCCGAAGCCTTCACCCCGCCAGTACTGCCCGATGCGGAGACCGGAACGGTGTGGGTCGAACTGCGCCGCAGCGGCCGCACCCTGGAACTGCCGCGCGGCACCTCGCTGCTGCAGGCGCTGGAAGCCGAAGGGCTGCGCCCGGCCAGCGGCTGCCGCATGGGCATCTGCAATACCTGCGTGTGCGGCAAGGCCACTGGCGTGACCCGCCATACCCTGACCGGCGAGTACGCGGCCGAACCGGCTACGCAAGTGAAGCTGTGCGTGAACAGCGCCAGCACCGACCTGATCCTGGAGCTTTGAGCATGGCTGCCGTACAGAACCGCGTGTTGTCCGCCACCGAACTGGAAGCGTTCGGCAATGAACTCGACGCGTTGCGTGCGCGTCACCTGGAAACGTTGGGTACGGCCGATGCACGCTACATCCGCCGGGTGGTGGCCGGCGTGCGCTGGACCGGTGTGGCCGGCCGCGCGCTGCTGTTCCTGGGCGCATTCGTGCACAGCGTGCTGATCCCGGCCTGGATTGCAGGCGTGGTGCTGCTGGCACTGTCCAAGATCCTGGAGAACATGGAACTGGCGCACAACGTCATCCACGGCCAGTACGACTGGATGGGTGACCCGCAGCTGCAGGGCAGCACCTATGAGTGGGACATCGTGGGTACTGCCGACAACTGGCGCAAGACCCACAACTTCCGCCACCACACCTACACCAACGTGCGCGGGCTGGATGACGACATCGGCTACGGCCTGCTGCGGATCTTCCCCGAACAGCGCTGGCGCCCGTTCTACCTGACCCAGCCGGTGGTGGCGGTGGTGTTCGCGCTGCTGTTCGAATGGGGCATCGCGATACAGGACCTGCGCCTTGGCCGCTGGTTTGCCGGCAAGATCACCTTCCGCCAGCTGCTGGCGCAGGCGCGCCCGGTCGGGCGGAAAATGGGCAGGCAGATGTTCAAGGACTATCTGCTGTTCCCGGCACTGGCCGGTCCGTTCTTCCTGCCGGTGCTGCTGGGCAACGTGGTGGCCAACCTGATCCGCAACGTGTGGACCTACGTGGTGATCTTCTGTGGCCACTTCACCGCCGATGCGGAGACCTTCCCGAAGGAATGCGTGCGCGATGAAACCCGTGGCCACTGGTACCTGCGCCAGCTGCGCGGCTCCTCCAACATCGCCGGCGGCAAGGTCATGAACCTGATGACCGGCAACCTGAGCCACCAGATCGAGCACCACTTCTTCCCGGACGTGCCGGCCAACCGCTACGCGGCGATTGCGGTGGACGTGAAGGACATCTGCGCACGCTACGGCCAGCACTACAACACTGGCTCGCTGCCGAAGCAGTTCGGCCAGGTGATGTGGCGGATCGTGCGCCACGCCTTCCCCAGCCGCCCGGCGCGGGTGAAGCCGCTGGTGGTTGCAGAAGCGTAGGGGCACGCCACGCGTGTCCGCGCCGATCAGGCGTCATGAACGCCTGTCAGTCGCTTTGGCCGATGGTGCCTTCGGCCAGCGGCACCCGTGAGCCATCCAGCAGGCCGCGACTGACCGCGCCGTCCTCGATGAACAGCAGTTCGCCGTTCTCGCCGTTCTTGATGCTGCTGTCGATGGCGATGATGCGCCCGCCGTGGAAGCTGCTCACGTGTGGCATCGAGGTATGCCCGACCACGATGCGCTTGAGGTCGAGGTCCTTGAGCAGCGTATCGACCTGGTCGGTAGCCATCTGCCCGTCGAAATAGCCACGGAACCAGATCGGGCTGGTCTTGCCGTCGAACAGGCGCGCCGAGTCGGGTGCCGCCTTGACCTGGTCTTTGGGCAGGCCGACTGAGGCTTGGTACAGGGTGTTGGTGGCGTCCAGCCCGCGCACCAGGTCCAGGTTCTGCGGCGCGATGCCGCCGTGCAGGAACAGCGTATCGCCGATCTGCAGCATCACCGGGCGAGTGCGTAGCCACTGGCCGATCACCGAGTCTGCGCCGTACAGCGCCGGGTAGCTGCGGCCCAGCAGCTGGGCGCTCTTGAGGTACTTCTGGTTGACGTAGCGCAGGTCGTCGTACAGCACCATGGTTTCATGGTTGCCCAGCACGAAGTGCACCGCGCCGCCGGCCGCAGCGGCCTGCTGCTGCAGGCTGTAGAGCAGCCAGAACGCTTCGGTCACCTGCGGGCCACGGTCGAACACATCGCCGCCCACCACCAGCGTGGCAGTGCCCAGTGACCAGTGGTCGTCGTTGTCGATGACATGATGAGCGCGCAGCAGCTTCACCAGCAGGCCGTACTGACCGTGGATGTCCGACAGCGCCACGATGCGCGGCGTGGCCGGGTACTTCGCGGGGGTGGCCTGTTGTGGCGCCGCCACCGCCAACGGATGCGGGTAGCCGCATTCGGGCAGCACCACGGTACCGGCACCGCGCGCCGGCAGGTCACGCTCGACCACGTGGTCATTGCAGACCCACTGCGCTTGGTGGCCCTTGGGGGTCATGAACACGTAGGGGCCATCGGCGTCCACATGCTCGGCCGGCGCGGGAACCTCGCGGGCGGCGGCAAGCAGGGGAACCAGGACAAGCCCGGCCAGGACCAGGCGGGCGGCAGCGAAGCAGGCACGAAGCGGCATCGGAGACTTCCAGCGGAAGGGGGCAGGCGGCCGTAAGCCGCCCCCTGATGCTAACCGCCGTCAACAGGCGCCGGCATGCGCCATTGGTCAGACCGTCATGCGGAACGTGGCTGCGACGACCCACCGTCGTCGCCTACCGCTCAGAAATTGGCCCGCAGGTTGAACAACACGCGCCGCGGCTCGCCCCAGTACCCCGAATTGAAGAACCCGACATTGCGGTAATACACCTTGTCGAACAGGTTGGTCACGGTCACCCCCACGCTCACGTTGTCGGTGATCCGGTACCGCCCCATCAGGTCGAACAGCACATAGCCGCCCTGGCGCATCTTGCCTGTGGCGGTGATCGGGGCCCCGGTCGCGGTGTAGCGTCCGGTCGGGATCGGCTGCATCTGGTAGATCCCGCTCTGCACGCTGAACCCGCCGCCGACCATCCACCTGCCGTGGCGCCAGGTGGTGTTGAAGCGTGCCAGCTGCATGGGGCTGGTGCTGGCGAAGCGGCTGCCGTCCGGGTTGGTGCTGTAGGCGTAGGTGTAGCCGCCGGTCATGCTCCAGGTGTCGGTGATCGAACCTGAGAGTTCGAACTCGGCGCCGTTGGTTTCAATGCCCTTGCTGGCGATGTAGGGCACGCTGCCGTCGGGCAGCACGATGTCGGCCCCGGCCGGATCGCGCGTGGCCACGTTGTCCTGCTTCATGTAGAAGCCGTTGAGCGAGCCGTACAGGCGGCCGCCGAAGAACTCGCCCTTGAAGCCATACTCGTAGTTGCTGCCGGTCACCGGATCCAGCAGCTGGTTGTTGATGTCGCGCAGCGCGGTGGCCTGGAACACATCGGAATAGCTGGCGAACGCGGAGATGTTCGCGCTGAGATCGTAGATGGCACCCAGGTACGGGGTCGGCTCATGCGCGGTGGTGCGCGCGCTGCGTCCGGTGAACACACCGTTGACGTCGAAATTGTCAGTGGTGCTCCTGTAGTCCGAATAGCGCACGCCGGCGATGACCTTGAGTGGGTCGATCGGGTTCAACCGCACCGCAGCGTAGTAGCCGGTTTCAACGGTGGTCGTCGTGCTGGAGGGAATGCCGTAGTTGAACGTGGTCGGCTTTCCAATATTGCCGTCCCATGTGTAGATGCTGGGGAAGGCGGCCACGTTGTACGGGCGCGAGGTGATGCCGGCGCGGATGGTGTCCAGGTCGCGGTCGTAGTGGTTCACGCCCACCACCAGTTCGTGCTGGCGCCCGAGCAGCTGGAACGGGCCCGATGCGTACAGGTCGAAGGCATCTTCGCGGGTTTCGGACACCGAATAGGTATCGGCGATGCGCAGGCCCAGGCCGGTGACCGGGTCGGCCCAGTTGGCGGTGTTGGAGCCGGCCAGCAGCAGGCTGTCGGTATCGGTGTTGCGGCGGTTGTAGGCCAGGCGACCGCTCCACCCGGCCCCGAACTGCTGCTCCAAGGTGAGGAAGTAGTTGGTGCTTTCGCGGTTCCATTCGTTCCAGCGCGCTGCGGCGCCGTAGGAACGCGGCATCTTCGCGGTGCTGCCATCGCGGAAGAACAGCGGCGAGGCGCTCCAGGCGCCGCCGTCGGATTCGGTCTTGAGGTAATCGATGCCGGCGCGCAGCCGGGTGCTGTCGGTCAGATCGGCTTCGATCACGCCGTACAGGCTGGGCGACGTGTCATGCTGGAAACGTACCCAGCTTTCCTTGTCGGTGTAGGCGCCGACGAAGCGGCCGCGCACCCGGCCACTCCCGGTCAGCGGGCCGGCGACATCCACTTCGCCGCGCTTGTAGTCCCACGAGCCGGCGCTGAGGCTGGTACTGGCCTGGAAGGTGTCGGTCGGGCGCTTGCGCACCATGTTGACCGTGGCCGAGGGATTCCCCGAGCCGGTCACCAGGCCGCTGGCGCCGCGCACGATTTCGATGCGCTCGTAGATCGAGGTGTCGCTGAGGATCGAGTTGCCGCCGGCACCGGTGGTGTAGTTGGTCGGCACGCCATCGAACATGAAGTTGTTGATCGCGAAGCCGCGCGCATTGAACAGGGTGCGGTTGCTGTCATACGACTGCACGGTCACGCCCGGGGTCTGCTGCAGCACTTCGGCGATGGTGATGAGGTTGAAATCCTCGATGCGCTGGCGGGTGAACACCGTGAGCGACTGCGGCGTTTCGCGCAGGGTCAACGGCAGCTTGGTGGCGGTGTTGGTGCCGTACACCTGGTAGCCCTCGGTGCGCTGGGTGACCATCACCTTGTCCAGCTCGGTGGTCTTCGGGATGTCCCCGTCCGGCGTGGCGACCGATTGGGCCTGCGCCAGAAAGGGTGCCGTGGCGGCCAGCGCCAGGCACAGGGCAAGGGTGTTCCGGCGCGGGGCGCCAGCGGTGCGGAAGCGGGACATGGGAAAACCTCGGTAGCAGCGAAGATCAGGAATCGGGCGCGCGCGATGCGGCGGGGCGTGGCGAGGGTCGCGCCGTGGGCGCGGTCCGGTAGCTGAGCCAGAGCAGAGGCAGGGCGGCACCGGCGGCGAGGATGCCGCAGCCGGCAATGACGCCGTAGGCGATACCCCAGGCGCCGATGCTGCAGGCCACGGCGGCGGTCAATGCGACCCAGCCGAGCAGCCGCAGCCGGCGGCGGCGCGCCAGCGCAGGGGCGGCACCGAAGACATCCCGGTGGTGGCGTTCCATGGCCAGCGACAGGCACAGGAAGCCGAGCAGCGACAGCAGCAGCGCAAGCACGGTCATGTGCTGGGCCCGGTCACGGTGGCCGCGCTGGCGCGTGGCGCACGCACGCGGCGCGGCACCGGCACATGCCGGTTGACCCTGCGGGCGGCCCACAGCAGGCCCGCACCGATCAGCAGCAGGCCGGCATCCATGCCGCCCTTGGCCAGGTCGCCTGTGGCAAAGGCGGTGAACATGCCGCCGTGCCAGACCGCCACATTGAACACCGGCAGCAGTATGGCGAGCACGCCTGCACAGGCGAGCTGTTCCACCCACGCGCGGCGCGGCAGGCGCAGCGTGGCATGCAGCAGGGACAGCGCCCACGCCGCGAAGAACACGCTGACTTCAGCCTTGGAACGTTGCTCCAGTGCGGTAGGCAGCAACCGGTTGCCCCACAGGAACGCGAGCATCGCCACCGGCAGGCCGGCCACGAAGCCGATGTTCAGGCGCTCCACGATGCGGAAACCCAGGTGCGGGCGGGCGGGATCGGGCAGCTGTTCGCGCCGCTTTACCGTCCACAGCACCAACCCGGTGGCCACCATCAGCGTGCCGGCCACGCCGGATAGGAAGAACAGCCAACGCATGGCGGTGGGGGCGAAACGGGCGGCGTGCATGCCGATCATGCCATCGCGGGTGTACACGGTGGCCGAGCGTCGTGGGGCCTCACCCAGCAGCGCGCCGCGGGCATCGAAGCGCAGTGGTTCGCCGCTGTCGGCAATGCGGTCGCCACTGTCGCGGCGCAGGGTGATGCGCATCGCCGCATCGCCGGGCTGGTCGACCAACACGGATGCGGCATGGCCTTCGCCCCACTGGCGTGCGGCCACCGGTAGCAGCGCCGCCAGCGCCGGTGGCGTGGCGGCCTGGCCCAGCGGTTCAACCTTGGCCTCGCGCGGGAACAGCTCGGCGAAGAACGCATCGCGCCCGCCGAAGTTGGCATCCACCGCCCACGGCATGTACACCGTCATCAGCGTGATCAAGCCGGTGTAGGTGATCATCAGGTGGAACGGCAGCGACAGCACCGCCAGTGCGTTGTGCCCGTCCAGCCAGCTGCGCTGGCCCTTGCCGCGGCGAAGGGTGAAGAAGTCGGCGAAGATCTTCTTGTGGGTGATCACGCCGCTGACGATGGCCACCAGCATGAACATCGTGCAGAAGCAGACGAACCAGCGCGCCCAGATCACCGGCACGTAGTGCAGGTCGAAGTGCAGGCGGTAGAAGAAATCGCCGCCGCGCGTGTCGCGCGCCTGCACCGGGGCGCCGTTGGCATCCAGCGTGGCCTGCCACGGGTTGGGCTGGCCGCGTTTCGGTTCCGGCGCATCCTTGGGCTGCCAGCGCACGGTGGTGGCATTGCTGCGGCTGCCGGGGAGTTCGATGGACCAGCGCGCGGCATCCGGCGCGGTGCGCGCCAGGAAGGCCTGCGCCTGTTCCAAGGCGACGCTTGAGCTGGCCGGAAGGGTCAGTTCCGGCTGCATCCAGCGGGTCAGTTCCACCCGCCAGTAGCTGGCGGTGCCGGCGATGAAGATCAGGTACAGCACCCAGCCGACCACCAAGCCGGACCAGGTGTGCAGCACCGCCTGCGACTGGCGGAAGCCCTGGCTCACGCCACGCTCCCGGCCAGCAGGGTGGACAGTGCCACGCCGACGGCGGCGGCGAGTGCCAGCCCCACTGCCGCGCGCGCGATGCTGCGCGCGGCATAGGCCCAGATCGCGGCCAGGGCGTAGATCACGAACGAGGCCATGGTGGCGGCCAATGCGGCATCGGCGAGGCTGCCGGGAAGCAGGCGCGCCAGTGCGGCAGCCCAGGTGGCCGCAACCATGTAGCCGCCGATCAGGGCCAGCCCACCGCGCGCCCAGAGCACGCCGTTGCCGGCCTTGCGCGGCGATGCGCGGCGTGGGGTGGCACCGGCCGGTACGGTCGGGGACGGGGAGGGCGATTGCGGACGGGGCACGGTGGCGACGGGCTGGAAAGCAATTGAGAATCAATATTATTTGACGCGGGCCACCCTGTCGAATCCCTCCATCGAGGGATGCGCCGCCCGGCGGTTTGTGATGCAACGTTATAAACAACGTAATAGTCTCCCCAGCGATCGCCGCAGTAGGCTTTGCCCATTGCACAGGAGCTGTTGCCATGGGTCACGACCACGATCACCTGCCGAGCGAGATCCGCCACGAGAAGCCTTTGTGGTGGGCGCTGGGGCTGACGACCACCTTCCTCATCGTCGAGGTGGTGGGCGCGTTCTGGACCAACAGCCTGGCGCTGTTGTCCGACGCGGCGCACATGGCCACCGACACGGTGGCGCTGATGATCGCGCTGGTGGCGGTGCGGCTGAGCCGGCGTCCGCCGGATGCGCGGCGTACGTATGGGTATGCGCGGCTGGAAGCGCTGGGCGCGATGATCAACGGCGGCATGCTGTTCGTGGTGGCCGGCTACATCCTGTGGGAGGCGGTGGCCCGGTTCCGCCAGCCGCAGGAGATCGCGTCGACCGGGATGCTGGTGATCGCAGCGTTCGGGTTGCTCATCAACCTGATTTCGATGCGGCTGCTGCGTGCGGGCAGTGGCGAAAGCCTCAACGTCAAAGGCGCGTACCTGGAGGTGTGGGCGGACATGCTGGGCTCGGTGGCGGTGATCATCGGCGCGCTGCTGATCCGCTGGACGGGCTGGAAGCCGATTGATCCGATCCTGGCGTTGCTGATCGGGCTGTGGGTGCTGCCGCGCACGTGGGTGCTGATGCGCGAGGCGATCAACGTGCTGCTGGAAGGCGTGCCCAAGGGCATCCAGGTGGAGGCGGTGCGCGCGCGGTTGTGCGCGCATGCGGGCGTGCAGGATGTGCACGACCTGCATGTGTGGGCGCTTGCATCGAGCACGCCGGCGCTGACCGCGCATGTGGTGGTCGCCGAAGGGGTGGATGCGGACGGCCTGCGCCGCCGGCTGGGCACGGCGCTGCATGAGGATTTCGGCATCGATCATGTGACGCTGCAGGTCGAGACTGACCATTGCGGGGATGATTGCGGCGATGGCACGCCGGCGGGTCGCGCGCCACATGGCGCCCATGACCATGCGCATGGACATGATCACCCGGGACACGCGCACGGGCGGACGCACGAGCCACGCCGCAGCAGCCCGGACGCGCAGGGGCATCATGGGCATCCACATCCCTGAACCGGCTGCTCCCGCTACAATGGGGGTCTGCCTTGCCATCCCCTCGGAGAAACCGCAGTGACCCGGAAACTCGTACTGTTGCGCCACGGCCAGAGCCAGTGGAACCTGGACAACCGCTTCACCGGTTGGGTGGATGTGGAACTGACCGAGCAGGGCCGCCGTGAGGCTGCCGCCGCCGGCCGCCTGATGCGCGAGGAGGGGCTTCAGTTCGATGTGGCGCACACGTCGGTGCTGAAGCGGGCGATCCACACGCTGCAGGGCGCGCTGGCCGAGCTGGATCAGGACTGGTTGCCGGTGAGCAAGAGCTGGCGCCTGAACGAGCGTCACTACGGTGGGCTGCAGGGCCTGGACAAGGCCGAGACGGCGGCCAGGCACGGCGAGGACCAGGTCAAGATCTGGCGCCGTTCGTACGACGTCCCGCCGCCGGCGATGGACCGCGAGGATCCGGGCCACCCGATCCACGACCGTCGCTACTCGACGCTGGACCGCAACGCGCTGCCGGGCACGGAGTCGCTGGCGACCACGCTGGACCGCGTACTGCCGTACTGGTTCGATGCAATCGCGCCGCAGCTGAAGGACGGCAAGACGGTGCTGGTCACCGCGCACGGCAATTCGCTGCGCGCGCTGTACAAGTACCTCAACAACGTCTCGCAGGAAGCCATCCTGGAACTCAACATTCCGACCGGCATTCCGTTGCTGTTCGAGCTCAACGAAGACCTGACGGTGCAGTCGTTCCGCTACCTGGGCGACCCGGAAGCCGCGCGCAAGGCCGCTGAGGCCGTAGCGAATCAAGGAAAAGCTAAATAGAGGGCCATGGCCGGGGCAAGCAGGCCTTCGCTCTTTGAACCAAGGTCTGCGGGCCGGTGGGCCAGGAAATTCTGGCCGACATTGATCGCTTTCGTCCTTGGTTCTCTCTAGTAAGTAATTTTTCTCACTTTCCAAGCATAAACCCCGATTGCCAAAGTGAGGCAGAACCCGGCCATAAGAAACGGGAGCGCAGGTAGGTCGGTGAGTCGCGGATCGCGCGAAATCTGCCAAGCAAGCACTGCAGAGAAGGGATATGGAGCTGCCAGCGCAGCCAGCGCAGCTCCAGTTGTTACCAGGGATTGTGCGCGCGCTTGAGCCTCCGGTCGGGCAGACGCCGAAAGTAAAGCGTGTACGCAAGCCGGAGCAATCGCAAGGGCAGCCATCATGGGTACTCCCGAATAGAACGTTGCCGTTGATCCTGCCATGGCGTAAATCAGCAGTCCGATGATTCCTGCTCCGAGTGAGATGGGCAGAAGGTGTTGAAGCGGAATTCTGCGAGAAAGCCTGGGTACTATGATCAGTTGGAAGAATAGACTCGCCAAGCCAAGTGCAGTGAAAAGAATTCCAGTGTCCATTGCTGACCACCCGAAGCGAAGACTATTGATCATCGTGAGCGTCGTCGGAAAGGATATGTTCGCGAAGCTACAGAAGAAGGAGATCAGCACGATTGGGAGCAGCGCTCCCATTCGTGGGTTCTGTGTCTGATGTGGAGCTTCGACGGCGCCGCACGTGATCTGTCGCGGAATGGCGAAGAGGCAAAGGCCAGAGCTGAGCAATGCGAGAATTCCGGCGGCCAGGAACGGTAGGCGCCAACTGAGTACTGAAAGAATCCCTCCGAGCATCGGCGCAACTATGTACGCTGCGCTGGTGCACGCGGTCAATCGAGAGAAGGCCGCATGTCGCGCCGCAGGAGCCGCTGCCTGTCCCACAACGGTTGCCATAATTCCCCGGCTGCCGGCACCTAACCCGCTAGCGACCCGTCCTAGAATAACGGTGAGTGCCGTTGACGCCAGACACGATGCGATCAGGCCTGCCGCCATGATGAGTCCGCACCCGGCCAGGACCTTCTCGCGCGGTTGATGGTCCGCCAAGTAACCGCTTATGGGGGAGCTGATCAGCTGACTGCAAGCAAAGGCCGACACCGCAATTCCCGTGAACCATGCCGCTTCCGTGGCTGAATAGCCAATCTCAAGGAAGGCTAGTGGGAGAACTGGAATTGCTATGAGAAGTGCGCACTGGTCGAGGAGGGCCGCAAAGTAGACTGGCCAAAGCCGCGAATCAGAAGCGCCCTCGCGCCCTCGCTGGGTGCGTGCAGAGGAAGGTGCAGAAGATATTGTGGTGTAGCTTCCCTTAGTTCTAGCCATCCGTTAGGGTGCCCGGCAGACTATTCCAAGTACGGGCGACTTTCTGAACCAGTGATCGGAATTGCTCAAAGTGCTCCTGCAATAGTCAGGATGATGACGGCCGTCCGGTTCGAATATTCTTTCAATCGACAGCCCGCAGCTTAGGAAGGAATTGATGTAGTCGGAAAGGCGCCTATGGACGTTTAGCGTTGGAATGCCTGATGGGCCTCCGCCTCTTATCGCTTGCATATTGATGCCGTAGTTTCCATAACGGTCGATAATCTGGCCTTCCATTTCATTGCCAGTGATCCATTTGCTATGGGTTGACTTGAAGCAGGGATGTAGCGCTGTTGCATAGAGTCTAGCGCCCGGCTTCATGCGGGAACTGAGTTCGCGGAGGAGTGGTTCAAGGTACTCTACGTCGTGCAGAACCATGCTCGCTACGATCACGTCGTATCGAGCCGCCCGCTTCTGTTGATTGAATTCAGCCGCGGTAAGAACTCTGAAGCGTCTTTGCTCAGCATTCCTTCGTGCAGCGGCCTCCAGCATTGCTTGTGACTGGTCTGTATAGGTAACGATTGCTCCCATTTCGCAAAGCACAGCAGATATGTCGCCGTGGCCGCCTCCGAAGTCCAGAACTTCGAGTCCGTTCAAATCTCCGAGCTCGACCCTCAGGCTATCCTGGTGGATAACAGTCTGTGCCCACCTGTCCGTCGAAAGATGCTGCATCCACGACGATGATTGGATGTTCCATTGTTGCGCTGAGTGTTCGGAGAAGCCCTTTTCGAATCCATTCCGAGCTCTCCATAGATACTCTTCAAGGTCGATCGAGCATTGCTCAGCAAGGATTCCGGAATCCACCTTGATGCCATCAATCCTAAGTTGCCGAATTCCTGATCCCGCTACACGTGGATTAGGATCTGTGAGGCCAACGACCACTCTGTCGATGCGGCTCTGTTTGATGGCATCCGTGCATCTTCCTGTTCGGCCCACATGGCTGCAAGGCTCTAGGCTGACGTACAGGGTGGCGCCATGAGGTTCCTTCAAGCAGGCGCGAATGCAATCAATCTCTGCATGGTGGCTACCGTTGCTCTGTGTGTGACCGGTCGAAAGTAGCTTGCCGTCCTTCACTAGTACCGCGCCGACCGGTGGGTTCGGATACGATTTTCCTTGTGCCCTCCTTCCTTCGAGGAGCGCCATCAGCATCCACTTTTCATCATCCTGCTGTGAAGTCATGTAAGTATTACCGGGGTATCTTTGCTCGCTGTTGCCCGGTCGCCCTTTGCGCAGTTGACGCACTCTGCTTCAGACACGTTCTGAGGAGTGCGCTTGGTTAGCAGGGCATGTACGGGATGGCGGGTTGGAGTGACATCAGACACGGGCGAGCCACCTCGTCGGTCGACGAGCACAGCTGAGCCGAGACAGTGAAGCCCAAGTCGCCCAAGCTCCGATTCTGCAGCCGCAATAGTGCTGCCAGCCGAGACAATGTCGTCTACGATCAATACTCTGGCGCCTTTTGCAATTCTGTACGAGCGCGCGAGAACCGGCAGTCCTGAATCATTCTTGTCAAAGAAGAGTGATCGAGTTTGAGTCTTCGCACCGAGTGCATGCGCGAGGATTGCGCCGCCAATGGGTGGGCCCACCAGGATGTCCGGCTTTAGCCTTCTGACTATCACCGCGAGGCGTCTTGCCAGCTCGGCTACTATTTGACCGTTCTCCAGTAGAATCGCCTTTTCCCAGAACTCTGTGGTGTGATGGCCGGACTTTATCTCGAAGTGGCCGTGGTGAATGGCGCCGGCGGCCGAGAATAGCTGCTCGACCGACATTCTAGTAATCGGTGTAGGTTTGTCGAGATGATGCTTTAGGGCGGAGCCAAGTGATGTTGAAACACTGTTGGAATAGTACAGTGCAGCACTCGGCGACTTCTTGATGACTTGCTTGGATAGTTCCAGGAACGCCGTTGGGGCGCATCCAAGGAAATCTGTGTCGGCGCCAAGCGCAACCACCTTGCCTTCATCCCAGGCGATTGTCAGCTCATTCACAGTTCCGGTCTGGCCGCCGATTGCGACGACGACGTCAGCTGATCGAACCAAGGTGACATTTCGGCCTTTGAATCCCATGCCGGTGAATATCATGCTCCCATATATAGATGAATCTTCGTTGGTCTCTGTCTCGTGCTTCTCGGCACTTGCTGACGGAGACACGCCGATAACGGCTACGCCGTGGCGGGAGAGTATGTCTGCTGCAAGTGTTGAGATTCCGCCGCCTGTGCCTGTTAGCACACTTGCGTTGTAGTGTGAGGCTACGCGCCCGACTTGGTGCAGAATGTCTGTCGCTCGCTCCACGTCACCCGCCCCAATGGAGCTGGTTCCAAGCAGTGCAATTTGTGGTTTCAAGTCTCACCTCGCAGTGACTCGCGGATCAAAGCTCCCCCGGATAGAAACGTGTAGCGCTGGGTTCCGTCGATATTCACGCTCCGCACGTCGCTATCTGGCTGGGAAGCCTTGAAATGATGGGTGAAGTCGGATCCTTCAAAAGAGTCGGTCAGGCATATGTGCCTTGGTTTGAGAGTAGAAAGTGCGACGTCGGGGTTATGAGATGGTCTTCCGTGCGAGCTGCCAATGAACAATGTTATTGGGCCTTTCGTCCTCTCCGCGATGGCTGCTAGCTGGTCGCCCTCAATGTCGCTTCCAATCAAAATCCTATGTGCATGAAACTCGAGAACCACCGGCGTGGCTGTCCTGTTCAGGGCGTGATATGTCTGGTCCGTCGGGTTTGGGAAATCTGCTTCCGGAATGGCGTTGTGTACGGTCACGCCACTAAGGCCGCTTACGGAGGACCATCGCTTGTGATCCTGAATGAGTGCGGAGTATTGCAGCCAGAGTGACTGTTCGAGACCGTCGTAGTGCGGGCACGTGCTGAGGCTGGTCCTTGGTATATGACCAGTTGGAAATGAGATGCCAGAGTGCAACAGCTGCGGGGATGTGGCACTTGCCGTGATGAACTTGGCTGCCGTAGCAAAGTGATCGAGATGCTGATGCGTGAGAATGATCGCGTGAATCGATGCATTTGCACTGATGACGTCATCGAGAATCCTTTCGTCCTTATGATGGCCGCAGTCCACCAATATGCTTTTCTTGCACGGCGTGTTGATGTGGATAAGGTCGCCAGCAAGTGCCTTGTGGACTGTGATGACCAGGGTCTGTTCGCCGCGCTTAGCGGCCTCCTCTATGATGCTCATTCTCTTATTTTTCTTGGATATGGCAGCGGGGCCGGGTGATGTGAATGTTCGGCGCCCGATCAATTCTCGGATATAGGAATTGTCAGAGTTCCAATGCCCCGCACCCATGAGTGCTTACGCGGTCACGTTACTTCGCCGGTCAGGCATGACCTTTGACGGGTCTACTGAGACGATGATCACGGTACCCTCCTCCATTGCTTGCCCTGTGGCGATGCATCCATCTGTAGCCGGAGAAACGAATGAAGTTTTCCAAGCTGGTCCCGCTGGGCCTGACCGTTGCCATCGCCGCGTCGCTGGCGGCCTGTGGCAAGACCGATACCGCGCCGGCTGCCGCCGTGGCCGATGCCAAGCCGGCGTTCGATCTGTCGCAGATCAAGACGCCGCTGATCTCGCTCAACAGCGCGGGCCTGGATCCGGCCATCGCTGCGTGTACCGACCTCAACGGGTTCGTCAACAGCAGCTGGCTCAAGGCCAACCCGGTGCCGAACGACCAGACCACCTGGGGCAGCTTCGAGATCCTGCGCGAGCGCTCGCTGGAAGTGCAGCACGCGCTGGTCCAGCAGGCGGCCGCCAGCGAGGCCGAGGCTGGCTCGGTGGAAGCCAAGATCGGCGATATCTGGAAGACCGGCTCGGATGAAGCCAAGATCGAAGCGACCGGCATCGCGCCGCTGCAGCCGCAGCTGGACAAGATCGCCGCGCTGAACGACACCGCCGCCATCACCCAGTATCTGCGCGACAGCCAGGCACAGGGCCAGGGCGTGCTGTTCTCGCTGTCGGCCAATGCCGATTACAAGGATTCGGCCAACGTCATCGCCTATGTCGGCCAGGGCGGCCTGGGCCTGCCGGAGAAGGGCTATTATTTCGACGAATCGCAGGCCAAGATCCGTGAGGCCTATGTGGCCTACATCGCGCAGGCGCTGACGCTGTCCGGCGTGGATGCCGCGCAGGCCAAGACCCAGGCGCAGTCGGTGATGGACTTCGAAACCCGCCTGGCGAAGGCCTCGCTGTCGCGCATCGAACTGCGCGACCCGGCCAAGCGCTACAACCCGGTCAGCGCTGCGGAAGCGGACAAGCTGACCCCGAACTTCAGCTGGACCGCGCTGTTCGACACCCTCAAGGTGCCGGCCGCACAGAAGTTCTCGCTGGCCCAGCCGGGCTTCTTCAGCGAAGTGGACAAGATGCTCACCGAGGTGCCGGCGTCGACCTGGCAGGCCTACCTGCGCTTCCATACCGTCGATGACGCCGCGCCGTACCTGAGCAGCGCGTTCGAGAAGGCCAACTTCGATTTCTACGGCACCACCCTGCGTGGCCAGAAGGAAATGCAGCCGCGCTGGAAGCGCGTTCTGGAGTCGGTCAACACCTCCATCGGCGAAGGCCTGGGCCAGCTTTATGTTGACGCTGTGTTCCCGGCCGAATCCAAGGAACAGATGCAGCACCTGGTGGAGAACCTCTCGGTGGCACTCAAGGCACGCCTGGAGAAGCTGGAGTGGATGGGCGAAGACACCCGCAAAAAGGCGCTGGAGAAGTGGGCCAGCTTCACCCCGAAGATCGGCTACCCGGACAAGTGGCGCGACTGGTCGGGCTTGGAGACCAACGCTGACAGCTACCTGGGCAACATGCAGGCCGCGCGCGCGTTCAATTACCGCTACATGCTCAACAAGATCGGCAAGCCGGTCGACAAGACCGAGTGGGGCATGACCCCGCAGACGGTCAATGCCTATTACAACGCGACCAAGAACGAAATCGTGTTCCCGGCCGCGATCCTGCAGGCGCCGTTCTTCGACGCCAAGGCCGACCCGGCACTGAACTACGGTGGCATCGGTGCGGTGATCGGCCACGAAATGATGCACGGTTACGATGATTCGGGCAGCCAGTTTGCCGCCAACGGCAACTTCGACAACTGGTGGACCGACAGCGACCGCAAGGCCTTCACTGGCCGCACCGACCAGCTGGTGGCACAGTTCGATGGCTACGAATCGCTGCCGGGCGTGAACGTCAAGGGCAAACTCACCCTGGGTGAGAATATCGGCGACCTGGGCGGCCTGACCGTCGCCTACGATGCATTGCAGATGGCCTTGAAGGAGAACCCGAAGGCCAATGTCGCCGTGGATGGCTACAGCCAGGACCAGCGCTTCTTCATGAACTGGGCCACGGTGTGGCGCCGCAACTTCACCGATGGCGAACTGCGCGTGCGCCTGAACACCGACCCGCATGCGCCGGCGAACTTCCGTGCCAATGGTGCGCCGTCGAACATGCCGGCGTTCGCGCAGGCGTTCGACTGCAAGCCGGGCGACGCGATGGTGCGCCCGGACGACAAGCGTGTGGTGATCTGGTAACGAAAACGGCCCGGCAGCGATGCCGGGCCGTCTACGTAGCGCCGGCCGTCAGTTCGGCGCCAGGGTTGCCAGAAGTGCCTTGGCCGCGTTGAAACGGTCTTCGGGCAACGGCAGCGGGTGTTTGATCCGCAGCTTGTCCGGGCCGTCCATGGTGTAGAGCTTGGGCTGCTTCTGGATCATCTGGATCACCGCCATCGGGTCGATGGAGGGCTTGGCCTCGAACACGATGCGGCCGCCGTTCTCGCCCAGTTCCAGCTTGCGGATGCCCAGCGCATTGCACTGCAGTTTAAGCTCCGCCACTGCGAACAGGTGCTTGGCGGCATCGGGCAGCAGCCCGAAGCGGTCGATCATCTCCACCTGCAGTTCGCGCAACGCCGTGTTGTCGCGTGCACTGCTGATGCGTTTGTACAACGTCAGGCGGGTGTGCACGTCGGGCAGGTAGTCGTCCGGGATCAGTGCCGGCACATGCAGTTCGACCTCGGCACCGCGCGCTTCCTCACCCGCATCCAGGTCGGGCAGCTTGCCCAGGCGGATGCTGCGCACCGCGCGTTCGAGCAGTTCGGTGTACAGGCTGAAGCCCACTTCGGCCATCTGCCCGCTCTGGTCCTCGCCCAGCAGTTCGCCGGCACCACGGATCTCAAGGTCGTGGGTGGCCAGGGTGAAGCCGGCGCCGAGTTCGTCCATCGAAGCGATGGCTTCCAGGCGCTTTTCGGCATCGGGGGTCATCGAGCGCTTGTCCGGGACCACCAGGTACGCATAGGCGCGGTGATGCGACCGGCCGACGCGACCGCGCAGCTGATGCAGCTGGGCCAGGCCGAAACGGTCGGCACGATTGATGATGATGGTGTTGGCGTTGGGGATGTCGATGCCCGATTCGATGATCGTGGTCGACAGCAGCACGTTGTAGCGCTGCTTCTGGAAATCCAGCATCACTCGTTCCAGCTCGCGTTCGGGCATCTGCCCATGGGCAATGCCGATGCGCGCTTCAGGCACCAGCTCGGCCAGGTCGCGCTGCATGCGGCCGATGCTCTCCACGTCGTTGTGCAGGAAGTAGAGCTGGCCGCCACGCGCCAGTTCGCGCTGGAACGCTTCGCGCAGCAGTGCGTTGTCCCAGGCGGTGATGAAGGTCTGCACCGCCAGCCGGTTCGGCGGCGGGGTGGCGATGATCGACAGGTCGCGCAGGCCGGCCATGGCCATGTTGAGCGTGCGCGGAATCGGGGTTGCGGTCAGGGTCAGCAGGTGCACGTTGGCACGCATCGCCTTAAGCGCTTCCTTCTGGCGCACGCCGAAGCGTTGCTCCTCATCCACCACCACCAGGCCCAGGTCCTTGAACTTCACGTCCGGCTGCAGCAGGCGGTGGGTACCGATGATGACGTCGATGGTACCGGCCGCCACCTTCTCCAGTTCGGCCTTGATTTCCTTGGTGCTCTTGAAGCGCGACAGCACTTCCACCTTGAGCGGCCAATCGGCGAAACGGTCGCGGAAATTGCGGTAGTGCTGTTCGGCCAGCAGGGTAGTGGGCACCAGTACCGCAACCTGCTTGCCGGCGCTGGCGGCGGCGAACGCGGCACGCACGGCCACCTCGGTCTTGCCGAAGCCAACGTCGCCGCAGACCACACGGTCCATCGGCTGGCTGCTGGCCAGGTCGCGCAGGGTGGCGTCGATGGCGGCGAGCTGGTCGCCGGTCTCTTCGAACGGGAAGCCGGCCGCGAACGGCTCGTACATTGCCCGGTCCACGTGCAGCGCCAGGCCGGCGCGTGCTCGGCGCCGGGCCTGGATCTCGAGCAGTTCGGCCGCCACGTCGCGGACCTTCTCGGCTGCGCGGCGCTTGGCCTTGCTCCACTGTTCGCCACCCAGCGAATGCAGCGGTGCGGTTTCCGGCGAGGCACCGGAGTAGCGGCTGATCAGGTGCAGCTGGGCCACCGGCACGTACAACCGGTCGCCCTTGGCATATTCGATTTCCAGGAACTCGCCGGGCATGCCGCCGGCATCGAGCACGATCAATCCCCGGTAGCGGCCCACGCCGTGGTCTTCATGGACGATGGGTGCGCCTTCGGTCAGCTCACCCAGGTCGCGGATGATCGCTTCGGGCTCGCGCCCGACACGGCGACTGCGCCGGGTGGTGCCGGCGCGCTCGGGGAACAGCTGCCGTTCGGTCAGGACCGCCAATTGCGGCAGATCCAGTGCGAAGCCGTCTTCCAACGGCGCCACGGTGATGGCAAACCGCTGGCCCGCATCGGCCAGGAAGGTGGGCAGGTCGGCCACCACCGGCGGTTTCAGCTCCGCCGACAGCAGTACTTCCAGCAACGCTTCACGGCGGCCCGGCGAATCGGCCGCGATCAGCACCCGGCCCGGGTAGTGGCCCAGGAACGACTTCAGCGCTTCCCCGGTCGGCGCGTCACGCGCGGCCACCGGCAGCGGCGGCAGCGGCTGGTCGCCAAGCGGCTTTGCTTCGTCGATGCGCGGGTGGTCGGCGCTCCACACCTCGATACGCGGTAGTGAGTTCAGGCGCGCGCTCAAGGCTTCCGGGCTGAGGTACAGCTCGGTGGGCGCCAGCAGTGGCCGCTCCAGGTCGTGGCGGCGCTGTTCGAATCGGTTCCCGGTCTGCGCCCAGAACGAGGCGGCCGCCTCACCCACGCCCGGCGCGATCACCGGCAACGCGTTGGGCTGCAGGTAGTCGAACAGGGTGGCGGTGCCGTCGAAGAACAAGGGCAGGTAGTACTCCACGCCGGCCGGCGCCAGCCCGGACTTGAGATCCTGGTACAGCGCGCTGCGCCGGGTATCCACGTCGAAGCGCTCGCGCAGGGTGGCCAGCACCCGCGACACGCTCAGTTCGTCCAGCGGCACCTCGCGGCCGGGCAGCATGCGCACCGCGTCCACCTTGTCCAGCGAGCGCTGGCTCTCCGGGTCGAAGGCGCGGATCGAATCGATGTCCTCATCGAGCAGCTCGATCCGCAACGGGGCATCGGCACCCATCGGGAACACATCGAGCAGGCCGCCACGTACGGCGAAATCGCCCGGATCCATCACCTGCGGCACGTTCCGGTAGGCGGCGGCTTCGAGGCGGCGCTTTTCCGCATCGAGGTCCAGTCGCTGGCCGACCTTCAGGTCAAAGCTGCCGCCGATGATGTACTTGAGCGGCGCCAGCTGTTGCAGCAGGGTCTGTACGGGTACCACCACGATGCCTTGGCGAAGCGTCGGCAGCTGGTGCAGGGCAGCCAGGCGCTGCGAAATGATGTCCGGATGCGGGCTGAACGCATCGTAGGGCAGGGTTTCCCAATCCGGGAACGCCACCACCGGCAGCGCCGATGCGCTGCCCAGCAGGGTGCGCAGATCCGACTCGATCTGGTTGGCGCCATGGTTGTCGCGCGCGATGACCAGCAATGGCCCGTCATGCGCTTCCGCAGCGCGGGCGATGTACCACGCCAGCGCCGTAGGCGATGCGGGAGCGCGCCACCAGGCGCGGAGCTGGCCGGAACGGGGCAGCGGCGGTGCGGGATAGGGAGTGGGTGACATGAACCGCTGATTTTACCAGAGCCTGTCGCGATGGGCGCCTTTGCCGTCGCGGACGGACTGTTCAGCGCGGCCCCGCCCTGCGCGCTGGGGCCGGGTCCGCCCGTCAATCATCGAATTTGTCGATCGGATTTGGAGCAGCGATTGAAATCAGAAGCTACGAATGTGGGTAAGTGGCATGAATATCACACTATCCCAACGGTGCGAACTCGTCAAAAACGTCAGCCAATTGAGGGGCGGGTGCTGAAACTCGGGAAAAGCCGCCGATAGCGACATGCTGCGTGAGTGTGATGTGGAAATCGAGGTGATGACGTCATTACAGAAACGCGACATCGCAGTGACAAAAGCATCATGTATGCGTCACCAACATGACGCCTCCACCACAAGCGGAGGTCCTCCTCAATGCAGAACCGCCTCAGCGGCAAACACGTTGCCTTCATCGCAGGCCAGGGCGTGGAGCATTCGCACCTGGCCAAGCCCATGCAGGAGTTGCGACGGATGGGCGCGCAGATCAGCGTCATCGCATCCAGTCCCGATGTCCTGGTCACCGACACGAAGGAAACCTACAAGGTGGACAAGGCAGTGGCCGTTGCCGATCCCGAGGATTACCACGCGGTGGTGGTCAGTGGCGGCGCGGAGATCGCAACGCTGAAGCCGGTGCTCGAGTTCCTGCGCACGTTCGAGAAGTCCGGCAAGCCGGTCGGCGCGACCAGCCAGGGGGTGCCGGTGCTGATCGCTGCCGAACTGATGAAGGATCGCCAGGCCACGTCCGACCCCAGGCACCAGGCACTGGTGGATGCAGCGGGCGGGACATGGAGGGATTGCGAGGTGGTCGTCGACGATCTGGTCATCACCACGCGACACACCAAGGATCTACCGGCGTTCAGCCAGGCGCTGGCGAAAGCGCTGCTGGACTGACGAGCGGTTGCAGTAAGGGTACGCGGTACCGGGAGCGGTGCCCGGTATCGCGTATTTCTGCGCGGTGATCGAAAGCCGCGCATCCAGAGCAGACCTGCGGCCCGTCACATCGTTATCTGCGCAATGTCTCCCCCGTCATTGCAGGGGGCGATGGGGCGGGCCACCTGCGCCGCAGCTACCTACCAACGGAGATGATCCTGATGTCACCTGTCGGGACCTTGATCGAGAATGTAACGCGGGTATCGGGGCTGGGCGACAAGGCCGGAACGCTCATTGGCGTGCTTGCCGGCTTCATGTTCGCCGAGCCGGGAGGCTTCATGGCGTTTCGGGACAGGTTCTGCGCCATTGGCCTTGGCGACGTGTTCGATTCCTGGATGGGGGGCCATCCGAACATGCGTTACACCAACGGCAACGAAATGAGGCACGCCTTGGGCGTAGCCGATATGCGAGTCATTGCGGAAAGAACCGGGCTGCCGGAATCCGTGCTTGCCGGGGTCATGGCTGCAGCCGTTCCGCAGCTGGTTCGGGCGGTAACCCCCGGCGGCAGGCTGCCGACGGCCATGCCCGCCGACCTGGAGCCCTTGGCCCGCACATGCGCGCAGGCGGAGCCTGCGGCGGTGCAGGATCGTGATGCGGCGCCGGCCAGGAACATCCGCCGATGGCGCTGGCTGTTGCCGCTGTTGCCGCTGTCGCTGCTGGCCTATTGCGGGTGGCAGGGGAGTACGGCCGATTCAGCCGATGCGGCATTGAAGGACACCCGCCACGCCTCGCCTGGATAGGACCCGTCGGTAGGGACAGGTCCTGGCGCTCAGGACCCGAGTTCCAGCACCATGCGGACCAGCCCGGGCGTCCCCTGCGGATGCGGTACTGCCTTGAAGCCCAGCGACGCGGCCAATTGCTTCATGGGCTCGTTCACTTCCAGCACGTCGCCATACAGACGATCCAGGTACTTGCCACGGCCCCACTTCACCAGCTTGCGCATCAACTGCCGTCCCAGGCCCTGACCCACCAGGAAGCGGCTGATCAGGATGGCGTACTCCGCTTCGCGGGTGCCGGGATTGATGGATGCGCGGGCAATCGCCCCCACCACCGCATCACCGGCCGCCAGATTCTCGGCCGCTACCAGCGTGATCTCGGTCTTGACGTTGGGATGGGTCAGCCGATAGGCCGCCTCGTCTGAAAGCACATCAACGGACTGCGTCAGCCGATCACGGACTTCTTCCGGCCCGAACAGACTGAACGCCTCCTTCAGGGGCGGACCGTCTTCGGGACGGATGGGACGGATCAGCAGCTCATGGCCGCTGGGAGCCTTGAAAATTTCGTGCCAGGGCGGCATGCGGTTACGGGTAGCCATACCGGTGGTTCCTTGGTGGTCTTCGGATTCTCGCATCCCGGGGGGCGCATTCCGTGAACGAAACACTCACGCCGTTCAGCGGGCGGTCGTGGCGTTACTCGGCCTGCTTGAGCCACTGCAGGCGGGTACTGGCACCCGCTTCGCCCAGGTACTGCTTCAGCGCAGGCATGGCCGGGGCCAGCACCTGGTCGAACTGCCAGGGCGGGTTGAGCAACAGCATGCCACTGCCATTGAGCCGAAGGGGAGAGTCATCGGGCCGAACCAGTAGTTCTACTGTAAGCACCGACTTCACCGGCAGCGCACAGGCCTTGCGCAGGAAGTGCAGGATGGTGCGGCGCTGCTTGATCGGGAACCAGATGGCGAAGCTGGCCTGCGGCCAGCGCGCCAGGATCTCGCTGACCGAGGCGAGGATGCGTTGGTACTCGGCATCCTGCCCCTCGTAGGGGGGGTCGATCAGGACCAGGCCCCGGCCGATTTTCACCCCATTGGCCTTCGGCGGCAGCAGTGCCCTGTTCTGGGCGTAGCCGTCGGCGTGAAGCACGGCCACCCGGCTGTCGTGGGCGAACAGGGTCTTGAGCGAGGCGGCTTCGGCATCCTGCAGTTCGCACACCGCCATGCGGTCCTGCGCGCGCAGGGTCTGTGCGCTGAGCAGTGGCGAACCGGGGTAGCTGATCATCGCGCCGACCGGATTGTCGGCCTGCACCGCCTTGAGGTAGCGCTCGACCACCGCCGGCAGGCTGGGCTGGGCCATCAGCCGCATCACCCCGTCCTCGGCCTCCAGGGTCTTGCGGCTCTCCTCGCTGGCCAGCAGGTAGCGGCCGGCGCCGCCATGGGTGTCCAGCACGAAGAACGGGCTGTCCTTGCGCTTGAAGGTGTCGAGCAGGGCAAGCTGGACGATATGCTTGAGCACATCGGCGTGGTTGCCGGCATGGAAGGCGTGGCGGTAATTCATCGGCGCAGTGTACGGGGCGGCGGCCCCAGCGGCTATGCTGCGTGCATGAACCGCCCCCTGCACAACGTACTGGTCGTCGAAGACGAAGCCGCCATCGCCGATACCGTGCTCTACGCGCTGCGCAGCGAAGGCTACGGGGCGCGCCATTGCCTGCTGGGCGGGCACGCGCTGCAGCTGCTGCGCCAGGAACCGGTGGACGTGGTAGTGCTGGACGTTGGGCTGCCTGACATGAGCGGTTTCGAGGTGTGCCGCACGCTGCGCACCTTCAGCGACGTGCCGGTGATCTTCCTTACCGCCCGCAACGACGAGTTCGACCGGGTGCTGGGCCTGGAACTCGGTGCTGACGACTACGTGGCCAAGCCGTTCTCGCCACGCGAGCTGGTGGCGCGGGTGCGGGCGCGGTTGCGCCGCGCGTCGGCACCGGGCGCCACCGAGCCGGGCTGGCAGCAGCACGGCAGTTTCGCGATCGATCGCGAGGGTCGCCGCATCCGTTTTGGCGAGCGGCTGCTTGATCTGACCCGCTACGAATACGCGCTGATGGCCGCGCTGCTGCAGCGCCCCGGTGCGATCCTCAGCCGGGCCCAGCTGATGGATCGCGGCTGGGACACCGACGCCGACAGCGCCGATCGCACCGTGGATACCCACGTCAAGACCCTGCGCGCCAAGCTGCGTGCCGCCGGGGCAGATCCCGACCCGATCCGCACCCATCGCGGCGTGGGTTACGCGCTGGAGGTGTAGCGTGCGGCTGGGCCTCAAACTGTTCCTGGGCTTTTTCCTGATCGTGGGCATCGCCGCATTCTTCGTGATGCGGGTCTTCGTCAATGAAGTGAAGCCCGGGGTGCGCCAGGCGATGGAGTCCACGCTGGTGGATGCGGCCAATGTGCTGGCGGAAATGGCAGCCGCCGACCTCAAGGCCGGCCAGATCCGCACGGGCCCGTTCGTGGCCAACCTGGCCCGGGCGCAGCGGCGCGATCCCAAGGCGATGGTGTGGCGCTTTCCGAAGCGCAGTCTCGACTACCGCGTGACCATCACCGATGCGCGCGGCATCGTGGTGTACGACTCCACCGGGCAGGACATCGGCCGCGACAACTCGCGCTGGAACGATGTCTACCGCACCCTGCGCGGTGAGTATGGCGCGCGCTCCAGCCCGGAAACCCCCGGCGATGAGGTGCATTCGGTGATGCACGTGGCCGCGCCGATCCATGACCCGGCCGATCCGACCAGGTTGATCGGCGTGCTCAGCCTGGCCCAGCCCAACCGCAGCATCGATCCGTTCATCGCCGCCAGCCAGCGCGCCATCCTGCAGCGTGGGGCCTGGTTGATCGGGCTGTCGGCGCTGGTCGGGCTGCTGATGACCGCCTGGCTCATGCACGGCGTGAACCGGCTCAACCGCTACGCCAGGGCGGTCAGTGCCGGTGAGCCGGTACCACCGCCCAAGCCGCGCCGCGACGAGATCGGGGACCTGGGCCAGGCGCTGGAGACCATGCGCCGCAAGCTGGAAGGCAAGGCCTATGTAGAGCAGTACGTACAATCGCTGACCCATGAAATGAAGAGCCCCCTGGCGGCGATCCGCGGCGCGGCCGAGCTGCTTCAGGAGCCGCTGCCCGATGCCGACCGGGTCCATTTCGCGCGAAGCATCCAGGGCCAGGAACAGCGCCTGACTGAAACCATCGACAAGCTGCTGGCGCTGGCCGAAGTGGAACAGCACGGCTGGCTGCAGAAGCGCGAACGCATCGCGCTGGCACCGCTGCTGCAGGCCGCCGCCGATGCGGTGGCGGTGCGCGCGCAGGCCGCTGCGGTCGCGGTGGACATCGAAGTGGCCGACGGCCTGGAGATCCAGGGCGACGCGTATCTGCTGCGGCAGGCCCTGAACAATCTGCTGGAGAACGCAGTGGCATTCTCCAGCCCGGGCAGCCGGATCCAGCTCGGCGCATCGCGCGAGGGCGACGGCGTGGTGCTGCGCGTGGCCGACCGTGGCAGCGGGGTGCCGGAATACGCGCTGGGACGGGTGTTTGAACGTTTTTATTCGCTGGCGCGGCCGGCCACCGGCCAGCGAAGCTCCGGGTTGGGGCTGTCGTTCGTGCAGGAGGTGGCGCGCCTGCACGGCGGCCGGGCAGAGTTGTGCAACCGCGAAGGCGGTGGGGCCATGGCGTCACTTCACATCCGCTTCAAATAGAGCACAAACCCCGCACACCGGCCGTGCTGAAGCTGGCACCCTTCCCAACCGAGGACGGGTGATGAAATCCCTGAAGATGCTGTTGCGGTTCGCCATCGTGGGCGGACTGATCCTGTTGCTGCTGATTCCGCTGATGATGATCAAGGGCGTGATCAGCGAACGCGAGGCGTACCGCGACCAGGCTTACCTGCGCGTGGCGCAGAGCCGGGCCGGCGCGCAGACCCTGACCGGGCCGATCCGGGTGGTGCCGTGGACCGACACCCGCCAGGTCGAAGTGATCGACGCGGCAGGTACCAAGAAGATCGAAACGCAGGTCGAGCAGAGCTACTGGCTGCAGATGCCGTCGAAGCTGGTGGTCGATGGCGGCATGCAGCCGGACGAACGCCGGGTCGGGCTGTTCCGCGTCCCGGTCTATACCTGGAAGGCAACGGTCAGCGCCGAGTTCAGCGACGACGACTATCCAGTGAAGGCGGGGCGGGTGTACGGGACACCGTACCTGGCCGTGGGTATTGCGGATGTGCGCGGCCTGGTCGGCTCGCCCGACCTGAAGGTGGACGGCGAGGCGCTTACCCTGCAACCCGGCATCGGAGATGTCACCGGCATCGGCAAGGGCCTGCACGTGCCGCTGCAGGGCTTTGCCGAGAGCAGCGGCGGCATGCTCGCGTCCAGCAAGGTCGAGCTGTCACTGGTGCTGGATGGAACGCGCTCGCTGGCGGTGGTGCCGGTAGGCGATGACAGCCGCATCGCGATCCGCTCGCCCTGGCCGCACCCGCTGTTCGGTGGCAGCTTCCTGCCCAACGAACGCAAGGTGGGCGAGAAGGGGTTCGATGCGGAATGGGCAGTGTCCTCGCTGGCGTCCGAAGCGCAGCGCCAGCTGCGCGACAACCGCGACGTGGAGCCGGAAACGGTAAGCGTGGAGCTGGTCAATCCGGTCGACATCTACACCCAGGCCGACCGCGCCAGCAAATACGGCATCCTGTTCATCGTACTCACCTTCGTGGGCTTCATCCTGTTCGAACTGATCAAGCGCCTGCGCATCCACCCGCTGCAGTACCTGATGGTCGGCCTGGCGCTGGCGATCTTCTTCCTGCTGCTGCTGAGCCTGTCCGAGCACATCCCGTTCTGGGTCGCATACGTGGTGTCGGCGGTTGCCTGTATCGGACTGCAGGCGGTGTATCTGTCCGGTGTGCTGCGCAGCTGGGTGCGTGGCCTGGGCTTCGCCGGCATGCTCACCGTGTTGTATGGCGCGCTGTATGGACTGCTGGTGTCGGAGAACAACGCGTTGCTGATGGGCTCGCTGCTGCTGTTCGCGGTGCTGGCCACGGCGATGTGGATCACCCGCCGGATTGATTGGTACGAGCTGGGCGCAGGCCTGCGGTAACACGCCGGCTGCATCGCACGCAGTGTCGTGTTCGGCGTTGCCCGGGCCGGCATGGCACAGGCTGTGCAATGGCATGGGTGGTTTTTGTGGATGATCAGGGTAGGGTCCGGTCGGTAGTCGCCGGCTTACAGGACCATGACCAACCTGACCCCACCACGTGTTGCCGGCGATGTTGATCGTCCATTCCGGCGCCTGCCGGACCGGCAGGGTTCATGGAGGGTGGCCACCCCGGCGCCGGTGTCGGTAGACAACGGTGCGCGGGTTGCTCCCGCCCGCACCCAGTGGCTGTCAGGCGTGCCGCAGCAGGAACTGGACGCGCTGTCGGCGGCATTGCGGAAGGGGCCGTTGGATGCGCACTTCTTTCTGACCCTGGAGCCCGGTTTCCACCGTACCGTGTTGGCCTCCCCCATGGCGCAGCCATTGGTGGATGACGCCTTGGGACATCTGCTTCCAGCAGGACTGACGCGGGCACAACGCGCCGCGTGGCGCACCTGCCTGACCGGGCTGCTGACCCTGCCGCGGGTCGCCTGGGAGGTCGAGTGCGTCGGTCTGCGTGGGCAGTTGTCGGCCGCGGTGGCCCGGCGCAATGCGCTGCTCGCGGCGGTGCGCGAGGCCCTGTATCGGCCCGTGGACATGCCGCGCCGCGCTTGGGACGCCGCGCTGGCGGCGCGGCCGACCGCGAGCATGGACTGTCGGACGGTAGCCTGCGCGCTGCAGCGCACCCCGACGGCAACACAGCGTGCGCGCGTGCTGCAGCAGCTGCGAGGTTGGCTGCCGGGGCTGCCGCAGGCTGAAGTCGAAAGCGCGTTGGCACGTGCGACGGCACTGGCAGCCCGCGATGGCACCGCCATTGATGTACGTACAGCACTGCCGGCACTGTTCAACGCGCTGGATGAAGACCGCTGCGCGCGGGTGTCCGACGCCCAGCGGGCCGATATTCTCGGCCACTTGGAAAGGCTCGCTGGCGGCGCTGTCGAACCGTTGCTGCGCACCGGCGGCGGGGACGGCGACGATCTGGGGCAGTGGTTGTTGTCGGTGGCAGACCGCGCCGGTCGCTGGGATCCACCAGCACCGGGCCTGCGCCAGGCCGTGGCCGAGGCATTGCTGTTCGCGGCATCGGTGAGCACTGGCATGCAGGCGCTCTGCGCCCGGGGAGTGTCAGTCGCATGCGCTGCGCAGGATAGTGTGTGGAGTCCGATCACACCCGGACATCTTCCCGCCGTGGTCGGCCCAGCCGTGCGATCCGGCAGCGGGGGAATGTTGCCTTCGGTCGCCTCGGCTGCGCCGCCGCGCGGCGGGCGCGGCCTGCTGGCGTTGGCGGGTGGATTGGTGGGGAGCGGTCTGGCGCTGGCCGCCTCCGGCTGGCATTGGATATCCGCGCCAGCCGACACCGGCACCGCAACGCCAGGCGACTGCACCCGGGCAGCCATCGCGCTGCTCGACACGCTGGTGACGGTCGACGGCACGGCCACCGTGTGGCGTTCGATGTGGGAGCAGGTCCAGGCAGCGCCAGGCGACGATCCAGAAACCCTGGCAGCAGCGGTCAGCGCCACATTGCTTGCCAACGACGTCGCCCGCGAGGTGGCCCTGCTGTTCGATCCGCATAGCGGGGCGGGGCCATCAAATACGTCGTCCTTCGCGACACGGCAGCGCCGTGCGGTGGCCGTGCCGCCGACGCTGCAACCACATGAGGTCCTCGACCTGCATGCGGCGAGCCTGCGGTTGGCAAGGGCTGCACGGCAGGCGCCGCCGCCTGCCGCCGCGTTCGATGCAATAGTGCTCGGCCAGGGCGACCCCTCACTGCTGGCCGCGGTCCGGACCCGGATGCTCGCCTGGCTGCGGTCCAGCGGGGAGAACGCTACCGTCCAGCATGCAGCACTGCGGGCGGCCTGGCGCGACCTGGTGCTTTCCGACCAGGCGCTGCAACAGGTACGCGATGAGTTGCCCCAGCTCGACCGGCATCTGGCCCGGTCCGTGGCGTCGGACATCCGCAACGTCACTGGACAATGGTTGGATCCCGGCCAGATCTATCTCAACACCTTCGCGCAGAGCGAAACGCGTGCAACGTGGGAGGCCAGGCAATTCCGCGCGCCAGGCGCGGCGTTCCGTCGCCCGGGGCACCGTGTGTCGCCTGACATGCGCGTGCGAAGCGAACTGGTGAGCGCGCATACGCTGGTTGGCGCCGCACTGTTGCCGCAGGAGGCCGATGTCGAGCGTTCCGGGCTGTACTACAACGCGGCGCAGGAGATCTATTTTCCTGAGCAGGAATGCGCGACGCTCACGTTGCCCAGTTCAACCAGGCGGTGGCCGGGCGCGATTACCTGACGGCTTTCGCAGCGCACTATCGTGCTTTCGCCGCCGGGGACGCAGCCGGGCAGGCCACGGCCGTGCGCAACCGGTACATGGACGCGATCTCGCGTCGGCTGTCGGCGACGGCGGTGCTGCTCGAGGCCGTCGGCCAGCTGGGCGTCCAGGAAATAGCCCTTGTGGCGGACCTGCTGATGCAAGGGCCCGGGCAGCAGGCTGGAACGGATCCAGGCCGCCCTGCAGGGGCGTCCCACGGGCGCGTCCACGTACGGCTGCTGACGGGTACGGTCGATGGGGGTGCTCCGGTGACACTCCACGGCGTCCTGCTGGTCCATGCCGCGCGATCTCCTGACGATGGCCGGTCGCCGGTGCTGGTATTGAGCCCATCGCGGACACCTGCGCTGCAACCGTTCGTTTCGGCGGAGGCCGCGTTGTGCCAGCTGACCACGGAGGTGGCGCGGCGCCTGTCCGAATGGGTACCGGCTGGAGAGCACGCGCAGTGGCGACAGGGCGCGGTGCCGATCGAACAGGGGGACGTCATCGAGGGCGATTTCCGCGCCGTGCTGTTCCGGCAGGCGTTGCAGTTGCGTATGGCCCAGCTGGATGAGCGCAGGGACCGTCCGGCGCCGGCCCGGCGACACGCCTTCAACGCGCTGGAGCGCGAGCTGGCGCAGCTGCACCTGCCGGTGTCGATGCCGGTGATGGCCGCTGCCGCCGAGTTGGCGGCACGCGATCCCGTAGCGCTGGCCGGCAGTGATCGGGTGCACTGGTCAGCGCGGTTGCCACCCGGCGGACCAGGAACCCTGCGCAATGCCGGGGTCGACGATGCACGCTGGCTGCATGCCCTCGCGGCCGGGCGCGGGCTCCTGGACGCACGCTATCCCCGCCTGGCAGCGTTCATCGAGCAGCGCCTTGACCAGGAAATCCTGCGCCGACACCAGGTGGTGCTGAGCAGCCGGAGCTGCTACATCGTCGAATTCAATGGCGGTGTGCCCAGCCCTCAGACCCGCAGCGGGTGGGTGCACAGTACGCTGCAACGGGTGCGTTCGGCGAGCTTCGCTTACCTTGCGATGACGCGCGGCGATGCTTTCATCGACCGCAATGCCACCTTCATGGGCCTTTACACCACGCCCGAAAGCGTGGTGTTCGATGAGAACAACGAGGTGGCCGACCTGGAGGCGAGCCAGCTGCTGGCGATTGTCCGGGAGCTGGATCTGCAGCGCGAGTATCTGCAGGCGCTGGACGCGTTCTGGACGACCCAGCAGAGCGAACTGCTGTCGGTGGTCCGCGGCTCGTACCTGTTTTCCTGTTGGCAGCAGTATGCAGAAGGTTCCCTGTCGAGCCGGGGCCTGCAGCTGGCGTTGGCAGGCTTCGGTCAACTCGACGCCGCCAGGGCGCAGGATTCTGCGCATGCATTGCAGCCTGTCGGCGGCGCACGCGCAGGCTGGCTGCAGATTCATGGCGTGAGTTCCACAATGCTGCATCTGTCCGATGCCCGGGGGCCGGAGGTGGTCCTTTACTGGGCCAGTGATGCGCACCGCTTCCACGAATTTGCCCATGACGCTGCGATGATGCGCTGGCTCGAGCAGACCGCGGCACAGGAGGACGGCCGCGCCGGGATCGAAGCGGCCTTCGACCTTGCCGACCTCCAGCAGGGCTGGTTTTCGGACGGCGTGCACCGTTCGCTCGGCGGCGGTGCCGTGGCCATGTTCGGCAGTGGGCCACTGAGTTCGCCGATCACCGGGGATCCGTCGCTGGCATTGGTCCACAGGCTGCGTGACCGGTCGCGCCGCGATGCAATCACGCTGTTGACCTCGCCCTGGGAGTCGTTCCGGCACCGCTGGATTGAACGCCTGGCGCGCTTCAACGAGGCTGCGGGGATCGCCAGTCTGGTCATGCCGACACTGCTGCCCGTGGTGTTCATGGGCTCGGCGGCGGAATTCGCGCTGGGCCTGGATGAGGCGCTCGACGCGCACACCGACCAGGCGCGGCGGGCGGGTGCCGTGGCAGCGGCCAGCGGCCTGCTCGGGGTGGTGCTCTCCGCGCCGTTGGGTACCGCACGCGTCGCCTCGCTTGCCGCAAGCGACGGGGCGCGCCTGCAGCCCGCAGTGCAGGCGCCGCTGCTGGATGGTGCGAGCGACCCGCTGGAGCACGTTGCAGAACGTTTTGCACAGCCGGTGGAAGTGGCCGGCCCACGCGCGGCCGATAACGGCGTGCACCATCACCTGGGCAAGCAGTACATCGAACAGGCCGGCAGAACCTACGAGGTGTTCTTCGATCATCCCCACGGCACCTGGCGGCTGCGGCACCCGGCGGGCGGCTTCCATCATCAGCCGGTGCGGTTGAACGCAGCGGGATGGTGGGAGCCGCACAGCGACGTCGGGCTGCGCGGTGGTGCGCCGAACCGGGCCGGGCCTGCGGGGTCGGCCGAAGGACGCTATCGGGGCGCCCTGGCCGCCCGCGAAGACCAGCTGCGGGGAGCCCCGCTGAGCAGTGGCGCATTGGACTTCAAATGGGGAAAGGACCACTGGCAGCGGGTGGTGCTGCCCGAGACGGTGGGCGATGCGGCGTCGGTGGAGCGGATGAAGGCGCTGTTCGTGTCCGGCGACCTGGACCCGGTACAGCAGGGGGCGTTGTCGGTGGTGATCGCGAGGCTGGACAACCTGCTGCGCTCGGAGCGCCACATACGCTCCGCTGCCGCGCTGCAGAAGACGATCGAGGAGGCCGGCGGCCACTTCGTTCCGGCTTCCCAGGTACTGCTCGCCGACGGCGGCGCAGGCATGTGCACGGCGCTGTCGCGCATCATGGCGGTGGCGCTGGCCCAGGGGGAGGAGACGCAGCTGCTGGACCAGCTGCGCCGTGCCATCCACCGTCCCGCAAGTGCGTTGGCAGCAAATGTGCGTGAGGTACTGCGCGATGCACAGGGGGCGGGCCTGCTGCCCGGCTCGCTGTCGGCCCCGTCGCTGATCGGCATTACAGAGTTGGCCAGGCTGCTGGCCACCACCTCCGGGAGCGCCGAGTTCATCCTCAGTGGTTCACGCCACAGCATGGCCTGCGCCGTGCGTGTTGCCGACAACGGGGAACGGCTGCTTTTTTTCTTCGACCCGAACAAGGGGTTCTTTTCACATTCCAACGCAGTGCGCTTCGACCAGACGCTCACCCACCTGCTCACATCGCGCTATCTCAGCAGGCTCGACAGCCCGGTGGCGACGCAGCGCGTCCAGGAGACACTGGCGGAACTGTATGGTGGTTTCGAGGGTACTGATGAAACGGTCAAGTTCCACCTCCGTCAAGTGAACACAGGACGCCTCCACGCACAGGCCGCAATCCGAGGCTGGACATCCCTTTTCGAGCATGTTCCGTGAGGTTGCGCACCACCCCACGATTGCCGCACGGTCGCAATCGGCATCGCGCACTGCCCTGTCCGCCAGTGACCACGGGGGCGGGGTTGCATTGACGTGCTATCAGGCTAGGGTACCGCCTGTCGTCTGCCCACAGGACCACGGTGAACCCGATTCTTCCTGCCTCCGACCCGGTCGTGCGCGAGCCTCGACAATCGATACCCGGCGCTGATCTGCGCAGCGCAGCGGCGCCATCACTGCAGCAGATCCAGAACAGGTGTCCGGCGGTGCAGGGATGTGCTCTGTGGCTGTCGGATGTGCCGCAGCGGGAACTGGATGCACTGGCGGCCGCATTGCGCCGCGGGCCGCTGGATGCGCATTTTTTCCTGTCGCTTGCGCCAACCTTCCACCGCACGGCGTTGGCCGGGCCCATGGCACAGCCGCTGGTGGACGATGCCCTGGCGCGCCTGTTGCCACGAGGCTTGCCACGTGCGCAGGTTGCTGCGTGGCGCCAATGCCTGGCTGGACTGCTGGTTCTGCCGCGCGCGGCCTGGGAAGTTGCCTGCATGCCGATGCGCGCACACCTGACCCATGCCGCTGCGATGACCAATACCTTGTTGCGCGCGATGCGCGATGCACTGTATCGACCGCATGACCTGTCCGTCAGCGAGTGGAATGCACTGTTGGACGAGCAGCGCAGCCGCGGCGTGCACGATTGCCGCGAGGTGGCGCGGAGCCTGCAGGTCGGGTCGGGTGCTGCGCGATGCGCGATGGCCCGGGAGCAGGTGGCGTGCTGGGTCCCCGGCCTCGCGGTCGATCGGCTGGAGCGTGCTATTTCAGAAATGGCCGCCGTGGCCGATCGGGATGCGGCGTGCATTGATCCGCGCATGGCCTTGCCCGCGCTCTTCGATGCCGTGGATGCCGAACACCGCGCAGTGATATCGGACGCCGGGCGGGCGGCGGTGCTGTCGTCACTGGAGACGCTGGCAGGCGCTTCGGCCGCACCGCTGTTGGCGACCTCTGGCGGCCCCGGTGATGCCTTGGCTCAACGGCTGTTGGCGGTTGCCCACCGTGCCGCACCTGGTCCCGGTCGACTGCCGGGGTGTGCCCAGGCGCTGGGTGAAGCGCTCCTGTACGCATTGTCTGTGATACCCGGCCTGCGGACGCTGAGCACCGGGCCGCGGGCGGCGCGTGGCGTGGCCGCTCCCGGCCCTTGCGGCGCCGCTGCAGTGCCGCTGCTGCAGCCACCCGGCGCCACCGCGGCCGCGACATCGGGCGCAGCGTCGCACGGCGGTCGTGGCCTGCTGGCGCTGGCGGCGGGGTTGGTAGGCGGTGGCGCAGGCCTGGTGGCCCTGGGCTGGCGCTGGGCGGCGGGCCAGCTCCCCCGCGATCCGCTGCCTCTGGAAGTGCAGGACGCAACCCGGCTGCTCGACAGTGTCATCGCACGCGACGGCGGGGAGTCTCTGTGGCATGCGATCTGGCAGTGTGTGCAGGGTCCACGACGGGAGCGCCCGGAGGTGCTGGTGTCTGCCATCGGCGACCAGCTTCAGGCGAACCAGATCGGCGGTGCGGTGGTGGCAACGCTCGGTGTGGGTGCTGGCAGCGACGAAACCCCAGCCCCACCCCGGATGCGCCGCGCTGCGGAAACCATGCTGGTGCCGCCGGCCGACCATGCAGGGCAGCGGCGGCACGAACAGCTGCAGCATGCCAGTGCAGTGTTGATCGAGGCCGCGCTCCGCGCCCCGGAGCCCGCCGCGCTGCCGTTCTCGGGTGGCGGAAACGCGGAGGGTGGCCTGCTGCGCTCGCGACTGCTGACCTGGGTCCAGGCGATGGGTGACAACGCCAGCGCGCAACATGCGCGCCTGCGTGCGGCTACGCGGGATATTGCCGTCTCCGAGCGGCACCTGATGCAGGCGTGGGCTGCGCTACCGCATCTCGATGCCTACCTGGCCGAACAGGTCGCCACCGATCTGCAGTCGGTTACCGGGCACTCCATCGATCCGTCGAAGATCCGGCTGAATACCTTCCAGGTCAGCGAAACCTGGAAAGCGTGGGAAGCGCGCCAGCTGCGGCCTCCCCGCACCGTGCTGTACCCCCGTGTGGGCCAGGAGGCGCTGCACCAGCGTGTCCGCAGCGGCCTGCTCAGCTCGCGCACCCTGGCAAGCGCCGCGTTGTCGAGCGTCCCGCCCGATCCGGAGTTCGCGGGGCTGTATTACCGGGGTACGCCGGATACCTATTTTCCGGCCCAGGAGTGCCGGGAACTGACCTTGGCGCAGTTCACCGATACCGTCGCGGGACGGGACTACATGGCCGGGTTCCGACGCCGGTTCGACGACGTGGTGGAAGCGGCTTGGCACGGTCAACCCAGTACAGCCTCGCAGCACTATCTGGCTGCGGTGAGTCGCCGCCTTTCCGGTGCCGCAACGCTGTTGAATGCCGCCGGCCGGCTGAGCGATGACGCCCTTGCGCTGGTACAGGTCCTGGTCGATTTCCCGGCGCGGTTTGACATGGTCGAGCCCGCCAATGGCCGTGCGCTGGCGATGCCGGGGCGGCAGATCGAAGTGCACGCATTGGCGGCCAATGCCAGCGGCCGCATGGTGCCGCTGCACGGGATACTGCTGGTTTCAGCGGCGGACGTGGCGGCGCCGGTGACGTCGCAGGTGCTGCTCATCAGCGACAACCGCTTCCCCGCGGTGGAGGCATTCCCGTCCCGCCGCGCCGCACTGCAGCGGCTGGCCACGGAAGTGCGCCAGCAACTCCCGCTGCGGGTGGCAGTCAACGAGCATGCGCTATGGCAGCGCGGGCACCTGCCGGTGGTGCCCGCGCACATGCTCGACGGCGATTTTCGCTGGACGTTGTTCAGGCATTCTCTCGATCTGCGCCATGCGCAGCTGCGCCCGCCCGCACCACGCAGCCCGGACCGTGTGCGTCGCCACTTCAACGGGCTGGAGCGGCTGCTGACGTCGGCCCGGACACCGGTGCCGCTCCCGCTACTGGCCGCCGCGGCAGAGCTGGCTACCCTGACGCCGGCAGATATCGCAGCTCGGGGCGCTGCGCACTGGCTGGCCCGGTTTCCGGCCGACACCCCGGGAGCGCTGCGTAACCTGGGCATGGAGGGGGCGCGTTGGTTGCATGCGCTTACTGCCGGGCGCAGTCTGCTTGCAGGCAGCTTTCCGAGCCTGGGCCATTTCGTGCGGCAGTGCCTGGAGGGTGAAATCCTGCAGCGCTACGGCACCGCCGTTGACAGCGAAGGGGCCTACGTCGTGCTCTTCAGCGCGGGCACCGCCAGCAACCAGACGGCCAGCGGCTGGCGCCATACGCACGCCCAGCGCCAGTCCGCCATCACATTCGCCGAATGTGCCATGTCCCGCGGGCAGGGCCTGGACGATGTCCCGATGGAACGACTGGGGCTGTATCGCAGCGACAACGCAGACTTCTTCGATGAAGGCAACGAAGTGGCCGACCTGCTGCCGGCGCAGCTGCTGGCGGTCGTGCGCGGGCTGGATGTACAGAGTGCCTACCTGGCAAGACTCGAGGCGTTCTGGAGGCGGCATGAAGACCGGGTACGGACGATCCTGCGCGGGAACTACCTGCATTCGTGCTGGCAACTGTATGCGGCGGGCTCGTTGTCGCTGCGCGGCACGCAGCTGGCACTGGGCCTGTTCGGCGACATGGATGCCCGGCAGTCGCAGGATCCGGCCTACACCCCGACGCCCCGCAATGGTACGCAGGCGGGGTGGTTGAACATCCACGGCACGGCCTCGACCCTGTTGCACATCAGTGACGCGCAGGGGCCCGAAGTGCTGCTGTTCGTGCCGCACCGTGGCGGCCGGTTCCATGAATTCTCAAGTGATGCGGATCTGATGGGATGGGTGCAACGGCTGGCCGCCAGCAACACGGGGCAGGCGTGGCTGGAATCGGCATTCGATCTGGCCGATCTCCAGGACGGTTGGGTCTCCAATGGTGTGCATTCGGCGCTGGGCGGTGGCGCACGCGCGATGTTCCATGATGGACGCCTGACCAGCCCCATCGAGGGTGAGGCGTCGGTCGCGCTGGTGCGCCGATTCCGCGAGCGTTCGCGGCGCGACGCGCAGACGCTGATGACCTCGCCATGGGAAGCGTTCCGGCAACGCTGGATGCCGCGCCTGGAGCAGCTCGAAGACGCGGTGGGCCTGGCCAGCGTGTTCATTCCGGCGCTGCTGCCCGTGGTGGCGGTCGGCGGGCTCGTCGAGCTCGGTGTGGGCGTGCACGAGGCAGTCACGGGCCAGACGCAGGAGGCACGTGAGGCTGGCGCCCGCACAGCGGCCGTCGGGGTGCTGGGCCTGGCGCTGTCCGCGCCGCTGGGCACTGCGCGGATGGCCGCGCTTGCGGACCATGAAGGCGCCCGCCTGGTCCCGGCACTGCAGGTCCCGGTGTTGCCGCAGGGCCCCGATCCGCTGCGGCAGCTGGCCGAACGCTACTCGCAGCCGGTGAGCCTGAGCGGAATCCGTGCGGCCGATAATGGAGTGGTCCACAACGCGGGCCGCGACTACATCGAGCAGGGAGGGCACACCTACGAGGTCAGCGTGGATCGCGCGCAGCGTACCTGGCGGCTGCGCGACCCCCGGCCTGACAGCGCCGCGCATCTGCCGGTGCGGTTGAACGCCGACGGCCTGTGGGAACCACACGCGCCGTTGGGGCTGCGTGGGGGCGCACCCGAGGCGGTTGTGGGCCAGGTGCCCATGCGCAGGTCCTCGCTGAACCTGGCCTACCGCAACGCCCTGAACCTGCATCTGGAGCGGCTGCGGTCGCCCTCCCGGGATGCCGCCGCAGCGGACTTTGAATGGGGGCGCGAGCACTGGCAGCGGGTCGTGGCGCCTTCGTCGATCCACGACGGAAGCAGCGTGGCGCGGATGAAGGAGCTGTTCGTTTCGGGCGTTCTCGATCCGGTCCAGCTGGGCGCCCTGTCGGCCATCATCGAACGGCTGGAAAGCACCTTGCGCGCCGAGCAGTACGCCATGATGGAAGTCCTGGTGGCCCGCGAGGTCAGTGCGGCCGGAGGACGATTCTATCCGGCCTCGCAGGGCCTGCTGGGCGAAGCCAGCGGCTCGGCGGCGGGGATGTGCACGGGCTTGTCGCGGATCATGGCCGTGGCCCTGGCACGTGGTGAGGAGGCCGTGGTACTCGACAATCTCCGCCATGCCATCGCTGCACCGCTGGACGCCCGGTCAGCGGCCATCTTCGCCGCCGTGCGCGATGCGCAGGGGGCGGCCCTGGAACGCGGCACCATGTCCTCGACCTCGCTGATCGCCACCTCGCAGTTGCCGCGGTTCCTGATGGGCGTGGCCGACAACGCCGAGTTCATTCTCAGTGGCAGCCAACACAGCATGGTGTGCGCCGCACGAACATCCGCAAACGGCCAACGGCTGTTGATGATCTTTGACCCCAACAGCGGCTTGAACGTCTGCGCAAGCGAAGCCTGCTTTGCCCGGTTGGTGAACGCGCTTTTCAGTTCGCGGGTATTTGCCCATGTGCTTGGGGCCGACGACGGGGCGTTGCCGCAGACGTTGGCTGAACTGTATGGGCGTTTTCCACGCCAGGCAGCACCGGGTTCCAGTTCCACCTGCGGCAGGTCAACGCCCCGCGGCTGCAGGCGCAGGCCCAGGCCCGCGGCTGGCAGCGGCTGCTCGAGCCGCTGCCGGCCGCGGGCGGCGATGGCTAGATGACGACATGGCCGGGCGGGCTCAGGCGTTCGAGCAGGGTCAGTATCTGGGCATCATCCAATGTACCGCAGCCAGTGGTGGCCTGGGGCTTGAAGCAGGCATCGAAAATGGCATGGCGTTCGCCCACGCGCGCGCCGTCGGCATGCAGGCGCTCGACTTCGTCGCGGAATCCGGCGTCGCGCTGCATGAGTTCCTGGGAGAGGTGGACCGACCCGCCCGTTTCGGAGATCAACTGAAAATGGCGGTCCGGGTCGTCAGTGACGGCGTTGGACGCAAAAAGCACGCCCTCGAGCTTGCGGAACTTGTCGAAGCTGGCGGTGTTGATCGCATCCAGGGTGGCATTCTGCGCGTGCGTTGCCAGCGTGGAGCAGTGCACGCCGCGCTGCCCGCCCCAGCGGGTGAAACGGGCAGGGCCTGCGGTCAACACGCCGCCGGGCGCGACCTCCAGCGTGGCGGGCATTGGCAGCAGCGGCAGGTTGTCCACGTCGGACCATACCCCGCCCTTGCGTGCCAGCAGTTCGGTCTTGATCACGTCCGCAGCGGCGGCTGCATGCGCGCGGCTGCCCGTGCATGCGGCCTGGAACTGCCGGTAGCGCGGCGTCTGCTGGAACGCCTGGAACCAGCCCTCGGCGGTCAGCGCTTTCACTTTCACGCCGGAGTCGCGCAGCAGCGCATGGATGCCTGCGGCATCCGCCGGCGTGTCGGCCATCATGTGCAACCGCGATCGCCACGCCGGATTGGATTCTGCAATGGCGGTGACGGTCTGCAGATGCCGGGCGAACGCGCTGGCCGATCCCTGCCAGTACATGTGAATCTTGTTCGGCACCGGTAACGGCGAGGGGCGGTTGGCCACGCTCAGCAGGCCGGTCGCGCATGCGCCAGCGCCCGGGCCGGGGATGGCGGGTGTGTTGGCCGCTACCGGCCGTTCCGTGCCCGGCGCCGCCGACGGGGTGCGCCCGGTCGGCGAGCTGCGGGTGATGGGGGTCAGCGGGGCATCCATCGGTGACTCCGGCAGGGGTGAACCGCCATTGCTACCGAAGCCGCCCCGCCTGTGCAACGTGCAGCTGCCATGTCGGCGGGGCGTTGGCCGGGCATGCGCACGCCTTTCCTGCCAAGCATCTCCCCGTGCCTGCGGCGCATGGCAAGCCGGGAAAGCGTGACGCGCATGCCTGCCTTGATTGATGGGGTGATGTTGCAAGCAGTTTTTCGATTCAGACAATCACTGGATGTGATCCAGATATGCGACGCAGAGCCATTCTGCCCGGCGATGGACGCGGCAATTCTGCGTCGTTTGCGACCGTCACGGCAGCAGATCGTCCGCCCAGCGCGAGCCGCCAGGGTTCAATGCTGGCCGGCAGGGGCATTCTTCATGTCCATCTGGGCATGTGGATGTCGTCACTGAAGCCCGGGCGCACGGTGGATCGGGCGGCCGTCCCGTTTGCTCCCCGGTACGGGTAAAATTGCCGGGATTCCCGTTTCCCCGAGCCTTCCATGACCTGCCGCACCCGCTTCGCCCCCAGTCCCACCGGCTACCTGCACATCGGCGGTGCCCGCACGGCGCTGTACTGCTGGCTGGAGGCGCGCCACCGCGGCGGCGAGTTCGTGCTGCGCATCGAAGATACCGACCGTGAACGCAGCACCCAGGGCGCGATCGACGCGATCCTGGAGGCAATGGAGTGGCTGGGCCTGAACTATGACGAAGGCCCGATCTACCAGACCCAGCGCGTGGCCCGCTACAAGGAAGTGGCCGAGCAGCTGATCGCCGACGGCAAGGCCTACTACGCCTACGAAACCCGCGAAGAACTCGACGCAATGCGCGAGGCCGCCATGGCGCGCCAGGAAAAGCCGCGCTACAACGGCGCCGCACGCGAGCAGAACCTGCCGTACCGCGACGATCCCAACCGGGTGATCCGCTTCAAGAACCCGCTGGAAGGCACCGTGGTGTTCGACGACCTGATCAAGGGCCGCATCGAGATCGCCAACAGCGAACTGGATGACATGGTGATCTTCCGCCCGGACGGCTTCCCCACCTACAACTTCGCGGTGGTGGTGGATGACTGGGACATGCGCATTTCCGAAGTGATCCGCGGCGACGACCACATCAACAACACCCCGCGCCAGATCAACCTGTACGAAGGCATCGGCGCGCCGGTGCCGAGGTTTGGCCACATGCCGATGATCCTGGACGAGCAGGGCGCCAAGCTGTCCAAGCGCACCGGTGCGGCCGACGTGATGCAGTACAAGGACGCCGGCTACCTGCCCGACGCGCTGCTGAGCTACCTGGCCCGGCTGGGCTGGTCGCATGGCGATCAGGAGCTGTTCAGCCGCCAGGAGCTGATCGAGCTGTTTGACGTGACCCACTGCAATTCCAAGGCCTCGCGCCTGGACATGGCCAAGCTGGGCTGGGTCAACCAGCACTTCCTCAAGACCGAGGATCCGGCGGTTGTTGCTCCCCACCTGGTCTATCAGCTGAACAAGCTGGGCCTGGACCTGAACGCCGGCCCGGCGCCGGCCGACGTGGTGGTGGCCCTGCGGGACCGCGTGCAGACCCTGAAGGAAATGGCGGAAAAGGCCGTGGTCTGGTACCAGCCGCTGCTCGACTACGACGAGGCAGCAGTGGCCAAGCACTTCAAGCCGGGCGCGGAACTGGCGCTGGGCAAGACCCGCGAGCTGCTGGCCGCACTGGGTGACTGGACGCTGGACGGCGTCGCGGCGGCCCTGCACGACGTCTCTGCAGTGCTGGAGATCGGCATGGGCAAGGTGGCGCAGCCGCTGCGCGTGGCCATCACCGGCACCCAGGTGAGCCCGGACATTTCGCAGACCGTGTTCCTGGCCGGGCGTGAAGAGGCCTTGAAACGCATCGACGTCGCACTCACTAAAGTACCGACGGCCTGAGCCCAGGAGACCGCATGTCCGCCAAGACCGCTTGTACCGCCCCACACCATCATGTTCACGACGCTTCTGACTTCGTGAAGGTGGTGGAGCGCGTGTGCACGGAGCGCGGACTGCGGCTGACGCCGATCCGCGCCAACGTGCTGCGCCTGATCGCCGAAGCCGGCAAGCCGGTCAAGGCATACGAGTTGCTGGAATGGGTGCGCAACGGCAAGGGCGTGGGCGCCGACGCCCCGCCCACGGTGTACCGTGCGCTGGATTTCCTGATGGCCAACGGCTTCGTGCACAAGCTCGAGTCGGTCAACGCCTTTGTCGCCTGCCACCACCCCAGCAGCGCGCAGCATTCGGTGCCGTTCCTGATCTGCAACAGCTGCCACAGCGCGGTGGAGCTGGAAGACCGCGAGATCGTCAGCCAGCTGGAAAAGCGCGCCAAGGAACTGGGCTTCCAGCCCCAGGCACAGACCCTGGAAGTGCACGGTCTGTGCGCCCGCTGCGCGGGGTAAAGCCGCAGCCTTTCGACGGGACGTTGGACCATGGCGGCTGGTAGGGTCGGCTCCCAAATGACTGCCGATGCCGCTTATCAACAGTGGGGCGCATGACCTCTGCGGTAGAAGCGCCTTCGTTTCAGGTCATGCGTTACCGGACGTTGCACTGTCACCGGCAGGCGTTTGGGAACCGCCCCTACCTTCTGGGCTCCGCTGCGGTATCGACCCGTACGACGACCGACATGCCGGGGCGCAGCCGCGGCGCCAGCTGCTGATCCGGGTCGATCGCGATCCGCACCGGCAGCCGCTGTACCACCTTGGTGAAATTGCCGCTGGCGTTGTCCGGGCGCAGCACGCTGAACTCCGAGCCCGTGGCCGGGGCGATCTGTTCGATGTGGCCGTTCAAGCGTTCGCCATCGAAGGCATCCACCGAGAACGTGGCCGGTTGGCCGATGCGCATGCGCCAGGTCTGCCCTTCCTTGAAATTGGCTACCACCCACAGCGTGTCAGGCACCAGGAACATCAGCTGCGAACCGGCGGTGACGTATTGCCCCAGCCGCACCGATGCTTCGCTGACCTGTCCGTCGCGCGGGGCATGGATGACTGTGTTGGCCAGATCGATGCGTGCCAGCTCCAGCTGCGCCTTGGCGGTTTCCACGCCGGCTTCCAGGCCCTTGCGTGCCACCTGGGTGGACGTGAGGGTCTCTTCTGCGATGCGGATCTGCGCCTGCGACTGCTGCACCGATGACTGCGCGGCCTGCGCGCTGGTGCGGAACTTGTCACGGTCGTTCAGCGCCACCAGTTGCTGGTCGGCCAGCTCCTCATAGCGTTTGAGCTCGTTGCGTGAGCGCGCCAGTTCCGACTGGCCGGCCGACAGCGCTGCTTTGGCAGCGCCGATCTGCGCCCGGTTCTGCGCCTGCGCCTGATCGGAATTGGCCAGCGCGGCCACCGCGCTGTCCAGGTTCGCCTGCGCCTGCGCTACTTTTTCCCTGTAGATGCGGTCGTCGATGCGCAGCAGCGGTTCGCCCTGTCTGACGTGCTGGAAATCCTTCACCAGCACATCGGTGACATAGCCGCTCACCTGCGGCGCAAGCACCGTGATCTGCCCACGCACATAGGCGTTGTCGGTGCTGACCCAGCTGCTGTTGAACGGCCACAACGACCACGCGCGCAGGATCAGTGCGATGCCGATCAACGCGACCACGATCATCACGACCACGCTGCGCCGGCTGGGCTTGAGGTACTTGGGCGCGCCGCCCGGCGTTGCAGCGGCAGCCGGGGCAGCGGGTGCCGTCACCGGCGCGGCATCGGTCGGGGCCGGGGGATTGACGTCGTCAGGGGGCGCATCGCGAGGGGGGGTGGACATGGCGTCACTCATCGCTGGGCCGCGGCGGACGGCGCAGCGGCTGAAGGGGAGGGGGAACCGGGATGGCGCTTGCGCCACTGCTTGAGCACGGCGGTACGCACCGATAGCAGCAGCAGCCAGCCCAGGAATCCCAAGGCGACCCGGCCACTCAACGAGAACACGTCATTGAAGCCGCGCACGTTGGCTTCACGGCGCGTGATCTGGGCCAGCTGCCCTGTGCCCTGCGCGCTGCGCTGCACACCATCGGTGAGCAGCGGCGCATACAGCTGCTGCTGCAGCTTCAGGCGCTGCGCGACCACGCCATCGGACGGATCGAGCTGGCTGACCAGCGCGCTGGAATATACCTGCTCGCGGTGCACCTGGTAGGTGCCCAGGAGCGCCGAACCGGCCAGCCCGCCCAAGGTCTGGGTGATGGACACCGTGACCAGGAAGGTGATCATGTGGTCGGTACCCTGTTTGAGCGCCTGGGTGATCCCAAGCATGATCAGTGGGCCCATGAACATGCCCGACCCCATTGCCGCCAGGAACTGGCTGAGGAAGAAGTCATGCGGCCGGTCCTGGCTGGTGCGGCTCTGGTCGAGCAGCGCGGCGCTGCCCAGCAGCAGGATGGCCATCAACAGCTGCGCGATGATGCGCTTCGGCCCGAAGGTCAGGGAACTGGTCGCGATGCCGGTGATCACCCCGGCCAGGATCACCGCGAACAGCGGTCGCATCTGGTCCGGGCCCATGCCCAGCTGGCGCATCAGCCCAACCACGCCGTAGGACTGTTCGGTGGTAAGGAAGCGCAGCAGGAACGCGCCGACGATGAAGTGCAGCATTGGCAGGCTGGACAGCCAGCGGATCTGCAGCAGTGGATTGCGCCGGCAGCGCTCGACCACCAGCCCCGCCGTGCCCAGGGTGATCGACGCGACCAGCGCCCAGCCCAGCCACGGCGTGTCCAGCCACCAACGCAGGGTGCCCTGGGCCAGCACCACCACCAGCAGGGCCACGGCGGGGGCAAGCAGGGCGAAGCTGACGAAATCCATCGGCTCGAACACTTTGATCTGTGCGCCGGGCGGCAGCTTCAGCATTACCACCGCAGCGAACGCGCACAGCGCCAGCCCGGCCTCGAACAGGTACAGGTTATGCCACTGGCCGGTGTCGATCAGGCCCGGCGAAACCAGCCAGGCAATCGGCACGGCCATCTGTGAAATGCCCACGCCGATCACCAGCAGGTTGCCGGTGTAGCGTCGCGGCAGCGACTGCAGCATGTACAGCGTACCCAGCGTGGTGCAGGCCGCACCGGCGAAGCCGCTGGCCGCACGCATCATCAACGTGGTCTCGAAACTACCTACGAACAGATGCAGCACCGCCAATACGGCGTACAACCCCAACCCGATCTCGGCGAACAGGCGGATGCCGTACTGCTGGCGGAATTTGAAGGCCAGCAGGTTGGCGGTGACGTTGACCATCGCATAGGCGGCGACCAGCCAGCTGCCCTGGGTCGGGGTGAGCCCGAGCTGGCCCTGCAGGAACGGCAGATTGGCGGTCACCAGTGCATTGCCCAGCCCGCCGGTGATGCCCACCAGCAGTGCAACCAGCGCGTAGGCCACGCGCCGGTGGGGCGGGTGCCACGGCATCGACGCGGAGCCGGGCAGGGTCGGTTTTTCGTGTTCCTCCCAGTCGGGAATGGGCTTGAGGTACTCGGGCATCAGCGGCCTCCGTCGACCTGTCCGCCCAGTCCTCCACGCAGCAGTTGGAGCGCGCGTCCGGCAAGCCGTGCGCGCTCCTCGCGGGTCTTGCCGCGCAGTGCCGCGCCCAGCATGCTGGAAATGAGCGAAATATCGGCCGCCTGCAGGTCCGGGCGGCACAAACCGGCATCGATCGCGCGCTGGATGGGCGCCTTGAGCAGGGTGTGCACGGTCTGCCGCGCCGCCTTGATCGTTGGTTCGTCCGGGTCGACCGCGCGCCAGTAATCGGCCAGCGCCGGCGACTGTACGATCCGCGTGGCCATGCCCTGCAGCACTTCGAACAGGGCGTCATCGCGGTCGCCCAGCGTTTCCACCTGGCGCGCGATGCGCGCCACGGTCCGGTCCAGCAACGCCTCGATCAGCGCAGTGCGGTCGGGGAAATTGCGGTACAGGGTGGCGCGTCCGACCTGTGCTTTTTCCACGACCAGGTCCAGCGGCGCGGTGACGCCATGCTGGCCGAACACGCTGTCGGCGGCATCCAGGATCAGGGCGCGGCGCGCAGCCGCATCGGCACGTTGACTTTGCATGCGCTATTTTCGGACAGGGATGTCCGCAGTGGAAGCCGGGCGGGCGATGCCGGTATGAGGCCGCTCTGGTTGGTCAACAAGGCGTGAAGTCGCCGCCTCCCGGTCCGGCAGGGCGAAAAAAAACGGGGGCCTTGCGGCCCCCGAAGGTCGAACATGTACCCCGGCAGTGATCAGAAGTACGCGCGGATGCCGAACGCCACGCCACGGCCCGGCAGCGGCGAGTAGTCCCGCAGCAGCGAGGTGTGCGCACGCGCCTCGCGGTTGGTCAGGTTGTTGCCGTCCAGGAACACTTCGTAACTGTTGCTGTCCGAACGGTCCCAGCGGTAGGCGACGTGCGCATCGACCAGGGTGTAACCGTCGCTCGGCGCTTCGTTCTGCGCGGTGTCCTTCTGGCTGCTGTAACGCACCGCGCCGATCGAGGCACGCCAGCCGTCACGCGACCAGCGCAGGTCGGCGCCGACCCGGGCCGGAGAAATGCGCGGCAGGTAGCCGGTGTTGGCCAGGTCCACGGTGTAGTTGTGGTCATGGTCGCCGTGCGGCACGGCGATGTCGACGCTGCGGCTGCCGCTGCCATCCAGCTCTGCCTTCACGTAGTCGCCGAACACGCGCAGGTCCCAGTCGCCGGTGCTGCCTTCGAACAGGTGCACCAGGGCTTCGGCTTCGGCACCCTTGAAGGTGGCGTCCTGCTGGGTCCACAGGCGGACCGGCAGGCTTTCGACCACGCCGGTGTCGGCCAGGTAGATGAAGTCCTTGAACTTCGTCTGGTAGATCGACGCGGAGAAATCGAGACGGTCGCTGTGGGTGTGGATGCCCAGCTCGACGCGCTGGCCGCGCTCGGTCTTCAGGTTGGCATCGCCGATCTCCAGCGAACGGGTAGCGATGTGTGCGCCGGCGGCGTACAGCTCTTCATTGGTCGGCGCGCGCTCGGAGCCGTCCACGCCAAAGCGCAGGTCGACCGCATCATTGAGCTTCCAGATACCGGCCGCCGACAGGTTGGTGGCATCGAAGGTGCGCGCGCGGTAGTCGCCGGTCGGGTCCAGCTTGACCTGGTCGTGGCGGCCACCCAGTTCCAGCTTGAAGGGGCCGAACTGCTTTTCCTGGAGCACGAACAGCCCCACGTTGCGGGTGCCGGTATCGGGCACGAACGCTTCTTCGCCCTTGGCGCCGAAATCGCTGTTGCCGAACTGCAGGCCGAACGCGCCGTCCCAGCCGCCGATCTGCTGCTGCACGGCTTCCAGGCGGGCTTCGACGCCGCGGTTGGTGAAGCGCGTGGACGGCGTGCCGGCTTCCAGCTCGACATGCTCGTAGTCGGTGTAGGCGGTGCGCAGGTTGATGTTCTTCAGGAACGACACCGGGTTGTAGATGCCACCCTTGGCTTCGAACCGGTTCTGCACCATGTCGATGCGCACGTCGTGTTCGCCGCCTTCTTCTTCCTCGTCGCCATGATCGTGGTCATGATCATGGTCGTCGTCGGCATGCACGTGGGCGCCGTTGGGAATGCCATAGTTGGTGCGGTAGGTGCTGGCCGAGGCGCCGAAGTAGCCGCCTTCGCCGAGCCAGGTCGCGCCGACGCCACCGGCGCGGGTGCGGATCGAGCTGTTGTCCAGGGTGCCGCGCCGCGGTTCGTCGGCGTCGCCGTCTTCGTGGTCGTGGCCGCTGTGGTCTTCCAGGCCGTCGATCACCGCGTAGCCGGGAATGCGGTAGTCATCGCCGTTGCGGACCAGGCCATCGACATGCAGTACCCAGTTGCCGTTCACGCCATCGAGCCGGAACATGCCGCTGCGCTCGTCGTTGACCGAGTTGCCGCGCACTTCGGCGCGCCCACTGAGCGGGCGCTCGGGCAGGTCGCGGGCGATGCGGCCATCCACCACGTTGACCGCGCCGCCGATGGCGCCGCTGCCGAACAGCAGGGTGGCCGGGCCCTTGAGTACTTCGATCTGATCGGCCAGGAACGGTTCGATGCTGGTGGCGTGGTCGGCGCTGACAGTGGAGGCATCCATGTTGCCCATGCCGTTGGACAGTACCGCCACGCGCGGGCCTTCCTGGCCGCGGATGATCGGGCGGCCGACGCCGGGGCCGAAGAAGGTGCTCTGCACGCCGGGCAATTTGGCCACGGTGTCGCCGAGGGTGCCGGCCTTCTGTTCGTCCAGGCGCTCGCCGGCGAGCACGTCCACCGGGCGCGCCAGCGATTCGGCATCACCCTGCAACGGGCTGGCGGTGACCTTCACCGCAGACAGTTCGGTCAGGTGTTGGTCACGTTCGGCCGCATCGTCGGCGGCGATGGCCAGGGAAGGCAGCAGGGCGGCAGCAAGCGCCAGGGACAGGGCGTGCGGTTTGAAGGAGCGGGAAGAGCGCATGGGCAGAGGGTCCGTCGGCTAATTGTTACAATGTATCAATGGTGGGGCGCGCGAATCCCGTCGTAACGGGCAGGTGGAACCGGGTGGAGCGAGGGGGAGGCAGGTGCGCGTCGGGATTGATGTTATATTATTCCATAACGCTTCGCCGACCCTGCTGGAAGTCATGCCTCTGTTCCCCCGCCTGCGTCATCTGTTGGATCGCTTCGGTGCCACCGGCTCGTTGTTGTGCGCGGTGCACTGCGCCGTGCTGCCTGTCCTGCTGGCGGCGGCGCCGTCATTGGGGTTGTCGGTGTGGCTGGGCGACGAGGTGGAACTGGCGCTGGTCAGCTTCGTGACCCTGCTGGGTCTGTTCAGCCTGGTGTGGGGCTACCGCCGCCACGGTGCGCTGCGCGCGCTCGGATTTCTGGTGCCGGGCCTGACCGCCTTGTGGGCGGGGCTGCTGTACGGGCCGCTGCATCATTCGGCGGTGCCGCACGCGGTGGTGATGACACTGGGCGGGGTGCTGGTGGGGGTCGCGCACCTGGTCAACCTGCGCCTGAACCACGGGCACGTCCATGATGCGAGCTGTGCGCACTGAGGCGCTGTGGTAGGCTTTCCGATCGTGCGCGGGGGCGTCTGCAAGGGCGGGCCCGCCGAACCCGTGTCAGCACGGGGTAATCAGAGTTCAGACTAAGGAGTTGACGACATGGGTAAGGGTGACCGCAAGACCGCCAAGGGCAAGCGCTACAACGCCAGCTACGGCAATTCGCGTTCGCACGCGGTGAGCAAGGTGGCCGTGGGCGCAGCTGCGCCGGTCGCCAAGAAGACCGTGGCCAAGGCCCCGGCAAAGAAGGCCGTGGCCAAGAAGGCTGTTGCCAAGGCCGGCTGAGTTTCGCCAGGTCTGACGAAAAAACGCGGCGCTTGCGCCGCGTTTTTTTTTGGTTTCGAGTTTCATGCTCTCCACCACCAAGCGCGATCACTTCAATGCAGGAACCAGCGTCTCGGGATTGCCATCGTTCGGGGCGGCCGGAATGCCCAGCAGACGCGCCATCAACGGATAGACATCGACGTTGTCGAAGCCGCGCAGGGTGGCACCCTGCTTGAACGACGGACCACGGGCAATGAAGATCGCGCGCATCGAGGGCAGGGCGTTGTCGTAACCGTGCGAGCCACGGTCGCCGGACTCGCGCTGGGCCAGCCGCTCGCGGCTCAGTGCGTTCCAGCCTTCGTGCATCTGGCACACGATCGGCGGGATGCGCGGGTTGCTCCCGTATTCCCAGCGCGGGGGCAGGTTCTGGCGGGTCCAGCAGTCGTAGGTTGCGTGGGCGCCGAGCAGGATCTTCTCTGCCTGGTGCTGCTTGCCCGGTAGCGGTGCGAAACCGATCGACTGGCCCTCCGATACGTTCCTGGCGAGGGACGGATTGATCATGTCCTCCACCGCGATGGTCTGGCCATCCGGGACGCTGGCCATGCCGTGGTCGGACAGCACGATGAGGTTGGTGCGGGCGTCCAGCCCGCGTGCCTGCAGGCCGTCCAGCAGGCGTCCGATGGCGGTGTCGACGTCGATGATGGCCGCCGCGTACGCGGGCGAATCGGGGCCGTTGTGGTGGCCAGCCTTGTCGACCTGCTCCATGTACAGGGTGACCAGGCGCGGGGCATCGGCATCGGTCTGGCCGAGCCAGCCCAGTACCTGGTCGACCCGGTCGGCGAGCGACACGGTGTCGTCGTACACCCGCCACTGGCTGGGGCGGATGCCCTGGATCGCCGCTTCGCTGCCGGGCCACGACCAGGTGGCCGTACGCATGCCGGCCTTTTCGGCGCCGACCCAGATCGGTTCGCCGCCCCACCAGCGTCCATCGGTCACCGCATCGCGCAGGTTGAGCTGAAAACGACCCAGTGCGTCCTCCTGCATGCTGTTGTGGATGATGCCGTGGTGGTCCGGGCGCAGCCCGGTCACGATCGTGTAGTGATTGGGGAAGGTCAGTGACGGGTAGGACGGCGTCATCCACTGTGCGCGCACGCCGTCGTTCGCGATGCGCTGCAGGTTCGGGGTGATGCCACGGTCCAGCATGTCCGCGCGCAGGCCATCTATCGAGACCAGCAGCAGCTTCGGTGCACTGGCTGCCACGGTAGCGGCGTCGGCAGCGGTGATCGACGGCGTTGAAGGGACGCTGGCACAGCTGCTCAGCGCGAGGGCGGCGGCAAGCGCCAGCGAAAGGCGGACGGAAATCATCCCTCCATGATAGTTCGCTGCAGTGACGCGGCGAAGACAACCGATGGCACGGTCAGGCGAACAATGGCTGCGTGCGCGATTCGAGTTCGAGCAGCGCGGCCTTGGTTTCGATGCCGCCACCGAAGCCGGTCAGTGCGCCGCTGCTTCCGATCACGCGGTGGCAGGGCAGCACGATCGGCAACGGGTTGCGCCCATTGGCCGCGCCGACGGCACGGCTGGCGGTGGGGTGACCAATGTGGCGCGCAAGCTGCACGTAGCTCCAGGTCTCGCCGAACGGAATGTCGGCCAGCGCCTTCCACACCCGCAGCTGGAACCCCGTGCCGTGCGGTGCCAGGGGCAGCTCGAACCTGCTGCGTTCTCCGCGCAGGTACTGCAGCAGCTGGGTGCGCGCGTCGCGCAGCGCATGCGGATCACGTTGCCACTGCGCGCGGCCCTTGGCGTCGTAACGGTTGTTCTCGAACAGGATGTGGTGGATGCCCTGGCTGTCGCCGGCCACGGTCAGCGCGCCGATGGGGCTGTCGAAGGTGTCGTAGAGGAGGTTCATGCGGTTACTCCGGAGCGGACGTGGCCAGATGCCACAGGTGCAGCACGGCGTAGGCACGCCAGGGCCGCCAGGCCTGCGAGCGGGCCTCGGTGGCGCGCTCGGTCAGGCGGGTGTCACCGCCCAGTACCTGCTGCAGCACCAGGTCGCCGGCGGGGAATGCATCGGGCAGCGCCAGGGCGCGCAGCGCGATGTAGTGCGCGGTCCACGGCCCTATCCCGGGCAGGGCCACGCAACGATCGATGAAAGTGTCCAGGCGTTGTCCGGCGTGGAAGTCCAGCCGACCATCGGCCACGGCGGTGGCTACTGCACGCACGGTTGCCGCACGCGTTCGCGGCAGGCCGATCCCTTCCAGTGGCGCGTCGGCCAACTGTTCCGGGCTGGGGAACTGACGGTCCAGCCCTTCCGGCATGGCCTCCAGTGGTGTGCCAAAGCGCTCCACCACGCGCCGCGCCAGGGTGATGGCCGCCGCCACGCTGACCTGCTGGCCGAGCACGGCACGTACCGCCACTTCAAAGCCATCCCAACCGCCGGGTACGCGCAGCCCGGGCCGCTGCGCGATGCCGCGCGCGAGCAGCGGGTCCTGTGCCAGCGTGGCGTGCACGATGCGCAGGTCCGCGTCCAGGTCGAAGATGCGCCGCACCCGGCGCACGATGCCGGGGATCGCGCGTGGATCAATCTGGCCCAGCTGCAGCAGCAGCTCGGGGCGGCGTGGATCAGCGGTGACCCGGATCACCGACGGGCGCTCGACCGGGCCGATCACGCGCTGGTAGCTGCTGTCGTCGATCTGCTCGATGCCCGGGATGCAGCGGCGGCGCAGGAAGCCCAGCATCGCGGCGAAATCCAGCGGTGGCCGGTAGCCCAGGCGCAGGGTCAGTGCACCGTCAGCCAGCACGCCACGCTGGCGGCGGATCGCGGAGGGCGGCATGCCGCAGCCTTCCACGAACGCGGCGTTGAAGCGGCGCAGGCTGTTGTAGCCGGCGGCCATGGCCACGTCGGTGACCGGCAGCGCGGTTTCGGTCAGCAGCTGCTTGGCCAGCAGCAGCCGGCGGGTGGCGTGGATCTGCGCCGGGGCCGCGCCCAGCCGTGCCACGAACAGCCGCTGCAGCTGGCGCGCGCTCAGGCCGAGCCGGGCAGCCAGATCGCCCACCGCGGCATCCTGCAGGAAGCCATCGTGGATCAGCGCCAGCGCGCGCTGCAGGGTTTCATTGCTGAGCGCGTCCTGCGCTTCCGGAGCCAGCTCCGGCCGACAGCGCAGGCAGGGTCGGAAGCCTGCCGCGGCGGCAGCGGCCGCCGTAGGGTAGTAATCGACGTTGACCGGCTTCGGCGCCGGCGCCGGGCAGACCGGGCGGCAGTAGATACCGGTGCTGCGCACGGCAGTGAAGAACACGCCGTCGAAGCGCGCATCGCGGGCCAGGCGGGCGCTTTCGCAGGCGGCGTAATCCAGGGGCAGGGCGGTGTGCATGGGGCCCAGTCTATGCGCCCGGCCGGGGCCCGGCTCGCCGTTTTCGGACAGCAATGCCGGGCACGCCCGGTGCGGTTCAGGGCAGGTTGCCGTGATGCCGGCCGGGCGCACTAGACTGTGCCTTCATGTGCCGTTTTCGGCACGCCCTTTGTCTGGAAGCCGGGTGTCCATGCTGCTCAAGTCGTGCGGGTTGTTACTGTTGTGCCTGGGGCTGGCGGCCTGCAGCCAGCTGGAGAACCCCGGCAACGTCACCGCCGCCGACAAGGCGGTACGGGCGCAGACCGCCGACGGCGACCACATGGTGTCGTTCAATGCCGCCGATGCACCCCCCGCGCCGCCACCGCCGCCTCGCAAGGGCGAGCAGGACTGGCCGACGGTGGCGCTGGACAACGGCAAGGCCTGGCTGAGCTGCGACACCGAGTACGCAGACGAAGCAGGCGACGGCGCCCCGCTGCAGGCGCTGGACCGCGCCAGCCTGGAAGCGGCCATCGCCCCGTGCGTCGAGCGCGGCCTGCTGCGTGTGCGCTACGCCGGCAAGATCAATCCTGGATTCACCGAACTGGTGACACGTATCGCGCTGGTGGCCGATGCCCAGCACGTCTCGCGGCGCATTCTCGACCTGGATTCCAGCGGCGGGCAGGTGGAAGCGGCGATCGCGGCCGGTGATCGTATCGGCGAATCCAACTGGACCATCTGGGTGCGTGAAGGCTCGGTCTGCCACAGCGCCTGCGTGTTTGTACTGGCCGCCGGCGACAACCGGCTGGTGTCGGGCAAGGTCGGCATCCACCGCATGATGCGGATCAGCTCCAAGGCTACTTCGCGTGCCGAGCTCAATCTGGAACTTCACGAGGTCTACGACAACGTCAAGGATTACCTGCAGCGGAACGGCGTGGCGGTCGGCGTGGCCGACCTGATGATGACCGTGCCCAACCGCAGCCTGCGCCTGCTCAGCAGCGAGGAACTGCGCCAGTTCGGCCTGGATGGCACCAATGCGGTGCAGGACGATCTGGAGCGGATCAAGCAGATGCGCAAGTGCGGCGATGATTTCGTGCGGCGCAAGGATGCATTTCTGGTTGCCTTCGACCAGGAGTGCAAGCGCGAGGGCAGCGAGCTGGACGTGATTACCCGCTGCGGGCAGACGCTCAAGCAGCGCTTCGGTTTCCCGGATGCGACCTGCCCGGACGAAAGTCCGCTGTCGGAAATCGATGTGTCCACGTTGTTGCCGACCAACGAAACGCCGCGCGATGCGGTGGTCGAACGCACCGCCAGCGATGCCGACCAGCCGCCCGCGGAGGCGGCCGAACGCAACTGACGGCCTGCTCACGGGGTTCCCGTAGACTGGCGTGAAATCCACTGCCGCCCACGGTGCCCCGATGCGCGTTCCGCTGCTGCTGTTGCTTCTGCTCCCCGCCGTTGCCTTGGCCCAGACCCCGCCGCCGGCCACCCCGGCACCGGCGCCCGCGCGCCCGGCACCTGCCTCCCCGGCTGCCCCGGCACGGCCTGCCTTGACCCCGCAACAGCAGGCGCAGGTCCAGAAGCAGGATCAGGAAATGGCCGCTGCCGGCCTGAAGGTGGCGACCCTGGTTGATGCCGGACGCGCCGCCGAGGCCTGGAAGGGCGCGTCCGAAGTGGCCCGCAGGGCGGTCACCGAGCAGGCGTTCGTGGCGCAGCTCGACGGCGACCGCAAGCGCCTGGGCGCGCTGGTCTCGCGCGGCCAGCCGGTGGTCACGCGGGTCAAGTACAAGGCGGGCGCGGCCGTGCCCGAGGGCCTGTACATCAACGTCAGCTTCCCCACCCGGTTCGCCAACAGCGCGCAGCCGGTGCGCGAGCTGGTGTCGTTCCGCTTTGACGACGACAGGATCTGGCGCCTGGCCGGTTACAGCGTCCGCGCCGCAGCTCCCTGATCGCAGGAGGAACATCGCATGGGTATCGAAATCCAGATGCTGGGCTGGTCCATCGTACTGGGCCTGGTGCAGGTGATGATCGCCGCTGGCGCGGTCACCCGCGAACGCGGGCTGGCCTGGAATGCGTCGGCCCGCGATGGGGTACCACCTGCGCCGGGCCCGCTGGCCGCGCGCCTGCAGCGGGCGCAGGCCAATTTCCTGGAAACCTTCCCGTTCTTTGCCGCCGCCGTGCTGGCGGTGGTGCTTACCCAACGCCAGGACAGCACCACCGCGCTCGCCGTGCAGCTTTATTTCTGGGCGCGGGTGGTTTACGTGCCGCTGTATGCCGCAGGCATTCCCTACCTGCGCAGCCTGGTCTGGGTGGTGTCGCTGGTGGGCATCGTGCTGTTGCTGTGGCGCCTGCTGCACGGGCTGGCGTGAACCGGCGCCGACGCGGCTGATCCAGATCAAGAGCGCCGCCGGCGGTGAGGGCTAAGCTCGGTCGTGGTCAAGCAACGGAAACGGATCATGACGAACGATCGCAGCGGGCAGGCAGTGGATGTGGTGGTAGTGGGCGCCGGCCCGGCGGGGCTGTGTTTCGCTCGCGCGCTGGCCGGCAGTGGCCTGCGCGTGGCGATGGTGGAGCAGCAGCCGCGCGCGGCGCTGGCCGAGGCCGCCTTCGACGGGCGCGAAATCGCGCTCACCCATGCGTCGCGCCACATCCTCGAGCAGCTGGGCCTGTGGCAGCGGCTTGACCCCGCTGAAGTTTCGCCGCTGCGCGACGCCAAGGTCATGGACGGGCGTTCTCCATTCGCGTTGACCTTCGCTGCGCGCGACGCGCGCGGTGGCGACCTGGGCTGGCTGGTGCCCAATCACCTGATCCGCCGCGCGGCATGGGACAGCGTGCAGGACCAGGCCGACCTGGAGATCCTCGACCAGTGCAGCGTGCGCGGCATCGTGCCCGGTGCGCGCCACAGCGAAGTGACCCTTGCCGATGGGCGCCGGCTGCAGGCGCGGCTGGTGGTGGCGGCCGACAGCCGGTTCTCGTCCACCCGGCGCATGCTGGGCATCGGCGCGCGCATGCGCGATTTCGGCAGATCGATGCTGGTCTGCCGGATGCAGGTCGAGGTGCCGCACCAGCACACTGCGTGGGAGTGGTTCGGCTATGGCCGCACCATGGCGCTGCTGCCGCTCAACGGCGACCAGGCGTCGGCGGTGATCACCCTGCCGCCGCCCGGGATCGAGGCGCTGCTGGTACAGGACGAAGCAAGCTTCGGACGCAGCATCGGCGCGTGTTTCGAACACCGGCTGGGCGCGATGACCCCGGTGGCGCGCCCCATCGCGTACCCGCTGGTGGGGGTGTACGCCACTGCGTTCGTGGGCGCGCGCTGCGCGCTGATCGGCGATGCCGCGGTGGGCATGCATCCGGTCACCGCGCACGGTTTCAACCTGGGCCTGCAGAGCCAGGACCGGTTGGCCGCGATCCTGCGCCGGGCGGCCGGGCGGGGTACCGATATCGCCGCTCCGGCCGGTCTGGCCGCCTACGAGCGGGGGCACCGGCTGGCCTCACGGCCGCTGTACGAGGCGACCAATGCGATCGCCACGCTCTATACCGATGACCGCCTGCCGGCGCGCGTGCTGCGTCGGGCGGGGCTGCGGCTGGCCCACGGGGTGGCGCCGTTCCGGCAGGTGATCGCCGCGCACCTCACCCAACGGTGAGGCATCACGACCGTTGGTCGTGAGCCACCATGGTAGGTGACGACCGTTGGTCGTGAGCCACCATGGTAGGTGACGACCGTTGGTCGTCACATGGGATCAGGGGGCGTCGCTATCAGCGATGACGTTGATCACGGTGTCGCCGAACTGGACCTGCTGGCCACCGCGGATCTTGCAGGCCTTGCGCAGCTCCACTTCGCCGTCAACGAGGACCTGGCCGTCGCCGATCACGGTCTTGGCCTCGCCGCCGCTGGTCACGAGGTCGGCGAGCTTGAGCAGCTGCTTCAGTTCCACGTATTCGCTGTCCAGTTCAAATTCGAGGGTCTGCATCGGGTGGGGTATCCTGTGAAGGGGCGCGGGCACGGGGCCGGCCGAAAGTGGGCGCGTATTGTGCGCCAGCACGCGGCGCTTGCAGCATCCGGGCTGAAATCTGTACACGTGGTTCAGGATCCATGCGGTATCATCGCGCCCTGAGCGAGTGAATTCTCCTCCGACCGAGCAGCGCCAGGGCACGCGATAAGAAAGGGCGCCCAAAGCGCGGACCATCCCCTTTTTTATGCCACTGCCACGTAAAACGGTAGTGGCTTCGGAGTTCCCCATGTCCCAAGAATCCCCCACGCCGCTGCTGTTCGCAGACCTCGGCCTGTCCGACGCTGTGATGAAGGCCGTTGCCGCCGTCGGCTATGAAACCCCGTCGCCGATCCAGGCTGCCACCATCCCGGCGATGCTGGAAGGCCGCGACGTGCTGGGCCAGGCCCAGACCGGCACCGGCAAGACCGCCGCCTTCGCGCTGCCGGTCCTGTCCAACCTGGATTTCAACCAGACCAAGCCGCAGGTGCTGGTGCTGGCGCCGACCCGCGAACTGGCCATCCAGGTCGCCGAGGCGTTCCAGACCTACTCCTCGGGCATTCCCGGTTTCCGCGTGCTGCCGGTCTACGGCGGCCAGCCGTACGGGCAGCAGCTGCAGGCCCTGCGCCGCGGCGTGCACGTCATCGTCGGCACCCCGGGCCGAGTGATCGACCACCTCGACCGCGGCACCCTGGACCTGTCCGAGCTGAAGACCCTGGTGCTGGACGAAGCCGATGAAATGCTGCGCATGGGCTTCATCGACGACGTCGAAGCGGTCCTGAAGAAGCTGCCGGAAACCCGCCAGGTGGCACTGTTCTCGGCCACCATGCCGTCGCAGATCCGCCGCATCGCGCAGACCTACCTGAAGAACCCGGCCGAAGTCACCATCGTCAGCAAGACCACCACGTCGGCCAACATCCGCCAGCGGTACTGGTGGGTGAGCGGCATGCACAAGCTGGACGCGCTGACCCGCATCCTGGAAGTGGAACCGTTCGACGCGATGATCATCTTCTCGCGTACCAAGGCAGCCACCGAAGAGCTGGCGGAAAAGCTCCAGGCCCGTGGCCTGGCCGCCGCGGCCATCAATGGTGACATGCAGCAGGCGCAGCGTGAGCGCACCATCGGCATGCTCAAGGAAGGCAAGCTGGATATCCTGGTCGCCACCGACGTGGCGGCCCGCGGCCTCGACGTGGAGCGCATCAGCCACGTGCTGAACTACGACATCCCTTACGACACCGAAAGCTACGTGCACCGCATCGGCCGTACCGGGCGTGCCGGCCGCACCGGTGATGCGATCCTGTTCGCCACCCCGCGCGAGAAGGGCATGCTGCGTGCGATCGAGCGTGCCACCCGCCAGCCGATCGAAGAAATGCAGCTGCCGAGCGTGGACGCGGTCAACGACACCCGCATCAACAAGTTCATGAGCCGCATCAGCGACGCGCTCGATGCCGGCGGCACCGAGTTCTACCGCGACCTGCTGCAGAAGCTGGAAGGCGAGAAGAACGTGCCGGCGATCGACATTGCCGCTGCATTGGCCAAGCTGCTGCAGGGCGACTCGCCGTTCCTGCTCACCCCGCCGGTGCGCGGTGCCCGTGAAGAGCGTGCGCCGCACCCGCGCAATGACCGCAACGATCGGGGTGAGCGCCCGGCGCGCTTCGAGCCGCGCTTCGAGCGTGGCCCGCGCCGCGAAGACGACCGCGGCCCGCGTCCGCCGCGTCCGGAAGGCGATTTCGTCGGCAACGACGGGGGGTTCGAACGTGCCCCGCGCCGTGAGATCGCCCCGCGTGGCGAGCCGGAGCCCGGCATGGAAACCTTCCGCATTGAGGTGGGCCACGTGCACGGGGTCAAGCCGGGCAACATCGTCGGCGCGATCGCCAACGAAGCCGGGCTGGAGAGCCGTTTCATCGGCCGCATCGACATCCGTGACGACTTCTCGATCCTGGATCTCCCGGCGGAAATGCCTGCTGAACTGCTCAGTCACCTGAAGAAGGTGTGGGTGTCGGGCCAGCAGCTGCAGATGCGCAAGGTCGAGCCGGGTGAAGACACCGCCGGTTCGGGTTCGGCCCGTCCGCCGTTCAAGCCGAAGTTTGGCCGCGGCGGAAAGCCGGGCGGTCCGGCGGGGCACCGCGGTCCGGGCGGCCCGGGCGGCAACGATCGCCCGCCGCGTCGCGACGGCTTCAAGCCGCGCGGCCCGCGCAACGGTTGATCGATCCACATTGCCGTCTCCAACAACGCCAGCCCTCGGGCTGGCGTTGTTGTTCCAGCCGTCCGAGCCGATGTGAGGGCAAACTTCGCGCCGTTTCAACAGCGCTGGACCTAGCCTGCCATCACAGGGGACTATGCCAAGCACCCATGGGCGCCGGAGGGATCTGCGATGCTGGGAGGCAGCAGGGAGGTGGGCAGTACCGCCGTACCGCATGTCACGCGGGGGTTGACCCTGCGGTTCGTGCTGCTTACGGGCATGGCCGTTGGCCTGGTGGCGCTTTCCGCACTGATCCAGGAGCTGCAGGGCGCGTCCACTGCGTGGATCGTGGGCCAGAGCCATTGGTCGCGCAGCCAGCAGCAGGCCTCTTTCGCCCTGGCGCGTTACATCTCGTCGGGCAATCCGGCCGCGCTGGTCGAGGCGCGTGCGGCGCTGCAGGTACCGCTGGGCGACCTGGATGCGCGCCGCGCGCTGGAGCAGGACGATGTGGATATCGCGCGGGCACGGCGCGGCTTCCTGCAGGGCGGCAACCAGCCGGGCGACATCAACCGGCTGATCCTGTCGTTCCGCTACCTGGGGCGCCTGGGATACTTCCGCGATGCGGTGCACCTGTGGCAACAGACCGACCACGGATTGGCCCAGCTGCAGGCGATGATGGACACCGCCGAAGCGATGCATGCCAACGGCACCGTGGAACCGGCCATCCGCGAGGCATTGCTGGTGCAGGTGCAGGCGCTGGACCGCAGCCTGCAGGCGCAGGCCCGCGCGTTCTCGCTGGCGCTGCTCAATACGGCTTCCATCGTGCGCATGGCCACGCTGATTGTCGGCGGCCTGTCGGTGCTGCTCATCACCCTGGTCGCGGTGCTGCTGTCCCGGCGCGTGCGCAATGACCTGATCGACACCGAAAGCCGCTTCCGCGCCGCGTTCTACCAGGCTACGGTGGGCATGCTCAAGCTGGACCACGCCGGGGGCATCGTCGAGGCCAACCAGGCCATGGCCGACATACTCGGGTATCGCCGCGACGCGCTGCTTGGCATGGAACTGCCGGAACTGCTGGTCGATGGCGAGCTGGTGCTGGACGAGGCCGGCGACATCGACTGGCCGCGCCAGCTGCGCCCGGGCGAACTGCGCTTCCGGCATGCCGACGGCGGTCTGCTGTGGGGACGCTGGAGCGGTACGCTGGTGCGCAGCCCTGGCCGTGACCTGTCCGTGTTCGCGATCATCGAAGACGTATCGCAGAACCACGCACTGGCGCGGGAAGTCGAGCACCACACCAGCCACGACCCGCTCACCGGCCTGATCAACCGGCGCGAGATCGAGCGCCTGCTGGAGCTGGCGCTGCTCGACGTGCGCACCCGCGGCGGTACCCACAGCCTGTGTTACCTGGACCTGGACTATTTCAAGCTGGTCAACGATGGCCTCGGCCACGCGGCCGGCGACCAGCTGCTGCGCGGCTTTGCAGATTACCTGGAGGGCGCGGTACGCGAGGGCGACTGGGTGGGCCGCATGGGCGGCGACGAGTTCGCGATGTTGCTGTCCGACGCCCGCCAGGACGAGGCCAAGCAGGTGCTGCAGCGGATCGCACGCAACCTGGGCCAGGCCGGGTTCCAGCGCGACGATGGGCTGCCGCGGGTCAGCTGCAGTATCGGCGTGGTCGAAATCACCGCCGATGTGGCCGATGTGAACTGGTTGATGAGCGCGGCAGACAGCGCGTGCTACGCGGCCAAGCAGGCCGGGCGCAACCGCGTGCATTGCTTCAATGAGAACCGGATGGCGCTGCAGGAGCGCCTGCTGGAAGCAGAGCGGTTGGCGCATGTGTCCAGCGCGATCGCCGAGAACCGCATGCTGCTGTACGCCCAGCGCATTGAACAGGTCGGTGATCCGGGGTTCCTGCATTACGAAGTGCTGGTACGCATGCGCGGCACCGATGGCCAGCTGCGGGGGCCGGGCGATTTCATGCCCGCGCTGGAGCGCTATGGCATGGGCATGGCGCTGGACCGGCACGTGCTGGGGCTGCTGTTCCGCCACCTGCAGCTGTGCCCGGCGCATGTGCAGCGGCTGGGCCTGTGCAACGTGAACGTGTCGGCTCAATCGATCGCCGAGCCGAGCTTCCTGGCCTTCGTCTGCGACCTGCTGGAGCGCAACCGCGGGCTGGCGCGCAAGCTGTGTTTCGAGATCACCGAGACCGCGGCGATCAGCAACCTGGAGCAGGCGCGCAGCTTTGTCGAAGGGGTCAAGGCGCGCGGCTGCCGGGTGGCGCTGGACGACTTCGGAGCGGGGCTCTCTTCGTTCGGCTACCTCCGCCAGCTGCCGGCGGACATGCTGAAGATCGATGGGGTGTTCGTGCGTGACATGGATATCGACCCGGTCAGCCGGGCGACGGTCCGCGCCATCACTGAAATCGGCCGCGAGCTGCACATGAGTGTGACCGCCGAATGGGTGGAGTCCGAAGAGATCGCCGCGCAGCTGCGGGCTCTGGGGGTCGAGGGCCTGCAGGGTTATGCCATCGAACGCCCGATGCCGCTGGAAAAGCTCACCCAGCCCTCGTTGTGGCGGGAGACGCAGATGCAGTCAGGCCGGCTTTCCTGAACTCTCACGTGCACCGGCGCCCCTTCTTGCGATAATCGGCACGGGGACGCCATGCGGTGTGCGTGGCGGTGCAGGGCGACAGGGTGATGGTGTGAGACGCAGTGACAGCGCGAGGCGGAGGATGAGCAGGGCCAGGGCCAGGGCCTGGCTGGCCGGGCTGGTTTGCCTGCTGCTGTCGGCCACGGCGCTGGCCGGCGCGGCCCAGGTAGGGCGGGACGTGCTGCTGCTGGGCGCCGCTACCGACCAGCAGGCTCCGCAACGTCCCTGCTCGCCCGAGGTGCTGGCGCACCACCAGGACATCCTTTCGATTCCGGCGCCTGCTGACGGCTGGTCGGGCGCCCCGCAGGCGGTGGATGTGTTCGGGGTGTTGACCGGCGAAGTGCGCATCAGCCAGGGCGACCGCCAGATCTGCGGCAGCATGCACGATGCCCGGACCCGCGATTCGCGCTTCCGCGCCGGGGTCGGCATGGTGGTGGTGCCCAAAGCCGGCGAGCGCGAACCGATCGTGGTGTCGTGGGCCGCGCCGCTCAAGCCGCGCTGGATTCCCACCGTGCGTCTGGGCGCGCCCAGCCCGGTACAGCAGAACGACACCGCGCGGCTGCTGGTGCGGGCGGCCTGCATCGCGGTGGCGATCGCGTTGGCGCTGTCGGCGCTGATGGGGTTCGTGACCGCCCGCGACCGCACCTTTCTGTACTACGTGGCGATCTGCGCGGTGTTCGTGCTGTGGCAGGCGGTGCTGGGAGGGCTGAGCGGTTACCCGGAGCCCTGGTTGCCGGTGCACGACCGGGCCTCATGGTGGCTGGTGGCGCTGAGCGCATTTGCGCTGGCGCTGCTGCTGCCGATCCTGTGGCGGCTCAACGGCGGCGCCCGGTTGTGGCCGGATTCGGGCACCGGGCAGCGTGCGGTATTGTGGGGCCTGGTGCTGGCTGGTCTGTGCGTGCCGTGGATGGGCATGGCCGGGTTGGCGTGGATGGCGGCGCTGCTGGAGGCGGTATTCGTGTTCGGCTGCGTGGTCTGCCTGGGCGTAGGCGTGTGGTCGCTGGTGCGGCGCGATGGCTATGCCGCGGCAGGCCTGTTCGCGCTGGTGCCGTGGTGGATCCTGATCATCGCCGATGCGCTGCACGCGCATTGGCTGATCGCGTACCGGATCGAGGCGCTGCAGCTGTCGGCGACCTGGTTCCTGATGATGGCCGCCTATGCGCTCAACCTGCGCCTGGGCCGGCTGCGGCAGCAGCGCGACGAGATGCGCCAGCTGGCCGACACCGATGCGTTGACCGGGCTGCCCAACCGCCGCCATGGCCTGCGCCTTCTGGCCCGCCACCTGGAACGAGCCGGCGCGGAACAGCAGCCGTTGGCCATCGGCTTTCTGGACATCGATCTGTTCAAGGACATCAACGACCGGTTTGGTCACGAGGTTGGCGACCAGGTGCTGGTGGCGGTGGCGCGTGGGCTGCGCGGGGCGGTGCGGGCACAGGACGACGTGATCCGCATGGGGGGCGAGGAATTCCTGCTGCTGTTGCCCGGGGCGGGCCACGGCGCGGCGTTGGCCAGGCTCGAAAGCGTGCGCCGGCAGATTCCGGCAGTGACCGTGCCGCTGGGCATCGGCGGGCTGGCGGTGACCGTCAGCATCGGGCTGGCGGTGCTGCGCCCGGGCCGCGATGACCTGGCCGGGCTGCTGCGACGCGCCGACCACGCGATGTACCGGGCCAAGCGCGCGGGGCGGGACCAGGTCTGCGACGGGGAGCGGCCGTTGCCGGCTGATGATCCGCTGATCGCCTGATCCCGCGCGGCACGGGGTTTTGCCGGATAATGGCGCGATGACAACCCGACTCAACAAGTTCATTGCCGAAACCGGCTTCTGTTCCCGGCGTGAAGCCGACCGCCTGATCGGCGAGCGCCGCGTCACCGTCAACGGCCATCCGGCCGGCACCGGTGCGGTGGTCGGCGAGGGCGATGCGGTGCTGGTCGACGGCCAGCCGCTGCGCGCGCGCGAGGCCAGGAAGGCTGGTGGCCGCCGCCATGTGTACATCGCGCTGAACAAGCCGGTGGGCATCACCTGCACCACTGAAAGCGCGGTGAAGGGCAACATCGTCGATTTCGTGGGCCACGAGCAGCGCATCTTCCCGGTCGGCCGCCTGGACAAGGATTCGGAAGGCCTGATCCTGATGACCAGCAACGGCAACATCGTCAACCAGATCCTGCGCGCGGAGAACAACCACCAGAAGGAATACCTGGTGGCGGTGAACAAGCCGGTGACCGACGAGTTCCTGCGCGGCATGGCACGCGGCGTGCGCATCCACAATGAGACCACGCTTCCGTGCCGGGCCTCACGGATCGCAAAGTTCGGCTTCCGGATCGTGCTGCAGCAGGGCCTCAACCGGCAGATCCGCCTGATGGCGGCGGCGTTTGATTATCGCGTGACCCAGCTGCGCCGGGTGCGCATCGACAACGTCAAACTCGGGGCGCTCAAGCCCGGCCAGTGGCGCAACCTGACCGATGCGGAGTTGAAGGGGCTGTTGCCGCAACAGCAGGACTGGTAGGTCCTGCACCCGTGGGTAACCCTTTGTTCGCTACACTGGACCCAGCTCCCGGATTTCGACCCGCTCGATGATCAAACCCGAGAAGCCCGCCAACGAAGCCGTTCGCCTGGCGGCACTGTATCGATACCGCATCCTGGATTCGGAGAAGGAACAGTCCTTCGAGGATCTGGTGACGATCGCCAAGGCGGTGTGTGGCGCCTCCATGGCGGCGGTTACGCTGATAGATGCCGAACGCCAATGGTTCAAATCGATCCAGGGAACGCAGGCGCAGGAGCTGCCGCGTTCGGAGTCGATGTGTGGCCACGCGATCCTGCAGCCGGAACAGGTGATGGTGATCGAGGACGCGCAACGCGACGAACGCTTCCACGACAACCCGATCGTGACCGGCGACCCCAAGGTACGCTTCTATGCGGGGGCGCCCCTTGTGAGTACGGAGGGATTGCCGCTGGGCACGCTGTGCGTCTTTGATCCGCAGCCGCACCGGCTGGATGCGCTGCAGACCGAGGCGCTGGCGGCGTTGTCGCGGCAGGTGATGGTGGTGATGGAGCTGCGCCGTTTCGCGCTGGACATCCAGTCCCACATGGTGGAGCGCGCCGATTACGAACGGTTGCTGGGCGAGTACCACGATGTGCTGCTGGCGCAGAACGCGGACCTGGCCGAGCAGAGTCGGACCGATGTGCTGACGGGGCTGCCGAACCGGCGGGCGATGGCGGTGGCATTGGATGCGTCGGTGCTGGACGCGGACGGGCAGCCACGGCAGACGGCGGTGGCGCTGGTGGATATCGACCATTTCAAACACATCAACGATTTCAACGGGCACGCGACAGGCGACCGGGTGCTGGCGGAATTGGGCGTGCTGCTCAGGGCGCAGTTCGCGGGCCGAGGGCTGGCGGCGCGCTACGGCGGGGAGGAGTTCGTGGTGCTGATGCCGGATACGGACCTGCGCACGGCGGAGTTGCAGTGCGATTTCCTGCGGATGGCCGTTTCCGACCTGCCGCTGGGGTTTCCGGTGACGGTCAGTATCGGGGTCGCGGCGCATCGTTCAGGTGACACTGTTGATCAGACCTTGGAGCGGGCGGATGCGGCCTTGTACCGGGCAAAGGGTAATGGGCGGAATCGGGTTGAGTTGGCGCCCTGAGTTTTAGAGCCTTGGGCTGCGGGCTTCCTCGGTTTGGCTGGCGGGTGTGCCAGCAAAAAGCATGACGATTGAATGGGTCAATTGCGTCATCAATCGCAATATCTGCGACCTATCGCTGCCATCCTGCACGGCCGTTTTTCCGCGGATTCCGTCCATGCTGCAGACCCTCGCCATTTCCAACTACCGTTCACTGCACGATCTGGTCGTGCCGATGGGATCGCTGAACCTGGTCACCGGTGACAACGGCAGTGGCAAATCCAGCTTGTACCGCGCGCTGCGGTTGCTGGCCGATACGGCGCGGGGTGGGGTGACGCCGTCGCTGGCGCGGGAGGGCGGGTTCCAGTCGGCGCTGTGGGCCGGGCCGGAGACGCTGGACCGGCGGATGCTGTCAGGGGAAGTGCCGGTGCAGGGCGGGCCGCGCCAGAAGTCAGTGGCGCTGCGACTGGGGTTTGCGGCGGACGATTTCGGGTATGCGATCGATCTGGGCTACCCGGTGGCCGATCCGCATTCGATGTTCAACCTGGATCCACAGATCAAGTGCGAGAGCATCTGGGCCGGGCCGTTCCTGCGCAGCAGCAATGTGCTGGTGGAGCGGCGCGGGGCGATGGTGCGGCGGCGCAGTGGGCGCAGTTGGGAGCTGCTGGAATCGAACCTGTCGGTGCACGAGAGCCTGTTCACGCAGGTGGCCGATCCGCAGCGGATGCCCGAGGTGCTGCGCCTGCGCGAGACGCTGCGCAGCTGGCGCTTCTATGATCATTTCCGCAGTGATCGGGATGCGCCGGCGCGACAGGCGAGCCTGGCCACGCGGACGCCGGTCTTGAGCCACGATGGGCATGACCTGGCGGCGGCGTGGCGCACGATCGTGGAAATCGGCGATCCGGACGCCCTGGCGGCTGCGCTGGACGATGCGTTCCCGGGCGCGCGGGTCTTCATCGAGCCTAACGAGGATCAGCTGAGCCTGAAGTTCCAGCAGCCGGGACTGCTGCGGCCGCTGGGCGCGGCGGAGCTGTCCGATGGCACGTTGCGCTATCTGCTGTTGATCGCGGCGCTGCATACGCCGCGTCCGCCACCGTTGATGGTGCTCAACGAACCGGAAACCAGCCTGCATCCGGACCTGTTGCCGGCCCTGGGGCGGTTGATCATCGGCGCGGCGGCGCGCAGCCAGGTGTGGGTGGTGTCGCATGCCAGCCGGTTGATCGCCGCGTTGCGCGAAGCCCCGCAGTGCAATCCGATCGCGTTGGAAAAGCAGATGAGCCGTACCACGCTGGTCGGCCAAGGGGTGCTGGACGTGCCTGCCTGGTACTGGCCCACCCGCTGACCTGCACCCGGTTCAATCGGCGATGTTGCGGGCCTCGGACGTGCCCAGGATTTCCGGATGCTGCACCTTCTTCCAGCGGTTCAACAGCGGGTGCAGGAACACCGCGCCGACGATGATCGCCACGCCGGCATAGAACAGCGGGGTAAGTTCACGCTGTTCACTGAGCAGCACCACGGCCAGCAGGATCGCGTAGACCGGTTCGAGGTTGGTGACCAGCTGCACGGTATAGGCGCTGAGGTGGCGCAGCGCGACCAGCGCCAAGGCGAACGGCAGCAGGGTGCACACCCCGGCAAGGGCCAGCAGCAGCATGCCGTCGCGCAGGCTGGGAACCACCCAGAGCGGGCTGGCCAGTGCGGGCAGCAGGAACGGCAGCAGGGGCGCGAGCAGGGTGAGGGTGACGGTGCCGGCGCCCAGTTCCACCGCCGTTACGGTGAGCGGGTCGGCGTGGCTGACCAGGCGCTTGTTGAGCGAGCCGAAGATGGCGACCAGCAAGGCGGACATGGCGCCGACCAGCACCCCCAGGCGCATGCCATCCGGTACGCCGCCGACCACCATGCCGACGCCGGGCAGCACGGCGATGCCAAAGGCCAGTTCGCGCAGCTGGAACGGGCGCTTGGCCACCCACGGTTCAATGACGGCGGTGAACACCGGGGCCAGCGCGATGCAGGTGGCGGCCACCGAAGCGTTGGCGAGCTTCACTGCGCCGTAGAAGGTGAGCCAGTGCAGGGCCACCAGCGCGCCCACCCCGCAGTAGCCGGCGAACAGGGCGGGCGAGAGCTGGCGCAGCCCGCGCCAGACGCGCGGCAGCAGGGCCAGCATGGCCACCACCAGCAGCATGCGCCACCACACCAGCGGCAGCGCGGGGAGGCTGATGAGCTTGCCGAGGATGGCGGTAACGCCCCACAGCAGAACGCAGAAGTGGATTTGCAGCAGGGCTCTGCGGGTATCGGTCATCGGCATCCGCATATTGTGGGGCAACAGGCATGCGCACGGCCACGCCCAGGTGGCGCTACGCGCCCACCTGCTTGAGCTGTCTGCGCAGCGCTACTGCGGCGCCGGGGTTTCGGTGCTTGGCGGCGCCGATGAACAGCACATACACCTCACGGGGGCCGCTTGGCTCAGGTTCGGCGGCGACGTGCGGCAGGTCGGGGTTGTCCTCGCCGCGTGCCCAACGCATGGCGCGCAGGCACCATTGTTCCAGCGTGCGCTCGGGGTAGCCGGCGCGCAGGTTGGCGCGCGACTGCATCAACCGGGCGTAGATGAAGCTGGCGGTGGGGTCGGCAAAGCTGGGGTAGTCCGGCGAGCCGCTGAACACCAGGGCGGCACCGTGTGCGCGCGCCACCGCGATCAGCTCGGGCGTCCACGCGGCGGCATTGCGCACCTCCAGTGCGTGCTGCAACGCCCGCCCGCCAACCCTGCGCGGCAACGCTTCCAGGAACCGATCAAATTCCTGCGCACCGGCCGGATGCTTTTCGCCGAACTGCCATACCAGCGGGCCCAGCCGGTCCTCCAGCGCGCTGATGCCCTGGATGAAGCCATCGGCGCGCGCTCCCGCGGCGGCCAGATCGTGGCTCTGGGTCACGGTGCGCGGCGCCTTGGCCGAAAAGCGGAACCCGGGTGGGGTCTGTTCGCGCCATTGCGCGTACACCGCCGGCTTCTGCGCCCGGTAGAACGTGCTGTTGATCTCGATGCAGCCCAGCTGCCGGCTGGCATGGGCCAGCTCCTCGCGCTGCGGCAGCCCGGCCGGGTAAAAGGTGCCGCCACGCCAGGCAGGAAACACCCAGCCACCGATGCCGGTGAAGATCGGGCCGGGGGGTGCGGGCTTCAAAGCGCGTTCTCGCGCCAGGGATCGTAGCTGCCGAACCACCATATATGGCCTTCGGGATCGCGGCACGCATAACCGCGGCCGCCATACTCCTGGTCGGCGATGTCGATGGCCAGCAGCGCGCCATTGGCAAGCGCCTGCGCGTAATGGGCGTCGGGGTCGGTGACGATCACGCAGGCACTCTGGGTTTCGCGGTCGCCGATGTCGGCCGGCTGCGCGGTCATTGCTTCCCACTCACCGCCGGTGCCCACCGATCCGATCATGATCATCCCGGTCCCGTACACCAGCTGGGCGTGGTACACGATGTCGCCTTCCGCGTAGACCGCCTGCGCGTGGAAGCCGAACGCACGCTCCAGCCAGGCGATCGCCGCGCGGGCATCGCGGTAGCGCAGGCAGGGAATGACGGTGGAACCGGTCTGGGCGGGCGCGGTCATGCGGGTACTCCGGGGGTGGGCGGCTTCTGGCACAGGCGAGCCTGCAACCGGCCGCGTTACCATCGCGCGAAACCTGGCGTAACCGGCCCGTTGGTGGCCTCCACGCCCCTGCAACACGCAACCGGAGACACTGATTGAACACATCCTGGATCGGAGGCCTTGTGCTGCTGGCATGCGCACCCTTGGCGTCGGCAGCGGTGCCGGCCGAACTGCAGCGGCTCGATGCCACGGTGGAACGCGTGCGCAGCCAGTTCGACATTCCCGGCATCGCGGTGGCGGTGGTCAAGGATGGGCAGATCGTCTTCGAGCGCGGTTACGGCGTACGCGAGCTGGGCAAGCCGGCACCGGTCGAGGCCGACACCCTGTTTGCCATCGCTTCCAACACCAAGGCGTTCACGGCGACCTCGCTGAACCTGCTGGCCGAGCAGGGCAGGCTGAAGATGGACGACCGGGTAATCGACCACCTGCCATCGTTCCGTATGTCCGATCCGTACGTGACCGGCGAAATGCGCATCCGCGACCTGCTCTCGCACCGCAGTGGGCTAAGCCTGGGCGCGGGCGACCTGCTGTTCTGGCCGACCACTACCTACAGCAACGCCGAGGTGGTGCAGCGGCTGGGCAAGGTGCCGCTGAAGGCCGGCTTCCGCGACCGTTACGCCTACGACAACATCCTCTATGCGGTGGCGCAGCAGGTGATCGAACAGGTTTCCGGGCAGTCGTACGCGGACTTCCTGCAGCAGCACATCTTCACCCCGGTGGGGATGGCCGGCACCCGCTTCAATGCCGACCACCTGAAGCCGGGCGACAAGGCCGCCACCGGGCATGCCAAGTTCGATTTCACCGACCTGCGCACGGTGGCCCCGCTGACCTGGTCCAACAACGCCGGTGCCGGCGGGGTGTATTCCAGCGTGCACGACATGGCGCGCTGGATGAACGTGCAGCTGTCCCAGGGCAGGCTTGAAGATGGCACTGCGCTGTTCAGCGCCAAGAGCCAGCAGGCGATGTGGCAGATGATCACCCCGCAGGTGGTGCCCGAACCGAGCGTACCGGCCCTGGCTGCCGCGCGCCCGAACTTCGCCGGCTACGGCGAGGGTTGGAGCCTGAGCGACTACCGGGGGCAGAAGCTGGTGTGGCACACCGGCGGCTGGCCGGGCATGGTGTCGCGGGTGACCTTGGTACCGGAGCAGAAGCTGGGCATCGTGGTGCTGACCAACCAGGAAGTGGGCGCGGCCTTCAACGCGGTCACCATGGAGGTGCTGGACGCTTACCTCAAGGCGCCGGCCACCGACTGGGTGGCGGCGTATGCCGCTGCGGTGGCCAAGGCACAGGACAAGGCCGATGAGGGCTGGGCCGCGCACCAGGCGGCACGCGATCCGAAATCCACCCCGTCGCTGCCGCTTGCCCGCTACGCCGGCACCTACCGCGACCCGTGGTATGGCGAGGTGTTCGTCGAGCAGCGTGGCAGCAGGCTGCGCCTGCGTTTCGGCAGGACCGCGCAGCTGGTGGGCAGCATGGAGCACTGGCAGCACGATACGTTCATCGTGCGCTGGGACGACCGTTCGCTCAACGCCGATGCGTTCGTGAACTTCAGCCTGGATCCGGACGGCAAGGTGCGCGAGGTACGCATGCAGGCGGTATCGTCGCTGACCGACTTCAGTTTCGACTTCCAGGACCTGGTGCTGACCCCGGTGGATGCCGACAAGGCGAAATAAGCACTGCGTGAAAACAAACGGCAGGCCGCGGTGGGATAATCGCGGCCTGCCTGTTTTCCGGGAAATGGAATGTTCCGCTGGTTCGAGTCGCTGATTCCCGTCTTTCCGCCGATCGACGCGCGCATGCCGCCGCGCCGCGTGCTGCCGTTCTACATCCACTACCTGCGTCCGGTGTGGCCGGTGCTGCTGGCCACGCTGATCGCCGGGCTGCTGCTGGCGCTGGTGGAAGTGGCCATGTTCGATTTCCTCGGCCGCATTGTCGACATGGTCAGCGAACAGCCCGACGCCGGCTTCTTCGCCCGGCATGCCGATACGCTGTTGTGGATGGCGGCCATCACGCTGGTCGCGCGGCCGGTGCTGGTGGGCCTGCACAACCTGCTGGTCAACCAGGCCATCGTACCGGGGCTGAGCAACCGCTCGCGCTGGCTGATGCACAACTACGTGGTGCGCCAGAGCCTGTCGTTCTTCCAGAACGATTTCGCCGGCAGCATGGCCAACCGGGTCATGCAGACCGGTACGTCGCTGCGCGAGTCGGCGGTGCAGATGGTGGATTCGCTGTGGTACATCGTGGTGTACACCGGCACGGCGCTGTACCTGTTCGCGCAGGCGGACTGGCGGCTGATGATCCCGCTGGTGCTGTGGTTGGCAGCCTATGTTGTGATCATGGTGTACTTCGTGCCGCGCGCGAAGGAGCGTGCGTGGATCGCGTCCGAGGCGCGTTCCAAGGCCATGGGCCGGATCGTCGACGGTTACACCAACATTCCCACGCTGAAGCTGTTCGCCCACGGCGGACGGGAGCAGGCCTATGTCGCCGAGGCGATCGAGGAACTGGCGGTCAAGCACCGCCGGCAGACCCGGATCACCACTGGCATGGACCTGACCATCGCGATCGTCAACGGCTTCCTGATCGCGGGTACCTGCGGGTTGGCGCTGTGGCTGTGGAGCCACGGCAACATCACGGTGGGTGCGATCACGCTGGCAACGGGGCTGGTGATCCGCATCCACAACATGTCCGGCTGGATCATGTGGACGATCAACGGCATCTTCGAGGACATCGGCACGGTACAGGACGGCATCACCACCATTTCGCAGCCGCTGAGCGTGCAGGACCGCGCGGATGCGGTGCCGCTGGTGGTGCGCGAGGGCGGGGTCCAGTTCGATGACATCCACTTCCATTACGGCAAGCAGGGCGGGGTGATTGCCGGGCTGGACCTGATGGTGAAGCCGGGCGAAAAGATCGGCCTGGTCGGGCCATCGGGCGCAGGCAAATCCACGCTGGTGAACGTGCTGCTGCGGCTGTACGACCTGGAAAGCGGCCACATCCGCATTGACGGCCAGGACATCGCCGAGGTTACCCAGGAAAGCCTGCGCCGGCAGATCGGCGTGGTCACCCAGGACACCTCGCTGCTGCACCGCTCGATCCGCGACAACCTGCTGTACGGGCGGCCGGACGCCACCGAGGAACAACTGCGTGCGGCAGTGGCCAAGGCGCGCGCGGCGGCCTTCATCTACACCCTGCGCGATGGCGAAGGGCGGCAGGGTTATGATGCGCACGTGGGCGAGCGCGGGGTGAAGCTGTCCGGCGGTCAGCGTCAGCGCATCGCGATCGCGCGGGTGCTGCTGAAGGACGCGCCGATCCTGGTGCTGGACGAGGCCACGTCGGCGCTGGATTCGGAAGTGGAAGCGGCGATCCAGGACAACCTGGACGAGCTGATGGCGGGCAAGACGGTGATCGCCATCGCGCACCGCCTGTCCACCATCGCGCGCATGGACCGGCTGGTGGTGATGGACCAGGGCCGCATCGTGGAGACCGGCACGCATGCCGAGCTGGTCGCAGCAGGCGGCCTGTACGCGCGTTTGTGGGCGCGCCAGACGGGTGGGTTCGTGGCGGCGGATGCTGGGTAACGGCAACTGCAACGGCAACGGCAACGGCAACGGCAGCGTTTCAGTTCTTCCGTGTGGGACGGTCGACGGGCAGCCCCCTACGGGACACGCCGTGAATCCATCCATGGAGGCTTGTCAAAAACATCCATGTTTTTGACAGTCCCTACGGGGGCTGCCCGCCGACCGTCCCCGAAAGAGGGCCGCGCGCGGAGAGACAGAGCAGCGACGCATGGCGTCGCTCTACGAAGGTAGAGTCGGTTCCCAAACGACTGCCGTGAACATATCAACGCCCGGTAACGCATGAAAACAATCAACACCGCGTAGAGCGACGCCCTGCGTCGCTGCCTTCCGATCCGCCCACGCGATGCATGAGGGGAGGCCGGCGGGTGACCCCTGTAGGGACTGTCAAAAACATGGATGTTCTTGCCAAGCCTACAAGGACGTATTTACGGCGTGTCCCGTAAGGGGTCACCCGCCGGCCTCCCCAACACGTAACACCAGAAGCGCAAACGGCCCGGTAATCACCGGGCCGCCCGCTTTTCAACAGTAACGCACCATCACTCGATCGGCTGGTCCAGCATCAGCTGCCGGGCGAAGCGCACCGGCGGGGCGCCGTAGGACAGCATCTGGTCGTGGTAGGCCTTCAGGTTGAACTTGTCGCCCTGCTTTTCCTGGACCGCCTTGCGCGTGTCGAAGTGTTCCTGCGCGCCGACGAAGTAGGTCGGCAGCTGCGCCGAGGTCAGCTGCGCGCGCACCCACTTGCCCGATGCCTCGCTTTCCTGCTGGAACGCATCGTGGGTCATCAGCTGCATCGCCTGCTCGCGCGTCCAGTTGTCCACGTGCACGCCCTGGTCCAGGATCGCGTTGGAGATCGTGCGCAGGTAGAACTTCAGCTGCACCAGGTGGAACAGCGGATCGTTGTCCAGGTAACCCTGCTCCTGCATCATGCGCTCGGTGTACACCGCCCAGCCTTCGGCGAACAGGCCCGAACGCAGCACCGCGCGCAGCGTGGACGGGAACTTGCCCGAATGCCAGCCTTCCAGGTAGTGGCCCGGCGTGCCTTCGTGGATGCTCAGCAGGTGGATCATGCGGCTGTTGTATTCGCGCAGGAACGAATCGACCTGCTTGTCGGTCCAGTCGTCCGGAATCGGCGACACCGCGTAGAAGGTCTTCAGGTTCTTGTCCAGCGGGCCCGGCGAATCGCAGTAGGCCACGGCCACGCCGCGCTGGAATTCGGGCATCAGGATGATGTCCACCGGCGCGTCGGGCAGGGTCATCAGGTCATGCGTGCGCACGAACTCGGTGGACTGCGCCAGCGCCGCCTTGGCATCGTCGACCACCTTGTCGCGCGCCGGCTTGTCGGCGTAGGCCAGCTCCAGCGCCGCTTCGATCGCGGCCTGCTGCTGCTCGTCGCTCGGGTTGGCCGGCAGCGCCGGGGCACCCGGCTTGCCGTTCAGCACCGTCTGCGCGATGCCGTACATGTCCTGGCGCACGCGCTTGAGTTCGGCGCGGGCACGTTCGCCGATCTCGGCGCGCGACAACGACGAGTTCAGCGCGAACTTCAGCTTCTGGTCGTACAGCTCGGCACCGATGCGGAAATCGCCCTTGGCGTTCGGCACCAGCGTCTTGTCCAGCCACGCCTGCTGTTCGTCCACCGCCTTCTTCAGGCCGTCGATCGCGGCCTGCAGGCGCTTGCCGTCCTCGGCCGGCAGTTCGCCGATGTGCGGAGTGATGAAGGTATCGACGATGCTGAGGATGCCCTTGTTCTGCTTGGACACCGTTTCGGCGTGGATCTTCGGCACGCGGGCCGGGTCCAGGTTTTCGCGGGCCTGGGCGAAGATCTGCGGCAGCTTCTCCATCCGTGCGGTGGCCGACTTCAGGCGCTCGGGCAGCGGCGCGAATTCACGCGCCATCAGCCCGTACAGCGCACTGCCGGCAGTGCTGTTGTAGATCTGCGGGTCCCACTTGGACGCCTGCAGCACTTCGGCGTTCCAGATCTCGGACTGCAGCTGGTTGCGCAGGATGGCCGCGTCGACCTGGTTTTCGCGCGAGAGCTTGCTCACTTCAACCTTGTCCAGCTCGCCGAGCAGCCCCTTGTAGGCGGTCAGCATCTTCTGCTGACCGGCTGCGCTCAGGTCGTCGATCTCGCTGTCGTAGCGGTGATCGCCGATCTGGGTGGCGCTGATCGGCGACAACTGCATCCAGGTGTCCAGGGCGCGCTTGGACAGGTCGGCGAAGGCCGCGTCCACGGCCGCATCGGCGGCGGGGGCGGTTGCCGCGGTACCGGCCGGGGCGGTGGGGGCGTCGGCCTGCTGGCAGCCGCCAAGGGCGGCGATCAGGGCGAGGGCAAGAAGATGCTGGCGCATCGGCGATCCTGTGCTGTGGACAATCGCCGAGCATAGGCGCTGCCGCCGGGCGTGCGCCCGTGCCATTGGATTACCATGGCCCTTTCCTGCGGGGAGGTGTGCCATGCAGTACGAAGGAAGCTGCCATTGCGGGCAGATCGCATTCGTGGTCCAGGCCGATGCGCCCATCACCGGGGTCGTGGACTGCAACTGTTCGCTGTGCCGGCGGCGCGGTGGCCTGCTGTGGTTCGGGCCGCGCGCGGCGCTGACCCTGAACACGGACCCTGCGCAGCTGGCCACCTACCAGTTCAACAAGCACCATCTGCAGCATCATTACTGCCGTGCGTGCGGCATCGCGCCGTTCAGCGAGGGCGTGGACCCGCGCAGCGGCCAGGCGATGGTGGCGGTAAACGTGCGCTGCCTGCCCGGGCTGGACCTCGGCGGATTGACGATCAATTTCTACGATGGAGCCAGCGTGTGACGACAGGGACGAGGTGGCGCAGCGGCGCCATGGCAGGGATGCTGGCGCTGGCGCTTGCCGGATGCAGTGGCCAGCAGCACGCGGAAATGGCCGGCGCCGGTGCGGCCGGCGCGGTGGCGTCGCCGGAAGGCGCGGCGCTGGCGTATGAGCATGAGGTGGACATCCAGCTCGATGCCGCGCAGATCGGGCCGCGGGTGAAGCAGATCAGCGAGGCCTGCCAGTCCAGCCGGTTCGGCGACTGCGCCGTGCTGCAGGTGGGCCAGCAGGGCGGCGAGTATCCGTCCGGTTCGATCCGGGTGCGGATCGCACCCAAGGGCGTGGAACCGCTGATCGGGTTGGCGGGGCAGGGCGGCGACGTCGCTTCGCGCAACACCCAGGCCGAAGATCTCGCCCAGCAGGTCGCGGACACCGCGCTGACCAGGGCGCGGCTGCAGAAGGAACACGAACGCCTGCTCGCCTACCAGGATGACAAGGGCATCAAGGTGGCCGACCTGCTGGTCATCACCCAGCGCCTGTCCGAGATCGAGGCAGGGCTGGAGCAGGCCAGCAGGGACGCCGCCAACCAGCGGCGCCGGATCGACACCCAGCTGCTCACGCTGCGCTTCCAGACGCCCGCAGGCCAGCGCAGCCGCAGTGACATCGGCCAGGCGTTCAGCGAATTCGGTGCCACGCTCACCAGCAGCGTGGCCTTCGTGATCCGCGCCGTGGCCGCGCTGCTGCCGGTGACGCTGGTGCTGTGGCTGGTCGGCTGGGTTGCGCTGAAGCTGTGGCGTCGCCGCCGCCGGGCGTCGTCCATGCCGTAACGCGCATGCACCAACGCATGCCTACCGCTGGGTTGTCACGTCAACCCTCGTCGGTTTCGTATTCGACGAACACATCCAGTTCCAGCGCCAGCTCCTGCACGGCATCGCGCACTTTCTGCTCGGTGCTTTCGTTGCCGACCTCGACTTCCAGCTCGTGGATGCCGGGGCCGATATCGTCGGACAGGCCGGCGGAACTGGAATCGTCGTCGTCCATATGCGGCATCAGGTCGTCGGTTTCCTCGACGTGCTCGATGCCTTCAACGCCCAGCAGCAGATCGCTGATGGCGCGTGCGGCATCTTCACTGCCGGTGATCCTGAGTCGCAACATGGCCATGGGGAGGTCTCGCAGGTGAGGGGATTCCACCGTAGCGATCCACCGGGCAAAACCGGGTGAATGTCCCGGCAGCTCCCACCCCGGTAGCTCACGACCGTTGGTCGTGAGACGTCCGGTCGTGAGACGTCCGGTCGTGAGACGTCCAGTCGTGAGACGTCCGGTCGTGAGGCCGGTTCAACAATTCATCCGGCAACGCCGGTACCGGCGTGCGTTCGTCCTGCGCTTCGCGCTTCAGCCAATCCATGAACGCGACCGCCGTCGGGCTGAGCGGCCGGTGCCCGGCGTGCACGATGTAGTACGCATAGCGCGCCTTCAGCGCCGGCCCGGGCAGACGCACCAGTTCATAGCGCTGCAGGTATGGCTGGGCGATGTGCTTGCGCGCCAGCACCGCCCCGATGCCATACACCGCCGCGCGCATGGCATCGGTGCTGTCGCTGAAGATGTGCTGCGCGGTCAGGTCCAGCCCGCGCACGCCGGCAGCCCGAAACCAGTCGCGCCAGCCCTGCGGCGACATGTCGCTGACCAGCGGCAGCGTGGCGATCTGCGCCGGCTCGCGCAGCGCCGACACCCCCGGCAGGGCCGGGGATGCCACCGGGCACAGCTCGTCGTCCATCAGGTGGTGGGCAGCCAGACCTGGCCACTGGCCCAGTCCGTAGCGGATGCCCAGTTCCGGACCGTTCTCGTCGAAGCGCACCAGTTCGCTGCTGGTCTGCAGCTCGATGCGCATGCGCGGATGCAGGCGGGTGAAACGCGTCAGCCGCGGCACCAACCAGCAGTACGACAGCGAGCGCAGCGTAGTGATCCGCAGTGGCACCACATCGGCCTGCGGGTGCAGGTTGCCGGCCACCGCGTTGATGTCGCTCAGGGCGGCGGCGGCGGCGTCGGCCAGCTGGCGGCCCTCGGCGGTCAGGCGCACGCCACGGGCGTGGCGCTGGAACAGCACCGTCCCCAGCAGCGATTCCAGCCGCCGCACGTGGTGGCTGACCGCGCTGGCGGTCAGGTGCAGCTCGTCGGCGGCATGGGCGAAATTCTGATGGCGCGCGGCAACCGCGAACACGCCGAGCGCGGGCAGGAGGGCAGGGCGCAGAATCATGGCAAGACCCAAATCATATTTGTGGCTTGCAGGGATACTACGCGCTTGTCGAGGCCGCGCGGCCGGTAGATGCTGCGTGTCTGATCCCTGGAGCCCGCGCCATGTTGCTGCCCGTCCCCGTTGCTGCCGCCTGTTCCTGCCGTGCCGGGGGCCGCCGGTGAGCGGCGCGCCGATGAGTGCGGGGGCGATTGAACGCGACTGGCGCACCCCACTGGAGCTGACCGTGCTGGGCGCGATCTGGGGCTGTTCGTTCCTGTTCATGCGCGTGGCGGTGCCGTCGTTCGGCCCCTATGCGCTGGTGGAAGTAAGGCTGCTGCTGGGCGCGCTGGTGCTGCTGCCGTTCCTCTGGCAGGCACGCGCGCAGTTCCCGGCCCGGCGCTGGTTGTGGCTGGTGCCGATCGGCCTGATCAACTCCGCCATTCCGTTCGTGCTGTTCGCCTGGGCGGCGCAGCGCGCACCGGCCGCGATCGGCGCGATCTGCAATGCGATGACCGTGCTGTTTGCCGCGCTGATCGCGTTCCTGTTCTTCGGCGAGAAGATCGGCATGCGCCGCGCGATCGCGCTGCTGGTCGGCTTCGCTGGCGTGGTGGTGCTGGCTACGGCCAAGGTGTCCGGATTGAGCATTGGCGCGGCGGTGATTGCCGGTTCGCTGGCCGCGCTGCTGTACGGCCTGGGCGTGAACCTGGTCAAGCGCCACATGACCGGGCTGCCGCCTGCGGCGTCGGCCGGCGCCACGCTGGGCAGCGCGGCATTGCTGATGCTGCCGCTGGCGCTGACCCACTGGCCGGATGCCCCGATTCCCGTCGTGGCGTGGGCCTGCGCGATCGCGCTGGGCGTGGTCTGCACCGGCTTTGCGTTCCTGATGTTCTACCGCCTCATCGCGCGTATCGGCCCGGCGCGCGCCTCCACCGTGACCTACCTGGTGCCGATGTTCGGCGCGCTGTTCGCCTGGCTGTTCCTGGGCGAGCCGGTGACCTGGGCGATGGTGGTCGCCGGCGCGCTGATCCTCGGCAGCGTCGCCGCCAGCCAGAAACGGTAAGTAACGCGGCCGTGGCAGAAGGCGGCGTCCCTTACCGCACCGGCACGGGAATGTTGCACAGGTCGATATGTCCTGCGGCGCGCTTGTAGAAGCCATCCACCCGGTTGCGCCGCGCTTCGACCGTATCGGTGAACGTCTTCGAATCGGTACGCAGCACCTGCAGTTTGGGCCGCTCCGCTTCCGGCAGGTCGCTCACCCGCTGGATCGACTGGATCGCGGTGCGCTGTGCCGGGTCCGCATAGAACCCCATCGGCGCTGGTCCGCGCGGCAGCGCGCTGAGCAGCTCCATACCCTTGAGCACCCGGCCGACCACGGTGATGTTGCGGTCCAGCTGGCGCGGCGACTGGCCGGTGACCACATACAGTTCGGCGCCGATGCTGCTGTCTTCTTCGTTGTTGCGGCCCGCGCCGAGCGCGCCGTAGCAGTGGGCCAGCCAGGTCTTGCCCTCCTTCGCATCCTGGCCCACGGCAAAGCCGTCGACAAAGCCGGTGCGGTCGGCCCAGCCATCGCGATCGGGCAGCACGCTCACCTGCAGACCCCTGCTGTCGCGCTGGAACTCGGCCGGCAGCCTGCGCTTGGCGCTGCCCAGCGGCTTGGCCTTGGCCGCGTCATCGGCATCGGCATCGCCGAACTGCACCACGAAGTTGTCCTGCGCGCGGTAGATGCTTTCGCCATCCCAGAAATGCTCATGGGCCAGGGTCTGGATGTTGGCCACGTGCTGCGGCGCGAAGGCGGGCGCCAGCTCGATCAGGACCTCACCGGCATCGAGCTTCATCACCAGCAGGTTGGCCGGATCCGGCGTGCGCCAGTCACTGGCCGGCGATGCCTCCAGGATCTGCTGCGCGCTGCGGTAGGGCGTGGCCGCCATGGCCAGGCCCGGAAGCAGGCAGGAAAGGGCAAGCGCGAGCAGGGCAGGACGGCGTGGCGACATGGTGGTTACCGGGATGGACGAGCCCCGATTCTGCGCGAAGCCCGGCCGCAGCCGCCAGTCCGCCCTGTCTGCGGGCAGCGTGACTAACGGCATGTTCGCTATAGCTGACTTCACACTAGTGTTGACTCCACGCTAGCTGGAGATCGTCATGAGCGACCACGAGGCCCACCTGAAGAAGTTCCAGAAGGAGCTCAGCGCCGGCACGGTTTCACTGGCGCTGCTGGCGGTGCTGGCCCGGACCGGCGAGCCGCTGTACGGCTACCTGATCGCCAAGGAGCTGGAGCGGGTCGGGCAGGGCGTGCTGAGCGGCAAGCAGAGTGCGTTGTACCCGGTGCTGCGCAACCTGGAAGGCGCGGGGCTGCTGGAAAGCCAGATCGAACCATCGGTGGCCGGGCCACCGCGACGTTACTACCGCATCAATGAGCGCGGCCGCGAGGTACTGGAGCAGTGGACCCAGGCCTGGCGTGCCACCCGAGATTCCGTTGATTCCGTGCTGGAAGGGGTACTGCAATGAACGAAGAAAGCATGAGGGGTGGGGGCCTGCCCACCACCATCGGGCAGTACCTGGCGCAGCTGCGCGCGGCGCTGCACGACGCCGATCCGGCGATGGTGCAGGACGCGCTGTACGACGCCGAGGAATACCTGCGCTCGGAGCTGGCTGCCCAGCCCGGCCGCAGCGAAGCCGAGGTGATTGCCGACGTCGCCGGCAGTTATGGTGCGCCGGAGGAAGTGGCCGAGATTTACCGCGAAACCGAAATCACCGTGAACCGCGCGCTGCGCACCCCGAGTGCCAGCGTACGGCCGATCGCCCGGGTGGTGCCGGCGCAGGTGGCGCCGGGTGGGGCAGCGGCAACGACTGCGGCAGCGGGGGGGAGCGAAGCGACGCCAGGTGAGCGTGTTCCGCCGCCGCACCGCTCGGCGCTGGCGCGCTTCTTCGGCGTGGCACTGGAACCGCGCACCTATGGCGCGCTGTTCTACATGCTGCTGTCGCTGGCGACCGGCACGTTCTTCTTCATGTGGGTGATCACTGGCCTGTCGCTCTCGCTCGGGCTGCTGATCCTGATCATCGGCATTCCGCTGACGGTGCTGTTCTTCGGCTCGGTGCGTGGCCTGGCGTTGCTCGAAGGGCGGCTGGTGGAAGTGCTGTTGGGCGAGCGCATGCCGCGCCGGCCGCGTTACGCCGACCGCAGCCGCAGCTGGCTGCAACGGATCGGCGACATGTTCACTGATGGCCGGACCTGGCTGACGATGCTGTACTTCGTATTGATGCTGCCGCTGGGCATCATCTACTTCACCATCGCGGTCACGCTGCTGACGGTGTCGCTGGTCTTCATCTGGGCGCCGGTTGCTTCGATGTTCGCCTTGGGCGCCCCAAGCCTGTACTTCGAAAGCGAGCTGGTGGTGCTGCCGCTGTGGGCGACCCCTGCGCTGGCCGTACTGGGCGTGGTGCTCCTGTTCTGCACGATGCACCTGGCGCGCGTCATCGGGCACCTGCACGGGCAGATGGCCAAGCACCTGCTGGTGCGCCTGTAAGTTACGTAGGTGACGACCAACGGTCGTCACCTACCGGTTGTGCGCGGCGTCAGCCACAACGGTTGTCACCTGCCGGCTGTGCGCAGCCTCAGTCACGACGGCAGGTATCGACCGTTGGTCGATACGGGGTTACCCCGCTTTCTTGCGGATGGGGGTGACGTTGCTGGCGGCCTTGGCTGCTTTCTTCGGCTTCGCCGCCGCCTGCGCGTTGGCGGCGAAGAACTCGCGTACCTTCGGGTACACGGTTTCGCGCCAGCGGCGGCCGCTGAAGATGCCGTAGTGGCCGGCGCCCTCGACGATGAAGTGCTCGCGGCGCGCGGCCGGAATGCCGGTGCACAGTTCCTGCGCTGCTTCCGTCTGGCCCAGGCCGGCGATATCGTCCAGCTCGCCTTCGATGCTCAGCAGCGCGGTGCCGGTGATCGCACCGGGATCCACGAGTTCACCCTGCACGTACCACTCGCCGCGCGGCAGCAGGAATTCCTGGAACACCACGCGGATGGTGTCCAGGTAGTAGCGCGCCGGCATGTCCAGCACCGCGTTGTACTCGTCGTAGAAGCGGCGGTGCGCATCGGCATCTTCCATGTCGCCCTTGACCAGGTCGGCATAGAAATCCCAGTGCGAACTGAAGTGCCGGCTCGGGTTCATCGACAGGAATCCGGCGTGCTGCAGGAAGCCCGGGTACACGCGACGGCCCGCGCCCGGGTACCCCGGCGGCACGGTGTGGATCACGTTGTTCTCGAACCACGACAGCGGGTTCTGGGTAGCCAGGTTGTTCACCGCGGTCGGGCTGCAGCGCGCATCGATCGGGCCGCCCATCATCACCAGCGAACGCGGCGTGGTTTCACCCCGGCTGGCCATCAGCGAAACGGCAGCCAGCACCGGCACGGTCGGCTGGCACACGCTGACCACGTGCAGTTTTTCCGCACCGAGGTGGCGGATGAATTCCTGCACGTAGGCGATGTAATCGTCCAGGCTGAACTCGCCTTCGCTGCCGGGCACCATGCGCGCGTCGACCCAGTCGGTGACATACACGCGGTGGTCGCGCAGCAGGGTGCGCACGGTGTCGCGCAGCAGCGTGGCGTGGTGCCCCGACAGCGGCGCCACCACCAGCACGAACGGCTGGTTGAGCATGGTGTTGAGCTGGTCGGCCTCGTTGCTGTGGCGCTTGAAGCGCAGCAGCTTGCAGAACGGCTTGCTGACTTCTTCGTGCACCACGATCGGCACGCGCTCGCCGTCGACCTCGATTTCGTTGATGCCCCATTCGGGCTTCTCGTAATCCTTGCCGATGCGATGGAACAGCTCGTTCACCGCGGACAGGCGATCGGCACCGGGCATCTGCGACCACCAGTGGCCCTGGTTGGCGAAGAACCTGGCGTTGGCCTGGGCCTGGTGCACCCACGGGGCGAGCAGGTTGCGGGTCAATTCATGCAGCTGATAGAGCATGACGTCCGAATATGTATGGTCTTATGTTGCCGCGCAGCATACCGCACCCGGGTCAGAAACGCCTTAATAGGCGATTTCGTCGCAACCGACCCTGAGATCAGCGGCCGCTGCGTTCCAGGGCGGCGGCGTGGCCCGCCAGTGCCGGCGACAGCCAGCAGTGGGACCCGAGCGCGGTGAAGCCCTCGGCCGTCAGCTGGCGGCGGTACCAGGCCGCCGGGCGGGCCTGGAATCCTTCATGGTCACCCTCGAACTCATCCTCGGCGGTGAACGCCTCCAGGAAGGCTACGCCGCCGGTCAGCTCGGCAAAGCCAGCCAGGGCCGGGCGCAGCTCGCGGGTCGGCACGTAGTGCATCACGTCCGAACAGACCAGCAGGTCCACCGGCGCGCACGGGCGCAGCCAGGCGAAATCGCCGACGCGGGCCGGGTGCAGGTTGCGGCTGCGGCCGTAGCGCTGCACCGCATAGTCGCTGCTGTCGAAGCCCATGTACTGTACGCGCGGGCGCAGCTTGAGCAGCGGCGCGCGCCAGGCACCTTCACCGGCGCCGATGTCCAGCACGCTGCGGATCGGCCGCTCCAGGTAATACTCCGCACTGGCAACCGCCAGCGCGACCTTGCGCGCCAGGCGCGCCGCGCCGCCGGTCTGGTCGGGCTGGTACCAGCGCTGGAAGTAGGCCTGGTCGTAGGTCTTCTGCATGCGGGACAGGGCTCGGTGACGAGGTGCACATGGTAGCCGAGCCCGCTGCGTCAATCCGCCGCGCATGCGCTGCCGCCCTGAATCGGCCAGAATGAACGACACCCCACGCCAGCCGCCGGAGCAAGCGCATGCAGTCCTACTACTGGGTCAAGACCTTCCACCTGCTGTTCGTGGTGGCGTGGATGGCGGCGGTGTTCTACCTGCCGCGGATACTGGTAAACCTGAGTGAGACGGCCGGGCAGTTGCCGGTGGTGGAGCGCCTGCAGCTGATGGGCCTGCGCCTGTACAGGTTCGGCCACATGATGTTCGGCTTCGCGCTGATCCTGGGGCTGGTGCTGTGGCTGGGCTACCGGGTGATTCCGGACTTCCCGACGATGGTCGCACCGGGTGCGGCGGGCTGGTTGCACGCCAAGCTGGGTCTGGTGGTGCTGCTGCTGGTGTATTACTCGTGGACCGGGCGGCTGCTGAAGGGCGCGGTGAAGGGAAAGGTGCTGCCGTCATCGCGCGCGCTGCGCTGGTTCAATGAGTTGCCGCTGGTGCTGTTCATCGGCGTGGTGTGGCTGGTGCTGGCCAAGCCCTTTTGAGGCATGGCTCACGACCAACGGTCGTGAGCCACCTGTGTGGCGTCACGGTGGCCGTGACCACGGGTGCGCCGGTCAGGCCACTTCGTACGCGCCATACCCGCGCAGGCGCTCGTAACGCTTCTGCAACAGGTCTTCGGTGGACAGCTTCTCAAGCGCGTCCAGTTCATTGAGCAGCACGGCCTTCAAACGCCTGGCCATCTGATTCGGGTTGCGGTGGGCACCGCCGGTCGGCTCGCGCACGACCTTGTCGACCAGTCCCAGGCTCTTCAGGCGTGGCGCGGTGAGACCGAGCTGCTCTGCCGCTTCCTTGGCCTTGCCGGCGTCCTTCCACAGGATCGAGGCGCAACCTTCCGGGCTGATGGTGGAGTACACGCTGTATTCCAGCATCACGGTGCGGTCGCCCACGCCCAGTGCCAGCGCGCCGCCGGAGCCGCCTTCGCCGATCACCGTGCAGATCACCGGCACCTTCAGCTCGGCCATCTCCATCAGGTTGCGCGCGATCGCTTCGGACTGGCCGCGCGATTCGGCATCAATGCCCGGCCAGGCGCCAGCGGTGTCGATCAGGGTCAACACCGGAAGGCCGAAGCGCTCCGCCATCTTCATCAGGCGCAGCGCCTTGCGGTAGCCCTCCGGCTTGGGCATGCCGAAGTTGCGCTTGATCTTCTCTTTGGTGTCGCGGCCCTTCTGGTGGCCGATCAGCATCACCGGACGGCCGCCGATTCGGGCCAGGCCCCCCATGATGGCCTTGTCATCGGCAAAGGCGCGGTCGCCGGCCAGTTCCTGGAATTCATCGCAGAAGATGCGGATGTAGTCGGCGGTGTACGGGCGCGAAGGATGGCGGGCCAGCTGCAGCACCTGCCACGAGGTCAGGTTGCGGAAGATCTGCGCGGTACGCAGCCGCAGCTTGTCCTGCAGGGTGCGCACTTCGGCTTCGACATTGACCGCCGGGCCGGCGCTTGCGCTGCGCAGCTCCTGGATCTTTGCCTCCAGATCAGCGATGGGTTGCTCGAAGTCGAGGTAGTTCGGATTCATCGGAAGCCGTCGTGAAGAAAAGAGGGAAAGTGTAGCCGAATGCGTCGAAATGCCCCGTACGCCGTCGTCTGGTCCGGGGCTAATTGGCCCACGGCGGACTGTAGCGCACCTTCAGCGTGCGTACCGCCGGATCCGCCCGGAGGGCGTCCACCAGCTGGCTGTCCACGCGCACTGCGGTGTCGCCGGCCACGTCCAGCATGCCGGCCACCGGGCCCTGGTCGGTGCCCAGCAGCAGGTCCAGGCGCAAGGGGGTGCGGCCGGGACGGTGGCGGTCGAGCAGGCCGTTTACCCGCGCCCAAACCGGGTCGCCCTGACGCAGGTCCAGGCGCAACGACAGCCGGGTGGCGTAATTGGCACAGATTTCCTCGAAGTCCCAGCACTGGCGGATGCGCAGCGCGTAGCCGCCATTGAACTCATCCTCGCGCAGGCCGCCTTTGACCACCAGAATGCGGTCTTTGGTCATCAGGTGGCCAAACTCGGCCAGGCCATCGCTGAATGCGCTGCATTCAACCCGGCCCTTGCCGTCTTCGAGCTGCATGAACACCTGGCTCTCGCCCTTGCGGCGCACGCCGACCACCAGTCCGGCCAGGATGACCGGGGTTTCCTGGCGCCAGGCGCGCTTCTCGCCGTCCTTGCCGGGGCGGGCCGGGGGAATGAGTTTCTCCAGCATCCCGAGGTCGGTGCCGACCAGTTCCTTGACGTCCTCGGCGTACGGGTCGAACGGATGGCCACTGAGGTAGAACCCCAGCGTTTCGCGTTCGCCGTCCAGCAGCTGGCCCAGCCCCCATTCCTTGGCTTCGGGAAGGTCCAGCTGCAGCGCGGTGCTGACGGGGTCGGGCGCGCCGAACAGCGAGTTCTGGCCAGAGGCCTTCTCGCGCGACATCTGGTCGGTGGCCTTGAGCACTTCAGGCAGCTGCAGCATCAGCGAGGCGCGATTCTTACCAAGGCCATCGAGCGCGCCGCAGTTGATCATCGCTTCAAGCGTGCGCCGGTTGAGCTTGCCCGATTCGATGCGCATGCAGAAATCCAGCAGCGAGGCGTAGCGGCCGTTGGCGAGGCGCTCTTCGACCACCGCCTCGCACGCCCCCTGGCCCACGCCCTTGATGGCCCCCAGGCCGTACTGGATGGTGTCGGCGCTGGAGGCTTCGAACATGTACGCCGATTCGTTCACGCGCGGCGGCAGCACGGTCAGGCCGAGGTTGCGGACTTCGGCAAGGAAGCCCACCACCTTGTCGGTGTTGTCCATGTCCGAGGACAGCGTGGCGGCCATGAACTCGGCCGGATAATGGCGCTTGAGCCAGGCGGTCTGGTAGCTGACCAGCGCGTAGGCGGCGGCGTGCGATTTGTTGAAACCGTAGCCGGCGAACTTCTCCATCAGATCGAAGATCTCGTCGGCCTTGGGGCCATCGACGCCGCCCTTGGCGGCACCCTCGCGGAAGATCTCGCGGTGCTTGGCCATTTCGGCAGGCACCTTCTTGCCCATCGCACGGCGCAGCAGGTCGGCGCCGCCAAGCGAGTATCCGCCGACGATCTGCGCCATCTGCATCACCTGCTCCTGGTACACCATGATGCCGTAGGTGTCTTTCAGGATCGCTTCGGTGCGCGGATCGGGGTAAATGATCTCTTCCTGCCCGTGCTTGCGCGCGTTGAAGGAAGGAATCAGGTCCATCGGGCCGGGGCGGTACAGCGACACCAGCGCGATCAGGTCTTCGAAGCGGTCGGGGCGCGCGTCCTTAAGCAGGCGGCGCATGCCCGAAGATTCGAACTGGAACACCGCGCCGGTGTTGCCGTTGGCGAAGATGTCCTTGTAGGTCGGGGCGTCATCAAGCGGCAGCGCGGTGATGTCGATCGGCGGAATGCCGGCGCGGGCATGGCGCTTGTTGATCGCCTTGACCGCCCAGTCGATGATCGTCAGCGTGCGCAGGCCCAGGAAGTCGAACTTCACCAGGCCGATTTCTTCGACGTCGTTCTTGTCGAACTGGGTGACCGGGTTGCGGCCACGGCCGCCTTCATCATGTTCGGCGAACAGCGGGCAGAATTCGGCCAGCGGCTCGGGCGCGATCACCACGCCACCGGCATGCTTGCCCGCGTTGCGGGTAAGGTCTTCGAGCTGGCGGGCCAGATCGATCAGGTCGCGCACGTCGTCTTCGTTCTGGTACCGCTGGATCAGCTCCGGCGATGCCATTTCCGAATCCTTGCCTTCGCCCATCGCATCCTTGAGCGAAATGCCCAGGATGTTGGGAATCAGCTTGGACACGCCATCGACCAGGCCATACGGGAAACCGAGCACGCGCCCGGAGTCGCGCACCACGGCCTTGGCGGCCATGGTGCCGTAGGTGATGATCTGGCTGACGCGTTCGCGGCCATACTTGCGCGCGACGTAGTCGATGACTTCGTCGCGGCGGTCCATGCAGAAATCGATGTCGAAGTCGGGCATCGACACGCGTTCGGGGTTGAGGAACCGCTCGAACAGCAGGTTGTACGGAATCGGATCCAGATCGGTGATCTGCAGCGCCCAGGCCACCAGCGAGCCGGCACCGGAACCACGCCCCGGGCCGATCGGAATACCCTGGTTCTTGCCCCACTGGATGAAGTCGGCCACGATCAGGAAGTAGCCGGGGAAGCCCATCTTGATGATGGTGGCCAGCTCGAATTCCAGCCGCTCGAAGTAATCCTCGCGGGTCTTGCCTTCGGCCAGCGGATTCTTTTCCAGGCGCGCGTCCAGGCCCTTGCGCGATTCGCTGCAGATCCAGCTGTCCAGCGTTTCGTTTTCCGGCACCGGGTAGTTGGGCAGGAAGTAGGTGCCCAGCCGCATTTCGATATTGCAGCGTTCGGCCAGCGCCAGCGTGTTGTCGATCGCATCGGGGATGTCGGCAAACAGCGCGCACATCTCTTCGGGCGACTTCAGGTACTGCTGGTCGCTGTAATCGCGCGGGCGCTTGGGATCGTCCAGCACGCGGCCGGAGGAAATGCACACGCGCGCTTCGTGGGCGCTGAAATCGTCCGGGCGCAGGAAGCGCACGTCATTGCTGGCCACCACGGGCAGGCCACGTTGGCCGGCGGCCACCAGCGCAAACTGGTTGAACGCTTCTTCGCCCTCGCGACCGGTACGGGTCAGTTCCAGGTGCAGGCCATCGCCGAACACGCGCTGCCAGTCGGCGAGCTGCTGCTCGGCCAGGTCATGCCGGCCTTCGCCGGCCAGGCGCCCGGCCAGGCTGTCGCGGCCAGCCAGGGCAAACAGGTTATGGCAACCGGCCTTGAGCCAATCGGGGTGCACGGCCACGCCGCCTTCCGGGCGGTGGCCTTCCATCCAGGCGCGGGTAAGCAGGCGCGACAGGCTGAGGTAGCCTTCGCGGTCGCGGCACAACAGGGTCATGCGCCACGGGGTCATGCCCTCTTCGGCGATCATGATGTCGGCACCGGCGATCGGCTTGATGCCGACCGTTTCGGCGGCCTTGTAGAACTTGACCAGCGCGAACAGATTGTTCAGGTCGGTCACTGCCAACGCGGGCAGGTTCAGTTCGACGGCACGGCTGAGCAGGTTGGCCTGCTTGGCCTTTTTCGGGTCAGCCTGATCCGGTTTCGCCGGGACACGGATGGTCGAATCCGCCAGCGAAAACTCGGTGTGGACGTGCAGATGTACGAAACGGGAAGTGGACATGCCGGGCCAATGTAATGCCCGGTCAGGGTAGCCGCGCGGGGCAAGCGGAACAAGGCTTGACATCAAGGGCCTGCGGCCCGTGATGTCCGAGCATTCCACCTTAACCCCGCGCCGTTGGCGCGCCCCCTTCAACAAGAAGGGGGCTCTATTCCATCAAGCTTGACGTGGCCCGGATCGGAGAGCAGCCGGTCGAGCCCTGAACCGAGCCGGTGGCGCTTTTGCCTTGGCTATGGCTACCGACCACCTGTCGAAGGTGGGGCGGGGCGGGTTTGCGGGACCGTAGAAAACATGGATGTTTTCTACGAGCCCCCAAGGATGGGTTCACGGCGTGTCCCGCAAACCCGCACCGTCCCGCCAAACCAGAGAACCAGGCGCTAACCGGCTGTTCGCCTGAATGCATGAGGCCGGGCAGGGCCCGGCGCTAAGCGACGCCAGCGACCAAGGAATCGCGCACGGGCGCGAAGCTGCGGCGGTGGTGGGGGCAGGGGCCGTGGGTGCGCAGGGCGGCCAGGTGGGCCGGGGTGCCATAGCCCTTGTGCTGGTCGAAACCGTATTCGGGGTGCTGCTCGTGCAGCTGGTGCATGTAGCGGTCGCGGCTGACCTTGGCCAGAATCGAGGCCGCCATGATCGCGCGGTCGAGCGCGTCGCCGCCGACCAGCGCCTGCGCGGGGCAGGGCAGGCCCTTGGGCACCACGTTGCCGTCGATGCGCGCGAACTGCGCCACGTGCGCAACCGCCTCGACCGCCCGGCGCATGCCCAGCATCGTGGCCTGGTAGATGTTGAGCGAATCGATCTCCGCCACGTCCACCATCACCACGTGGAAGGCCAGCGCACGCTGCTGGATCCTGTCGAACAGCTGGTCGCGCCGGATCGCCGTGAGCTGCTTGGAATCGTCCAGCCCGTTCAGGCGCGGGCGCTCCGGGCAGAACACCACCGCCGCTACCGCCACTGGGCCGGCCAGCGGCCCGCGACCGGCTTCGTCCACGCCCGCCACATAGCGCGGCGCCACGGTGGCCAGCGCCGCCCCGTCGAACAGCGCCAGCGAGGCCGCCGCAGCGTGGCGGCGACTCATGCCGGCGCGTTCCCGCGCGGCTTGCGTGCCAGCAGTTCCGCCACCGCGTCGGCCGCGCGCGCCGACGCGTCCTGGCGCAACTGCAGGTGGAGCTTTTCGTACGTGTCCTGGATCTCGATGGCGCGTTGCGGATGATCGAACCACTGCAGAATCGCGTCGGCCAGCTTGTCCGGCACGCAGTCGTGCTGGATCAGTTCCGGCGCGAGGTCCTTGCCCGCCAGGATGTTCGGCAGTGCGAAGCGGTCCACCTTGATCAGGCCCAGCGCCTTCACGATGCGGTAGGTCAGCTCCGCCACCCGGTAACCCACCACCATCGGCCGCTTCACCAGCATCGTTTCCAGCGTGGCCGTGCCCGATGCGAGCACCACCACATCGGCCGCGATCATCGCCAGGCGCGCCTGGCCGTCCAGCAGGTGCGAGTAAGCCACCGGCAGCGCCGAGCGCGACAGCTGTTCCTGGATCAATGCGCGGCACGCTGGGTTGGCCGCCGGCACCACCACGTGCAGGCCCGGAATACGTTCGGATACCTGCCAGGCCGCTTCGAAGAACGCGCCACCCAGCCTGCTGATCTCGCCCAGCCGGCTGCCCGGGAGGACCGCCAGCACCTTGGCATTGGCCGGCAGGCCCAGGGCCACGCGGGCCTCTTCGCGGTCGCTGTGCAGCGGAATGTCATCGGCCATCGGGTGGCCGACGAAACGAGCGTCGATACCATGGCGGGCGTAGATGGGGGGTTCCATCGGGAACAGGCACAGCACCAGGTCGGCGCTGGCGCCGATCTTTTCGGCACGCTTCTCGCGCCACGCCCATACCGACGGGCTGACGTAGTGCACCGTGGTAATGCCACGCAGCTTCAGCCAGCGCTCCACCCCCAGGTTGAAGTCGGGTGCATCGATGCCGATGAACACGTCCGGCTGCCACTCCAGCACCCGCGTGCGGAATTCATTGCGCAGCTTCAGCAGGCGCGGCAGGTGGCGCAGGATCTCGGTCAGGCCCATTACCGCCAGCTCGCTGGCATCAAACCAGGTCAGGCAGCCGGCGCTGCGCATCGCGTCGCCGCCAATCCCGGCGAACTCCGCATCCGGGAACCGCTGCTGCAGTTCGCGCACCAGGCCGGCGCCCAACAGGTCGCCGGAGGCTTCGCCGGCAACCAGCGCAATCCGCAGTGGTCGCGAAGAGCCCGGCGCCGTCATCGCAGCAGGGGCCTCTCAGCGTGCTCGATGAAGTCCAGCATGTCCTTGACGTCTGCGCTGTGCGCGGCCTGTTCGGCCAGCTGCACCTTGGCCTCGGCCAGCGGCAGGCCGGCCACGTACAGCGTGCGGTAGGCACGCTTGATGCTGGCGATGCGCTCGGCATCGAAGCCGCGGCGCTTGAGGCCTTCGCTGTTGATGCCGCGCGGGCGGCCCAGCGAGTCGCTGCCGACCATGGTGAACGGCGGCACGTCGCCGTTGGTCAGTGCGCCCATGCCCAGGAAGGCGTGCGCACCGATCCGGCAGAACTGGTGGGCGCCGGCGAAGCCGCTGATGATCACGTAGTCGCCGACGGTCACGTGGCCGGCCAGTGTGGTGTTGTTGGAGAACACGCAGTGGTTGCCCACGTGGCAATCATGGGCGACGTGGGTGTAGGCGAGCATCCAGTTGCCGTTGCCGATGGTGGTGACGCCACCGCCACCGCCGGTGCCCCGGTTGAGGGTGACGAATTCGCGGAACACGTTGTCGTCGCCGATCACCAGCTCGGTGCGCTCACCAGCGTACTTCTTGTCCTGCGGTTCGCCGCCCACCGCGACGTGGCCGATGAAACGGTTGTTGCGGCCGATCCGGGTCGGGCCGTGGATCGAGCAGTGCGGGCCGACTTCGGTACCTTCGCCGATCTCGACCTCGGCACCGATCAGACAGAACGCACCGACACGTACATCCGCCGCCAGTTTCGCCGACGGGTCGATGACCGCGGTGGGGTGGATGAGCGGCCCGTTCATTCGCGCGTGCCGGCGCAGAGCACTTCGGCGCAGGCGACGATCTCGCCGTCGACCTTGGCCACGCAGTCGTACACCGCCATGTTGCGGATCACGCGCTTGATCTCCACGTGCATTTCCAGCACGTCACCGGGCACCACCTGCTTGCTGAAGCGCGCCTTGTCCACCTTCACCATGTAGAACAGCTTGGACTGCGCATCGCGGCCCAGAGTGAGCTGGGTCAGCACGCCGCCGGCCTGGGCCATGGCTTCGATGATCAGCACCCCGGGCATGATCGGTTGGCTGGGGAAGTGGCCCTGGAAGAACGGTTCGTTGATGCTGACGTTCTTGGTGGCAACGATGGTGCGCTTTTCGTAATCGATGGCGACAACCTTGTCGACCAGCAGGAAGGGGTAACGGTGCGGGATCAACGCCTGGATCTGGGTGATGTCCGGCAGCTTCTGTTCGTGGCTCATTCCTTCTCCTTGCTCACAGACAGGATGCGACGGGCCAGGGCATCGAGCTGCTTGAAGCGCGCGGCGTTCTTGCGCCACGTGCGATTGTCGGTCAACGGGGTCCCGGACGAGTATTCGCCCGGTTCAGTAATGGAGTTGCGCACCACGGACTTGCCGGTGATCACCACCTTGTCGCAGATCTCGAGGTGGCCGACGACGCCGACGGCGCCGCCGAGCAGGCAGTAACGTCCGATCTTCGCGCTGCCGGCGATGCCGGTGCAGCCGGCGATGGCCGAGTGCGCGCCGATCTGGACGTTGTGGGCAATCTGGACCAGGTTGTCCAGGCGCACATCGTTGTCGAGCACGGTATCTTCGAGGGCGCCGCGGTCCACGCAGGTATTGGCGCCGATCTCGCAGTCGTCACCAATGCGCACGCCACCCAGTTGCGGCACCTTGATCCAGCTGCCGGCATCCATCGCCAGGCCGAAGCCATCGGCGCCGAGCACGGCGCCGGGGTGGATGCGCACGCGCTTGCCGATCCGGACACGGGTGACCAGGGTGACGCGGGCGATCAGTTCGCAGCCGCTGTCCAGGCTGCAGTCTTCGCCGATGATGCTGCCGGCGCCGATGATGCAGTTTTCGCCGATCACGCTGCGCGCGCCGATGGTGACGAACGGGCCGATGTGGGCACTGGCCGCGACCTGGGCTTGGGGATCGATGACAGCGCTGGGGTGGATGCCGGGGGGACGGGTCGGGGCGATGTCGAACAGCGCGCCAATCTTGGCGAAGGTGGTGTACGGATCCTTGGCGATCAGTGCGGTACCGGGTGCGGCTTCGGCATCCTCGGCGCGCAGCACCACGATGCCGGCCTGGCTGTCGGCCAGCTGGGCACGGTAGCGCGGGTTGGCCAGGAAGGTCAGCTGGCCGGGGCCGGCATGGGCAAGCGTGGCCACGCCACGGATGGCGGTGCTGCCATCACCATGGACCTGCAGGCCAAACTGCTCGGCGAGTTGCTGGGCGGTATAGGTAGGAGTGTTCACGCCGGGAGTTTACCGTGTGGCGTGACTTCGGTCATGTTCGGGCGTTGGGGTGGCAGGCGATCCCGTAGCGCCGGGCTCTGCCCGGCGGCTTCACGCACTTGGGCGAACAGCCTGTGGCCCGTTGTCTCCTGGTTTGGCGGGACGGTGCGGGTTTGCGGGGGACGCCGTGAATCCGTCCTTGGAGGCTTGGCAAAAACATCCATGTTTTTGACACCCCCGCAAACCCGCCCCGACCCGCCTTCGACAGCTTTGTCGGTGGCCAAGGGTGATCAAGAGCGGTGTCGATCATTTCCACGTGGCCGCGTAGAGCCACGCCCTGCGTGGCTGCTCTTCGTTTCCGCCTGCGACCCACCTTGCAGGGGAGGCCGGCGGGCAGCCCCCGGAGGGACTGTCAAAAACATGGATGTTTTTGCCAAGCCCCCATGGATGGGTTTACGGCGTGTCCCGGAGCGGGGCTGCCCGCCGGCCTCCCCAGCACGTAAAAGCTGAAACGCTGCCGTTCGCCGTTCGCCGTTCGCCGTTCGCCGTTGCCCTATGCGCCACAAACAAAAACGCCGGGCATGCCCGGCGTCTTCGTGTGCGATCGGTGGGTTTAGAACTGGCCACCGAACGTGAACTGGAGCCTTTCGATTTCGTCGCCGTCTTCCTTCTTGAGCGGGAAGGCGTAGCTGATCGAGATCGGGCCGACCGGGGCGCGCCACAGCAGGGCGACACCGGCCGAGGCACGCAGCTCGTTGGCCTTGAAGTTGTCCACGCCGGTGTAAACGTTGCCGACGTCGAAGAACGCCGAGACGCGGGCCGACGGGCTGTCGAACAGGCGCGGGAAGTAGGCTTCGATCGAGCCGACGGTCTTCAGCGAACCACCCAGCGGCTGGCCACGGTTGTACGACAGCGTGGGCTCCGAGCGCGGGCCCAGGGTGTTGTCTTCGAAACCACGCACCGAGTTGGTACCACCGGCGTAGAAGTTTTCGAAGAACGGCAGGCCGGAGGCGGTGACGGTCTTCACGTAATCGGGCGAGGACGTGTTGCAGTTCACCGTCTGGGTCGGGTTCGGGTTCGCGGTGGTCGGTGCGGTGTAGCACAGGTCGCGGGTGACGTCGTTGCCGTAGCTGTCGCCGTAGCCGATTTCGGCGCGGGTGTTGATGACCAGCGACGGGATGATCGGCCAGTACTTGGAGACCTGGTAGTTCAGCTTGTAGTACTCGACCGTCGAGCCGGGCAGGGTCGTTTCCAGGCCCACGCGCTGGTACATGCCGCGGGTGGGCATGAAGTAGTCGTTGCGGGTGTCGCGGGCCCAGCCCAGTTCGGTGCGCCAGGAGTGGAACGTCTTGCTGCCGATGGCATCGATGTAATCGATGATCGACTGCGGCGTCGAGCCCTGGTAGGTCGTGATCTGGTTGCTGTCGATGCCCACCATCAGCGAGACGGTGTCGTTCTCGGTGATCGGCACGCCGAATACCACCTGCGCTGCGCCGTTGGTGCTGTTGTACTGCGCGGTGTTGAAGTCGGAGTAATCCAGCTCTCGCCAGGAAAGGTTGTAGCCCAGCGACACGCCGTCGTCGGTGAAGTACGGGTTGGTATAGGAGAAGCCGTAACGCTGCAGGTAGCTGCTGCGCGAGGCTTCGACCGATACGCGGTTGCCGCCGCCCAGGAAGTTGTTCTGCGACAGCTGCACCGAAGTGGTCATGCCGTAGGACTGCGAATAGCCCAGGCCGAACACGAAGCTGCCCGACGTGGTTTCCTTGACGTTGTACACCACGTCGACCTGGTCGTTGCTGCCAGTGACCGGCGGCGTTTCCACGTCCACCGATTCGAAGTAACCCAGGCGCTGCAGGCGGATCTTGGAGCGGTCGATCGCGGCCTGCGAGTACCAGCTGTTTTCGAACTGGCGCATTTCACGACGCAGCACTTCGTCGGAAGTACGGGTGTTGCCCTTGAACACGATGCGGCGAACGCCCACGCGCGGACCCGGCACGACCTGCATGTTGATCGCCACGGTACGTTCGGCGCGGTTGCTGGTCGGGATCGGGTTCACCTTGGCGAACGCGTAACCGATGTTGGACAGCGAATTGGTGATGGCATCCGAGCTGAATTCCAGCAGGGCGCGCGAGAAGGTATCGCCGGATTTCTGGATCAGCATGCGCTCCACGTCTTCCTGCGGAAGGATGGTGTCGCCGGTGACCTTGATCTCGGAAATCTTGTACTGCTCACCTTCGGTCACGCCGGCGGTGATGAACATGTCGCGCTTGTCGGGGCTGATCGAGACCTGGGTGGAGTCGATGCTGAAGTCCACGTAGCCGCGGTCCAGGTACCAGGCATTGAGCTTTTCCAGGTCGCCGGACAGCTTTTCCTTGGAGTACTGGTCATCACGGCGGTACCACGACGCCCAGTTGTGCTCCTTGGATTCCCAGGTTTCCAGGATGTCCTTGGACTCGAACTTCTCGGTGCCGACCAGGTTCACATGCTGGATCTTGGCGGCCTTGCCTTCCTTGATCGCAATGGTGATGTCCACGCGGTTGCGGTCAAGCGGGCTGACGGTCGGGGTGATCTCGACGTTGTATTTGCCGCGGTCGTTGTACTGGCGGCGCAGTTCCTGGGTCACGCGGTCCAGGCTCAGTCGATCGAACGTGCCACCTTCGCTCAGGCCGATGTCGCTCAGGCCCTTGAGCAGCTGGTCGCTCTTGATGTCCTTGTTGCCGGTGACGGTCAGCTTGTTGATCGCCGGGCGTTCCTTGACCGTGACCACCAGGATGTCGCCCTGCCGCTCAAGCTGGACGTCCTCGAAGAAACCGGTCTTGTACAGGGCGCGGATGGATTCGCCGACCTTGCTGTCGGTCAGGGTCTCGCCACGTTCCACCGGCAGATAGGTGAACACGGTACCGGAGGTGATGCGCTGCAGACCATCGACACGGATGTCGCTGACGGTGAAGGGCTCGGCTGCCTGGGCCAGGGCGGGCGCGCCGAAACCGGCGGCGAGTGCGAGGGCAAGCAGGCGGCGATTGGGGAGTCGCGTCATGTCACGTCCGGTTGGAGTCGAATACGATGTTGCGGGATGCCGGCGCATAAGACGACGACAAAAGGGTAAAAGTTCATCGCGGGAACAGACCGAGGATGTCGTTGTAGAACGCCAGTCCCATCAGTCCGGCCAGCATGGCCAGGCCGATGTATTGGCCCGCCGCCATGGCACGCTCGCTAAGCGGGCTGCCCTTGACCAACTCGATAAGGTAATACAGCAGGTGCCCGCCGTCCAAGATGGGGATGGGCAGCAGGTTGATGATGCACAGGCTGAGCGAGAGCACGGCCAGGAACCAGAGGAACCAGTCCAGCCCGCGCTGGGCGGTCTGGTTGGCCACGCGGGCGATCGTGACCGGCCCGGAAACGTTCTGCAGCGAGGCATTGCCGGTCACGATGCGGCGCATCATGCCCAGCGAATCGCCTGCCGCGCGCGCGGTTTCACGCAGCGCAGCCGGAACGGCTGCCAGCGGGCCGTACTGCAGGGTGGTGTCATAGGCCGGCGCGCTGGCCTGCGGGAAGCCGACGCCGATCTGCCAGGTCGGCTGGCCGCGGCCATCCTTGCCCTGGCGCGGGGTGACTTCCAGCGCCAGCCGGTCGCCGTTGCGCAGCACCTCGATCATGCCCGGTCCACCGCGCCGGCCCAGCGCCAGGATGGCCGGAGAAACCTGGTCGGCGGCATCGATGCGCTGGCCGTCCACGGCCACCACCAGGTCGCCCGGCAGCAGCACGCCCTGGGCAGCGGAGTCGGGCAGCACCTGCTCGACCAGTGCCGGCTGCAGGTGGAACTGCCAGGTGAGGCCGGCCAGTGAGGCCACCCAGCGCTCATCGAAGCCGGCTGGCAGCTGCGACAGCGGCAGAGTGCGGGTATGCAGCTGGTCCTGCGCATCCACCACTTCCACGGTCGCATCGTGGCGGTCCATCGCGGCCGTGGTCAGCGCCATTGCCGCCTGGCCAGCAGTCAGCACGCTTCGGTCGTCCACGCTCACCACGCGGTCGCCGGCCTTCAACCCGGCCACCTGGGCCATGCCGGTGGTGCGGCCGATGGTGGCCGAGTAATCCTGCTTGCCCAGCACGAACATGGCCCACAGCAGGGCCACGCACAGCACCAGATTGGCGATCGGGCCGGCGGCCACGATCGCGATGCGCTGCCAGACGCTCTTGTGGTTGAACGCCAGGCCGCGCTCGGCCGGATGCACCTCGACCTCGCGCTCATCCAGCATCTTCACGTACCCGCCCAGCGGAATGGCGGCGATGGCGAATTCGGTGCCGTTGCGGTTGCGGCGCATCCACAGTGGCTTGCCGAAGCCGACCGAAAAGCGCAGCACTTTCACGCCACAGCGCCGCGCGACCCAGTAGTGACCGAACTCATGGAAGGTCACCAGCAGGCCAAGGCTGACGATCATCCACCAGACGGAGCCGATGAATTCACCCATGGTGGACGTCGCGGGAAGGGGGCGGGAGGGGCATTCAGGCGTGGTCGATGGCGGCTTGGGTGATGTGGCGGGCGTGCTGGTCGGCAGCCAGCAGGCCCTCCAGTGTATCGGCGGACGCTGAAGGCAGTGTTGAAAGAGCGTTAGCCACCAGGCCTGGAATGGCTAGGAAAGCGATCCGCCCCTGAAGAAACGCTGAAACCGCCACTTCATTGGCCGCATTGAGTACCGCCGGGGCGGTGCCACCGGCGGCCATCGCCTGCCAGGCCAGGCCCAGGCAGGGGAAGGCATCGACGTCGGGGGCCTCGAAATCCAGCCGACCCTGGCTCAGCAGGTCCAGACCGCCCACCCCGGATTCGATGCGATGCGGCCAGCCCAGGCCGACGGCCAGGGTGGTTCGCATGTCCGGCAGGCCCATCTGGGCGAGGGTGGAGCCGTCGACGAACTCGACCAGCGAATGCACCAGGCTCTGCGGGTGGACCAGCACTTCAATGCGCTCGCCGGGGATGTTGAACAGGTGATGGGCCTCGATGACCTCCAGGCCCTTGTTCATCAACGTCGCCGAATCCACCGAGATCTTCGGGCCCATCGACCACTTCGGGTGGGCAACCGCCTGGGCCGGGGTGACCCCGGCCAGTTCGGCCCGGGTGCGTCCGCGGAACGGGCCGCCGGACGCGGTGAGCAGGATCCGGCGCACGCCGGCCTGGTCCAGGCTGGCATCGCGCGAGCGCAGACACTGGAAGATGGCGCTGTGTTCGCTGTCGATCGGGATGATCTCGGCGCCTGCGGCGCTCGCGCGCTGCATCAGCAGCTCGCCGGCCAGAACCAGCGATTCCTTGTTGGCCAGCAGGATCCGCTTGCCGGCTCCGGCGGCGGCCAGGGTAGAGGAAAGCCCGGCGGCGCCGACGATGGCCGCGACCAGGGTGTCGCACGCATCGCTGGCGGCCAGCTGGTCCAACGCGGCGGCACCGGCATGCGGCTGGGTGTCCAGGCCGGCGGCGAGCAGGCCTTCGCGCAGCGTGGCATACAGGGCCTCGCTGGCGATCACCGCATGCGCGGGCCGGTGGATCACGCACAGTGCGACCAACGCCTGCACCTGGGTGCCGGCAGCCAGCACGGTGGCGCGGTAACGGTCCGGGTGGCGCGCGATCACGTCCAGCGCGGATGCGCCGATCGAGCCGGTGGCGCCGAACACGGCGACCCGGCGGGGGGCGAGAGTGCTCTGCATGCTCAGAATCCGAAGATTTCCTTGCCCAGTGCAAATACCGGCAGCGCGGCCAGCACGCCGTCGATGCGGTCCAGCACGCCGCCGTGGCCCGGAATGATGTGGCCCGAGTCCTTGGCGCCGGCGTGGCGCTTGATCAGGCTTTCGTACAGATCGCCCAGTACCGAGGCGAACACGGCAACCACCGTGGTGATGACCAGGCCGACCACGTGCTCGGGCGCGATCCCGGCGATCCAGCCAAACACCAGGGCCACCAGCAGGCCGGCCAGCATGCCGCCACCCAGCCCTTCCCAGGTCTTGTTGGGGCTGATGCGCGGGGCCAGCTTGGTACGGCCGAGGGTGCGCCCGGCGAAGTAGGCGCCCGAATCGGCGGCCCAGACCAGGGCCAGCGCGGTCAGCAGCCAGAGGTGGCCTTTGTCGCCGCTGGCATGGATCAGCACCAGCGAGGCCCAGGCCGGCACGATGGCCAGGCTGCCGGCCAGCAGCTTGAGCGCACGGGCGCGGCTGCCCGGCTCGGCGCCGAAGCTGAAGAAGCGCAACCACAGCAGAGCGAGCAGCCACCAGCCGATGCCGACCAGTGCGGCGATCTGGTACAGCACCAGGGTGCCGGCATCGGCCCACACGATGAGCACCATCAGCAGCAGGTTGAGCACCAGCAGCACGGTGCGGGCCAGGGTGTCGTCGACATCGGCCAGCTTCAGCCATTCCCACAGCCCGATCAGGAACACGCCGGCGGCGGCGGCGGCCAGCCATTGGGTGGGCAGCAGCAGAATCGCGGCAATGGCGACCGGCGCCATGATCAGCGCGGCGATGACTCGGGTTTTGGTCATGGGGTGGACGTCTCGGTGGCCAGGGCGGCGATCTGGGCGCTGGTCAGCCCGAAGCGGCGTTCACGGGAAGCGTAGGCGTCCAGCGCCTGCTGCAGGATGGCGGCGTCGAACTCGGGCCACAGCACCTCGGTGAACCACAGTTCGGTATAGGCCAGCTGCCACAGCAGGAAATTGCTGATGCGGGTGTCGCCGCCCGTGCGGATGAACAGATCCGGGGGCGGCAGGTCGGCCAGGGCGACGCGGCTGCCGAGCAGCGCTTCGTCGATCTGTTCGGGCAGCAGGCGCCCGGCGGCCACCTCGGCGGCCAGTTCACGTGCGGCGCGCGCGATGTCCTGGCGGCCACCGTAGCTGGCGGCGATGCTCAGGGTCATGGCGGTGTTGCCGGCGGTGCGCTGCTCGGCCAGCTGCATGCGGCTGACCAGCCCGGCACCGAAGCGCTCGCGCTCGCCGATGAAGCGCACGCGTACGCCACGACGGTGGAGTTCATCCACCTCGCGATCGAGGGCATTGAGGAACAGCTTCATCAGCGCGTCGACTTCATCGCTCGGCCGGCCCCAGTTTTCACTGGAGAAGGCAAACAGCGTGAGCGCGGCAACGCCGCGCTCCAGGCAGAAATCAATGGTGCGGTTGACCGCGCGCGCACCGGCCCGGTGGCCGATCACGCGCGGGCGACGACGCCTCTGCGCCCAGCGGCCGTTGCCATCCATGATGATGGCAACGTGGCGGGGCACGGCGGCGGTGGAGCTGCTGGTCGGGGCCTGGGTCATGGCGCTCAGACCGACATCAGTTCCTTTTCCTTCTCGGCCACGACAGTGTCGACGTCCTTGATGGCCTTGTCGGTCAGCTTCTGGATGTCGTCTTCGCCGCGCTTCTTGTCGTCTTCGCTGATCGCCTTGTCCTTGAGCAGGGCAGCGACGGCCTTGTTGGCGTCCTGGCGGACGTTGCGGATCGCGATCTTGGCGCCTTCGCCTTCCTTCTGGACCTGCTTGGCCAGCTCCTTGCGGCGCTCTTCGGTGGGCGGCGGCAGGTTGACCCGGATCGCGGTGCCGATGGTGTTGGGCGTCAGTTCGATGTTGTAGAGCGCCTTTTCGATCTCTTTGATCATGCTCTTGTCGAAGGGCGTGACCAGCAGCGAATGCGCGTCGGCGTTGGTGACGTTGGCCACCTGGTTCAGCGGGGTGCTGGCGTTGCCATAGGCATTGACCGTGACCCGGTCCAGCAGGGACGTGGAGGCGCGCCCCGTACGGATGGTGGTAAGGGTGTGCTTCAGAGCATCAATGCTCTTTGCCATGCGCGTCTGCGCGTCCTGCTTGATATCGTTGAGCATCGCCCGAATCCTGGATGTCACTGGGAATCGGGCGATTATATCCCCTCTCAGGCGTTGTCGCGGCCCCGGACCAGGGTGCCGATGTTCTCGCCGTGCAGGATCTTCAGCAGTTCACCCGGCTGGCCCATGTCGAACACGCGCAGCGGCAGGTCGCTGTCGCGGGCCAGGGCGAAGGCGGCGGTGTCCATCACTTCCAGCCCGCGGCGGATCACTTCGTCGTAGGTCAGGGAGTCGAAACGGACCGCATCGCCGTGCTTGTTGGGGTCCTTGTCGTACACGCCGTCGACCTTGGTGGCCTTGAGCAGCAGGTCCGCGCCGATCTCGATGGCGCGCAGCGCGGCACCGGAATCGGTGGTGAAGAACGGGCTGCCGACACCGGCGGCGAAGATCACCAGGCGGCCCTTTTCAAGGTGGCGGATGGCGCGGCGGCGGATGTAGTCCTCGCACACGTCGTTGATCTTGATCGCGCTCATCACCCGGGCCTTGGCGCCCAGCTTCTCCAGGGCGTCCTGCATTGCCAGCGCGTTGATCACGGTGGCCAGCATGCCCATCTGGTCGCCGGTCACGCGGTCCATGCCCCCGGCTGCCAGGCCGGCGCCGCGGAAGATGTTGCCACCGCCGATGACCAGCGCCACTTCGGCCCCGGCCTGCTGCGCTTCGATCACTTCACGTGCCAGGCGGTTGATGACCTTGGGGTCGATGCCGTAGTCCTCATCCCCCATCAATGCCTCCCCGGAAACTTTCAGCAGGATGCGGCGATAGGAAAGATTGGACATGGTGGCCTCTGGATGCGTGGAAAACGCGGGAATTCTACTGGAAGCCGCGGCACTCGGCGTGGAAAATCTGCTGCACTGCGGCGCGGCCCTGCCACGGCGGTGGATTGCCGGTCCCTGACTCCATTCAGGCGGTGGCGGTCCCGGGTGAACGCGCAATCACGCGGTTGCGCCCCAGGTTCTTTGAACGGTACAGCACGTCGTCGGCGGCTTTCAGCAGGTCCTGGACATCGGCGAACCGCTCATAGCCCCCCTGGGTGGCCACGCCGGCCGAGAAGGTGACGAACAGCGGGCCGTCGGCCACTTCGGCCATGGGGGTGTTGACGATGCTGGCCAGCACCCGGCGCACCACGTCCAGCGCCACCCCTTCGGTCGTGTTGGGCAGCAGGGCGATGAATTCCTCGCCGCCGAAGCGGGCCACGGTATCGCTGTTGCGCAGGTGTTCCTGCAGCTTGGTGGCGAACTCGCGAAGCACCTGGTCACCGAGCAGGTGGCCATGGGCGTCATTGATCTTCTTGAAATCGTCCAGGTCGATGAAGGCCACCGACAGCGGCCAGCCGTGCCGGGTGGCGCGCAGGAACTCCTGTTCCAGCACCGCTTCCAGCTGCCGGCGGTTGAGCACTCCGGTGAGGGCGTCGCGGTGGGCCTGCTCGGCCAACCGGTTGGCGCGCGCCTCGAATTCGTCGGCGCGCTGGCGGGCCAGGGCCGCATCCTGCATTTCGCGCAGGTTGCGCAGGGTCGCCAGCTCCTGCGCATGGTCGATCAGCTGCTGCACGCGCGACGGGGAGATCAGGCTGGTTTCGAACAGGGCGCTGATCTCGGGCAGGGCCTCGCCGATCCGGGCCAGCACCTGGTCGAACTGGGCACTGTCCAGCTTCAGGGTGTCGTTGACCTGCTGCAGGGCGTGTTCGCGGGCGGCATCCGCGTCGGCGCTGAGCCAGATGTCGGCGACCGCGCCCGACAGGGCGACGCAGGCCTGGAAATTGTCCTCGGCCGCGGCTGGCGATTCGCTGCGGGCGATCGCGTCCACCAGGTAGCGGGGCAGGTCCCACTGCTCGGCCATCCACGCGCCAACCTCGGCATGGGTGCAGTCCAGATGCTCGCGTTCGAGTGCGATGAGGGCCTCGTTGTCGCGGGCCTGGCGCAGCAGCGGCAGATAGCGATCAGGCTCGCTCTGGGCCAGCACCAGTACGCCGATATCCTGAAGCAGCCCGGCCAGCATCAGTTCCTCGGCCTTGCGCAGGCCGCGGGCCTGGCCCAGCAGGCTGGCCGCCAGCGCGCTGAGGATGCTGCGCCGCCAGGCGCGCTCCCGCACGTCCTGGCCCTGCCCGGGGGCGGTCAGCTCCTGGGTGACGGTGAAACCCAGGGCGAGGCTGACGGTGGCGTTGAGCCCCAGCATGGTCAGTGCCTGGCCGAGGTTCTCGATCCGGCGGCGGCTGGCATACAGCGGTGAATTGGCAATGCGCAGCATGCGCGCACTCAGCGCCATGTCGATGGCAATGACGTCGGCGGCGGTGGTGATGTCCGTCTCCGGGTCCTGCGCCAGTTCGATGATGCGCAGGGCAATACCGGGCGGCGAGGGCAGGTTGCGGCAGAGCGCCAGGGCGGCTGTCAGCTCGGGAGGCATGGCAGGAATACTGAGGTGATGTGGCAAGAATACATGGAGTGCGTCACAGATTTGAGTGCCGGTGCTTGCGTTGAGGAAAATTGTGCCGTCGGCAAGTGGGGGCCGAGGTGCCTTTCGATGCAAAACCAACGGGCAGATCGTGTTGCGTGGGGCGGCAAGCTCTTTGGTATCACATTCGCTGACGGATGGGGGAGTGGCGCGCGTGGGGTTCGGTGATGCGCGATGGCGGGTGGCGCGGGTACCATTCGGCCTCCAATAGAAAAGGATGGACCCCATGGCCGTAAAGTCGCTTCAGGAATTCCTTGCCAGCACGCACGAAAAAGACGTCAGTGCGGACGCATTCGAGCTTGAGAGCCTGCACATGCTGGAGGTGCGGGTGAACGGCATGGTCTGGGCCAAGGCCGGCTCGATGGTTGCACGCAAGGGGGCGGTGAAGTTCACCCGCCAGGGCCTGCTGGAGCAGGGGCTGGGCACGCTGCTGAAGAAGATGGTGAGCGGTGAGGGGCTGCAGCTGATGAAGATCGAGGGACAGGGCCGGGCCTACCTGGCCGATGCGGGCAAGCAGGTGACGCTGCTGCGGCTGGCGGGCGAGTCGATTTTCGTCAACGGCAACGATGTGCTGGCGTTCGAGACGGGGATCGATTCGAAGATCACGATGATGCGCAAGGTGGCGGGCATGCTCTCGGGCGGGTTGTTCAACATGCGCCTGAGCGGGCACGGGATCGTGGCGATCACCTCGCATTACGAGCCGCTGACGCTGCCGGTGACGGCGCAGGGCGGCCCGGTGTTCACCGACCCGAACGCGACGGTGGCCTGGTCCGGTTCGTTGACGCCCGAGATCGTCACCGACATTTCTCTGGGCACGCTGGTCGGGCGTGGCTCGGGCGAAACGCTGCAGCTGCGCTTCGCCGGCGAAGGCTGGGTGGTGGTGCAGCCGTATGAGGAAGTTACGTTCCAGGCGAAGGGCTGAGAGCGACGGCAACGGCAACGGCAACGGCCCAGGTCTGCGTGGTTGCCGCGCCGGGGCCGGCGGCGGTGGGTTTACGGCGTGTCCCGTAAGGGGCTGCCCGTCGGCCTCCCCAGTTCGTGATAACTGAGACGCTGCTCTTCGCAGCACCTTCGAAACACAGCAGAACACCCACAAAAAAGCCCGGCTCGCGCCGGGCTTTTTCGTTTCATCGCTTGAGGCGATGGATCAGGCCAGACCGGCCTGCTTCATCACTTCGGCCGCGTAGTCTTCGACGACCTTCTCGATGCCTTCGCCGACGATCAGCAGCTGGAAGCCGGCCACGTCCGCCTTGGCGGCGGTGACGACCTGCTCGACAGTCTTGTCGCTGTCCAGCACGTACGGCTGGCCGTACAGGGTCACTTCGCTGACGATCTTGTTGATCTTGCCGCTGATGATCTTTTCCAGGATTTCGGCCGGCTTGGACTTGTCCTTTTCGGACATCTTGGCCAGTTCGATTTCCTTTTCCTTCGCCACGAAGTCGGCCGGCACGTCGCCTGCCTTGTTGTGCGGCGGCTTCAGCGCGGCAACGTGCATCGCCAGGCCGCGGGCCAGCTCGACGTCACCGCCGTGCAGGTCGACCAGGACGCCAACCTTGCCATTGGTGTGCACGTAGGCGCCGATGTTGCCGGTGGTATCCAGCTTGATCATGCGACGGATCTGGATGTTTTCACCCAGGGTCTGGATCGCGGTGGCGCGGGATTCTTCGACGGTCTGGCCGTTGGCCAGCGGGGCGCTCTTCAGCGCGTCCACGTCAGCGGCGCCCGATGCCAGGGCGGCAGCGGCAACGTCGTTGACGAAGTTCTTGAAGTTCACGTCGTTGGCGACGAAGTCGGTTTCCGAGTTGACTTCGACCAGCACGGCCTTGCCGTCGGCCTGGGCCAGGCCCAGGCGGCCTTCGGCGGCCACGCGGTCAGCCTTCTTGTCGGCCTTGGCAGCACCGGACTTGCGCAGCGCTTCGGCAGCGGCGTTGATGTCGCCATTGGCTTCGGTAAGTGCCTTCTTGCACTCCATCATGCCGGCGCCAGTGCGCTCGCGCAGTTCCTTGACCAGGGAAGCAGTGATTTCCACGGGAATTCCTCACGAAAGAAAGGGGTTGGGCCGGCATCGTGGCCGGCCCATGTGACAGCATCCTGTCATCGCGCCAGCGGCAGCGGACAGGAGCGGCGGGCGCCAGGCGCCCACCGCGGGCCTAGATCAGGCCTGGGCTTCGCCCTTGTCGGCAGCAGCCTTCTTGGCCGGAGCGCGGCGGGCCGGCTTGGCTTCTTCGCCAGCCGGAGCTTCGGCGAACTCTTCTTCACGGACGGTGGCAGCGTGCGGCGCAGCGGCCTTGCCTTCCAGCACGGCGTCGGCAGCGGCGCGGGCATACAGCTGCACGGCACGGATGGCGTCGTCGTTGCCCGGGATCGCGTAGTCGACCAGCTCCGGGTTGTAGTTGGTATCAACCACCGCGATCACCGGGATGCCAAGCTTCTTGGCTTCCTTGATGGCGATGTCTTCGTGGCCGATGTCGATGACGAAGATGGCGTCCGGCAGGCGGTTCATGTCCTTGATGCCACCCAGCGAGGCTTCCAGCTTGTCGCGCTCACGACGCAGGCCCAGCACTTCATGCTTGACCAGCTTGTCGAAGCTGCCGTCGGTTTCGCCGGCTTCCAGTTCCTTCAGGCGGGCAACCGACTGCTTGACGGTACGGAAGTTGGTCAGGGTGCCGCCCAGCCAACGCTGGTTCATGAACGGCATGCCGCAACGCTCGGCTTCCTCGCGGATCGACTCGCGTGCGCTGCGCTTGGTGCCCAGGAACAGGATGGTGCCGCGCTTCTGCGCGATGCTGGAAATGAAGTTCATCGCGTCATTGAAGAGCGGAACGGTCTTTTCCAGGTTGATGATGTGGATCTTGCCGCGGGCGCCGAAGATGTACTGGCCCATCTTGGGGTTCCAGTAACGGGTCTGGTGGCCGAAGTGGACGCCGGCTTCCAGCATCTGACGCATGGTGACCTGGGGCATTGCAATACTCCTGATGAGGAACCGACCGCCACGGGTAATAAAGGGCGGTCCGCCGCAAGGCGGAGGGTTCCGGGGTTTGGCTTCCCTGTCGCTTCCGTGTCCGAACTCCTCGCGGAGCACCCCGGCACGGATATGGGCGGCAGGTGTGGATTCACCGGTGACGTCCGGTGTTGACGGGGCTCCTGCGCACAGGGCGCGGGGAGATCCGGTCGATTATAGCCCGGGCAGGCGTCCCCGCGCAATTGGCGGGGCGGCGGCCGGGAGGTCGCCGGGTTCCGCGTCGCCGATCCGGGCCCGGAAACGGCCCCCCGCATAGCCTGCGGCGGGGCCGGGCAAGGCCCACAGGCGGGTGCTGCCGGCCAGGACATAGCCGGCCAGCTCCGGAAACAGCAACGTGGCGCGTCCGTCGGGGCCGATGAAGCTCAGGTCCGCCAGCCGCGCGTGGCCGGTGCCGCCATTGTAGAGCGCCAGCATGGCGTGGCCTGCGGCCTCGCGGAGGTTGGCGGACAGGGCGGGCGCCGGGCGCGGCTGCGGCCCGGCTACGAACACCGGCAGCGACACCTGCAGCGGCGGGCTTTCGGGTGCGGCCCGGAGTACCACTCGGTACCCCTGCTCGGCGCTCGGGGCGGGTCCGATCCGGACTACCCGTACCCGTTGCCGGGCGTTCGGTGCCAGCGCCAGCCGGATCGGGCTCACCACCAGGTCCTGCGCCGGGGTCAGGCGTTCGGCGTCGGCGCTCTGCTCCCACCGGTACAACCGCGCCTGGCCCGACCACGCCTGCGCCGTCTCGTTGTGCAGCCACAGTTCGGCGTCCTGCTGGTCCGGGCGCAGCACAACGCGCAGCGGGGAAATGTCCAGCGCATGCGCGGCGGCCGGAGCAAGCAGCGCCAGCAGCAGGCAGGCGCGGATCAGAAGGTCAGGGTGAGCCATGGCCGGCGGGCGTGTTCGTCGTCTTCGCCCGCCGGGGTCAGCTGCTGCACCTGGGGCGGGGCCGGGATCCTGTCGTCGCTGCGTCGGTGTGCGCTGCGGCACCTGGCACGCGCAGCGTCTGCGTCCAGTGTGCACGCCTCCACGATCCGCAGGCGGACCTGCAGTGGCGCATTGGCCGCGTGGACGGCAGACAGCAGGGTGGTCAGCGCCACGCAGGTGGTGACAGGGGCGCGGCGGCGTCGGTTCATCCGGATCGGCAGCGGGGGGGTCGTCGGGATATCGGCCCGGCGCTGGCGGTCTTGAGGGACGCCGATTCAGTAGGTGATCGTCACCTTGATCTGGTCGCTGTAGCTGCCTGCAGCCACCGCACCGACCGTGGGCGGTGCGCGCCCGTAAACGGTCAGGGTCTGGGCGCTCCCGGTTCCCGTGCCCGAGACAACGTCGACGTTGGCGGTGCTGCCCCAGCGCTGGGTGCGGGTGCTTTCGCGGTACAGCGCATAGGGAATGAACCAGGCCGGGTTGGTGGTGTGCCGCATGCGCCGCACGCTGCCGTTGGCGTACAGGCCGTTGTCCAGCGCGATGGTGTAGGCGGTGCGGTTGAGGCAGGTCAGGCCGATGGTCGAAGTGCGGTCGATGTTGGCGGTGATCGTGCCGGCACTGCTGCCGAAGTCCATGTCGGTCGTGACATAGGCACTGCACTGTGGCAGCACGGTGGCGGTGACGGTGAACGGGAAGCCGCCGGTGGCGGTTTTGTGGCCGCTGACACCGGAGGCCGTGGTGCACGCCGCCGGCGCGCTGGCCGTGCCCAGCAGGACCTCGTTGTAGGCATATTCCAGGCGTACGTCGGCACCGCTGAACGAGGTGCTGTAACTGCCGGCCGCCAGCGTCTGGCTGGCTGGGATGCGACCGTAGATGGTCACGCTGACCGCGCCGCTGCCGCCGGTGAGCACGGGGACCGGGTAGTTCAGGTCCACCACCTGCGGTCCGGGCGTGGTGCCGGGGGTCAGCCCCCAGATGGTGCTGTAGGCGGCGCTGGTGAACAGCTGGAAGCTGAGCGGATCGGCGGTGGTGTTGGTCATCCGCCGCAGCGGTGAAATGGCCACGCCGGTGCTGCCCACGCCGATGCCGATGCAGGCGCGTACCGACGCCGTTGCCAGCAGGCTCAGCGCGGTGGTGTTGCAGGTGATGGTGAACGTGGTGGTGGTGAAGCTGGGCGCAGTGGCCGCGTTGCCGACGTTGCCGAAGGCCGCCGTCACCGGGGTGGTGGTGGTGCAGGTGGTGTCGGCGCGGGCCTCGCCGGCGCCCACTACCCCGGCCAGCGCCAGCAACCATCCCAGCAGCAGGCGCATGCTCATGGCCCGGCTCCGGCCACGCAGCGCAGCGGCCCCAACCGCAGCGCTGCGCTGCCCGGCGCCGGGCTGACCGGCACGCGCACTTGGCAGCGCCCGTCATCGGTGTCCACCTGCAGCAATGCCTGGGCCGGCAGATCTTCCAGGTAGACCTCGCCGTCGTAGCCCACCGTGGCGCTGCGCTGGTCCGGCAGGCGCACCTGGCTGCCGGCCTTCAGGGGCTGATCCTGCGCGTCGTGCAGGACCAGGGTGATGGCGCGGGTGCGGCGCAGCCCGAAGCTCACCCCCAGCCCGGCGCTCTGCCGCGGCGTCACCAGGGTGTCCACGCGGTCGGCACGCATGTCGGCCGGCAGTTCCAGGGTGTCGATCGAAATCCGGTTGCGCTGCCAGGACAGCAGCGGGGTGACCAGCAGCATGCCGTCGTCGTCGGTCACCCCGATCACCCGGTTTTCCAGGCGGACGGGTACGCCGCCCACGCCGTTGGTGGAGACCACCGCAAACGCGTCGGGCACCTCGCGTGCGGCGAACAGGTGCCCGCCCATCCAGACCACGCTGCCGCTGGCGTTGGCATAGGCGAAGTTGGCATCGCCCTGGCGCGCCGCGCCCAGCGAGTAGCGGCCCACCCGGTTCAACCAGCCGGCTTCGACCAGCCCGCCGGTGCCGTCATCGCCCTGCCGGGCCTGCAGCCGCCAGCCGTAACCGCCCTGGCTGCCATCACCGGGCACCGGCTGGGATACATCCACCGTGTACAGGTTGCGGTCGCCATTGCGCTGCGCGGCCAGGTTGCTCTGGCGGTTGTTGCCCAGGCTGGCCGAAACGGACAGGTAGACGCTGCGGTCCGCGTCGTCGTCCAGGCTCTGGTTGAACGAGGCGTAGGCCGACCAGCGTTGGGAAAACGTGCGGTTCCAGAACACGCTGGCATAGCGGCGGTCGTCGCCGTCGGGATAGGACAGGCGCAGGTAACTGGCGCTCAACGAGCCCAGCCGGCCCAGGCTGGCACCGGCGGTGACCTGGTCGGTCACGTCCGGTGGCCGCGCCCCCTGCAGGCTGCCCAGGTCCTGGAAGTCGCCATGCGTGCGGCGGGTGGCGGCGTTGAGGTTGAACACCCGGTTGTTCCAGCTGTACCCCAGCGCCCACTGGCCTCCCTGCAGACCGTCGCGGCGGCTGTACGCGTAGGAGGCGTTGACGACGCCGGCCTGGCCCAGCTGCCACCAGCCGCCGGCGCCGGCGCTGGCCACGCCGCCCCCGCCTTCGGCATGCAGCTCAGCGGTGAAGCGGTTGCTGACCCCGCGCCGCCAGGTGGCGCTGCCAACGGTGGCACTGTCGTAGGCGAACGAGCGGATGCCGTATTCGCGACGCATCCGGCCAACGCCGGCCGACCAGTCCGAGAGTCCTTCAGCCAGCAGCTGCTGCGTGCCATAGAAGGCAAAATCCAGGGTCTGCATGCGGCCGTAGGCATCGGTGATCACCACCTGCGCATTGCCGGTGCCGCTGATGCCCGGCTGCGCGGCCAACTGGAACGGCCCAACCGGTACCTCGCCGTTGTATTGGCGCAGGCCGTCGACATACAGCTCGACGTTGGACGGCACCACGGCCTCGCCCAGGAAGCTCGGGGTGGGGGTGAGCACGCGGTAGGGCTGCAGGCCATAGTTGCGGCCGATCTGGATGCCGCCCATCCGCACCGGGCGGCTCCAGTCGACGAAGCCGCTGAAGAAGTCACCGACGGTCAGGGTCAGCGCGGTTTCGGGAAAATCCAGCTGCCAGGCGCTGTCCAGGCGCACGCTCTCGCCCCGCCAGTCGCTGCCTCCCGCCTGGTAGGTGCGCAGCAGTTGGCTGCTGCGGAGCACGCCGCGGCCCATGCCGAACACCCGCCATTCGCTGGTAAGCGCCAGGTTTCCGGCGTCCTGGTTGTGGCTGGCATAGACGTCGTAGTTGAGCAGGGCACCGGGCGAGGCGCTGGCCGTCGGGGTGGTCTGGGGAGTGGCCCCCAGTTCGGTGACCGGCAGGTTGAGCTGTTCCAGCGGGATTTCCAGCGCCAGGGTCTGCAGCGAGGCGTCGTAGCGCATCACCAGGCCACTGAGCTGGCCCAGTGCGACCGGCGCGCCGTCGGGCGCAGCGAAGCCGAGCTGACGCAGCACGGGCGGGTCGGCGCGCAGCTGGCCCGCGAGCTCGGTGAACGGCAGCAGGCCGCGGGGACTGCCGTTGAGGGTGACGTCAAGGTACAGGGTCTGCGGTGCGGTCAGGGGCGTGGGGGCTGGCAGCATCACCTCATCGGCGGCGCCGGATGCTGCGCCAGCGGCCGGCAGTGCGGCCGCCCATGCCGGCGGGCCCGGCATTCCAGACGAGACCGCGCCGGCAGCCAGGGCGACGCGCACGCAGGCCTCAGCGAGCCGGTGGCGTCGGGGACAGAGGCGTGGCTTGCGCGCCGCCATTGATCTTCGCCGATAGCGTGGCCCCGGCCAGCCGCGTCGCGGGAATATCCAGCGGCCAGCGCATGGTCTGGCCGCTGAGCACGTAGCCGATCAGGCCCGGCTGGAAGATCTGCGGGCGATCCAGCGGACCTACCGCCAGGTCGGCCAGCTGCGCATAGCCATCGCCACGGTTGTGCACCTCCAGCATCACCTTGCCATCGGGCTGGACACGCACGCTGCTCTGCAGTTCGGGCTTGCCTGCGGCGCTGCCAGCGGGCTGGATGAACACCGGCAGCGAGTAGCGCAGCACGAACTGCATGCCCTGGCGCCTGGGGTCCAGCGTGGGTACTTCGTCGACGATGATCCGGTACGACAGCTGTGCGTCGGGCGCTTCCGGCTGGGCGCGCACGACGCGGATCAACTGTTGCTGCCCGGCCGCTAGCGACTGCATGGGCGGGCTGATCACCAGGTCTGACGTGGGGTCGAGCTGGTCGCGACCGTCGCGCTGGGTCCAGCGGAAAACGCGCGCCTGTACGCTTACCGGCGCCGACCCGCTGTTGCTGACCCACAGCGCTTCGGCGTTCTGACGGGCGCTGAGCTGCAGCGAGGTGGGCGCCACCTGCAGGCTGGCGGCGCGTGCCTGTCCCAGCCCCAGAAGCGCCAGCAATGCACAGGCGCAGACAGCCGCCGTGGAGGGCGGTGCGCGCCCCCGTTCGAATGCTGACATGGCGGCCTCAGTACGAGATGGTGGCGGTGACCGTGTCCTGGTAAGTACCGGTGGCGGCGTTGTTCACGCTCGGATTGGCCACCTGGCCATAGATGGGGTAGGCCTGCGCCAGGCCGGTGCCAGTGCCCGCCACGGTGTTGGTGCCGGTGGTGGCGCCCCAGACGTTCGAACGGCCCGCATCGGAATACAGCTGGTAGCCGACGAAGTTGTTGGTGGTCACCGCCGCATCGGTGTTGCGCATGCGCCGGGTGGTGACGTCATTTGCGGTCGCGGCGTTGGAGCCGGCATTCAACGCGATGGTGTACGGCGTCAGCGCCGAGCACTGCGCGGTGACCGAGCCCTGGGCGTTGGACGGGGTGGTGGCCGTGGACAGCGCCGAGCCGAAATCGACATCCGTCGCGGCGGCTGCCGTGATCGTGCAGGCCTTGGTGATGATGATGCGGACGTTGAAGGTGGTGGTGTCAGCCGCCATGGCGGGCGAGGCCAGGGCCACCAGCCCAAGGCTGAACAGCAGGGGACGCGGGGCGCGAAGGAATCGCATGGTCTTCTCCTTGGACGGGGGTCCTGGATCAACGAATCGATGCCGGCGTACTGCAGGGGAGGGCGTCAGGGGTAACGCGACTCCCTTATAAAAGCGCACTTGTAGGGGCGATGTGAGGAAAACTGGCCGGTTTTCACATTTTTTCCGTTACCGGAGGGCGAATGCCCCGCCGTCAAGGGCATTCGACCCGAACGTGGGCTGTCAGCATTCCGGCACTTCCCGTTCAGAATGGCCCCGGATCGGCGATAATGGGCGCCATGAGCGTGAATCTGAAAACCCCTGAGGAAATCGAACTGATGCGCGTCGCCGGCCGCCTGGCCAGCGAAGTGCTCGACATCGTCACCCCGTACGTCAAACCTGGCGTGACGACCGAAGAGCTGGACCGCATCTGCCACGACCACATCATCAATGTGCAGAAGGCCACACCGGCGAACGTCGGCTACCGTGGCTTCCCCAAGACGGTCTGCACGTCGGTCAACAACGTCATCTGCCACGGCATCCCAAGCGAAGCCAAGGTCCTGAAGGACGGCGACATCGTCAACATCGATGTCACTGTGATCAAGGATGGCTGGCACGGCGATACCAGCCGCATGTACTTCGTGGGCACGCCTTCGACCATGGCCAAGCGTCTGGTCGACACCACCTATGCGGCGATGTGGGCCGGCATCCGCGCGGTGAAGCCGGGCGCCACGCTGGGTGACATCGGTCACGCCATCCAGTCGCTCGCCGAAGGCGAACGCTTCAGCGTGGTGCGCGAGTACTGCGGGCACGGCATCGGCAAGGTCTACCATGACGAACCGCAGGTGGTGCACTACGGGCGCCCGGGACAGGGCCTGGTGCTGCAGCCGGGCATGACCTTCACGATCGAGCCGATGATCAACGAGGGCACCCGCTACAACAAGGTGCTTCCCGATGGCTGGACCGTGGTCACCAAGGACCGCAAGCTGTCGGCACAATGGGAGCACATGGTCGCGGTCACCGAGACCGGCGTGGATGTGCTGACCCTGTCGCCCGGCGAATCGCAGGTCTGAGCATGTTGCCGGCGAGCCCGACCCTGGACGCGCCGGCCAATGCCGTCGCCGACCCCGAGTGGGCGGCGGAGGCTCGCCAATCGCTGCAGCAGGCTGATGCGCGCCTGTACCGGCGCTTCGACCAGAATGACAACATCGAGCGGCTGCTGGCGCTGCGCGCCCGCGCTGCCGATCACCTGATCCGGCTGGCCTGGCAGCGCTGCGTGCCGCCTGATGCCGGGTTATCGCTGTTTGCCGTGGGTGGCTATGGGCGCGGCGAGCTGTTCCCGCGCTCGGACATCGACCTGCTGGTGCTCGGCGCCCCCGATGCGCAGCGCCGGCATGAGGCGGCCTTGGCCCGGTTGTTTGCATTGCTGTGGGATTGCGGCCTGCCGGTGAGCCACGCGGTGCGCTCGGCCCACGAATGCGTGCAGGCCAGCGCCGATCAGACCGTGCTCACTGCGTTGATCGAGTCGCGGCCGCTGGTGGCGGACGACGCGGCACGGCAGGCCCTGAAGCAGGCCGTCAACAGCGAAGGCCTGTGGCCGCCGCGCGACTTCTTCCTGGCCAAGCGCGAGGAGCTGCTGGCCCGCCACCAGCGCTTCGGCGACACCGCCGACAACCTTGAACCGGACATCAAGGATGGACCGGGTGGCCTGCGTGACCTCAATACGCTGGGCTGGATGGCACTGCGCGCCTTTGGCGTGCGCGAACTGGAAGCCCTGGTCGGGCTGGGGCACCTGGGGCCGGATGAAGCCGCGGCCCTGCGCCGCGAGCGCTGCGCGCTGGCGCAGCTCCGGTTCGGCCTGCACCTGGTGGCCAACCGCCCGGAAGAGCGCCTGCGCTTCGACTACCAGAAGACCCTGGCGGCGCGGCTGGGCTTCGCCGACGACGTGGAGAGCCTGGCGGTCGAAAAAATGATGCAGGGCTTCTATCGCAGCGCCACCGTGGTGAGGCGGATCAGCGATCGGCTGCTGCAGCGCTTCGAGGAACAGTTCGATGGCGAGGCGGTGCCCGAACCGGTCAGCGTGGGCTTCTCGCTGCGCCGCGGCTACCTTGCCGCCAATGATCCGGAGTGGCCGCAGGGCGATATCGAGCAGGTATTTGCGCTGTTCTCCAGTTGGGCCTACAACCCCGATGTCCGTGGCCTGCATTCGCTCACCGCGCGGGCGTTGGCCGAAGCGTTGGCCGAGCTGCCGGCGTACACCGAGGCAAGTGCCACCGCGCGCGAACAGTTCATGACCCTGCTGCGCAGCCCGCGCGCCGTCGATACGCTGGCGCGCATGGCCCGGCTGGGTGTGCTGGGGCAGTGGATTCCCGCATTCGCACAGGTGTCGGGGCGCATGCAGTTCGACCTGTTCCACGTCTACACCGTCGACCAGCACACTCTGATGGTGCTGCGGAACATCGGCCTGTTCGCCAGCAGTCGCGCCGACGAGCGTTTCTCGATCGCCCACGAAGTGTGGCCACGCCTGCGCAAGCCGGAACTGCTGCTGTTGGCCGGACTGTTCCATGACATCGCCAAGGGCCGGGGCGGCGACCATTCCGAACTCGGCGCGGTCGATGCGCGGGAGTTCTGCCAGGCGCATGCGCTGAGCAGTTCCGATACCGAGCTGGTGGCCTGGCTGGTGGAGCAGCACCTGCGCATGTCGGTGACCGCGCAGAAGCAGGACATCTCCGACCCGGATGTGATCCACCGCTTCGCCACGCTGGTGGCCAGCCGCGACCGCCTCGACTACCTCTACCTGCTGACCTGCGCCGACATCGCCGGCACCAGCCCGAAGCTCTGGAACGCGTGGAAGGATCGCCTGCTGGCCGACCTGTACTTCGCCGCGCGCCGCGCGCTGCGCGATGGCCTGGAAAACCAGATGCCGGCCGCCGAGCGCGTGCTGGAGGCGCGTGAGAACGTGCGCGCGCTGGTGCGTGAGCGCGGCTACGACGACGCCACCATCGACCGCCAGTTCACCGTGATGCCGGATGAGAGCTTCATCCGCCTGCGCCCCGAACAGTTGGCCTGGCAGGCGGCCGCGCTGGTGCCGGTCAAGCAGGGCCAGACCCTGGTCAAGGTGCGCCGGATCACCGCCGACGACGATGCGCTGGAAGTGTTCGTGCATTCGCCCGACCGCGATGGCCTGTTCGCGGCGATCGTGATGACCCTGGACCGCAAGGGCTACGGCATCCATCGGGCACGCGTGCTGGATGGCCCGGCCGACACCATTTTCGATACCTTCGAGGTGACCCCGGCCGACAGCTTCGCCGATGGCGATGCGCCGCGCCTGGAGGCGGCGCTGCGCGAGGCGCTGGCCGGCGATCTGTCGCGCCTGCGTCCCTCCCGGCGGGTAGTGCCGCGCCAGCTGCGCCATTTCCGCTTCGCCCCGCGCATCGAATTCCGCGATGCCAACGATAATGATACCGGCGGCACCCGCTTCAGCCTGGTGGCGCCCGATCGCCCCGGCTTGCTGGCCGATGTCGCCTTTGTACTGCGCAACCAGGGGCTGCGTGTGCATGACGCGCGCATTGCCACCTTCGGCGAGCGCGCCGAAGACATGTTCGTGATCAGCGATGAGCACGACCGCCCCCTCACCGAAACCGCCCGTCAGCAGCTGCATGACGCCATGCTGCGCTGCCTGGACCCTGATCGAAACGCCGGAGACCCCCACTGATGGCCACCAAGCCTGCCAAGAAGACTGCCGCCAAGACCGCGGCGGCCAAGAAGACCGTTGCCGCTGCCCCGGCCGTGAAAAAGACCGCTGCGAAGAAAGCCGCGCCGGCCGTGAAGAAGGCGCCGGTCAAGAAGACTTCGGCCAGCAGCGCGGCCGACACGGCGGCCAAGCGCGCCGAGAACATCGCGCGCAAGTCGCTGCGCAAGCCGGCCACCCCGGGCGTGGAAGAACTCAGGTTCGGCATTGAAAGTGCCTTCGAACGCCGCGCTACGTTGACCCTGCATGAGATCGAAGGCTCGACCAAGCCGCTGGTCGGTCGCGTCATCGACGGGCTGGAAACCGGCGAATTCCGCGTGGCCGAGCCCGATGGCCACGGCGGCTGGAAGGTCAATGAGTGGCTGAAGAAGGCGGTGCTGCTGTACTTCCGCGTCAACGACATGGCGGTGGTGGACGCCCGCCCGGCGCCGTTCTGGGACAAGGTGGAATCGCGCTTCGCCGGGTTCGATGAAGCCAGGTTCCGCCGGGCCGGCGTGCGCGTGGTGCCGGGTGCGATCGCGCGCCGCGGCAGCTACTTCGGCAAGGACGTGGTGCTGATGCCGAGCTTCACCAACATCGGCGCCTACGTTGGCGAAGGCACCATGGTCGATACCTGGGCCACGGTGGGGTCGTGCGCGCAGATCGGCAAGCACTGCCACCTGTCCGGCGGGGCCGGCATCGGCGGCGTGCTGGAGCCGCTGCAGGCCAGCCCGACCATCATCGAAGACCACTGCTTCATCGGTGCGCGCTCGGAAGTCGTGGAAGGCTTCGTGGTCGGCCACCACAGCGTGATCGGCATGGGCGTGTTCCTCGGCCAGAGCACCCGCGTGTACAACCGCGCCACCGGCGAGATCAGCTACGGCTCGGTGCCGCCGTACAGCGTGGTGGTGTCCGGCCAGCTGCCGTCCAAGGATGGTTCGCACTCGCTGTACTGTGCGGTGATCGTCAAGCAGGTCGATGCCAAGACCCGCAGCAAGACCAGCGTCAACGAGCTGCTGCGCGGCCTGGCCGACTGAGCGGCGACGGGAGCGGCATGCCGCTCCCGTCGGCTGCGCCAACCACCGTCAGGGAAATCGTGCTGCCGTCACTGGCGTGACTGGCACGTTCGAAGCCGCGCATTCGCCAAGGCGGTCACAGCTTGGAAGCTGCACCGACGCAATCCCGCGTTGGGTCGCTAAGCTCTTGCGGGCGTCGGGGTTTCCCGGCAGGAGAGCGTGGCATGGACAAGATCAGTGCGCGCACGGTTCCGACGGATTCCCGTGCGCTGCGTACCCGGACTGCGTTGCCACGGCCGGTGGTCGACCGGCTGGCGTCGCTCCTGCAGAACATCGCCAATGCCGGGTTCCCGACCGGCATGCCGGTCGTTCCGGTCGGCGAGAACAGCGTGCAGCAGACCCAGGCCGACGCGATTGTTGGCGGGCTGTATGTGAAGATCGTCAAGCGCGATGATCTTTCCACGCTCAATGTTGACCTGGAACGGCTGTGTCGAGCGTTGGCGGAGTCGGCCAGCATGGGGGAGCTGGAAACCGAGCAGCGCGTCACCAACATCTACCTGGGGAAGGCGTTGAACCTGCTGTGCCGGGTGGGCGGCCAGGAGCCGTTGCCGTGCGCAAGCGCGGTGCTGGTCCGAGCGGTCAACTGGTGCATGGAAGTGCTGAGAGGGCGCACGGAGTTCACCCTTGAGAACCTCTGCGTGATCATGTTCCACCTGGGCGGGCTGATGAACCGCGCGTCCGTTGCAGAGGCCTGCAGCGAAATGATCAGCGGGTGCCTGGCTCCGCACCTCGACCAGATGCTGAAGGCCGCGCCGCAGCAGGCGGTGGCTTGCCCCATCCTCTCATTGGCGTTGGCCAGCGTACTGCGGGCATCGGAGGTCGAGATGCGTCTGCCCGTGGGCGCAACCGTGCCGCGATTCGCACCGGATGCGCTGCTCACAACACTGCGTGCGGTGAAGGCGGAATGTCCGGGTCTGCTGGCCGGCTGGGAGAGTCGATCATTGGCGCTGGTCGCCAAATACGGCGCGCAGTACCTCAACCGGCTCGGCGCAATGAGCAGACGCTGTCGGTCCACGGAGACGATCGTTTCGCAGCATCTCAATGTCGCCCACCTGCTCAAGGCGGTGATCGAGGAAGCCAGATTGCCGCATCGCGCGGTATGGCAATACGACGGCGCATATCGCAGCCTGGCGCAGGGCAAGGAGCTTCGCGACCAGCTTGCCTATGCCGCGCGTTACTACTGCCGTTGGCTGGCGGGGCAACCGGAACGTATCCGGGCGAGCTTTGAACTGGCCGAGCCACCCCGAGGTCCATTTCCCGACAACCTCCGGGACGAACGCGCTTTTGCCGAGGTCGCGCGTCTGGGCGTTGATGTCGCGACCACGCAAGCAGGGGTGATCAACGCCCCGGCGCCACCTGACGCTGACATTGCCGATGAGGTGTGCATGGCAGCGGAACCGCCACCGCCGGCACCGGATCTGGCACGGTTTGATGCAGTAGCAGGCGCGCTGGTGCGGTATGGCGAGAACGCTGATCGCTTTGACCGCGAGGATGTCATCGCAGCGGTAAATACACTGGTGGCATCCATTGAAAGCGGGCGGACGGTGTTGACCCAGGCGCAGCGCGTGCAGATGCTGCTGAACATGGACGCGGTTTGCCGGCAGCTGGCGACCGCATCCCCCCAGCCATCCCATTACGCGTGGCAGCTGGACAGCATGCGCGGTTTTCTGTCCACGCAGCTGGCGCAGGTGGTGGGTACCAATGGAAAGCCATTGATGGCGGCCGACCTGCCGGATAGCCCCGGTCTTTCTGCCTGGCAGAGATCCCTGCTGGTCATACTCAACAGTTGTGAAGGTGCTCGATAGGCAGTGTATGCACGTGCGGCGCCCGGTGTGTGTGAGGACGCCGTTACCTGATCATCCGATGTCCCGTGACGCTTCCGCCCCGCGCATTAAACCTGCTTCGCAAACCTCGTCACAGCTTGAGGTGCGCGTCATTCCGGCGGTGCCGGCACATGGCTATGCTGCGGTTTCTTCAGGCAGAGAAGGTCCGCGTGGACTACGTCAACAATACGATGCCGGTGCCGGTGACACATCGCCGGCTGCCGCCGATACCGCTGCCCCTGATCGGCGCGCGACCGTCGGCGGCGACACCCACCGACATCTTCAACGCCCCGGGGAACGACGTCGTGCCGCACGCGCCGATGGGCGGGCACGCCGCGCGCCTGACCGAAGCGGACGGCATCATCGCCGCGCTGTACCAGAAGATGGTGAAGTACGGTGACCGGTCCACGGTCAACGTCGATCTGGACACGCTCGGCCAGGTGTTGGCCGGCAGCGGTACGCATGCCGATACCAATCCCCAACGACGCATCTCCAACATCTACCTGGGCAAAGCGCTCAACATCCTGTGCAAGCTGACCGACCAGCGCGGCGCACTCGCCCTGGACGAACGCCTGCTCTCGACGGTGACGCGTACCTGCGTCCAGGTGGTGGCCGCACGCCAGGCGTTCACGCTGGAAAATGCAAGCGTGATCATGTTCCACCTCGGCGAGTTGATGAATCACGCACCGCTGCAGCAGGTGTGCAGCCAGACAATCATCGACCACATGGTGCCGATCTTCGAGGCGCTTGTGCGCCAGCACCCCGTGCACGCGATCGCGGGCGCCACGCTGGCGTTCGGCCTGGTCAGTGCACTGCGTGCCTGCACGCACGAGCTTGCCCGGCGTGGTAGCGGGCCGCTGCCGCCGCCGGCGGTCGACAGGCTGCTCCTGCTGGTGCCTGAGCTGCTGGCGGCAGAGCCGGACCTGTTGGAGGTCTGGGAAACCCGGACCCTGACCCTGCTGGCCAACTATGGCGTGCAGTATCTGCGCCAGCTTGACATGGTGGGCCAACGCCGTGGTCGGCTGCCCCACGCCGAGCGCCTGCAGCAGAATGCGGCCCGTGCGATCAAGCCGGTCATCGAGGAAGCACGGCGTTTCTCCCGCGGTGTCTGGGATCAACGCGACAGCACGTTCCGGGGCTTCACCCCGTTCCGGGGCGTCAAGGAGCTTCGCGATTACCTGGCCTACTGCGCCCTTTATTACGGCAAGTGGCTGCAGCACAAGCCAGAGTGGATGAAGGACCGCTTCGGGCTGCAGGAAGCCGAACGCGGCCCCATTGCGGACAACCCGCAGGACGGCCGGAACTTTGCCGCGGTGGTGCGGCAGGGCATGTCGCCCGCGCCGGAAGTGTCGGCGGCCTGCGCACTCCCACCGCCCACGCCCGTGCCGGCGCGCCGCCCCCTGTCGCTTGACATCGCTCCCGCCAAGCCGCCTGCCGAGCTCGCACGTTTCAGCCAGGCAGCCGGCGACCTGACCCGGCTGGGGGAGGCGGCCGACCGCTTCGATCGCAAGGAGGCCATAGCGGCGGCCAATGCGCTGATCCTCTCGATCGAGGCAGGTCGGACTACATTGAGTGGTTCCCTGCGCGTGCAGATGCTGCTGGACATGGACTGCGTGTGCATGCGGCTGTATGAAGCCGACTCGTTCGACGCGCCGCAGTATGCGGGGCAACTGCAGCGCCTGCGCGGTTTCCTGTCGTCGCAGCTCGCCCTCGTGGTCGACGCCGATGGCAGGCCGCTCCTGGGAACGGACGTACCGTTCGCCTCCGGCTTGTCGTCGTGGCAGCGCTCGTTGCTGGACGTGATCATTGAGCATGAATGCGAGGGGTGAGCAGCAGGACGTGCGCTCCCGGCGCGAGGCTATACTCGGGGTTGACGCAACCCCGTTGAACCCCTGCACGAGTATCTGTCGGCAATGACCACAACCCTTTACGGCTTGAAGAACTGCGACACCTGCAAGAAGGCCACCAAGTGGCTCGACCGCTTCCAGCTGGTCTACACCTTCGTCGACTACCGCGAGCACAAGCCGAGCCCGGAAACACTGGTCGACTGGGCCGCGCAGGCTGGCGGTTTCCCCGCGCTGGTGAACCGTTCGTCGACCACCTGGCGTCAGCTGCCCGACAACCGCAAGGCCGCTGCCTCCGATGCCGAATGGAAGCTGCTGCTGCGCGAATACCCGCAGCTGGTCAAGCGCCCCGTGGTGGTCACCGCCGACGGCGTGATGACCCAGGGTTTTTCGGACAACGGCTTCAAGCAGCGGTTCGGAGTCGGCGCGTGAACGATGTCGTTGCCTTGACCTGCAACCTGATCGCACGCCCTTCGGTCACCCCGGACGATGCTGGCTGCCAGGCGCTGCTGGCCGAACGCCTGGGGCGTGCCGGCTTCACCTGCGAACATCTGCGTCTGGGTGAGGTCGACAACCTCTGGGCCACGCACGGGCAGGGCGCGCCAGTGCTGGTGCTGCTGGGCCATACCGACGTGGTGCCGAGCGGCCCGGTCGAGGCCTGGCACAACGATCCCTTCGATCCGCAGATCCGCGACGGCGTGCTGTATGGGCGCGGTGCGGCGGACATGAAGGGCAGCGTGGCGGCATTCGTGGTCGCGGCCGAACAGTTCGTGGCTGCCCATCCGGACCATCCCGGTACGTTGGCGGTGCTGCTGACCAGCGATGAAGAAGGCGATGCCATCGACGGCGTGCGCCGGGTCGCGGACATCTTCCGCGAGCGTGGCCAGAAGGTCGACTGGTGCATCACTGGCGAGCCGTCCTCCACCGCCGTGCTGGGCGACCTGCTGCGCGTGGGCCGCCGCGGCAGCCTGTCGGGCACGCTGACCGTGCAGGGCGTGCAGGGCCACGTGGCGTACCCGCACAAGGCGCGCAATCCGATCCATCTGGCCGCTGCGGCGCTGGCCGAGCTGACCGCGCGGCACTGGGACGATGGCTTCGAGAGCTTCCCGCCGACCAGCCTGCAGGTGTCCAACCTCCACGCCGGCACCGGCGCCAACAACGTGATTCCCGGCGAGCTGCAGGTGCTGTTCAACCTGCGCTACAACCCGCTCTGGAACGCGCCGAAACTGGAACAGGAGATCACCGCGCTGCTGGACCGCCACGGCCTGGAGTACCGGCTGAAGTGGCACCGCAGCGGTGAACCGTTCTACACCCCGGAAGGTACCCTGCGCCGGGTGGCACGCGAGGTGCTGGGTGAATTTGCGGGCGCCGCGCCGGAAGAAAGCACCGGCGGCGGTACCTCGGATGCACGCTTCATCGCGCCGTTGGGCGCGCAGTGCATCGAAGTGGGGCCGGTCAACGCCAGCATCCACCAGGTGGATGAGAATGTGGCGGTCGCCGAACTCGAAGCATTGCCGGCGCTTTACCAACGGCTGATCGAGCGGTTGTTGGCCTGACCGACTGCCAGAACCGACCAGCGGTCGGTTCGTACCCGTGCCTGTGAACCGATCAATGGTCGGTTCCCACCCCAGTTGGCGTTTCCCCACGGTAGGGGCCGACCGTTGGTCGGTCCTTCGCTTCAGGCCACGATCAACCCGAACGCAGCCAACGCCGCGGCCGCCTGCCGCTGCGAAATCACGGCCTTCTTGAAATGCCTGGCATCCATCACGTTCAACCCGCTGATGTCGGTGCCCCGCAGATCCGCGCCCTCGAACCGGGTCAGACGGGTGTGCGCATTGCGCAGGCTGCCGCCGTCGAATACGGCATCGCGGAAGTCGCAGCCGGACAGCTCGGCGTCGGAAAAATCCATGCCCTGCAGGGTAGCCTTGCGGAACGACAGCCCGCGCAGGTCCGCACTCACCAGCAGGCAGTCGCGGAACTCCAGCGCCCAGCCGGTCACCTCCTGCAGGTGTGCCCCGGTCAACTTGCAATCCTCGAAGCGGACCGACGACAGCGTGGCACGGCGCCAGTGACTGTTGTTCAGATCGCAGTGCAAGAACACCGCATCGCCGAGCAGGGCCGAGCTGAAATCGCACTGGCCACCCCGGCATTTGTCCCATCGGCTTTCCTCCAGCGAGGCGGCCAGCCATGACGTACCGGCCACCGAGCAGCGGATGAACTGGAAACCGTCCATGTCCAGTCGAGAGAAGTCGGCGTTGTCGAAGCTGCAGTCCTCGAACACGGCCGCGCGCGGATGCGCGGCGACGATGGCCTGCATGCGGGCGCGGGAAAGGGTTTCATCGCGGAACGTGGCGGTACTCATGGCGCCCATTCTGGGCGAAGCGCGCGCCCGCCGGCAGACTTGAAGGTGCGCGGCGGGTGTGTACAGCCTCGTTCAATCGTACGTCCAGAACGCCGGTTGGATGCCCTTGCGCCAATACGATTCACCGGCAAGGAAGAACTTCTGCGCCTCGGCCTTGGCAAACCATCCTGCGGCTGCTTCCTCATCGCGCGGCACCCCGGGCGGCGCGCGGCCCAGCATCAGGCCGGTGAAGTACTGGCCGAACACGTTGCCCTGCAGGGCTGCCTTGCGGTACCACTGCAGCGCCACTGCAGGATCGCGCTCGATGCCCAGGCCCATTCCCCTCTCGTAGAGCGCGCCCAGGTCCACCTCGGCCTCCGCATCGCCGCGCGCCGCGCGCCGCTGGATGTCGACCACCAGCGGGTGCAGTGCGCCGGCCTGGGGTGCAATCGCGGCGGGCAGACCTGAACTGCTCGTCGAATACCGCTGGTACACCGTGGCGCGCAGGTCCCAGCGCAGCGCTGCGGCCGCGTGGCCACGTTCGCGTTCGAACTTGGCAAGCGACAGCATCGCGCCCGGACTGCCGTGGTTGGCTGCCGCGAGGTACCAGCGTCCGGCCTTGCGCGGCGACGCGCGCAGCACCGGGGGCGGCGTGTCTTCAGGGCGACGGCCGGTGTACATCTCACCGCTGGCCCAGATCCGCCCGAGTGCTTCTTCGGCAATGGTATTGCGGAACGTCCAGGGCGTGGCGGCCGCAGCCCGCTCATACCAGTCCAGCGCCCGGCGGTCGTTCCAGCGTTCATACAGTTCAGCCAGTTCCAGCATTCCCTCGATGTCGCCGCGCTCGGCGGCGGTGAGCCACTTCACCTCGGTATCGCTGGTGGGGCGGTTGGGGGCGGTGGTGCAGCCGGCCAGCGCCAGCAGCGCCAGTGCGGAAAGCGACAGGCAGAAACGAAGGGGATTCATCCGTGAGTTCCAGAGGGCAGGTGTGGATTATCCGGCACGGAGCATGTCGCGGACTGAATCGGTTGCGCCCGCAACAGTTGCACCGCAGCCAGAACGGCGGTACGGTCGGTCCATGTCCACGCTCCTGGCCACCGCCGTCACCACCAACAACCGCAATAATCTGCGCGCGAACAATCGTGCGCGGCCAATGCGGGACTGCGACCAGGGCTAGAACAAGCAACATACGCCCGGACCCCAGAAAACCCGCATCGGCCGATGCGGGTTTTTTGTTTTCTGGCCGGTCGAATGCAGGCATTACGTGTATTCCCCCATCATCAGGAGCTGTTCCCATGTGTTCGATCTTTGGAATGTTCGGCCTGCAGGCCGGCGATGACCTCACCGCGCTGCGCCGCCACGCGCTGGACCTGTCGCAGCGCCAGCGCCATCGCGGCCCCGACTGGAGCGGCGTGTACGTCGATGACGGCGCCATCCTGGTCCATGAGCGGCTCGCCATCGTCGACCCGGCGGGCGGCTCGCAGCCGCTGCTGTCCGACGATGGCAGCCTGGCCCTGGCGGTCAACGGCGAGATCTACAACCACCGCGAACTCAAGGCCGAACTGACCCAGCCGTACGCCTTCCAGACCGGTTCGGACTGCGAGGTGATCAACGCGCTGTACCAGCAGGACACTCCGGCGTCGTACCTGAACCGCCTCAACGGCATTTTCGCGTTCGCGCTGTGGGACCGTACCCGCAAGCGCGTGCTGATCGCGCGCGATCCGATCGGAGTGGTCCCGCTGTACTGGGGCCATGACAAGGACGGCCGCCTGCTGGTGGCCTCCGAGCTGAAATCGCTGGTGGATACCTGCGCCGACGCCGCGCAGTTCCCGCCCGGCCACTGGTATGACAGCGCCACCGACACGCTCACCCGCTACTACGAGCGCCCGTGGCGCGACTACGACGCAGTGGAAGGGGTCGAGGCCGACCGCGTCGCGCTGCGGGAAGCGTTCGAACGCGCCGTGCACCGGCAGCTCATGACCGACGTTCCTTATGGCGTGCTGCTTTCCGGTGGGCTCGACTCGTCGCTGGTCGCCGCCGTTGCCGCACGCTATGCCCGCCATCGCATCGAGGACGGCGACCAGAGCGAGGCCTGGTGGCCGCGCCTGCATTCATTCGCGATCGGCCTGAAGGGATCGCCCGACCTGGCCGCTGCCGCCATCGCCGCCGAAGCACTGGGCACCGTCCACCACGGTTTCGAGTACACATTCGAAGAAGGGCTGGATGCACTGCCCGACGTGATCCGCCACGTCGAAACCTACGACGTCACCACCATCCGCGCCTCCACCCCGATGTTCCTGCTGGCGCGGCGGATCAAGGCGATGGGAGTGAAGATGGTGCTCTCCGGCGAGGGCAGCGACGAGATCTTCGGCGGCTACCTGTACTTCCACAAAGCCCCGAACGCACGCGAATTCCATGAAGAACTGGTGCGCAAGCTGGATGCGCTGAACAACTACGATTGCCTGCGCGCCAACAAGTCGATGATGGCCTGGGGCGTGGAGCCGCGCGTACCGTTCCTGGACCGTGAGTTCCTCGACGTGGCAATGCGCATCGATGCGAAACACAAGATGGTCGGGCAGGGTGCCGGTGGCGCGCGCCGGATCGAAAAGGCGGTGCTGCGCGAGGCGTTCGAAGGCTACCTGCCGGAGTCGATCCTGTGGCGGCAGAAAGAGCAGTTCAGCGATGGCGTGGGCTACGGCTGGATCGATGGGCTCAAGGCGCACGCCGAAGCCCAGATCAGCGACCGGGTGATGGCCGCGGCCGACAAGCGTTTCGTGCACAACCCGCCGCAGACCAAGGAGGCCTACTACTACCGTCATGTGTTCGAGCAGTACTTCCCTTCCCAGGCCGCAGCCGAAACCGTGCCCGGCGGCAAGTCGATCGCCTGTTCATCGCCTGCCGCGATCGCCTGGGACGCCAGTTTCGCCAGCATGGCCGACCCCTCCGGCCGCGCCGTCGCCGGTGTGCATGAGCAGGCCTTGGCGTAGCCAAGGCGGGTAGCGCCGACCGTTGGTCGGCCCTCATGAACGCTGCAGGCGCTACGTGGGCCGATCCCTGCCGCTATCATTCCCTTTCCAACATTGGGGAATGTTCATGGATGTACAGACCGGAGGCAGCGTGCCGCGGATGAAGTGGGGTTGGCACTACCTGGCCTGGGCCGGGATTCCGCTGGTCATCGGCCTGGCGCTGGCGCGTTACGCCGGCCCCGAGCTGCCGGCCGTGGCCGCCAAGGTCGAACCGGTGGTGGGCAGCGACTGGGCCCACCATCTGGCCTCTCCATTGGGGCTGTTCCTGCTGCAACTGCTGGTGCTGCTGGTGGTCGCCAAGGGCGCGGGCGCGCTGTTGAAGCGGCTAAGCCAGCCGGCGGTGATCGGCGAAATGGCCGCCGGCCTGATGATGGGCCCGCTGGTGCTCGGCAGCCTGCTGCCGGGCCTGCACGGCGCACTGTTCCCGGCCAGCTCGCTCGGCCCGCTGGGCATGCTCAGCCAGCTGGGCGTGCTGATGTTCCTGCTGGTGGCCGGCGCCGAGCTCGACCTGGGTGGGCTGCGCGGCCGCCGCCGTTTCGCCTTCACCGTCAGCCACGCCGGCATTGCCGTGCCATTCGTGCTGGGTGTGCTGCTGGCGATCTGGCTGTATCCCGAACACGGTCCCAAGGGGGTGGGCTTCACCGCCTTCGCATTGTTCGTGGGTATTTCGCTGAGCATCACCGCGTTCCCGGTGCTGCTGCGGATCCTCGCGGACCGTGGCATCACCCAGACCCCGCTGGGACAGACCGCGATTGCCTGCGCAGCGCTCGGCGATGCCACCGCATGGTGCCTGCTGGCCTTGATCGTGGCGGCCGCCCAGGCCACCGGCTGGGTGCCGGCCAGCCTCAGCCTGCTGTGCGTGGTGCTGTTCATCGCGCTGATGTTGGGCGTGGTCAAACCGTGGTTCTCGCGGCAGGTCGTTAAACCCGGCAGTGAAGGCCGCTGGCTGCTGGGCATGCTGCTGCTGTCGCTGGGCAGTGCACTGGTGACCGAAGTGCTGGGCATCCATGCGCTGTTCGGCGCATTCGCCGCCGGCGTGGCCGTCTCGTCGAATGCGCAGCTGCGCGGGTTGCTGATCGCCCGGGTCGAGCCGTTCGCGGTGACCCTGCTGCTGCCGTTGTTCTTCGCCATGACCGGCCTGCGCATGCGCGCCGACGCGCTGCAGGGCAGCGACCTGCTGCTCTGCGCGGTGGTGATCGCGGTGGCCACGCTGGGCAAGCTGTTCGGCACCTGGAGCGCCGCGCGCAGCGCAGGCATGGGCAATCACGAGGCCTGGAAGCTGGGCGCGTTGATGAACACGCGCGGTTTGATGGAGCTGATCGTGCTCAACCTGGGGTACGAACTGGGCTTCCTCGGCGACCGCCTGTTCGCGGTGCTGGTGATCATGGCGCTGGTGACCACCGCCATGACCGGCCCGTTGCTGGGCTGGATGGAGCGCTGGAAGGTTCGCGCGTAATCCCGGTTCGATGATCGCGAGCGGCAGCGGACTGACAGTCCGCTCTACCGTCCGCGCTCGGGCTCCAGCACCAGCGTGTAACGGGCCTTGCCCGGCAGGAACGGCGTCGGCCGGCCGTGCACCCAATCCTCGTGACCCGCGCCCCAGAACGGCGACAGCGGGTGGCCGCTCTGGCCGCCCGGCATGTGGATGATGCCGTCGGCTTCATGTCCGGGCGATACCACCATGCGTTGTGACGCGCCAAACGACGGGCCCTGCACGCGCGGCAGGTTGCTGTCACCGGGCAGCGGATCGGCCGGCATGCACAGCCACGGCCGTGCGAAGGCGGGCAGGGCGCGGCTGATCGGATGGCAGATGGCCGCTGTGTTGCGCTCACCCCAGGTGCGCCCGGCCAGGTCCGGTCCCGTTTCCGCCAGCTCGGCTTCCGTCTGCCGCGCCGCATCGGCCAGCAGCGCGTTCCAGTCCGGGTACGGTGCCGGCAGGAGATGCGCGGGCTGCTCGGTCACCAGCGGCCACAGCACGCCCTCGATCTGCGTCAGCTTCGGCTCCAGGTAGTTGTCGCCCAAGGATTCTTTCGCCGGCGCAAGCAGCGCCGCAGTGACGATGTCCTGCACCTTGCTGCGGAAACCGCGTGTGATCCGGTAGCTCACCGCATCGGCCGAAGCATGGCCTTCCCACTGCCGGCTCGCCGCCTCCAGGCGCTTGAGGGCCGGGTCATCGCTGTACTCAACAACCCGCCGAAGCAGCGGCCACCAGCGTTCCAGGAACACCGCGCGGTCGTCCAGCTGGATCGCCAGCAGGTCGCGCTCGTTGAAACGCTGCCTGGCGTTCAGGTCGTCGCGGATCTGCCGGCCCCGCGCGCCCAGGTCGTAGCCGGCATTGCCGGCCACCGCCAGGTCGGCGCCATCCAGCACCCGGCCGTTGGCCGTCCACAACCGTTGGGTGGGCGGATCCATCAGGGACGGCGACTGGTCGCTGCGGATTGCCCACGGTGCGCAACGGGCCGGTGCGGCAGTGGCGAAGCCGTTGGGCGGGCAGTCTGCCGCGCGATCCGGGCGCGCGCCGATCAACCGCCAGGCAATGCGCCCGTGGGCATCGGCCAGCAGCAGGTTCTGGGTGGGAATGCCGGCGCGGTCGGCGATCTTCAGCGCATCGTCGAGGTCACCGGCCCGCGCCATGTCGGCGAACGCCATGCTGACCGCGCCCGGCAGCTGTGCGGTCCAGCGCAGCGCTTCGCCGCTGCCATCGGCGCGCTCGTGCAGGATCGGGCCCCATGCGGTTTCGCGCACGCGCAGGGTTACCGTGGCCCCACCAGCCACGCGGATGCGCTCTTCGTGCACCTGGACGCCGCCGGCGCCCGCGGGTACGGGCACGAAGTCGGCATTGTCGATATAGCTGTTGGTGAAACCCCAGGCCACATGGCCGTTGCTGCCGACCACGATCGCCGGCAACCCGGGAAGTGAGAAACCGCTGACGTCCACGCGGCCGCCGGGTGCGGCCGGATCGGGATAGCGCAGCCGTACCCGGAACCACAGGTTCGGCGCGCGCAGGCCCAGGTGCATGTCGTCAGCGAGGATCGCGCGGCCATCGGCGGTCAATGCGCCCGCCACCGCGAAGTTGTTGCTGCCATGCACGTCCTGGTCAGCGCGTTCGGCGGTGCCGTCATCTGCGGCAGGTAACGACCGTTGGTCGTTACGCAACTGAAATGCATCGGACGGTGGCAGCACCGCATTCCCACGCGCCTGTCCAAACAACGGCGCATCCCATTCGCTGCCGTCGTGGCTCAGCAGCGCATACAGCGCCGGCGGCGCTACCTCGCGGATCCGGCGCATGGCCAGCTCGTTCTGGTTGGCGGGGTCCTGCAGGTCCGCGTACATGGCCAGCCCGGTCAACACCGAATCGGTGGCGGTCCATGCGGTCGGGTGCTGGCGCAGCAGCAGGTACGGCCAGGGGCGCACGCGCAGGCTGCCCAAGCCACGGTTGACGCCTTCCACGTAGGCCTGCACCACCTGCAGGCGCTCGCCCAGCGCCTGCGCAAGGTGCGCATCGGTGCGCGCACGCAGGCGATGCACCCGCATGCGCTGGTCGGTGGGCACGGCGGCGGACCCGAACAGCTCGGACAGCTCGCCGGCCGCTGCGCGGCGCATCAGGTCCATCTCGAAGTAGCGCTCCTGCGCATGCACCAGACCCAGTGCCCGCATCGCATCGGCTTCGCTGCCGGCCTCGATGGTGACCACGCCCAGCGCATCGCGGCTGACGGTGACCTTGGCCTGCAATCCGGTCACGGGATGTTCGCCCTCCAGAGCCGGCAGGCTGCCGCGCAGCAGGAACCAGGCCACGCCGATAACGACGACCCCGACCCCGACCAGCACCCCGAACGCCCACGCACCCCGTTTCAGCCAACGACGCATCCCACGCTCCCCGAAGAAGGTCATGCAGGCCGACCCCGCCTGCGCCTGCGCATGCAACTGATTCCGATTAGATCACGGCGATCCGGGATAGGGCACCATGGCCCCATCGATTCACAGGAGCTCCCCCATGAAAGGCCATCCCGACGTCATTGAATGCCTGAAGGAACTGCTGCGCGGCGAACTTGCCGCGCGCGACCAGTACTTCATCCACTCGCGCCGCTACGAGGACCAGGGTCTGTTCGCGCTGTATGAGCGCCTCAACCATGAGATGGAGGAGGAGACCCAGCACGCCGACGCGCTGCTGCGCCGGATCCTGTTCCTGGGCGGCAACCCGGACATGCGCCCGCACGGCTTCGAGCCGGGCGTGACCGTGGAGGAAATGCTGCAGAAGGACCTGGATACCGAATACAGCGTGCGCAACAACCTGGCCGCCGGCATGAAGCTGTGCGAACAGCACCAGGATTACGTGAGCCGCGACATGCTGCTGGTTCAGCTCAAGGACACCGAAGAAGACCACGCCTGGTGGCTGGAACAGCAGCTGGGCCTGATCAAGCGCATCGGCCTGGCCTTGTACCAGACCAGCAAGATGGACGCGAAGGGCACCGCCGCGCATTGATGCGCCGTGTGCCGACCAACGGTCGGCACCTATCGTGATGCGCCTCGTGCCGACCAACGGTCGGCACCTACCGGTAGCGCCCGACCGTTGGTCGGGCGGAATCAACTGCCAGCCAGCCAGAAGCCAGCCAGCGACGGATACAAAAAAACCGGGGAAATCCCCGGTTTTTTTGTGGTCGATCACTCCACCGACAACCCTTCCACCTTCTGCCACCCACGCGGCAGCAGGTGCCCGCGGCTGGCGCGGCTGCCGAGGTAGGCCTCCAGGTCCTTGTACGACAGGTTCATCGTGCGCTGCCCACTGCGCACCAGCAGGGTGTTGCCCGGGCCCACCGCCACCACCGCGACCACGCGCTCGGTGGCCAGCTTGGCCTTCGGGATTTCGATGATCTTGTTGCCCTTGCCCTTGTCCAGTTCCGGCAGGTCGCTGGCCGGGATGGCCAGCAGGTTGCCCGAGCTGGTCACCGCCACGATGCGGTCGGTGTCCGGGTTGGCTACCACGGCCGGGGTCAGCACCTTCGAACCGGAGGTCAGGTTGAGCATTGCCTTGCCGGCCTTGTTGCGGCCGGTCAGGTTCTCGAAGCGGGTCACGAAGCCGTAGCCATGCGTGGACGCCAGCACGAAACGGGTGGCGTTCTCGCCGCTGGCCAGGGTCATGAAGGCACTGCCCGGGGCCGGCGAGAAGCGGCCGGTGAGCGGCTCGCCATTGCCGCGTGCCGAGGGCAGGGTATGCACCAGGGTGGAGTAGGCGCGGCCTTCGCTGTCCAGGAATGCCACCTGCTGGGTGCTGCGCGCCCGTACCGCACCCAGCAGTGCATCGCCGTCGCGGTAGGACAGGGTGGACGGGTCCACGTCGTGGCCCTTGGCCGCGCGGATCCAGCCCTTTTCGGACAGCACCACGGTCATCGGCTCGCTCGGCACCAGCTCGGTTTCGTCGATCGCCTGCGCGGCGCCACGCTGCACAAGCGGCGAACGGCGCGCATCGCCGAACTTCTTCGCATCGGCTACCAGCTCATCGCGGATCAGCTTGCGCAGCTTGGCCTTGCTGTCCAGGATCGACTGGATCTTGTCGCGCTCCTTCGCCAGCTCGTCCTGCTCCCCGCGGATCTTCATTTCCTCCAGGCGGGCCAGCTGCTTGAGCTTGGTTTCCAGGATGTACTCGGCCTGGTCCTCGCTCAATGCGAAGCGCGCGATCAGCGCCTGCCTGGGCTCGTCCTCGGTGCGGATGATGTGGATCACTTCATCCAGGTTGAGGAACGCCACCAGCAGGCCTTCCAACAGGTGCAGGCGACGTTCGACCTTTTCCAGGCGATGCGTGAGGCGGCGGGTCACGGTGGTGCCGCGGAACTGCAGCCATTCGCTGAGCAGCATCTTCAGGTTCTTCACCTGCGGACGCCCGTCCAGCCCGATCACGTTGAGGTTGACCCGGTAGCTGCGCTCCAGGTCGGTGGTGGCGAACAGGTGGCCCATCAGCTGTTCGGCATCGACGCGGTTGGAACGCGGCACCAGCACCACCCGCACCGGGTTGGCATGGTCGGATTCGTCGCGGATGTCCTCCAGCCATGGCAGCTTCTTGGCGCGCATCTGCGCGGCGATCTGCTCGATCACCTTCGACGGCGAGACCTGGAACGGCAGCGCGTTGATGACGATGTTGGTGCCGTCCTTGAAGTACGTCGAGCGCGCGCGGACGCTGCCGTTGCCGGTTTCGTACAGGGTGCGCAGGTCGGCGGCCGGGGTGATGATTTCCGCCGCGCTCGGGTAGTCCGGCCCCTTCACGTGCTCGAGCAGGTCGCCGATGCTGGCCTCGGGATCATCCAGCAGGTGCAGCAGCGCACTGACGATCTCGTTGAGGTTGTGCGGCGGCACATCGGTGGCCATGCCCACGGCGATGCCGGTGGTGCCGTTGAGCAGCAGGTGCGGCAGGCGCGCCGGCATCCAGGTCGGCTCTTCCAGGGTGCCATCGAAGTTGGGGGTCCAGTCGGTGGTGCCCTGGTTGATTTCGCCCAGCAGCACTTCGGCGATCGGGGTCAGCTTGGATTCGGTGTAGCGCATCGCCGCGAACGACTTCGGGTCGTCGGTGGAGCCGAAGTTGCCCTGGCCTTCGATCAGCGGGTAGCGGTACGAGAACGGCTGGGCCATCAGCACCAGCGCTTCGTAGCAGGCGCTGTCGCCGTGCGGGTGGTATTTACCGATGACGTCGCCGACGGTACGCGCGGACTTCTTCGGCTTGGCGGCGGCGTTCAGCCCCAGCTCGCTCATCGCATAGATGATGCGGCGCTGCACGGGCTTGAGGCCGTCGCCGATGAACGGCAGCGCACGGTCGAGCACCACGTACATCGAGTAGTCCAGGTACGCCCGTTCAGCGTATTCACGCAGGGGCAGCTGTTCAAAGCCGTGGAAAGCGGGGCGGGCTAGATCGGTCATGCGGGATTGTTACCTGTGGCAAGGGACGGCGACGGCTGTCGCCCTCGCAGGCGGACGATTATCCGGATGCGGCGTGGGATGCCAAGCGACGTGAAGGAATCCGGTCTCCGGCCCGCTGTCCTGAATGGGGCAACACTGCATTTCCTTCCATGTTGAATATTTCCATTGAGAAATATATTTCCCGGAAGTAAAGTGCGTCCCCATGATGATCTGCCCCGAAACGACGCCGCCCAGCCTGGGCCTGCTGCTGCGCCAGGTCCGCGACGGCCTGATGCGCCAGCTGGACGTGTCCATGGCCGAGGAAAACCTCGACATCGGCTTCACCCACTACCTGGGTCTGAAGGTGCTGTCGTTCCGCGCGCCGTGTACCGCCAACGAACTGGCCCAGGCCCTGGACCAGGTGCCCAGCGCGGTCACGCGCCTGCTGGACAAGCTGGAGGCCTTGGGCTGCGTACGCCGTGAACCGCATGCGCAGGACCGTCGCGCGCTGCAGATCGTACTGACCGAGGAGGGCCGCCAGCTGTGGGCCCGCCTCAAGCAACGCGGTGACGCGGTGATGGACGACGCCATGCGCGACCTGTCCGCCGACGAGCGCGCCCTGCTGCTTTCCCTGTTGACCCGTGTCCGTGACTCTCTCATTTCGCCATGACTTCCAAACCTGATCGCACCACATCGCTGCGCCCGCTGCGGCCGGTGCTGCTGTCCGTGCTGGCGCTGGCGCTGGCTGCCTGTGCCAGCACCGGTGGCCTGCAACCGCACGGCCAGCTGCTCGACGCCGACAGCCTGCAGACCCAGCGCACCCTGGCCGGCCACACCCTGAGCCCGTCGGCATTCCCGGCCACCGACTGGTGGCGGGCGCTGAACGACCCGCAGCTGGACGCGCTGATCGCCGAAGGCCTGCAGCGCAACCCGGGCCTGGAGGCGGCCGATGCGCGCCTGCGCCAGGCGCGTGCCCAGATCGGCACCGCACGCGCCGACCGCCTGCCCAGCGTGTCCGCCTCCGGCGGCTACACCGGCGTGCGCCTGCCTGAATCGATGGTCGGTGACGAGCTTGGCGGCAGCTATGCCGGTAGCGGCCAGGCCTACCTCAGCGTCAGCTACGGGGTGGACCTGTGGGGCGGCAAGCGGGCTGCGTGGGAAGCGGCGGTGGACAGCGGCCATGCCGCTGCCGTCGACGCACAAGCCGCGCGCCTGAACCTGTCGGCCGCCATCGCCGAAGCCTATGCACAGCTCGGCTATGCCTGGCAGCTGCACGATGTGGCCAGCGAAGAGCTGGACCGCTCGCAGAAGACGCTCACGCTGACCCGCCAGCGTCGCGCGGCGGGCATCGACAGCGACCTGCAGACCCGCCAGGCCGAAGCCCGCATTCCGGCCGCGCAGCAGCAACTGCAGGCCGCGCAGCAACAGATCGACGAGGCCCGTACCGCGTTGGCCGCGCTGGTCGGGCAGGGCCCGGACCGTGGCCTGCAGATTGAACGCCCGCAGCCGCTCAACCCGCTCGCGCTGCAGCTGCCGGGCGTCCTGCCCAGCGAACTGCTGGGCCGTCGCCCGGACATCGTGGCCGCGCGCTGGCGGGTGGAAGCGGCCGGCCGCGAGATCGACGCGGCCAAGGCGAAGTTCTATCCCAGCCTCAACCTCACCGCGCTCGGCGGCGTGGTCGCCAGCGAGGTGGACCAACTGCTCAAGAGCGGCTCGACCTTCGCCTTCATCGGTCCGGCGCTGAGCCTGCCGATTTTCGACGGTGGCCGCCTGCGTGCCAACCTGGACAAGACAGACGCGCAGTACGACCTGGCCGTGGCCGACTACAACCAGTCGGTGGTCAACGCACTGCGCGAGGTGGCCGACCAGGTCAACGCGGTGCGCTCGCTGGCCGATCAGGCTGCCGCGCAGGCGCGGGCGGTGAGCACCGCGCGAGCCGCCCATGACCTGGCGCAGCAGCGCTACACGGCCGGCATCGGCAGCTACCTCGACGTGCTCAGCGTGGAGGCGCAGCTGCTGCAGTCACAGCAGCAGCTGGCCTCGCTGCAGTCGCGCCAGATCCTTGTTTCGGTTCGGCTGAGCCAGGCGCTGGGCGGTGGCTTCACCCCGTCCGCTGAGACCGCCACGCTCGCCACCTCCCCCGAATCCACGCATTCCTGAGATACCTTCCATGAGCCAGACTTCCGCTCCCGCTGCCGCGCCGGCAGCCCCCTCCCGCCGCGGCAAGCTGCTGCGCGGCCTGTTGGTCATCGTGGTGCTGCTGCTTGCCGCCGCAGCGCTGTGGTACTTCATGTTCGGCCGCTGGTTCGAGGAAACCGACGACGCCTACGTGCAGGGCAACCAGGTCCAGATCACGCCGCTGGTGACCGGTACCGTGGTGGCGATCAACGCCGATGACGGCATGCGCGTCGAGCGCGGCCAGCTGCTGGTGCAGCTGGACCCGGCCGACACCGAAGTGGCGCTGCAGCAGGCCCGCGCCAACCTGGCCCGCACCGTGCGCCAGACGCGCGGCCTGTACCGCAGCGTGGAAGGTGCGCAGGCCGAACTGAGCGCCCGCCAGGTCACCCTCAACCGTGTCCGCGAAGACTTCGCGCGCCGCAAGGGCCTGGCCGCCACGGGTGCGATTTCCGACGAGGAGCTGGCGCACGCGCGCAATGAACTGGCCGCCGCCGAAGCGGCCGTAGCCGGCTCACGCGAAACCTTCGAGCGCAGCAATGCGCTGGTCGACGACACCGTGATCGCCACCCAGCCGGACGTGGAAGCAGCTGCCGCGCAGCTGCGCCAGGCCTACCTCAACAATGCGCGCGCCGGCATCGTCGCGCCGGTCAGCGGGTACGTGGCCCGTCGCTCGGTGCAGGTGGGCCAGCGCGTGCAGCCAGGCACCGCACTGATGGCGGTGGTGCCGACCGAACAGATGTGGGTGGAGGCCAACTTCAAGGAAACCCAGCTGCGTCACATGCGCCTGGGCCAGGAAGTGGAACTGCGTTCGGACCTGTACGGCGGCGATGTGAAGTACAAGGGCCGCATCGACAGCCTGGGCCTGGGCACCGGTTCGGCCTTCTCGCTGCTGCCGGCGCAGAATGCCAGTGGCAACTGGATCAAGATCGTGCAGCGCGTTCCCGTGCGCATCGCCATTGATGCCAAGCAGCTGGCCGACAATCCGCTGCGCATCGGCCTGTCGATGAAGGCGGAAGTGAGCCTGCGCGACCAGAAGGGGACCGTGCTGCCGACCACCGCGGCCAAGGGCCAGGTGTTCGACACCGATGTGTACGCCAAGCAGCTGCACAGTGCCGACGATATGATCCACGAGATCATCCAGGGCAACCTGCCGCGCCAGTCCAAGGCAAGCTGAGGTAGCCATGTCCGCACAAGCTCCCGCCGCGCCCGGACATCCGGGCGCGCCGTCGGCGCCAGGTGCGACCGGCGCGTTCCGGCCGGCCAATGTCGCGCTGTGTACTGCAGGCCTGGCCATGGCCTCGTTCATGCAGGTGCTCGACACCACCATCGCCAACGTTTCGCTGCCGACCATCGCCGGCAACCTCGGCGCCAGTTCGCAGCAGGCGACCTGGGTCATCACCTCGTTCGCCGTCAGCACCGCGATTGCGCTGCCACTGACGGGTTGGCTGAGCCGCCGATTCGGTGAGACCAAGCTGTTCATCTGGGCCACGCTGTCGTTCGTGATGGCCTCGCTGCTGTGCGGCCTGGCGCAGAGCATGGGCATGCTGGTGGTGTCGCGTGCGCTGCAGGGGTTCGTAGCCGGTCCGATGTACCCGATCACGCAGTCGTTGCTGGTCTCGATCTACCCCCGCGAGAAACGCGGGCAGGCGCTGGCGCTGCTGGCGATGATCACGGTGGTGGCGCCGATCTGCGGCCCGATCCTGGGTGGCTGGATCACCGACAACTACAGCTGGGAATGGATCTTCCTGATCAACGTGCCATTGGGCATCTTCGCTGCGCTGGTGGTAGGCAACCAGTTGAAGGGGCGACCGGAGCAGATCGAAAAGCCGAAGATGGACTACGTGGGCCTCATCACGCTGATCATCGGCGTGGGCGCGCTGCAGCTGGTGCTGGACCTCGGCAACGACGAAGACTGGTTCAGTTCGCCGACGATCGTGGTGCTGGCCTGCATTTCGGTGGTGGCGCTGGCGGTGTTCCTGATCTGGGAGCTGACCGACAAGGATCCGATCGTGGACCTGCGGCTGTTCCGCCACCGCAACTTCCGCGCCGGCACGCTGGCGATGGTGGTGGCGTACGCGGCGTTCTTCAGCGTGTCGCTGCTGATCCCGCAGTGGCTGCAGCGTGACATGGGCTACACGGCGATCTGGGCGGGCCTGGCGACGGCACCGATCGGCATCCTGCCGGTAATCATGACGCCGTTCGTGGGCAAGTACGCCTCGCGGTTCGACATGCGCTGGATCGCATCATTCGCGTTCGTGTTCCTGTCCTTTACCAGCTTCCTGCGTTCGGGCTTCAACCTGCAGGTGGACTTCGCACACGTGGCGGGGGTGCAGCTGATCATGGGCATCGGCGTGGCATTGTTCTTCATGCCGGTGCTGCAGATCCTGCTCTCGGACCTGGACGGGCGCGAGATCGCGGCAGGTTCGGGCCTGGCCACCTTCCTGCGCACGCTGGGCGGCAGCTTCGCGGCATCGCTGACGACGTGGCTGTGGGCGCGCCGCACGCAGGAGCACCATGCGCACCTGACCGAGAGCATTTCCGGCTACACGCCGGGCATGCAGGAGAAGGTGGCGGCAATGGGGCAGGGCGACCTGCAACATGGCGCAGCGGCGTTGAACAACATCATCAACCACCAGGCATCGCAGATGGGCTTCAACGACATCTTCTTCCTGCTGGGCTGGATCTTCCTGGCCATCATCGCCTTCCTGTGGCTGGCCAAGCCGCCGTTCGGCGCCGGTGCCGGCGCGGCGTCCGCCGGCGGGCATTGATGTTCTGAGTGGCTGAAACGAGAAACCCCGCTGAAGGGCGGGGTTTTTTGTTGTGCTGCCAACAGCCAACAGCCAACAGCCAACAGCCAACAGCCGACAGCCAACAGCTAACAGCAGCGTTTCAATTCTTCCGTGCTGGGGCGGCCGTCGGGCAGCCCCGCTCCGGGACACGCCGCAAGTACGTCCCTGTAGGCTGCTAGAAAACATCCATGTTTTCTAGCGTCCCTCCGGGGGCTACCCGCCGGCCGCCCCCGATAGATGGTCGTGTGCGGATGCAACGAGCAGCCACGCAAGGCGTGGCTCTACGCGGCGGGTACGCGAATGGGATGGGCGGTAGCGTCGGTTCCCGAACGACGGCACGGAACGGCACCGCAGCCGGTAACGCATGAAAATGATCGACACCGGCCTTTGATCTTCCATGGCCACCAACACACCGGCGAGGGTCGGCGGGGGCGGGTTTGTGGGACCGTAGAAAACATGGATGTTTTCTACGAGCCCCCATGGATGGGTTCACGGCGTGTCCCGCAAACCCGCACCCGCCGGCCCAGCTCAGACCATGCGCAGGCCCAGCGGCTGTTCGCCAAAATGCATGAAGCCGGGCGCAGCCCGGCACGATGGAATCGCGTGCGGTAGAAACGAAAAAACCCGCTTTCGCGGGTTTGATCATTTACTGAGTCATGGTGCCCAGGAGAGGACTCGAACCTCCACGAAGTTGCCCCCGCTAGCACCTGAAGCTAGTGCGTCTACCAATTCCGCCACCTGGGCGACTCAGGAGGAGAATTTTGCGGGAGAACCGCGAATGTGTCAACAGGATGTCGAAGAAAATCTCTCGCGATCGATCCGTGCCGCGGAAACGAAAAAACCCGCTTGCGCGGGTTTGATCATTTACCGAGTCGTGGTGCCCAGAAGAGGACTCGAACCTCCACGAAGTTGCCCCCGCTAGCACCTGAAGCTAGTGCGTCTACCAATTCCGCCATCTGGGCGACTCAGGGGGCGAATTATGCGGAAGCATCCGGAGGCTGTCAATGCATGCTGAGGCGCCGATGGGCATACTCGGCCGACACCGACTGTCTGGAGTTTCCATGGCACCGCCGATCCTGCACGCTCACCCATTGTCGTCCTGTTGCCAGAAGGTGCTGATCGCTGCCCGCGTGCTTGGCGTGGCCCTGGACGAACGCATGGTCAACCTCGGCGATCCGGCAGACCGGGAGATGCTCAACGCCGTGTCCCCGGCCGGGAAGATGCCGGTGCTGGTCGACCGCGGCCGGGCCGTTGCCGAAACCAGCATCATCATCGAATACCTGCAGCAGCACCTGGCCACCGGCGCACGCCTGATTCCTGCCGATGCCGATGGCGCCCTCGCCGTGCGCTTCTGGGACAGGTTCTCCGACTTTTATGTGATGACCCCGATGCAGGCGCTGACCGCCGACCGGCTCAAGCCCGAAAGCGGGCGCAGCGAAGATGCCGCGCAGAGCGCCCGGTCACGGCTGCTCGAAAGCTACGCCGCCATGGACCGGCAGCTGGAAGGCCGCACGTGGCTGGCCGGCGAGGGCTTCAGCATGGCCGATTGTGCGGCGGCGCCCGCGCTGTTCTATGCCGTGGCCTATGTGCCGATTCCTGGCAACGAGGTTCACCTGCTCGCCTACTTCGAACGCTTGATGGCGCATCGGGCCGTCGCCGCAGTGGTCGACGCGGCCCGGCCCTGGTTCAGGTACTTCCCGGGGCGGGCAGGGCTGTCGGCCCGGTTCTACACGCCGGAGGCCTGAAACGAAAAAACCCGCTTTCGCGGGTTTGATCATTTTCCGAGTCATGGTGCCCAGGAGAGGACTCGAACCTCCACGAAGTTGCCCCCGCTAGCACCTGAAGCTAGTGCGTCTACCAATTCCGCCACCTGGGCGACTCAGGGGGCGAATTCTGGGCAAGTCCGCAGGGCTTGTCAACGGTTTTGTTAAATTTCTTCACAATCCTGCATGGGCGGCGGCAATGACCCATTCTGCACACCGCCACGCGGTACCATGGGGGTCGATGAAATCAAAGAAACCGACCCGGGGCGCCAAAGCCCCCACGTCCCCGGCGCCCAAGCAGGCTGCCGGTCCGTCGGGCAAGTCCCGCGCTGCTGCCAAGTCCGGCAAGCTGCCGCCCTGGATGCCCGAGTCCATGAACAGCCCCGCGCCGCCCCGTGGCGGCAAGCGCTCCGGTCCGCGACCGGATGGCCCGCCGGTTCCGACCCGCCGCAACCCGCGGCCCAGCGCGCCGGTGGGCAGCGTGGAGGATCCCTTTGCCGCCCGTGAAGCGGAACGCTACGCCCAGCCCATCGCCAGCCGCGAAGCCATCCTGCAGCTGCTGGACCGCTGCGATGGCCCGCAGACCGCCGAAGAAATCGGCATCCAGCTTGGCCTGACCGAACCCGACCGCGCCGATGCGCTGGGCAAGCGCCTGGGCGCGATGGTGCGCGATGGCCAGCTGGTGCAGAACCGTCGCGGCGGCTTCGCCCCGGTGCAGGCCACCAACCTGATCACCGGCGTGGTGATCGCCAACCCGGAAGGGTTCGGCTTCCTGCGCCCGGTCGATGGGGGCGACGACCTGTTCCTGGCGCCGTATGAAATGCGCAAGGTCATGCACGGCGACCGCGTGCTGGCCAACGTGACCGGCATCGACCGCCGCGGCCGCCGCGAAGGCAGCATCGCGCGGGTGCTCGAGCGCGGCATGACCCGCCTGATCGGCCGCTTCAGCGTCGAATTCGGCATCAATTACGTCGTGCCCGACGACAAGCGCATCCAGCGCAACGTGCAGATTCCGCCCGACCAGACCGGCGATGCCCGTGATGGGCAGCTGGTGGTGTGTGAGCTGACCCAGGCCCCGGATACCCGGCGCCCGCCGATCGGCCGCATCATCGCCGTGCTGGGCGACAAGCTCACCGCCTCGCTGATCGTGGAAACCGCGATCCACGGCCATGAGCTGCCGTTCGAATTCCCGCAGGAAGTGCTGGACGAGGCCGCCTCGGTACCCATGCAGGTGGAGCCGGCGATGATCGGCGACCGCGTCGACCTGCGCAGCACGCCGCTGGTCACCATCGACGGCGAAGACGCCAAGGACTTCGACGACGCGGTCTACTGCGAACCCAACGCCGAAGGCTTCCGCCTGGTAGTGGCCATCGCCGACGTCTCCAACTACGTGCGTCCCGGCACACCGCTGGACGATGAAGCACAGAAGCGCGCCACCTCGGTGTACTTCCCCGGCTTCGTGGTGCCGATGCTGCCCGAGACGCTGTCCAACGGCATCTGTTCGCTGATGCCCAAGGTCGACCGCATGTGCTTTGTCTGCGACATGCAGGTGAACCGCGACGGCGAAGTGATCCACTCGCGCTTCTACGAAGCGGTGATGAACTCGCATGCGCGCCTGACCTACACCCAGGTCTGGCAGGCGGTGGGCGAAAACGACCCGGCCGCGCGCAACGCCATCGGCGCGCTGCTGCCGCAGGTCGAGCGCCTGCACCAGCTGTACAAGGTGCTGGCCAAGGCCCGCACCCGCCGCGGCGCGATCGAGTTCGAATCCTCCGAAGTGCGTTTCGTGCTCGACAACACCGGCGAAGTCACCCAGGCCGGCATGCTGGTGCGTAACGATGCGCACAAGCTGATCGAGGAATGCATGATCGCGGCCAACGTGCAGGCCGCACGTTATTTGCTGCACAAGCAGGTACCGGCGCCGTTCCGCGACCACGCCAAGCCGCCGGAAGCCAAGTTCGAGGACCTGCTGGAGTTCCTCAAGGAATTCAAGCTGAGCCTGCCGCCGTGGTCCAAGGTGCAGCCCGGCGATTACACCAAGCTGCTCAAGAAGGTGCGCGAGCGCCCCGATTCAGCGCTGATCGAATCGGTGCTGCTGCGCAGCCAGAGCCTGGCGGTGTACTCGCCGGACAACCAGGGCCACTTCGGCCTGGCGCTGGATGCGTATGCGCACTTCACCTCGCCGATCCGCCGTTATCCGGACCTGCTGGTGCACCGCGCGATCAAGCATGCGCTGAGCGGCAAGCCGCTGGAGAAGTTCACCTATACCCAGCGCGAAATGGCCGCGCTGGCGCTGCAGTGTTCCGAACGCGAGCGCCGCGCCGACGAGGCCGAGCGCGAAGTCGATGAGCGCTACCGCGCGGCGTGGATGGAAAAGCACGTGGGCGGCCAGTTCGACGGCGTGATCAGCGGCGTGACCAGCTTTGGCCTGTTCGTGGAGCTGGATGAGTCCAAGGTCAACGGCCTGGTCCATGTCACCCAGCTGCCGCACGACTACTACCAGTTCGATGCAACCCGCAAGACGCTCAGCGGCGAACGCCGTGGCAGCAGTTACCGGCTGGGTGATCGCGTGCGGATCCTGGTGCTCAAGGCCAGCATGGAAGAACGCAAGATCGACTTCCGGCTGGTGGAAGAGAAGGGCGATGAAGAACCGGCATTGCCGCCACGCGGCCAGCCGGCGAAGCGGCAGAAACAGAAATATTGAGGCCCGCGGTGTACCGGCCAACGGTCGGTACCTGCCGTCGCGGGACGATGCCTTGGCAGGTGCCGACCGTTGGTCGGTACGGACGTGAGGAGTGAGCGATGAACCCGGTTCCCGAATTCTCCGGCGGTTGCCAATGCGGCGCGGTCCGCTTCCACGTCCGCGGCGCCCTGCCGGATCGTTCCATCTGCCACTGCCGGATGTGCCAGAAGGCCTTCGGGGCGTACTACGCCCCGCTGGTCTCGGTACGCGGGGCCGATTTCCAGTGGACCCGTGGCGAGCCGCGCCGGTTCCAGTCCTCCAATCACTTCCGTCGCGGCTTCTGCGCCGACTGTGGCACCCCGCTCACCTACGAAGGCGAAGACGGCATGGCCGTGGCGGCCGGTGCGTTCGACCAGCCTGAACGGCTGCCGCCGACCGTGCAGTACGGCACCGAGTCCAAGCTGCCGTTCGTGGACCAGCTTGGCGCGCTGGAGGTGATCCTGCAGGAAGACGACCCGGACGCCGAGCGCCTGCGCACGCTGGTTTCCCATCAGCACCCGGACCACGACACCGCCCGCTGGCCCCGTTGAGCGGCCGGGCAGGGCCGCGGCGCTACGGCAGCCGAACCGGCAATGCTCTACCATTACCACCCCCTGTACCGGTCCCGCCCCCGCAATGAGCAAGCAAAGCCAGTGGATTGTCGGCGTCAACGCCGTCGCCTCCTCGATCGAGAACGATGCCGAGAACGTCCGCGAAGTGCTCATCGAGGCGGGCGCGAAGAATCCTCGGCTGACGGAAATCGAGGAAAACGCACGGCGCAAGGGCATCGACGTGCGCAAGGTGAACGCCCAGGCGCTGGACGGCGTGGGCGGTTCGGTGCGCCACCAGGGCGTGGCCGCCCGTTACCAGGCAGCCCGCACCTGGGGTGAAAACGAGCTGGAAGGCCTGGTCGAGGCGGCCGAGGGCAAGGCCCTGCTGCTGATCCTGGATGAGGTGCAGGACCCGCACAACCTGGGCGCCTGCCTGCGCAGTGCCGCGGCTGCCGGCGCCACTGCGGTGATCATTCCCAAGGACAAGTCGGCCACGGTCAATGCCACCGTGCGCAAGACCTCGGCCGGCGCCGCCGACCGCATTCCGGTGGTGGCGGTGACCAACCTGTCGCGCTGCCTGAAGGACCTGCAGAAGCAGGGGGTGTGGATCTACGGCCTGGCCGGCGAAGCCACCACCTCGCTGTATTCGATCGACCTGAAGGGCAACGTGGCGCTGGTGCTGGGCGGCGAAGCCGACGGCATGCGCCGCCTGACCCGCGAAAACTGCGACGGCCTGGTCAAGATCCCGATGCCGGGCGACATCGAGAGCCTGAACGTATCGGTGGCTGCAGGTGTCAGCCTGTTTGAAGCCGTGCGTCAGCGCAGCTGACGGGCAGCTTCAAACAGACGGGTAGCAGCCGACCGTTGGTAGGATGAGCTTCGAGCGGGCGGTGCAACCGCCCGTTGCCTTGAATGCCAGGCGCGGAATCACCCCGCGCTGCCTCCCAGTGCCTTGAACAACGTCACATCGTTGACCAGCTGCTTCTGCCTCACCGATGCCAGCGACAGCTCGGCGTCGCGCCGGGTCTGCTGCGCTTCCAGCCAGGTGCGCAGGTCGGTGGCACCGACCCGGTAGCGCACTTCGTACATGCGCTCGATCTCCACCGCTTCGTCATACGACGCCTGCGACGCCGCCACCTGGGTGGCGAACTGGGTGCGCGCCGACAGTGCGTTGTCCACCTCCGACAGCGCCGTATACAGCGTGCGCCGGAAGGTATTGGCCGTGATCTGGTAATCGGTACCGGCGATCTGCGTATCCAGCTGGGCCTGGCGGATGTTGAGGAACGGAAGCGACAGCCCCGCACCCAGCGAGGCCACCGGGTTCTTCAACACGTCCGACAGCGTGGTCGCGCCGCTGCTCACGCCACCGGTCAGGCTCAAGGCCGGGTAGTAGCTGGTGGCGGTCACCTTGATGTTCTTCAGGCTGTTGCGCAGGCGCAGCTCGGCGGCGCGCAGGTCCGGGCGTCGGCCCAGCAGGTCGGCCGGCAGGCCCTCGGCGATGGCCGGGCTGCCGGCACTGTCCAGCGCCTGCGGTTCGTCGGCCTGCGGCCAGGGCTGGCCATCCAGCAGCACGGTCAGTGCATTGCGGCTGGCCACACGCTGTTGTTCCAGCGCGCTCTGCGCGGCACGCTGCGCTTCCAGCTGCTGCGTGGCCTGGCGCACTTCCAGCCGCGAAACCGCGCCGGCAGTGAAGCGGGCCTGCACCAGTTCCAGGGTGCGCTGCAGGCGCGCCAGGTTCGCTTCGCCGGCCGTGATCGACTGGTTGAGGTAGGCCAGGGTCCAGTACTGTGTGGCCACGTCGCCGATCACCAGCAGCGCGGTGTTCTGCAGGTCTTCCTCGCTGGCCTGGGCTTCCCACTGCGCGATGTCGCGCTGGGTGCGCAGGCGGCCCCAGAGGTCGATTTCCCACTGCAGCGAGACCCCGGCCGAACTGCTGCGGCTCCAGTCGGCGCCCTGGTCGATGGGGCGATTGCCGCTGCTGCCGACGCTGCCCGATGGCTGCGGCCACAGCGCGTTGTCGCTCAGCCCGGCCTGCAGGCGGGCGCGCTGCACCGCCAGCCCGGCCGAGGCCAGGTCGGTGTTGGCCTGCAGCGCACGCGCGATGATGCGGTCCAGCCGCGGGTCGCCGAAGCCGGTCCACCAGGCGTCGTCGCGCACGTCGGTACGCAGCCGGGAGGATGCGTTGGATGTCGCTACAGGCGCGTTGCGTTGCGCGTCGCCACGGCCGTACACGGCCGGCACGCTGGGCGGGTCGACCTGGTACTGGCCGGTACTGACACAGGCCGACAGCAGCAGGGTGCTGGATAACAGGATGGACGTCTTCATTCGCGCGCCAGCGCCTCCACGGGATCGAGTTGGGCCGCATTGCGTGCCGGAAGGAAGCCGAACGCCACGCCGATCAGACTGGAGCACGCGAACGCGGCCACGATCGAGGCAGTGGAGAACAGCATCCTGAAATCAGGGGCGAAGGTGTCGAACACCCAGCCCACCACCAGCGACAGGCCCACGCCCAGCAGGCCGCCGAGCAGGCACACGAGCACCGCTTCGATCAGGAACTGCTGGCGGATGTCGCTCTGCCGCGCGCCCACCGCCATGCGCACGCCGATTTCGCGGGTGCGCTCGGTGACCGACACCAGCATGATGTTCATCACCCCGATCCCGCCGACCAGCAGCGCGATGGCGGCGATGGCGCTGATCAGCAGGGTCATCGTGCGGGTGGTCTGCTCGATGGTGTCGCGGATCTCGGCGCTGTTGCTGAGGAAGAAGTCCTCGGTGCCATGGCGCATGACCAGCAGCTTGGAAATGGCGGCCTGCGCCGCATCCATCGGAGTGGCGTCGTCCACGCGCACGGTGATGCTGGACACATGGCTCTGGCCGAGCATCCGCGACATCACCGTGGTGTAGGGCACCCAGATCGACAGGCTGGTACTGCTGCCAAAGCCCATGCTCTGGCGCTGGGCCACGCCGATCACGCGCACTGGCACGTTGCCCAGCAGGATCACCTGGCCGACCGGGTCGGCGCCGTTGGGGAAAAACTGGCTGCGGGTGTTCTCATCGATCACCGCCACCTGCGCCAGCCCCTTCACCGCATCGGCGTCGAAGAAGCTGCCAGCGCTCAGGGTCACGCCCTTGACCCGGAAGAACTGCTCGCCCACGCCGCTGACCTGTGCGGTAGCCGACTGGTTGCGGTAGCGCGCGGTGGCCGAGGAGGACACGCTGGGGGTGACGCTGTCGATGTAGCTCTGTCTCGACAGCGCGTCGGCATCGCTGGCCTTGAGCGTCTGCACCCGCGCCGAGCGCATGTCGCCGAAGCCGCGCCCGGGGTACACGTCGATGGTGTTGGTGCCCAGCGCGCTGATGTTCTGCAGGATCTGCTGCTGCGAGCCGTTGCCCAATGCCACCACCGACACCACCGAGGCGATGCCGATGATGATGCCGAGCATGGTCAGGAAGGTGCGCAGGCGGTGCGCGTTCATCGCCAGCAACGCCATCCGGAACGCTTCGGTAAAGCGGTCGCGCGCGGCACGCCAGCTGTGGCCCTTGCTGGCGGCCACGGTCGCCGTGCGCTGCGCACGGTAGCTGGGCGCGCCGGCGTTGACGCGGTCGGCGATGATCTCGCCGTCGCGGATCTCGATGATGCGCTGGGCGTGTTCGGCTACCGACATGTCGTGGGTGACGATGATGATGGTGTGGCCTTCGGCGTGCAGTTCGCCGAGGATGCCCATCACTTCCTCGCCTGATTTCGTGTCCAGTGCGCCGGTCGGCTCGTCGGCCAGGATCACCTCGCCGCCGTTCATCAGCGCCCGCGCGATCGACACGCGCTGCTGCTGGCCGCCGGACAGCTGGCCCGGCTTGTGCCGCATGCGGTCGCCCAGTCCCAGCCGCTGCAGCAGCTGTTCGGCGCGCGCGCTGCGCACCGCGGCCGGGCTGCCGGCATACACCGACGGCACTTCCACGTTGCCACGCGCATCAAGGTCGCCCAGCAGGTGGTAGCGCTGGAAGATGAAGCCGAAATGTTCGCGGCGCAGTTCTGCCAGCTCGTCGGGCAGCATGCTGCCGGTCTCGCGGCCGGCGACCTGGTAGCTGCCGCGGGTGGGGCGGTCCAGGCAGCCGAGGATGTTCATCAGCGTCGATTTGCCCGAGCCGGACTGGCCGACGATGGCCACCATTTCGCCAGCGGCGATGTCGAGGTTGACATCGCGCAGCACGGCGATGGTTTCATCGCCGGCCGGGAACTCGCGGCGCAGGTCGCGCAGTCGCAGCAGCGGCGCGGCGGTGGGAGCGGTCTTCATCGACGCGGCCCCATGCCCGGGCCGCCCATGCGCAACTGCGCGCCACCGCGGTTGCCGCTGCCGGACGCGGCCGGGGTGGCGCTGCCTTCGCCGACCACTACTTTCTCGCCTTCCTTGAGCCCTGACAGCACCTCCACGCTGGAACCGGTGTTGATGCCGACCTTGACCTTGCGCGGCTGCGGCATGCCATCGGCATCGGCCACGCGCACGACGTACTGGCCATCGCGCGATTTCGGCCCCAGCGCAACCGACGGAATGATCAGCACGCCCTTGGCCTGCCTGAGCAGTACCGAGACCTGCGCGGTCATGTCGATGCGCAATGTGCCGTCCGGGTTTTCCACATCGAACAGCGCGTTGTAATACACCGCCGAACTGGCGCTGGAGCTGGACGAACTGGAGCTGCTGGAGCTGTCGCTGGCGATCGATGATGGCGCCGGATTGATCTGGCGCAGGGTGGCGTGGTACTTGCGGTCCGGATCACCCAACGTGGTGAAGTACACCGGCATGCCAGCCTTGATCTTGACCACGTCCGCTTCGGAGACCTCGGCGTTCACCGTCACCAGGTCCAGCCGCGCCAGCATCACGATGGTCGGCGCGGTCTGGTTTGCATTCACCGTGCGGCCTTCTTCGGCCACCACTGCGACCACGGTGCCGTCCATCGGCGCGGTGATGCGGGTGTAGGCCAGGTTGGCGTTGGCCGTGCCCAGTTCGGTCTGGCGGCCCTGGATCTGCGCGTCATAGGCCTTGACCTGGGCCCGGGCGGTCTTGAGCGCGGCCTCGGCGGTGTCGAACTCCGCACGCGAGGTGGCCTCGGCCGCCAGCATCTCGTTCTGGCGCGCGAATTCCAGTTCGGCCTGGCGCAGGGTGGCCTGCTGCACGGCGCGCTGGGCGGTGACCTGGTCCAGTGACGCCTGCGCGTTGAGCACGGCATTGCGCTGGGTGGTGGCATCGATCTCGGCGATCAGGTCGCCCTGCTTGACGGTATCGCCCAGCTGCACCTTCAGCGACTTGATCTGGCCTGAAGCCTGTGCGCCCACGCTGACCAGCTTGTAGGCATCGATCACGCCGGTGGCTTCTACGGTCTGTTCCAGATCGCCGCGGGTGACCGGGCTGGTGGCCAGGGTGGGGGCGCCCGGCTTGCGCAGGCTCCATGCGACAATGCCGCACATCAGGAGGGCGAGGGCGATCAACAGCAGCACGCGGCCGCGACGGGTGGTGGGCAGGCGGGACTTCACGGTGATCGTCAACTCGACAGGCCGGCGCGCGGCGTTGTCAGCATTGTGAAGAGCGCCTTTCGAGGGCTCAACGCACGGCATGTAACGGCACGTAACCACACCCCGGTCCGACGTGTCCTTCTGTATCGTGTGCATGCCTTGAAACATGCGTACGCAAACCAGAGGATGCGGTTCAGCTCCCGACAGGGGATCATCGCCGCATGGAGAACACCACTACGATGCAACGCCTGCTGATCGTCGATGACGACAACGACATCCGCCAGCTGCTGGCCGAACAGCTCGGTCGTGCCGGCTACCAGGTCAGCACGGCCAGCGATGGCCAGGGCATGCGCCAGGTGCTGGAACGCGAGCACGTGGACCTGATCGTGCTCGACCTCAACCTGCCGCGCGAGGATGGCCTGACCCTGTGCCGGGACCTGCGTGCGCGCTCAAGCACGCCGGTGATCATGCTCACCGCACGCAGCGAGCCGATCGACCGCGTGCTGGGCCTGGAAATGGGCGCCGACGATTACCTGGGCAAGCCGTTCGAACCGCGCGAGCTGCTCGCGCGTATCCGCAACGTGCTGCGTCGGACCGAAGCGCTGCCGGCAAACCTGGAACCGCTGGCGATCCGCCGCGCTCGTTTCTCGCACTGGGTGTTCGACCTGGAGCACCGTCACCTGGTCGACCCGGATGGGCGCGTGGTGGTGCTGTCCGGCGCCGAGTTCCGGCTGCTGCGCGTGTTCGTCGGGCACGCCAACAAGGTGCTCTCGCGCGAGCAGCTGGTATCGCTGAGCAGTGGCCGCAGCTACGAGTCGCAGGACCGCGCGATCGACCTGCAGGTCAGCCGGCTGCGCAACAAGCTGGCCGACGACGGTGGCAGTGACGGCCTGATCAAGACCGTGCGCAACGAAGGGTATGTGCTGGCCACGGCGGTCACACTGGAATGATGCGCCTGCGCCGCTTCTTCGCCTCGATGGTCGGTCGCCTGTTCGTGATCCTGCTGCTGGGCATGAGCGTGGCCGCCATCGGTGCCACCATGCTGGCCAGCGCCAAACGCCAGCAGGAGTTCGAGCGGCAGAACCTCAACCGCATCGCGGATCGCCTGCAGGGCTTCGTCAACATGCTTGACGGCGACCCGGAGCTGCGCGATCGGCTGCTGACGGTGGGCGGGCCGGCGGTGCGCAGCCTGCCCGAAGGGGCGCGACTGGGGCGCGAGGATGCGGCGTTGATGGGCATCCTCGACGACCGCCAGGGTCCGGTCGCACACGCTACCGTGCATTTCACTTCGTTCCGTTCGTGCCTGCCCAAGGCGCAGGAACTGCTGCCGCCGCCACCGCCGCCCCAGCAGCGGCGCCGACCGCCGCACGAACGCGACCCGGCCTTCATCCCGCCCAAATGCCGTGCGGTGCAGGTGCCGCTCAGCGATGGGACGGTGCTTTCGCTGGCGCTCGAATCGCCAGCGATTGCCCACAACGGCGTCCTCGCGGTCGACCCCCTGTTCCTGTCCCTGCTGGTGCTGGCCATCGGCGTGCTGGCCTACGTGGTCGCGCGCATGGCCAGTGCGCCGCTGCAGCGGCTGGCCTCGGCCGCTGCCGAGCTGGGTGACGACCTCCAGCGCGCGCCGTTGCCGGTGACCGGACCGCTGGAAGTCCGCCGTGCCGCAGAAGCCTTCAACGCCATGCAGAAACGCCTGCAGCGCACCCTGGGCGAGCGCACCCAGATGCTGGCGGCGATCACCCATGACCTGCAGACCCCGGTGACCCGCCTGCGGCTGCGTCTGGAAAACGTAGGGGATGAAGCCCTGCGTGAACGCCTGATCGGCGACCTGGGCGCAATGCAGGCGCTGATCCGCGAGGGCCTGGAGCTGGCCCGCAGCGCTGAAAGCGCCGAGCCACGCGCCGCGCTGGACCTGGATTCGCTGCTGGGAAGCATCGTCGAGGACGCGGTCGAGGCCGGCGCCGATGCCCGTTTCGAGCAGGTCAGCGGCGCGGTGCTGATGTTGCGCCCGCTGGCCATGCACCGTCTGTTCTCCAACCTGGTCGACAACGCGTTGAGCTACGGCGGCACTGCCGAGGTACGGGGAGAGCAGGGTCCCGACGGGGTGATCGTACGGGTACGCGACAGTGGCCCGGGCCTGGCCGAGGACGCGCTGGAAACCGTGTTCGACCCGTTCGTGCGCCTGGAGACCTCGCGCTCGCGGGCAACCGGCGGGGCCGGGCTGGGGCTGACCATCGCCCGCGCGCTGGCCGAGAAGGACGGGGCCACCCTGCATCTGCGCAACCACCCGCAGGGCGGGCTGGAGGCCATCGTGCACTGGCCGTCACCGCCGCGCCCGCCGACCCCCCGCGCCGGCTGACCGCACAGGAGGCAAACGGGCGCGGTTTTGCCTACTATGGGCAACCCCCGCCCGTATTCGCCGCATGAGTGCGCCCGATCTGGCTGGTTTCCACCCTGGTGCCGCGCTGTCCGCGCCGCGCCATTCCAGCGTCCCCGGCGGATCCTGACGGATGAGCCAAGGGGGAGGCGGGAACCGGTGGCGGCCGGTACAAGCAGCAGTGAATGTACGGCGCCTGTATCTGGCGCTCGTGTTGCTGTGCCTGCTGTTCGGGAGCCCGGTAACGCTGGCTGCACATAACGGCCCGCCGCCGCTGCGCGACTATGCCATCGATGTGTGGACGTCGCGTAACGGCCTGCCGCACAACTCGCTCCGCGACATCGCGCAGACCCCGGAGGGCCATCTGTGGTTCGCCACCTGGGAGGGGCTGGTGCGCTACAACGGGCTGGACTTCACCGTCTTCGACCGCAGCACCCGCCCGGGCCTGCGCGACAACGGGGTGGGCGCACTGTTCGTCGACCGCGATGGTGGGCTTTGGATCAGCGACTCACGCGGCAATGTGACCCGGCGCAGCGCCGACGGCCGCTGGCAGGTGTTCGCGCACCAGCCGCCTGCACCGCAGGTGTTGATCCAGGCGATGCAGATGGACAGCCACGGCCGGCTCTGGCTGCTGTACGAAGGCAACGGCATTGGCAGCGTGACCCGCGAGGGTCGTTTCGAATACCAGAAGCCGCCCATCGACGTGCCGATGGCGATGAGCTTCACCAAGCTGGTGGTGGATGCCCAGGACCGGGTCTGGGTCGGCACCCTGGACGGCCTGGTGGTGCGCGGCACCGATGGCGTGCTGCGCCGCGCGCCTGAAAGCTACGGGCTGGGCCATGGCCTGGTATGGCCATACCGCGCGCCCGACGGCGTGCTGTGGATCGTGGCGGGCGAGCGCATCTACCGGATGGTGGATGGCATGCCGCAATTGCAGCACCGACTGGCCCCGGGCATGCACATCACCTCGATGCTGCAGGACCGCCACGGGGACCTGTGGCTGGGGACCGAGAACCAGGGCCTGCTGCGTTTGTCACGGCACGGATTGGAGCGCCTGCCTGCCGGGCTCTCGTTGCCCGGGGGCCGGGTGGTGAGCCTGCGCGAAGACGCTGAAGGCAGCATCTGGGTCGGTGCCAACGGTGGCCTGTACCGACTGCGCGAAACGCTGTTCAGCAGTTTCACCGAGCGTGACGGGCTCAGCGGCGATTACGTGCGCACCGTGCTGGAAGACCGCGACCGACAGTTGTGGGTGGGCAGCGCCAGTGGCCTCGACCGGCGCGATGCACAGGGTGTGTTCCACCCGGTGCCGCTGCGCAACCGCGGTGGCAAGACGCCGTCGGTGCTCAGCCTGGCCCAGGACCATGAGGGTGGGTTGTGGGTGGGTACGTTCGGGGACGGCATCCTGCGTTTGGACGGGCAGGGTCGCATGCTGCGCAGCTACGGTGCCGATGACGGCCTGCCGGGCGGGAACATCCGCGCGATGAGCGTGGACCGCGAGGGTGCGGTATGGGCCGGTACCCAGAAGGGCGTGGCGCGGTTGGACGCCACTGGAGTGACCGTGCCGGCCATGCCGGGCATGCCGACCGGCCTGATCACCGCGCTCGCCCACGACGCCGAGGGCGACCTGTGGATAGGCACCATCGAAGGCATCAGCGTGATGCGCGGCGACCATGTGCAGCGCATCGACCTGGCTCCGTTGGGCGGCGGCCGCAGTGTGTTCGGTTTCCAGCAGATCGACGATGCGATGTGGATCAGCAGCGACCGCGGCTTGTACCGTTACCAGGACGGCATGCTGTCACGGGTCGGGCTGGAGCAGGGCATGCCCGTCGATACCGTGTTCCAGCTGGTCCCGGACCGGGTTGGCAATGTCTGGATCAGCAGCAACCGCGGCGTGCTGCGCACTGACATGGCCATGCTCAACGACGTGGCAGACGGGCGCACGCGCCGGATCGAGGTGGAGCACTACAATGAAATTGACGGCATGGCCAATTCGCAGGCCAATGGCAGTTCCGGTCCCTCGGCGATCCTGCGCCAGGACGGCACGTTCTGGGTGGTGACCGCAGGCGGGCTGAGCACGGTGGATCCGCTGCGCCTGCAGCGCTTTCGCGAACGCCTGGCGCCGCCGGCGGCGATCGAGACGGTGTTGGTTGATGGCGTACCGTTGCACTGGCAGGGCGCCAACCACAACACGCTGCCCGGTGGGCGCCGGCTGAGCATCAGCTACGTGGGCCTGAGCTACCTGATGTCCGAACGCATCCGCTATCGCACCCGGCTCGAAGGCCTGGACAGCGGGTGGATCGAGCGCGGCCAGCAGCGCAACGTGGAATTCATCGGACTGCCGCCGGGCGATTACACCCTGCACGTGTCCGCAGCCCACCCGGGCGGCAGCTGGGGCGACAGCGAGGCGGTGTGGTCGTTCACGGTCGAACCGTTCCTGTGGCAGCGGCGCAGCGTGCAGTTCATCTGCGGCCTGCTGCTGCTGGCCGGCCTGGTGGCGCTGTACCGCTACCTGATCAAGCGTTACAAGGCCAGCAACGTGCGCCTGGCACGCAAGGTCGATGCCGCTACCCGCGACCTCAAGGCGCAGACGGCCAGCCTGCAGGCGTTGAATGAAGAGAAGACCCAGCTGGCCGCGCGCCTGGCCGTACAGGCCGAGCAGTTCGAGCGGCAGGCGCGCGAGGATGCGCTGACCGGCCTGCCCAACCGGCGCGCGTTCGATGAAGCATTGGCACGCGACTTTGCGCGTTCGCAGCGCAGCGGCCACCCGCTGTGCCTCGTGGTGCTGGACATCGACCACTTCAAGGAAGTGAACGACCAGCACAGCCACAGCGTGGGCGATGTGGTGCTCAGGGAAGTGGCGCGGGTGATCGCCTCGGCCTGCCGCGATTCGGACATGCCCGCGCGCACCGGCGGCGAGGAATTCACGCTGCTGCTCAACGACACCCGCCTGGCCGAAGCGGCGCAGGTCTGCGCGCGCCTGCGCGGGCTGTTCCACGACCATCCGGACTGGGCCGGCGTGCCGGGCCTGCAGGTGACCTTCAGCGCCGGACTGGTGGAGCTGGAGGCAGGTGATCGCACCCCGATGCTGCTTTACCAGCGCGCCGACCGCGCCCTGTACCGCGCCAAGAGCGAAGGCCGCGACCGTACCGCGATAGGTTGATCAGGGGCGCGGCCAGGCGTTGGCGATCCTGCAGAACAGCTTGGCCGTCTGCTCGGTGTCGTAGACCGCGCTGTGCGCTTCCTCCGCATCCCACCCCAGGCCGGCAGCCGTCGCCGCGCGCGCCAGCACGGTCTGGCCATAGGCGATGCCGGCCATGGTCACCGTGTCGAACACGCTGAAGGGGTGGAACGGATTCCGCTTGTGCCCCACCCGGTTCACCGCCGCATTGATGAAGCCCAGGTCGAAGTGCGCATTGTGCCCGACCAGGATCGCGCGCTGGCAGCCGTACTTCTTCACCGCCGCGCGCACCGGCGCGAAGATGTGGTCCAGTGCATCCTTCTCCGCCTTTGCCAGGCGGAACGGGTGATCGAGGATGATGCCGGTAATCTCCAGCGACTTCGGGTCGATCTCCAGCCCTTCGGCCGGGACCACGTGGGCGCTGGCGGTCTGGCCCGGGTAGAGCAGACCGTTGTCGTCCATCTCGATCGGCACCGCGGCGATCTCCAGCAGCGCGTGGCGCTGGCTGTCGAAGCCGCCGGTTTCCACGTCCACCACCACCGGCAGGAAGCCACGGAAGCGGGTCGCCATCATGCGCTGTGCGGCAGAGGGCATGTCTTCGGCGGCCACCGGCGCGCCGGCGGTCAGGGTGGGGTCTTGAGTCATGCAGCGAGTTTAGCAGAGCGGCCTGACCGTCCCATGGCGGCCGTGCCAGGCCGCCACACCAAGCAAGGCGGTGCCCACTGTGGCCAACGCCAGCGCCGGACCCGGCAGCAACCACCCCAATGGCCAGGCGGCGGCCAGCGCAAATCCGCCCCAGGCCAGCGCGTCGGCGCGGCCACGCGTTTCCCGCAACACCCAGCCATCCACGCTCAGCCGCCCGGCGCCCTGCAGCAGCAGCGGGAGCAGCATGGCGATGAACAACAGCGGCAGCTTGAAGTTGCCCTGGCCCTGGTCGCTGATCGCATAGCCCTGCGCCAGCATGGCGAGCGAGTCCCACTGCGAAGGCCAATGGACGGCGGCGGTTGCCACTACTGTCAGCCCGATCAGCAGCGCGGCGGTGGCCCGGGTGGCCACGCCCAGCAACAGGCAGATGCCGCCGATGAGTTCGATCCAGGTCGCCGCCTGCCAATTGAACTCCGCCGGCAACCAGCGCAGCGGCAGCGGAAAGTGCGACTGGACGGCGTTGAACCAGTTCACCCCGCGCCACTTCTCCAGCCCGGATTCCAGATACTCCCAGGCCAGCAGCACGCGCAGTCCCAGTGGCGCAAGCCAGGCGCCGAGTCCATCGAGGCGGGGGCGCAGGCTGGAGGCAAGGCAGCGGGGGAAATGCATGGGGACAGCCCGGTCAGTGGAGGTCCCTTGAAGAGGGCCGGCACGCGATCAACGATGCGGGCGCCGGCGGCGCGGTTCAGCCGCGGGTCGGGGACTGGGCAGGACCGATCACGCCGGTCGCTAGCAACTGCGCCAGCAGCGCACGCCCGGCCGGTTCCAGTCCGGACGGATCCAGTCCATTCGCGTCCGCCAGCTGCGCAAGGTGCGCGGCGCCGCTGCGGTGCCCGGCGGCCTCCATCTGGATCAGCAGCTGCCACGCCAACGGGCTGAGCTGCGAAAACACGATGCGGCCATCGGCCAGCCGGCGGGCCAGCAGGAAGGTCGGTTCGGGCGGGGGCGCCACCGGCTGGAAGGCTATCCCGATCTGTTGCACCGGCCACTGGTACGCCAAGGGCCATGCCAACGGGGAACGCTGCAGCAGGCCGTGCCAGACATCGGTCTCCACGCGCGGCGGTTCGAGCGGCAGCGCATCCCGCGATTGCAGCGCCAGTTCCACCCATTCGTAATGGGCCAGCTCGCCGAGGAACGGACGCGGCAGCGTGTCCTGCCGCTGCAGCCACTGCACGAACTCGGCAGCGACCTCGGTGAACAACGGCGAGAGGCAGCGGTGCTCGATGAAGTATCGCCGGCACAGCGCCTGCCATTCCGCGCCGTCCAGCACCTGCAGCAGGACCGGGAAACTGCTGCCCAACAGCGCCTGCAGGTTGTTGAACAGCAGGTCGCGGTAGATCTGCAGCCGCCGCGGCTCCAGGCCGGGAGGCGACGGTTCATGTGCCGGGTCGCGCAGATGGCGGGTCAGGGCGAACTGCTGGTCACGCAACGGGTCGCTCATGCCGCCGCATCCAGGATACGGCGCATCTGCCGCAGCTCCGCCTGCAGTTCGGCATACGGCGGCAGGTTGAAATCGCGTTCGAGCAGGGCAGGGCGCGGCCCGAACCGGGTACAGGCATGTTCCAAAAGCGCCCACACCGGCTCCACCACGGCGCTGCCATGGGTGTCGATCTTCAGGTCATCGGCCTCATCGTAGTGCCCGGCCACATGCAGGCAGACGATGCGTTCGGCAGGCAGCCCGTCGAGGTATGCGACCGGGTCGAAGCGATGGTTGATGGCATTGACGTAGACATTGTTGATGTCCAGCAGCAGGTCGCAGTCTGCTTCCTGCAGCACCGCCGTGGTGAACGCCAGTTCGCTCATCGCCGCATGCGGGGTGAGGTAGGTGGACACATTCTCCACCGCGATGCGCCGGCCCAGCCGGTCCTGCACCCGGGCGATGCGGGCCGCAGTGTGGCGTATGGCCTCGTCGGTGAACGGCAGCGGCAGCAGGTCGTACAGATGGCCATCGTCGCTGCAGTAGCTCAGGTGTTCGCTGTAGAGGCGCACATCGTGTGCGTCCAGGAAGCGCCCGACCTGGTCGATGAACGCCACGTCCAGCGGCGCGCTGCCGCCCAGCGACAGCGACAGCCCATGGCAGGTCAGGGGATGGCGTGCGCTGAGCCCGCGCAGGCGCTCGCCCATCACGCCGCCCAGGCCGATCCAGTTCTCCGGCGCGCACTCGAGGAAATCGAAATCACCCGGCGGTGCCTGTTCCAGGTCATCGAGCAGGGCGCGGCGCAGCCCCAGTCCCACTGCCGTTGCAGGCAACGGCAGTGGGCGTGCAGGGCTCACCCGGGTGCGCGGATCAGTGCCCGGCACCGCACTTGCCTTCGCCGCACTTGCCTTCGGCGGCCTTCCCGGCGGCAGGCGCGGGCTTGGGCTTGGTCTTGGTCTTGTCGGCGCCGCACTTGCCTTCGCCACACTTGCCCTCGGCGGGCTTCTTGTCGGCAGCGTGCCCGGCGGCCTTGTCGGCGCCGCACTTGCCTTCACCGCATTTGCCTTCCGCTGCCTTGGCACCGGCCTTGGGTGCGGCCTGGGCAGCCAGCGCGTAGCCCTGGGCCAGGTCCGTCATCGACAGTGCCGAGGCGGTGCCAGCCAGGCCGAGCCCGCCGGCAAGCGCGGCACAGGCCAGCAGGGAAGCGTGTTTGGTGGATAGGGTCATGCGCAAAGCTCCTTGAAATGCCCGTTCGTGGGCAGGGGTGTTGCAGGGGAAGCATGCCGGATTGCCGGCATGCGGGGAACATCAGGCCAGGTATTCGCGCGCCATGACGCGGGCGCGGTGCAGCCGGGCCTTGATGGTTTCGGGGGTGGTGGACAGCTGTGCGGCCAGTTCGGCGATCGACAGGCCTTCCAGGTCACGCAGCAGGATCACTTCGCGGTAGTGGGCGGGCAGTGATTCCAGTGCAGCGGCGCAATCGCGGCGCAGGTCCAGGTTGTCGCGCTGGGCCGGCGGCAGGATCTCCTCGCGCAGCTCTTCGTGCCGCCACTGGCAGCGCGCGCGCTTGAGCCGGTTGCATTCGCGCTTGACGATGCGGAAGGCCCACGAGGTGAAGCACTCCACCAGGCGCAGGTCGCACAGTCGTCGTGAAACGGTGATCAGGCTTTCCTGCACCGCATCCTCGACATCGTTGATGACGCAGTGGTACTCGGCATAGCGGCGCAGGTGCTGGCGCGAGTGGCGCAGGACGCGATCCAGCGCGGCGCGGTCGCCGCGATGGGCGGCGGCAAGTTCGTGCGGGCAGAGGCGGTGCATGCGGTCGGCGGATCCTGTTCAACGTGGCACAGGATGAGAGCGCGTCCGGGGCCGCAAGGATGCGCGGGGCGCCGGTCCGAGACAGGGGCGATTCAGAACCCATGGTGCGTTCGCGACATCACCGGATGTTCGCGACGATCGGGGACGGCGATGACCCGGACCGCAGACGGAGACGCGCCGGGAGGTCCCGGCGCGTCGCTTGGCCTGGCCTGTCGCCACCGAGTCAACGGCCATTGAGCACCACGTCGGCGATCAGGCCAGTGGCGACCGCGATCAACACGTAGCGGTCGTCCACCTTGCGCCACTGCTGGCCGCGCTTCGGCGCATGCAGGCCGTGGCGCTTGTAGTCGCTGACGTAGGCGCCACGTTGATCCCTGGCCAGGTGGCCGCCACGGCGGGGCGGATCGTGGCGGTCGTGTCCCCGCGACGGGCCATGGTTGCGCTCGTCGCGCTGGTCATGGCGGTCGCGCTTGTCGCGGTCGTCATGGTGGGGCGGGGCGGCGAAGGCGGAACCGGTCGCGGCAAGCAGGGTCAGCGACAGCGTAGCGGCGAGGAAACGTTTCATGGTGTGAGCCCTCTGGAACGGTGGGGTGGAACGCAGGTCCAGAGTCGGATTTTTTTGCTGAATAGGCAATTAAAAAAGGCCGATACGCAGTATCGGCCTGTAACGGCGTGTAACAGCGCTGGCGCGTGCCTACAGGCGTTCGGTGCTGGTCTCGTCGCGCTTCTCGCGCGGCGGCAGCGCCTGCTCGCCGTGCACCAGGAACCACACGTTCTCGGCGATGTTGGTGGCGTGGTCGCCCACGCGCTCCAGGTTCTTGGCCATGAACAGCAGGTGGGTGCAGGGAGTGATGTTGCGCGGGTCTTCCATCATGTAGGTCAGCAGCTCGCGGAACAGCGCGGTGTACTGCGCGTCCAGCCGGGCATCGTCCTCGCGCAGCGCCAGCGCGGCCGCCGCGTCGTTGTCACGGTAGGCCTCGATGGCACGGCGCACCTGCTGCGCGGCCAGCCGGCCCAGCGCACGCAGGCCCTGGATCTGCGGCAGCGGCGGCACCTTGCTCAGTGCGATCGATCGCTTGGCCACGTTCGCGGCATAGTCGCCAATGCGTTCAATGTCGGCCGGGATGCGCAGGCCGGCCAGGATCTCACGCAGGTCGCGCGCCATCGGGCCGCGCAGCGCCAGGCGCATCACGTCATGGCTGATCTGCTGTTCGAGGCTGTCGATGGCTTCGTCATTGGCGATGATGCGCTGCGCGGCGTTGTCGTCGCGGCGTTCGATCACGTCCAGCGCCGCTTCCAGCTGCGCCACGGACATTTCGCCCATGCGCACGATTTCGGCCACCAGCCGCTGCTGTTCTTCGTCGTAGCTCTTGACGATGTGGTCGTTCGGAATGTTCATTGTGATGTACTCAATTGTCTGGTTGGTGGCATCGTCGTTGCCGTCCATGGCGGAACCGAGGCGGCTTCGGACAGTCCGGTTCGGCCATCTGTGGCCGGGCGTGCGGCAGGCCGCGCGGCAGTGCCGCGCAAGCGGGCTGCCTTACCCAAACCGCCCGGTGATGTAATCCTCGGTCTGCTGCTTGTTCGGCTGCGAGAAGATCACTTCGGTGCGGTCGTGTTCGATCAGGTCGCCCAGGTACATGAAGGCGGTGTAGTCGGACACGCGCGCGGCCTGCTGCATGTTGTGGGTCACGATCACGATGGTGTAGTCGTGCTTGAGCTCTTCCACCAGCTGCTCGATGCGGCTGGTGGAGATCGGGTCCAGCGCCGAGGTCGGCTCGTCGAGCAGCAGCACGTCCGGGCGCAGTGCCACGGCGCGGGCGATGCACAGGCGCTGCTGCTGGCCACCGGACAGGCCCAGCGCGCTCTGGCCGAGCTTGTCCTTCACTTCGTCCCACAGCGCACCCTGGCGCAGCGCATGTTCGACGCGGTCGTTCATGTCCGCCTTGGACAGCTTCTCGTGGTGGCGGATGCCGTAGGCGACGTTCTCGAAGATGGTCATCGGGAACGGCACCGGCTTCTGGAACACCATGCCGACCTTGCTGCGCAGGCGGTTCATCGGGTACTTGGGCGAGAGGATGTTCTCACCATCGAGCAGCACTTCGCCGCGCGCTTCCAGCTTCGGGTACAGCGCGTAGATGCGGTTGAAGATGCGCAGCAGGGTGGACTTGCCGCAGCCGGAGGGGCCGATCAGCGCGGTGACGCGCTTTTCCGGTACTTCCAGGCTGATGTTCTTCAGTGCGTGGAACTTGTCGTAGTAGAAATCCAGGCCACGGGCGGCCAGCTTGATCGGCGCCGGGTTGCCCAGCGATTCATGCGAGGCCGGCACCGCGATGCGCTGCATCGGCACGGCATTGGTGAGGTCGTTCATGGCGGTGTCCGTGGAAAGGTCAGTCATGGGAGATACGGTTGCGCAGCAGGATGCCGCGCGCCGAAAGGCTTACCAGCAGCACGAACAGGGTCAGCACCAGGGCGCCTGCCCAGGCCAGCGTCTGCCAGGATTCGTAGGGGCTGCCAGCGAACTGGTTCATCACCACCGGCACGCTCGCCATCGGCTGGAACACGTTGCTGTTCCAGTACTGGTTGCCGAAGGCGGTGAACAGCAGGGGCGCGGTTTCGCCCGAGATGCGGGCCAGGGCCAGCAGGATGCCGGTGACGATGCCTGCGGCGGCGCTGCGGTACAGGACCTGCACCGTGACCTTCCACTGCGGGATGCCCAGCGAGAGGGCCGCTTCGCGCATCTGCGAGGGCACCAGGCGCAGCATTTCATCGGTGGTGCGGACCACCACCGGCAGCACGATGAAGGACAGCGACAGCGCGCCGGCGAAGGCCGAGAACTGGCCGCCGGTCTGCATCACGTACAGGGTGTAGACGAACAGGCCCAGCACAATCGACGGTGCCGACAGCAGGATGTCGTTGACAAAACGCACCACCGTGCCGGCCTTGCGGAAGTTACCGTACTCGGCCAGCCAGGTGCCGGCCAGAACGCCCAGCGGCGTGCCGATGGCGATCGCCAGTGCGCACATGACCGCGCTGCCGTAGAAGGCATTGGCCAAGCCACCTTCCTGCATGGGCGGTGGCGTCATCTTGGTGAACAGATCGAGGTTGATCCCGGCCAGACCCTTGGAGGCCAGGGTGAACAGGATCCAGCCCAGGAAGAACAGGCCGAACAGCGCGGTCAGGCAGGACAGCAGCAGCGCGACGATGTTGACGATGCGGCGGCGCAGGTACAGCGGCTGCGGGTTGTTGGCGATGGCGGTGGACATCAGTTGCCCTCCTTGCGGGACAGGCGCATCAGCATCAGGCGGGCGATTGCCAGCACCACGAAGGTCACGATGAACAGCACGAAGCCGAGCAGCAGCAGCGCCGAGCGGTAGGTTTCAGTCGCCTCGCCGAAGTCGTTGGCGATCAGCGCGGCGATGGTGGTACCCGGTTCCAGCAGCGACGGCGACAGGCGCACGCTGTTGCCGATCACGAAGGCCACGGCCATGGTTTCACCCAGCGCACGGCCCAGGCCGAGGAAGATGCCGCCGATCACTGCCGAGCGGGTGTAGGGCAGCACGATGTCCCAGCTCACTTCCCACTTGGTGGAGCCCAGCGCGTAGGCCGATTCCTTCAGGCGGGTCGGCACGGTCAGGAACACTTCGCGCATCACCGAGGAGATGAACGGAATCACCATGATGGCCAGCACGAAGCCGGCGGTGAGCACGCCGATGCCCAGCGGCGGACCCTGGAACAGCGGGCCGATGATCGGCCATTCGCCCAGGGTTTCATTGAGGGTCGGGGTGACGTACTCGGTCATCACCGGGACGAGCACGAACAGGCCCCACATGCCGTAGATGATCGAGGGAATGCCGGCCAGCAGTTCAATGGCGGTACCGACCGGGCCGCGCATCCAGCGCGGCGCCACTTCAGTAAGGAAGAAGGCGATGCCGAAGCTCACCGGCACCGCGATCAGCATCGCGATCAATGCGGTGACCAGGGTGCCGTAGATCGGCGCCAGCGCGCCGAACTTGTTCTCCACCGGATTCCAGTCGGAGGAGTAGAAGAAGCTCAGGCCCTGCTCCTGCAGGGCATGCCGGCCGCCCCACAGCATCGAGAGCGCGGCGCAGGCCAGGGCGACCAGGACCAGGACGACGGTGGCGATCAGCACCCACCGGAACAGTTTGTCATTGCGGGCGTCACGCAGGTCGCGGGTGGACGGTGCGGGAACAGGCTGGGCGATGGCATTCATGGGTAAGGCTGGGGCCCGTTAGGTAGGGGGCAGGCCCGCGCAGGGCGCGGGCCTGGTTGCATCACTTGAATTCAGCGGTCCAGTAGCCTTCGATCTGCTTCACCAGTTCCGCAGGCAGCGGCACGTAGTGCAGTTCATTGGCCTGGGCCTGGCCGTTCTCGAAGGCCCACTTGAAGAACGCCAGGGTGTCCTTGCTGCGCTTGGCATCCTTGGGCTGCTTGTGCATCAGCATGAAGTTGGTGGCGGTGATCGGCCACGCCTGGTCGCCCGGGGCGTTGGTGATGACCAGGTTGAAATCCTTGGCGCTGGCCCAGTCGGCGCTCGCCGCAGCGGCAGCGAAGGTTTCAGCGGTCGGCTGCACCCAGTTGCCTGCCGCGTTCTGCATCGAGGCGTACGGCATGCCGTTCTGCAGCGCGTAGGCCAGCTCGACGTAGCCGATCGACCCCTTGATCTGCTTCACGTACGAGGCCACGCCTTCGTTGCCCTTGCCACCCACGCCATCCGGCCACTGCACCGAGGTGCCCTCGCCAACCTTGCTCTTCCAGTCCGGGCTGACCTTGGAGAGGTAGTTGGAGAAGTTGAACGTGGTGCCCGAACCGTCCGAACGGTGGACCAGGGTGATCTTGCCGTCGGGCAGCTTCACGCCCGGATTGGCGGCCACGATGGCCGGGTCGTTCCAGGTCTTGACCTTGCCCAGGAAGATATCGGCCAGCAGCGGGCCGCTCAGGCGCAGCTTGCCGGCGTCCAGGCCGTCGATGTTCACCACCGGGACCACGCCGCCGATGGCGGACGGGAACTGGCCCAGGCCGGCCTGGGCCAGCTCTTCGCTGGACAGCGGCTTGTCGGAGGACCCGAAGTCGACCGTGCCGGCCTTGATCTGGGCGATACCGCCGCCCGAACCGATCGACTGGTAGTTGACCTTGGCGCCGGTGGCGGCGTTGTAGTCGGCCGACCACTTGGACACCAGCGGGAAGATGAAGGAGGCGCCGGCGCCGGAAATCTCGGCGGTCAGCTTGTCGCCGGCGGCCGGGGCAGCGGCGGGCGCACCTTCTGCCGGGGCGGTAGCCCGGCCTTCGGCGGCCGGCTTGCAGGCGGACAGGCCCAGCGCGATGGCCAGGGAAAGGGCGGCGAAGCCGGCCGTATGCAGTTTCATGCGTCACTCCGTAGCGGGATAGGGGGCCGGTCTTGCCGGCTGACGCTGCTATGAAATGATGTTTTTGTTACAGCTTGATGACGTCGTGACCGGGGGCACGCCGGAGGCCCGTGGGGCAAGGGTTGGCGGGGGGATCTACAGCGGCTGCCGGTGAATCGAGCGCCGGGGCGCCATACCCTTTCCGGCGAATGTCCCCCGGCGGGGCCCTCAACGCTTGCGGCAAAAAAAAAGCGCGGATCTTGCGATCCGCGCCGGTGGTGCCGCCAGGGGGAGAGAGGACCTGGCGACACCGTTGCCTTGTGGGGCGGTCGATCAGTACTTCAGGTTCTGCGACCAGTAGGTCTCGATCTGCTTGACCAGCGTGTCCGGCAGCGGCACGTAGTCCAGCTGCTTGGCCTGGGCATCGCCGCTCTTGTAGATCCAGCGGAAGAACTCCTGGGTGGCCTTGGCGCTGTTGACGTTCTTGGGCTGCTTGCGGACCAGGATGAAGTTGGTCGCGGTGATCGGCCATGCGTCGGCGCCCGGGGCGTTGGTCATGACCAGGTAGAAGTCCTTGGCGCTGGCCCAGTCGGCGCTGGCGGCAGCGGCGGCGAAGGACGTGTCGCTCGGCAGCACGACCTTGCCCGACGCGTTCTTCATCGCGGCGTAGGACATCTTGTTCTGCAGCGCGTAGGACAGTTCGACGTAGCCGATGCCGCCCTTGATCTGCTTCACGTACGCAGCCACGCCTTCATTGCCCTTGCCACCAATGCCGACCGGCCACTGGACCGAGGTGCCTTCGCCAACCTTGGACTTCCACTCCGGGTTGACCTTGGACAGGTAGTTGACGAAGTTGAAGGTGGTGCCCGAACCGTCCGAGCGGTGCACGACGGTGATCTTGCCGTCAGGCAGCTTCACGCCCGGGTTGAGCGCGGCAATCGCCGGATCGTTCCAGGTCTTGATCTTGCCGAGGAAGATGTTGCCCAGGGTCGGGCCATCCAGTTTCAGTGCGCCCGGGGCGACGCCGGCCACGTTGATCACCGGCACCACGCCGCCGATCACCGACGGAAACTGGGCCAGGCCGGCCGCAGCCAGCTCTTCCGGCTTCAGCGGGGCATCGGACGAACCGAAGTCCACCGTGGCCGCCTTGATCTGGGCGATGCCACCACCGGAACCGATCGACTGGTAGTTGACCTTCTTGCCGGTCGCGGTGCTGTAGTCGGCCGACCATTTGGACATGACCGGGTAGATGAACGATGCGCCCGCGCCGGTCACATCGGCGGCATTGGCGGCGAACACGGAGGACGCGGCGAGGACGGCAACAGCGGCGCGCGACTTGAAGGCGTGGATCACGGGGTGGCTCCTGGGATGGATGGTGGTGCGGGGTTTCCCGCCCGGTGCCTATTCCATAACGGTTCCGTGACAGCGCAGCGACTGTCATATGACGCAACCGTGACACCGGCGTGCGGGGTAGGGTCGGTCGCAAGACGACTGCAGTGAACGGTTCAACGCCCGCTAACGCATGGAAATCGGAACGAAAAAAAGGGCGCAGCCCAAGCTGCGCCCCTCCATCACACAATTACAGCAGGACTTACCAGAAGAACTGCAGGCGCGCTTCCAGGATGTTCGGGTCATCGTTCACGAAGGTGCGCGTGGCCGAGCTGTACTTCTTGCTGTCCACCATCACGTAGTTCAGTGCGAACTTGGTGTTGGAGCGCCAGTAATAATTCACGCCCACGGTCCAGATATCCATCTTGCCGCCGAGCACGCCGTCCACGATCGGCGGACGACCGGCGACCGGGTTGGCGCGCAGGTTGCCGTCATCCAGGTTCATCGAGTCATAGCGCGCGCCCAGCTGCCACATGCCACGGCCCGGCTCGTCCGGCAGGCCGGTGGTCGGGGTGCCGCCCTTGTAGCCCCAGGTCTCGCCGGTGATGTTCCACAGACCGCTTACGTAGAAGCCGTCGCTGGTGTAGTTGTCGCGCGTCATGCGCTTGGCTTCGCTGGTGTAGTACTCGGCCTGCGCCTTGAACGGGCCGCCGATGTACATCGCTTCGGCGCCGATCGTCTTGACGCGGTCGGTGTCGGTCATGTTTCCGCTGTCGACCAGGCGCGCGGTGGCCAGGTCGGCGTTCGGACGGGCACGCACGCGCAGGGTGTCCGCGTCGGTATCGTAGTCGACATAGCTCAGGCCGAAGTGCAGGACCTGGCCCTTGTCGTTGATCGGCGCCCAGGTACCCCGCGCGCCGTAGCCGCTGCCGTGGGCCAGGTTGCGGGTGAGTTCACGGCCGAAGGCGCTGGCGGTGACCGACCAGTTGTTGTCGCCGAAGCTGTAGGCGCCACCGAGGCGGCGGGCCACGGCGTAGGTGTTGGTGACCGCAGCCTTGGAGATGAAGTCGTTGTTCTTGGTACTGGACAGCTCTTCCAGGCTGTTGGGCTGCTTGAACTGGCCCAGCTGCACGAAGTGGTTGGCGTTGCCGGCCAGCTTGTACTTGACGTTGGTGTCCAGGAACTTGTCGGCCTTGGCGTCGTAGCCGACCACCCATTCCACGTTGCCCGGGCCCTTGCCCTTCAGCACCAGCTCGGCGCGACGCAGTTCGAATTCGCTGTCCTTGCCGTTGGCGGCGTCGCCACCGTTGAGATCGGTCACATCGTTGTCGAACCAGTTGCCGTCGGCCTGGACCAGGCCTTCGAAGGTGATCTCCGAGCCGCCGATCACGTCGATGGCCACTTCAGCGTGAGCGGCCGGCACGAACAGCGCAGCAGCCACGGCCGCAGTGAGGAGTTGGCGATGCAGTTTCATGGAAAGGAGCCTTGCAGGCAGGTGGGAAGATGCTGCGCAGGCTAATAAGTGAAGATTGCGTAAATATGACAGTTTCGGACAAAGCAGCCCCGGTCCCAAGGCAAGCCGTTGCTGGGGTTGCCAAAACTGCCTGAAACAGATGACTGCCCGGTTGCGTTGAGATGGCAGTCGTCGCCGCCCGTCAGGCGGCGGTCTTCTGCTTGAACCGGCACAGGTCGCGGATCACGCACTGCGGGCAGTCCGGCTTGCGTGCCCGGCACACATAACGGCCGTGCAGGATCAGCCAGTGGTGGGCATCGCGCAGGAATTCGGCCGGGATCACCTTGACCAGCAGGTCCTCGACCGCGCGCACGTCCTTGCCGGGCGCCAGGCCGGTGCGGTTGGCGACCCGGAAGATGTGGGTGTCCACCGCCATCACCGGCTCGCCGAACGCGGTGTTGAGCACCACGTTGGCGGTCTTTCGACCGACCCCGGGCAGGGCTTCCAGCGCGGCGCGGTCGCGGGGTACCTCGCCGCCATGCTGGTCGATCAGAAGGCGGCAGGTGGCGATGACATTCTTCGCCTTGGCATTGAACAGCCCGATCGTGGCGATGTACTTCTTCAGTCCGTCCTCGCCCAGCGCCAGGATCGCCTGCGGCGTGTTGGCGACCGGGAACAGTTTGCGCGTAGCCTTGTTGACCCCCACGTCGGTGGCCTGCGCGGAGAGCGCAACGGCGACCAGCAGCTCGAACGGTGAGCTGTATTCCAGTTCGGTCTTTGGATGCGGATTGAGTTCGCGCAACCGCGTGAACATTTCCACGACGTCGGCCTTGGGCATGCGCGCGCTGCGCGGTGCGGCCTTTGCAACGGTGGTCATCAGGAAGGTTTTCCAGCAGCCCTGGCTTTGGCGCGCGCAAGAATCGCGGCAGCCGCAGGCGGCAGGGCCGGCTTCAGATCGGGAGTGGGTGCGGCGGGCGCACGGCGTGCATCGCGTTCGGCCGCGCGGCGTGCCAGCCGCTGCGTGCGCTGGCGATAACGCTCGCGTGCGGCCCATGCACGCTGCAGCTGCTGCTGTGCGTGCAGCAGGCGTGCCGGCAGGTCGGGATGGCCAGCCAGCAGCGCGTCATCGCCCGGGGCGGGCACGTAGCCCATCAGTCCCGCCGCCAGCGCAGCATCCAGGTCGTCATCCAGTACCAGCAGCAACAGGCGGGCGGGCAGGGGCGTGGCGTCGTGCATCATCGCTCAGCGGTTCTGGAACACCGGCGGACGCCGTGCAAGGAATGCAGATGTCCCTTCGCGCATGTCCTCGGTGGCGAACATCAGGCCGAACTGCGCGCTCTCGTACTCCAACCCGTCGGCCAGCGTGCATTCGCCACCGACATGCACGGCATCGAGAATGCCGCGCAGGGCGAGCGGTGCCGAACGTGCGAGCTGGGTGGCCAGTTCGCCGACGCGTGCATCCAGTGCATCGGCGGCGACCACTTCATTGACGATACCCAACTGCAGCGCCCGTGCAGCGGTAATCGGCGCACCCAGCAGCAACAGCTCCAGCGTAGCGGCTCGACCGCACAGGCGCAGCAGGCGCTGGCTGCCGCCGAAGCCGGGAATCAGCCCCAGGTTGATCTCGGGTTGGCCGACCCTGGCCGTGTCGGCGGCGACCCGCAGGTGGCAGGCCATGGCCAGTTCCAGCCCGCCGCCCAGCGCAAAACCGTTGATCCGGGCGATCACCGGCTTGGGCAGGCGTTCAATGCGGCGCATCACGGCCTGGCCCAGCAGCGAGAAGTCACGTCCCTGAACCGGCGTCAGGCCGTTCATTTCGGCGATGTCGGCCCCGGCGACGAAGGCCTTGGGGCCGGCCCCGGTCAGCACCACCACGCGGACCGATTCCTGCTGTGCTGCGGCCAGAAACGCGGAATCCAGGGCCTCCAGGGTCTCTCGATTGAGCGCATTGAGCTTGTCGGGACGGTTGACAGTGATCCAGCGGATGGCACCATCGTCGGCAACGGTAAGGGGGGCGTCGGCCACGGCGGGGGCTCCTGGATAAACGTTAAAAAAAAGTGATATTGAACTCTGGAAACAAAGGCAGGTCATAGCCTTCGTCGTTAGTGGCGGTTCAACGTTGCGGCGGCTATCCTAACCCGTCGCCTCAGGGCGGCCCAATGCGTCCTGAGTTACCACCCCTGGAGAAACGTTTGATGAAGTTGCGTTCTATCGCGGTCGCCGTCGCGGCCCTGGCCCTGACGGGCAATGCCTTCGCCCAGGACACTTCGTCCGAAAAGGGCAAGCTGAGCTATTACTTCGGTTACGACTACGGCAACAACCTGGCTGAGCTCACCGGTCGCGGCGAACAGCTGGACATCAATTCGGTGGTGAAGGGCCTGCAGGATGCCTACGCCAAGAAGCAGCCGGCGATCACCGCCGAGCAGCTGAAGCCGGCCGTCGAAGCCTTCCAGAAGCGTGAGCAGGGTCGTGCCGCCGCCGCCAAGGCCGAGTACGAAAAGGCTGCCGCCGAAAACAAGACCAAGAGCACCCAGTTCCTGGCCACCAACAAGGCCAAGGCCGGCGTGCAGGCGCTGCCGAGCGGCGTGCAGTACCGCATCGTCGAAGCCGGCAAGGGCGCCAAGCCGACCCAGGCCAGCACCGTGCAGCTGGAAGTGGCCGGGCCGTACCCGTTCGGCCAGCGCCCGACCGAGGCGCGCCCGGCACAGCAGATTCCGTCGATCAAGGTCAGCGAAGTCGAAATGAAGGCCATGCGCGAAGTGCTGCTGCAGATGCCGGCCGGTTCGAAGTGGGAAGTCACCCTGCCGCCGGAACAGGCTTACGGTGCCGACCCGCGTACCCCGTTCCCGCCGAACGTCGCCGTGCAGTTTGAAATCAAGCTGGTCAGCGTCAAATAAGAACGGCTGCAGACCACAGAACGCGTCGATGGCAACATCGGCGCGTTTTTTGTTGCCTGTATTCGCGCTACTGTTGCCCGGTGCACTTCCCGGAAAACCCCGCTCATGCCATGCCCAGCCCCTGCATCGGAACCTGCGCGCTTGATCGCGCCGGGCTGTGCGGCGGCTGCCTGCGCAGTGTGGATGAAATCACCCGCTGGTCAACGATGACCCGACACGAACAACATCATGTGATGCGGCAGGTGCTGCCGCTGCGCGAACAGCTGCGGCAGTCGCTGGGTGGCTCGCTGGCCAGCCACGAGCGGCTGCTGCGCGCGCTGCACCCGCTCGATGCACCCCCAGGGGGCGAGGGCTGGAACCGCAGCGAATTGGCTGACCTGCTGCCGCCCGGCCCGCCGGTGGAAGCGGCGGTGCTGGCCGGGATCATTCCGCGCCCCGGCGGCGCGCAGGTACTGCTGACCCGGCGCACGGATACCCTGCGCCAGCACGGCGGGCAGGTGGGGTTTCCCGGCGGCCGCCAGGAGCCCGATGACCGCGATGCGGTGGCCGCCGCCGTGCGCGAAAGCAATGAGGAAATCGCGCTTGCGCACGATCAGGTACAGGCGCTGGGCTACCTGGATCCGTTCGTGACCATCACCGGCTACCGGGTGATGCCGGTGGTGGCGGTGATCGATCCCGGCTTCGTGGCGGTGCCGCAGCCGGATGAAGTGGCCGAAGTATTCGAGGTGCCGTTCGATTACCTGATGGACCCGGCCAACCTGCGCCAGGTCGAGATCGATCACCGCGGCCGCATCCGCCACGTTCTGGAATACGGCTGGCCTGGCCAGCGCATCTGGGGCGCCACCGCCGCCATCCTTTACAACCTGCGTCGCCGCCTGGAGCAACTGGAATGAGTACTGCGAAGCCGAATGCCTGGACCACGCTTGTCGATGTGGCGACGCTGTCCAGCGCACTGGCGCAGGGGGATGCCCGCCTGCTGGATGCCCGCGCCATCGCGAGTGCGGCGCCGCGCTTGCTGGATGCGCGCTTTTCGCTGTCCGATCCGCAGGCCGGTGCGCGCGACTACGCCGCAGGGCACCTGCCGGGCGCGCTGCGGGCGGACGTGAACCGCGATCTGGCCGACATGAGCGTGGTCGGCCACGGCCGCCACCCGTTGCCGGACAGCGATGCGTTTGCTGCCACGCTGGGGCGGTGGGGCATCGGTCCGGATACCCAGGTCGTGGTCTACGACGGCGGCGACGGCAGCATGGCGGCGGCACGCGCATGGTGGCTGCTGCGGTTGATCGGGCATGCACAGGTAGCGGTGCTCGACGGTGGCCTTGCGGCGTGGCAGGCCGCCGGTCTACCGCTGACCACGGAGGTACCGGAGGTGGCGCCGTTGCCGGCCTACCCGGGTCGCTTCGACACCACCCAGGTGGCGTCGTCCGACGAGGTTGCCGCACGCTTGAAGCACGCGACGGGCTGGCTGCTGGATGCGCGCGCCGGCGAACGTTTCCGCGGTGAGGTGGAGCCGCTGGACCCGGTGGCGGGGCATGTGCCGGGGGCGGTGAACCGCCCATTCGGGTTGAACGTGGCCGAAGGGCGCCTGCGACCGGCGGCCGAGCTGCAGGCCGCGCTGCGCCCACTGATCGGAACCCATGATCCGCAGCAGGTGGTGCTGATGTGTGGATCGGGCGTCACCGCCTGCCATCTGCTGCTGGCCATGGAAGTGGCCGGGCTGCACGGTGCGCGGATCTATGCCGATTCGTGGAGCGGGTGGGTCAGTGATTCAAGCCGGCCGGTGGCTACGGGCAGCTGAGCGGTGGCGCCGGCCATTGGCCGGCCCGCGCGGACGGCGATCAAAGGGCCAGGGGAGTCAACCGGATCGCTGCCAGCACCCGCGGCCATGGAAACAACCGGCCCGGGTCGCGTTTGCGTGGCACACGGCGGTCGGGGTCATCGCTGGCCACCTCTTCGCGGGTGTCCAGCGCTTCGTGCCCGGCGATGTGGTGCAGGGCGGGCAGGACAGCGCACAGGTGCTGGAGCAGATCGATCAGGGCAGCGATCTGTGGGTCCGGGTAGGGCTCGTCCATCGCCTGGTGGCGCGAGTCCAGCCAGTGCGGGTAGCGGCCGGTGTTGACCAGTTCGATGCCGATCGAACGCGGGTTGTAGCCGCTGACGTGGTGGGCCACGCGCTCGATCGGGACGTATTGGACGATGCTGCCGTCGCGGTCGATGTAGTAATGCCCGCTGTTGCCGGTGCCGCTGTCATACAGCACGCGTTCGCCATAGCGGCGCGCCGTGGCCAGATCGGGCAGTTCGGTGCAGTGGATCACCACCAGATCGATGTCGTCCACCGCCCGCTCACCCAGCTGCGCCAGGTAGGGCAGCGGCTGTTCAACGATGTCGGGCGGGGCGCGGTCGGGCATGCGCCGATGCTAGCATTCGGGCATGAGCGCTGATATCGATTTCCACGCGGTGGCTGCATGAGCCGCGGCCACTGCATTCTTTCCCACGGCTTCGAAAGCGGCCCGGACGCCACCAAGGTGACCGCCCTGGCCGAGGTGGCCCAGCGGCTGGGATGGACCCACGAACGCCCGGACTACACCGACCTGGATGCCCTGCGCGAGGTCAGCAGCGTGGGCGATGTCCGTGCCCGCCTGCAGCGCCTGGTCGAACGTGCCGGCGCCGCTGCCGCAGGTGGCCCGGTGGTGCTGGCCGGGTCCTCGCTGGGCGCCTACATTTCCGCCATCGCCTCGCTGCAGGTGCCTGTCAAGGGCCTGTTCCTGATGGTGCCACCGACCCGGATGGGGCCGATGCCGGCCCTGGACGCCGCCCGCGTGCCCACCAGCGTGGTCCACGCCTGGCACGACGAGCTGATTCCGGCCGCCGATGTGATCGCCTGGGCCCAGGCGCGCGCGGCGCGGCTGCTGCTGGTGGATGACGGGCACCGCCTGAACAACCACGTGGATGCGTCGGCGCAGGCGTTCGAGGCGCTGCTTCTGGGCCTTTGACGCGTACCCACCAACGGTGGGTACCTATCGGAGGCCGACAGGCGGTTGGCACCTGCCGCAGGGCGTCCCGGGGCGATTCCGGCCGGGTCACGTACAATGGACGGTCCGGCGCCTGCGCCCGGGCCGCCTGCGGTGCCCGTGGGCCCCCCTTCCTGCTGACCTGCGATACCGATCCCGTGAAATTCTTTGTTTCCTGCGCCAAGGGCCTGGAGTACCTGCTCGCCGACGAACTGCTGGCGCTGGGCCTGTCCAGGGCCACTGCCACCATTTCCGGCGTCAATGCCGAGGGCGAGCTGCCGCAGGCGCTGAAGGTGGTGCTGTGGTCGCGCCTGGCCAGCCGGGTACTCTGGCCACTGGCCGAGTTCGACTGCCCGGACGAGGGATCGCTGTACCAGGGCGTGTCGTCGATGCCGTGGGAGCAGCACATCAGCCCCGAGCTGACCCTGTCGGTGGACGCGCATGTGTCGGGGACCGAAATCACCCACGCGCGCTTTGCCGCGCAGCGGGTCAAGGATGGTGTGGTCGACAGCCTGCGCGCGCAGGGCCTGGAGCGGCCGTCGGTGAATACCGAATTCCCGGATGTACGCATCAACCTGTCCCTGCGCAAGGGCCGTGCCTCGATCTCGATCGACCTTGGCGGCGGCCCGATGCACCGGCGCGGCTGGCGCATGGCGCAGAACGAGGCGCCGCTGAAGGAAAACCTGGCGGCGGCCGTGCTGATGCGCGCCAACTGGCCCAGGATCCACGCCGAAGGGGGCGGCCTGCTCGACCCGATGTGCGGCAGCGGCACCCTGCTGATCGAAGGCGCGTTGATGGCCGCCGACGTTGCGCCGGGGCTGCAGCGCCATGGCAGCATTCCGCCGAGCCGCTGGCTGGGCTTTGATCGTGATGCCTGGAACGCCCTGATGGCCGAGGCGCGCACCCGCGAGCAGGCCGGGCGCGCCGCGCTCAAGCAGGTCATCCACGGCAGCGATATCGACCCGCATGCGATCCGCGCGGCCAAGGAAAACGCGGAAACCGCCGGTGTCGCCGCAGCGATCTGGTTTGGTGTGCGTGACGTGGCAGACGTGCAGGTGCCGCCGCAGGAAACCGGCTGCGTGGTGTGCAACCCGCCGTATGACGAGCGTCTGGCCGCCGATGCGGTGCTGTATCGCCGCCTGGGCGATGCGCTCAAGCGTGCGGTACCGCAGTGGCGGGCCAGCCTGCTGTGCGGCAGCGCCGAACTGGCATTTGCCACCGGCCTGCGCGCGAACAAGAAATACCAGCTGTTCAACGGCGCCATCGAGTGTGCGTTGATCGTGTGCGATCCCATCGCCGTGCCGCAGCGCGAGCATGCAGGGCAGCCGCGCGAGCTCAGCGAAGGCGCGCAGATGGTGGCCAACCGGCTGCGCAAGAACATCCGCAAATTCAAGACATGGAGAGCGCGCGAACAGGTCACCTGCTACCGCGTGTATGACGCCGACCTGCCCGAGTACGCCGCCGCCATCGACGTGTATGAGGAAGACGGCGGCGCGGGCCGCACCTTCCTGCACGTGCAGGAATACGCCGCGCCGGCCACCATTCCCGACGTGGACGTGCGCCGCCGCCGCAACGAGCTGCTATCGGCCGCGCGCGAGGTATTCCAGGTGCCGGCCGAACAGGTCGCGCTGAAATCGCGCGAGCGCGGCAAGGGCGGCAGCAAGTATGGCCGCTTCGAACAGCGTGGCGAGTTCGTGCTGGTGCGCGAGAACGATGCACTGCTGCGGGTGAACCTGTTCGATTACCTGGACACCGGCCTGTTCCTGGACCACCGCCCGCTGCGCTGGCACATGGCCAGGGAAGCGCAGGGCAAGCGCTTCCTCAACCTGTTCTGCTACACCGGCGTGGCCAGCGTGCAGGCGGCGGTGGCTGGTGCGGCCTCCACCACCAGCGTGGACCTGTCCGGCACCTACCTGCAGTGGTGCGCCGACAACCTGGCCCTGAACGGCAAGGGCGGCAGCCAGCACCAGCTGATCCAGGCCGATGCGCTGGCGTGGCTGGAAGCCGAGCGGCATCGTTTCGATGTGATCTTCTGCGACCCGCCGACCTTCTCCAACTCCGCCCGCGCCGAGGATTTCGACGTGCAGCGCGAGCACGTGCGGTTGCTGCGCGCGGCCGTGGCGCGGTTGAGCCCGGAAGGCGTGCTGTATTTTTCGAACAACTTCCGCCGCTTCAAGCTCGACGAGGAAGCGGTCAAGGAGTTCGCCGAGTGCCGCGAGATTTCCGCCGATACCATCGGCGAGGATTTCGAGCGGAATCCGCGCATCCACCGCGCATGGGAGATCCGGCGCTACGGCGCCTGATCCAACGTGCGACCTACCGGCAACATCGGTAGGCCACGACCGTTGGTCGTGGCGGGCGTTACAGCACAGCCGCAGCCAGCCCCACCACGGGTAATGCCCAGGCCAGGGGCGCGATCCAACGCGGCCGCCAGGGGTACAGGCCGAAGGCGATCAGCAGGCCGCTGACCGTCATCGCGCCCAGCCACAGCACCGGGCCGGCGGCCCAGCCGTGGTCGACCACGCACGCGGCAAACGCGGTGACCAGCAATGCCCAGCCCGACCCGCGGCACAGCCGCATGCGCGCTGGCCTGGGGTGCGCCTTGCCGTGTAGATCGAGCTGGTGCTTTTCCATCGCCAGCGACAGCGCGGCGAACGCCGAAAAATTCAACGTGAGCGCCAGCAGCATCATGCGCGGGCCTCGGCGGTATCCGCCGTGGCGGCAAGGGCAGCCGTCTGGCGCTTCTTCTTCTCTGCCGCACTCAACGCCGGCTGCCAACGCTGCATGCGCAGGCCGCAGTACGCCAGCATTGCGCCGAAGGCGAGCATCACCAGATCGAACCCGGCCAGTGCCCAGTCGCCGGTGCGCAGGGTGACGCCCAGATGCGCACGGGTGGTGAGCGCATTGATCAGCGGAATCAGCGCGAACAGGGCAGCGCCCAGGTACAGCTGCCAGGCCCACATCAACCGCCTGGGCCAGAGGAAGGCCGCCAGCAGGGCGGCACCCCAGGCATGGAAGAACACGCTGGCTTCCGCGTCGGAACGCTCGGCCATTTGCAGTGGCAGCAGGCGGTTACCCCAGAAGTAGGCGGCAAACGCGATCGGCAGGCCGGCCACGGCGCCGATGTTGAGCGCATCCACCAGGCGCAGGCCGAAGCCGATCCGGCCGGCCTTGGCGTGTTTGGGGCGCTCCTTGACCGCCCACAGCACCACGCCGCTGGCCACCATCAGGCAGCCGACCAGGCCGGAGAGGAAGAACAGGGCACGCAGGCCCCAGTCCGCGAACCGGGCCAGGTGCAGGCCGTACATCACGCCACGGGCGTGGGTAGCGCCGCCGGGCACCGGGCTGGTCTGGATCAGCGCGCCGCTGACCGCGTGGTAGCGCAGCGAAGGCGTGTCGACCGACAGCCGCTTGCCGTCACGCTGGTAGATGTCGATCACCGCATTGGCCGCGCCCGGATGGAACACGGTGAAGCCACTGACCTGCGCGCCCTTCCATTCGGCGCGTGCGCTGTTGAGCAGCTGCTGGATCGGCAGCGCGGCGGCGCGACCTTCGGCGGGGTCGGTCGGATCGGCCAGGCGCGCAAAGGCCTCGCTGAAGAAGGCATCCTCGTCCTTGGGATAGGCCACGCTCACGCCCTGCGGCAGGTACATGAACATCAGCGTGACAATCCCGGTATAGGTAATCATCGCGTGGTAGGGCAGGGCCATCACCGCGCTGACGTTGTGGAAGTCCAGCCACGAACGCAGGCCCTTGTCCTTCCGGAAGGTGAAGAAGTCCTTGAAGATCTTCTTGTGGGTGATCACGCCGGTGATGATCGCCACCAGCATGAACATCGCGCAGAAGCCCACCAGGTAGCGCGCCCACAGCACCGGAATGTAATGCAGGTCGAAATGCAGCCGGTAGAAGAAATCGCCGCCGCGTGTTTCGCGAGCGGCCACTTCCTCGCCGCTGGCCGGGTCCACCGTGGCATCGCCGAAGCGGCCACCGCCGCGGCGGCGCCTTTCGCCTTCGGCCGGCGGTTTCATCATCGATTCGGGGTTGCGCCAGAACATGCGCATCGCCGGGTTGCGCGGGTCGGGCAGGGTCACGTTCCAGCTTTCGGCCTGCGGCGCCTTGTGCTGCAGGAAGGTTACCGCGCGCTCGGCGGCAACCTCGGTGGGCACGCTGCTGCGTGGCAGCTCCGGGCGCATCCAGCGGCTGATTTCCTCGCGGTAGTAGCTGGCGGTGCCGGCCATGAAGATGAGCAGCAGCAGCCAGCCGACCAGCAGGCCGGTCCAGGTGTGCAGCCAGGCCATGGACTGGCGGAATCCATTCTTCATGCACGAGCTCCCAGTGCGAGGGTGCCCAGCCAGAACAACGCGGTGGGCACGGCGATGCCGATCCAGGCGCGCAGTGCGGTGCGGGCGGCGAATGCCCACAGCGCGGCGCAGGCGCACAGCACGATCGCCACCAGCATGCCGGTCAGCACCGCCTGGGCGCGGGCGATCGGCAGGGCCACGGCGAAGAACATCGCGCAGGTGGCGGCCAGCGCGTAGCCGCCGATGATCGCGGCCAACGAACGCGACAGCACTCCCAACCAGGGGCGGGCGAAGAAACCGCCGAAGCGGTTGTACCAGCTGGCATCAGGCGTGCTGTCCACGGGAACCTGCAATGTCGGATCGAACAACGAAGGTCACCGGCCGTGGCCGGTGACAGGGGAGGGTGGCCATCCTTGGCCAAGCCGCCGCACAGGGCGGGGTATCCCTGGAGATCGGTGTTGCCTCGCGCAGGACGGCATCGAGGAAGCATCCAGTGCGCTAATGATAGTCATTATCATTCGCTTCGGCAAGATTGATAGGCGTTTCGCGCCACCCGCTCTTCGCGCGGCGGCTGCAATACTGGCCGCATGACCGACGCAGACCTGCACGCTCCCGGCGCCTTGCCCGATCCCGCCGGGCGCGACCCTGACATGCTGGCAGCCGATGAGGACTGGTGGTCCCGGGTAGCGGCGCTGTACGACCTGACCGACGAGGTGGTCATGCTCGACAACGGCTACTGGGGCGCGATGGCGCGGCCAGTGTTGCAGTCGTATCACCGCGCCACCGCGCGGGTGAACCGCGAGAACGCCTGGTTCGGGCGACGGGAGTTCCCGCTGCTGTTGGAACACGCGCGTGCAACGCTGGCCGAAGCGCTTGGCGTGGGTGCCGATGAGATCGCGCTGACCCGGGGCGCGACGGAAGCGATGCAGGTCCTGATTGCCGGCTACCGGAACCTGTCTCCGGGCGATACCGTGCTCCATGCGGACACCGACCACGAAAGCGCGATCGCTGCAGTGCAGTGGCTGCGCGAACGCAGGGGGGTGGAGGTACAGCGCATCGTGCTGCCGGAGCCGTTCGACCATGACGGCATCGTCGACACCTATCGCCAGGCGCTGGCGCGCTACCCGCGCACCCGCCTGCTGCTGCTCACCCAGGTCGGCCATCGCAACGGCATGCTGCTGCCGGTGGCGGAGATCAGCGCACTGGCCCGCGCGGCCGGCGCGGACGTGGTGCTGGATGCGGCCCATGGCATCGGCCAGGTCGACACACCGCTGCACGCGCTGGGCGCGGATTTCGTCGGCATCAACCTGCACAAATGGATCGGCGCACCGGTCGGCATGGGCGCGCTCTACGTGCGTCGCGGACGCGTCCAGGACCTGGATCCCTGCATGGGCGAGGCGGACACCGGCGAAATCGACAGCCGCGTCCACACCGGTACGGTCAACTTCGCAGCCGTCATGGCCTTGCCGGCCGCGTTGTCGCTGCACCAGCGGATCGGCGTGGCGAACAAACGTGCCCGTCTGCTGCGCCTGCGCAACCAGTGGCTGGACGCGCTGCGCGACGACGCCCGGATCCAGCTGCTGTCCTCACCGGATCCGCGTCTGTCCAGCGCCATCGCCGCCTTCCGCCTGCGCGGTCAGTTCAGCCTGGAGGCCAACACCGCCACCGCCGAGCGCATGCTGCAACAGTGCGGTGTCTTCGTGGTGGCCCGCGACGGACTGGCATCCGGCGCCTGCGTGCGCGTGACACCCGGCATCTTCAGCTCCCCCCCGCAGATGCAGTCGCTGATCGACGCCGTGCGCGCAGTTGCTGGTTAGCAGGGTCTCCCTGCCGGTAGACGTTCAGCGCGAGCTGCAGGCCTTGGCGATTTCGGCGTCGATGCGCGCCGGTGCGGGGCGTCCGAACATCTCGCTGATCTCACGGCGGGAACGCAGTTCTTCGCATTGTTCCGGATTGGCCGCACCCTCGATCACGGTGCCGCGGACCGGCGGCTGGCCGCGGCCGGCGTCGGCCTGCATGCGGCGACGGGCCTGGTGCAGGTCGCGCTGGGCGCGCGTGCGCTCTTCCCAGGTGAGGTTGGGGTCTTTGACGATCGGGCGGGTCACGCCGGTGTCCTGCTCGGGGGGGCAGGGCACGGTCTGGTAGATGGTCTGGCCGCCAGCGGCACATTTGTACACGCGCCCGGCGTGGGCATTGCAGGCCAGCGCACACAGCGCCAACGTCACGATCGTCCTTCGCATGGTTCCCCCGGCGGGCCACTCCAGCCCTGAATGCGCGGCAGAATACGCGAACCACGTCTCAAAAACACCCGGGCAATCTGTCAACCGGGCAACACGCGCGTCACGACCAACGGTCGTGACCTACCTGCACTGATCCATGCCGGCGGGTGTTGGTCGATGCCCCATCCGGCATTGATCGATGCCCCATCCGGTGTTGATCGATGCCGGATTCCGGTAGGTCACGACCGTTGGTCGTGACCGTGCATTACCAGTGCATCCAAACAGTCAACGCATGCAGCAACAGCCCGATCAACCCACCCACCAGGGTGCCGTTGAACCGGATGAACTGCAGGTCGCGACCCACACTCAGCTCCAGCTGCTCCACCAGGTGCCGTTCGTCCCACCCCTTCACGGTCTGGGCGATATGGCTGGTCACGCCCTCGCGCAGGCGGCTGGTCAGGCGCTCGGCACCGTCCATCAGATGCTGGTTCAGCGCCTCGCGCAGGGAGGGATCGTCCTGCAGCGCCTGGCCGACCTTGGCCAGGCTGCGCCGCAGGTGTCCGGCCAGCGCCGAGTCTTCGCTGGACAGGTCGGCGCGCAGGCTGGCATGGATGCGCGCCCACAGGCCCTGAACGTACTCCTGCACGGCCGGGTGGTCGATCACCTGCTGCTTGAGCTGGTCGACCTTTTCGGCCAGGGCCGGGTCATGACGCAGGCGCCGGATGTAGTCGCCCAGCCACACCTCGTAGTCCTTGCGCAGCGGGTGTTCCGGCTCGGCCAGGATCTGCTGCAGCTCGGCCAGTACTGCGTGCGCCATGCGCTCGGCCAGGCTGTCGCCGATTTCATCGATCGGCTTGACCCAGTTGACCGTGCTGGCCAGCTTCGGCCATTCGCGCTGGATGTAGCGCACGATCAACTCGGACGCCCGCTGCCGCACCGCTTCGTTGTCCATCCACTGGCTGATCCGGGTCAGCCCTTCGTCCAGCACCCGCTGATGGCGGTTATCGGCAGTGAGCAGGCCGAGCAGCTCACCGGCGGTGGCTGCGGCGTTCCACTGCCGCAACTGCTCGACCACGAACGACTGGATGCTGCGGCGCACGGCAGCTTCGTCAAGGAAATCCAGCGCCTGCAGGGCCCAGCCGCGGGCCATGTCGGCCAACAGCCGCGAGCGTTCCGGATCGGCCAACCAGCTACCGAGCCGGCTGGCGGGGTCGAATACCTGCAGCCGGGCCAGCAGTGCCTGCGGTTCCAGGAACTGGTCGCGCACGAACACCGCCAGGCTGTCGGCGATGCGTTCCTTGCTGCGCGGGATGATCGCGGTGTGCGGGATCGGCAGCCCGAGCGGGTGACGGAACAGCGCCACCACCGCGAACCAGTCGGCCAGCGCGCCCACCGCAGCCGCTTCGCAGAAGGCGGACACCCACGCCCAGATGCCGCGCTCGCCGTTGAGGTGGCTGACGACGAAACCGGCCAGCATGGCCAGCAGCATCGCCAGGGCAATGGCTTTGAGGCGGCGCAGCTGGGCGCGGCGGGGGTCAATCGAGGGAGGGGTGTTCATGCGGCAAGTGTATCGACACGGGTGCGAACACCGCCTCGACAGGCATTCTGGAGGGCCGGCCAACGGCCGGCGCTACCATGGAAATTCCTCATCGCTCGACGGTAGTGCCGGTCGTTGGCCGGCAAAACGGGTTACGCCACTTCGCCGACCTGTTGGCGAAGTGACCTCAGCTGCGCGCGGAGCGCATCGTTTTCGAGGGTCAGCGCGATCACCCGCTGGCGCAGCTCGGCCGGACCTTCGCCCAGCGAGGTCAGTGCCTCGGCAATCTCGGCTTCACGACTGGGATCGATCTCCAGCTCGCCATCGGCGCTGTGCAGAACCTCCTGCACTGGTTTGCGCGGTTTGCGCTTGGCCTCGCGCACGCGCTTGGCGGCCTGCTTCAGCTCTTCCTTGCCGGCGGCTGCGGCCGCACGCTGCTCCTCTTCCGGCAGCGCAGCCACCGCCGCCGCGGCGCTGATCGAGATCACCCCGCTCTTGACCGCTTCCACCAGTTCCGGCGCGGCCTGCTTGTGGATACGCTCGATCATCGTCACCTGACTGCTGCTCAGCCGGGCTTCGCGCGCCATGTCGGCGCGGCTCACCTTCGGCGCCGGCGCCCACGGTGGGCTGTCATCGTCACCCTCGGGCGTGGCATCGGCAATCTCGCCGTCGCTTTCGCGCTGCAGCTGGGCCTGGTCGGCGCGGTGGCGCTCGGCCAAGATGTCGCGCTTGCGCAGGGCCAGCACACCGCGCTGGAAGTCGGAGACGCTGCGCCGGCCCAGATGCTGTTCGATCATCCACAGGTGCACGTCATCCATCGACTGGAAGCGGGTGTTCTGCACCGTCTGGAACGGCAGGCCATGCTTCTGGCAGATGCCGTAGCGGTTGTGCCCATCCACCAGTACATCGTTCCACAGTACCAGCGCGTCGCGGCAGCCTTCGGCCAGGATGCTGCGCTCCAGTGCCTCGTATTCGTCGGCGGTGAGCGGATCGATGTAGGCCTTGAGTTCTTCTTTGACGACAATATCCATGCAATCCGGTCGGCGAGCAGCTGTTGACCGCCCATTGTACCGGTCGCCAGCATCACGCCGTGGCGCGGATCATCTCGCCCAGCACGTCCACGATCCGGTCGATCTGCGCCCGGTCGATGATCAGCGGCGGCGACAGCGCGATCACATCGCCGGTACAGCGCACCAGGAGTTCCCCATCGCGGAAGCAGCGCTCGAACACCTCATAGCCCCGGCTGCCGGGAGCATCCTTGCGCGGCGCCAGCTCGACCGCACCGATCAGCCCGAAATTGCGGATGTCCACCACGTTCGGCAGCCCGCGCAGGCTGTGCAGGCGGGTCTGCCAGTATTCGCCCAGTTCGATGGCACGCTCGAACAGGCCCTCGGCGGCATAGGTGTCCAGTGCCGCCAACGCAGCAGCGCAGGCCAGCGGGTGGCCGGAATAGGTATAGCCGTGGAACAGCTCGATGGCCCCCGGCGAGCCCTGCATATAGGCGGCGTGGATGGCATCGGACACCATTACCGCGCCCATCGGCACCGCGCCGTTGGTCAGCCCCTTGGCCATCGTCAGCAGGTCCGGGGTGACCCCGAAGCGCTGCGCGGCAAAGGCGTTGCCGACCCGGCCGAAACCGGTGATGACCTCGTCGAACACCAGCAGGATGCCGTGCTGGTCGCAGATCTCGCGCAGGCGCTGCAGGTAGCCCGGCGCCGGCAGGATCACCCCGGCCGAACCGGCAATGGGCTCGACGAACGCCGCAGCGATCGTCGAGGCGTCGTGCAGCGCGATCAGCCGTTCCAGGTCTTCGGCCAGTTCGGCGCCGTGGCGGGGCAGCCCGGGAGTGAAGGCATTGCGTGACACGTCCAGGGTGTGGCGAAGGAAGTCGGTGCCCGCCAGCAGCGGCCCGAAACCCTTGCGGTTGTTGGGCAGCCCGCCAATCGACAGCCCACCGAAACCGACCCCGTGGTAGGCCTTCTCGCGCCCGATGAAACGGGTGCGCTGGCCTTCGCCCCGCAGCCGGTGATAGCCGAGCACGATCTTCATCGCCGTATCCACCGCCTCGGAACCGGAGTTGGTGAAGAAGGCATGGTTCAACGGTCCGGGGGCGAGCGCGGCCAGGCGCTGCGCCAGCACGAATGGCAGCGGCGAGCCCATCTGGAACGGCGGGGCGAAATCCAGCGTAGCCGCCTGCTGCTGGATGGCCTGCACGATCCGCGGCCGCGCGTGCCCGGCGTTGCAGCACCACAGCCCGGCGGCGCCATCGAGGATCGGGCGGTCGTCCACGTCGTGGTAATACATGCCTTCGGCACGCACCAGCAGGCGCGGCGCGGCCTTGAACTGGCGGTTGGCGGTGAACGGCATCCACCAGGCGTCGAGGGTGGTGGGCGCATGTTGGGAGAGGGAGGACGGTGGGGTTTCCGTTCGGGCCATGGTGCTGGATCTGCGGATGTGGATGGGATCGACTCTACTGCCTGGATCGTTGCTTCGTTGTGGACCGCCTGGCCCGGCCAACGGCCGGGGCTGCCGCGGGTGTCGTCAAGCATCACGGGGCCAGTCAATGTTGCCGGTGCAACCATCCCGCCGGTCGGCGGCGGTCACGTGGCAGAATCGGGCAGCTGATCTTCCCGCACGTGAACGATGTCGACTCCTGCCGCAGCCACCGCCGCCAATTCGCCCCGCCGTATCCTGCTGGCCAGCCTGATCGGCACCACCATCGAATTCTTCGACTTCTACATCTACGCTACGGCGGCGGTGCTGGTGTTCCCGCACCTGTTCTTCCCCGACAGCAGCGAGGGTGCAGCGCTGCTGCAGTCGCTGGCGACTTTCGCGGTGGCGTTCATCGCCCGCCCGGTCGGCTCGGCGGTATTCGGCCATTACGGCGACCGGATCGGTCGCAAGGCCACGCTGGTGGCCGCGCTGCTGACCATGGGCGTGTCGACCGTGGCGATCGGCCTGCTGCCCACCCACGCCAGCATCGGCATCGTGGCGCCGGCGCTGCTGGCGCTGTGCCGGTTCGGGCAGGGCCTGGGCCTGGGCGGTGAGTGGGGTGGGGCGGTACTGCTGGCCACCGAAAACGCGCCGCCGGGTAAGCGCGCCTGGTACGGCATGTTCCCGCAGTTGGGCGCGCCACTCGGGTTCCTGCTCTCGGCCGGCATCTTCCTGCTGCTGGGCCGCGCGATGAGCGATGCGGACTTTCTGCAGTGGGGCTGGCGCGTGCCGTTCCTGGCCAGTTCGTTGCTGGTAGCGGTAGGCCTGTGGGTGCGCCTGAACATCCATGAGACCCCGCAGTTCCAGGCCGCACTGGACCGCAACGAACGCGTGCGCCTGCCGATGTGGAGCGTGCTGCGCCATCATCCGCGCACGCTGGTGCTGGGCACGCTCGGCGCATTCGCCACCTTCGTGCTGTTCTACCTGATGACGGTGTTTACCCTGGGCTACGGCACGACTGTGCTGCGCTACAGCCGCGAGCAGTTCCTGCTGCTGCAGATGGTGGGCATCCTGTTCTTCGCCGCCGGTATTCCGCTGTCGGCGATGTACGGCGACCGCTGGGGCACCCGGCGCACGATGATCGTGGCCAGCGGCCTGATCCTCGGCTTCGGCGTGTTGTTCGCGCCGTTGTTCCAGGCAGGCAGTCCGTGGCTGGTGGTGGGGTTCCTCGCGCTTGGCCTGTTCCTGATGGGCCTGACCTATGGCCCGTGCGGCACGTTCCTGGCCGAAATCTACCCGGTCCAGGTGCGCTACACCGGCGCTTCGCTGTCGTTCAACCTGGCCGGCATCCTCGGCGCGGCGCCGGCGCCGTACGTGGCCACCTGGCTGGCCGGCCGTTTTGGTCTGGTCGCAGTGGGCTACTACCTGTGCCTGACCGCGGTGATCACCATCCTGGCGCTGCTGGCCATGGGCCGGCCGACCCGGCTCAGCGGAAAATCCGCTTGAGCGTGCGACCCAGCCAGCTGCCCTGCTGGTGGTCGCGGGCAAACTGGTTCAGGTGCTGTTTGACCGATTCGGCGTAGGCCTTGTCATCGCCCCGGATGTGGTTGAACAGCCAGCGCGACAGCATCGTGCGCAGTTCGTCGGTGATGTCTTCGCCGGCCTGGAAACGCAGCCGGTATTCGGACACGCGCTTGCCGAAGATCTCGTGCACGCGCTTGTGCGCGGCGCAGAACGGGTAGCCGGCTTCTTCCATCAGCTCTTCTTCGAACGCGAAGTGCGACATGGTGTAGTCCACGAGTTCGTCGATCACCTCGGCCACGGCCACCTTGTGCAGGCTGGTCTGGGCCACGTGCAGGTGGTTGAGCATCTCCACGATCCGCATGTGCTGGTGGTCGATGACGTCGATGCCGATGTTCAGGTCGTCCTGCCAGACCAGAAGTGCCATGCTGCGTTCCCTGTGATGTTCGCTGGGAACGACTCTAGGCAGGGCACGGCGGCTCCGCGTTGATCTGGATCAAGGCGCCAGCGCGGGTTCCCGGGCGGCGGTGGCCTCGCGCGTGCTGCATACGCGGTTGCGGCCGCCGGCCTTGGCCAGGTACAGCTGGCGGTCGGCTTCGGAAATCAGCCGGTGCAGCGAATCCTGCTGCGGACGCAGGCAGCACAAGCCGATGCTGACGGTCATGCGCAGGGTGGTGTGGCCAAGATCCACTTCCAGCGCCGCGATGCGCTGGCGCAGGATCTCGAAATAGCCGATCGCCTCGTCTTCTTCCAGCCCCGGCACCAGCAGACAGAACTCTTCGCCGCCGAAACGGGCGATCAGGTCCTGGTCGCGCGCGTGGTCGGCCACCGCGGCGGCCACCGCCCGCAGCGCGTCGTCCCCGGCTTCATGGCCGTGGGTGTCATTGATGTGCTTGAAGTGGTCGATGTCGATCATCGCCACCGCCACCTGCTCGCCCTCCAACTGCAGCTTGGGCAGCTGGCGCGTGCTCTGCTCCAGGAAGCAGCGGCGGTTGGGCAGGCCGGTGAGGAAGTCGCGGGTGGCCAGGTCCTGCAGGGTGCCGATCAGCTCCAGCTGGTCAACGTTCTGCGAGACGCGGCAGAAGAACTCTTCACGCGAGAAAGGCTTGCGCAGGAAGTCGTTGGCGCCGTTCTTGAGGAAGCGCGGAATCAGTGACGGATCGGTATTGCCGGAAATGCCGATTACCGCCACCTTGTCGCGTGAGCGCAGGGTGCGCAGGCGGCGGGTGAATTCCACGCCCTCCATGCCGGGCATTTCCTGGTCGACCACCGCCAGCCGGATCGAAGGGTGGGCTTCAATCGCCTTCAAGCCTTCGGTGCCGTCAGCGGCCTCGTAGACATCGTGGCCGTACATGCGCAGCAGCGAGGCGGCATACATGCGCGCGGACATCGAATCGTCAACCACCAGCGCGGCGATGCGCCGGTTGCGCTCCAGCCGCTGCACCAACCACACCAGGTAATCGATGCTGCCGGGGGTGTTCTTGAGCACGTAGTCGATGATCTGCTGCTGCAGCACGCGCTTGCGCAGGTCTTCGTCGTATACCCCGCTGACCACTACGGTGCGCAGCCCACGCGAAAGGAAATACTCCACCACCTTGTCGCGGTCGCCATCGGCCAGCACCAGTCCGGTCAGCACCAGGAACCAGCCCTGTTCCTCATCCAGCAGCCGCCCAGCCTCGGCCAGCGAGGTCGCCACCGACACCGGCAGCTCCAGGCGCTGCTCGATGGCTTCCTTGAGCATGCTGGTGAACGTGCGCGAGTTCTCCACCAGCAGGATCCGCTGGGGGAGGTCATCACCGGGGTCGCTGGGAAAGGCGCCCTGAAACAGTGCCGGCATGGTACGTACGCTCGAAATCCGAGAGGGTCGGAAGGTGTATCGGCGTCTTCACGCCGGACTTTAGGGTCAATCTCCGGATCTGTGATCGCCATGTCCGGATCCGCGACCCCATTGCCAGGATCCAACGCCGCAATGCCCGCATCCGACTCCGTAGTGCCACGCCCTGCGTGGCAACCTCGCAACATCCCGGCGTTATGCCATCAAGGCCGCCCGCCAACCATCATGATCCGCCTCATTCAAAGCCTTGGCTTCTAGAAGCGGAAACCCACTCATGGGAGCGGACAGCGACTGCCCAGCCTGCCTGACATCGAATTTCTCGCAGTACACAAGTGCACTTCGCGCCTCATCAAGCACAGTGAACCTGCCTGGCGGAAGCGGCACCTCACCCAGCCTGAACCTGTCCACGAAACCGGAGAGAACGGCAATCACCTGATCTTTGCTCTCACATGTCGCCAGTTCGCGCGTGAGCGCCTCTGCTACGGTCACGATCGCTGTGCTGCGAAGGGCAGGGACCGGCTCGAATGGTTGCAATTCAGGTCGCTGCACGTTCCCCAGCAGCCTTGCGCAGATTGTTCCGGCCATTGCCTGCGATCCAATCTGTTCCACTGGATGGTTGCAGGGACTGATCGGTTCGACGGAAGACGATAGTCTCATTCCAACGGCCCGCAGTTCTCCGCGGATGTCTGGCGGGCATTCCTGGCTCGCGTCCTGAAGATGATGTTTGGCATCCCCGAACTGACCGCTGATGGCCGACTGTCGAACGGACTCGATCGCCTCAACGAGTGTGGTGCGAGTTCTGGCATCGAGCTTGGGAAGCGAAAAGATCCGCAGCAGACCAATCAGCGCGTGCCCGTGTCGAAGGGCATTCAATTGATATGCTTGTCGCGCATCATTCTGCGCAGGGCGGTCACTCCGCACTGGATTGATGTGCGGGTGAAGACTTACCCCGATCTTCAGCCAGCGGTTCTGTACATTCCGAACCTTGATTCGCCCACGGTGCAGGCCTTGCAGCGGTCTAGCAGGGGTTGCCGCGCTGGAGAAGCGCCCAACAATCGTAATGCCCATGCTGAATTGCCTTCTAGGGGTCGCAGCCCATTACTCTGCCGGCTGGTTGAATGAACCGCTTCCCGATTTCCATCGCTCCAAGCAACCCTGATGGCGGCGGTTGGCACGCAGGCATTCAGGAGTTACGTGTGCGATTGAATATTGGAAGTTTCGCTAGGATCTAGTTCCTCAGTATCGTGCCCTGATGCATCTTCCATCGGAGGGTAGCGATGATCCGGCATTCTGGTGTGACACGCAGGCAATGACGAAGCTACGCAATGGTTCCAATCCGCCGTTGGCGGAATCGCGGCGACCACGGCTCGACGAAAATGGTGTGTTGGTTCGCAGTCCTCGACCCGGGCTCCCGGCGAACCCTCCGCCTCCCCCAAAGACTGAGCGGATCTGCTGCCGTTGTATAGCCAACCGGATCAACCGTCATAGGTGCCCGCAGACTCAGAGATGTTGCAGAGCGTGCGACTGAGCGGCGTGGATAGCATGGGAGTGAGCCTTCTCACCCCTCCAACTGGAGATCCCGCCGTGCCCGTGAAATCAGCCAAACTCGCCATCTCCCTCTCGCTTCTGATGTCAGCGCCGATGCTTGCCGCTGCGCAATGCTGTCCAGGCTCTGGTACCGGAGCGGAGCTCGCCGCCCAAGGACTGGGGGAATCGTATCCTTCAGCCAGGAACCTCAGCTTGGACCCAAGCTGGCGTGTCTACGGCTTCCAGCGCGATGGCATAACGTACTATCAGATCAACGACATCGAGGGAAATGTCCTCGCCATCGTTGGGAATCTGGATGATCAGTTCTGGGCCCTGCCCGCGGGTCAAGGTTCGCATGAGGTCTCTTTGCCACCCAGTCGGCTGGAGATCGCTTCCGGCGCGCAACGCCTGCCGGTCTACCGACACCCCGATTTCACCCTGCTGGTCTACCGACACGGTGATCGGTCGATCTGGTCGGTCGAATCCGCAGGTCCGTGACCTAACCGGCACGCTCCTCCAACAGCAGCATCCGGATCCTGTTGTGGCGGCACTCGACTGAGCCGCCATAACCAATTGTCCGTCCGGCAAGCCGTTCCACCGCCTGGGTCAGCGTGGTGGCCGAGAGTGTCTGGCTGGAATTCTGTACAGATATCGACACCATGATTCCCTTCTGTTTCTTAAGCGTCCCGCTACGCGCCCGGATCTGGATCTGCCCTGGTTCATTCCGAAGCAACAGCGCGACTGCTTCGGTCAGGGTGCGATACGCCGCCAGCTGCAAACCAACGCTGAGCTGGCAGGGGTCCCCGGTGAGGCGATGCTCGAGAAGTCGATTTGTGGTGCTCCAGGCTTCACTGATGCCGCCAATCTGGAGAGCAAGATAGAGGCCGACATGCTCAAGGGACGTGGGATAAACCATCGTGACCTGCTCGCGAAACTTCCTCGAATGCAGGACAGTAGTCTTCAGCAAGCTGTTGGCCAGCTTGTCGTGCCCGTGATTTCTGAGCCAGTCAGCATGGTCGCTGAGAGCTCTGTCAAGGTTATCGCTCAGGCCTCGAATATCCAGGGCGCGGGCACGCAGATTCATCTCACTGGCCATCTGAGCCGAGCGGGTCAGGCTCATGGCCTCAGATCGATCAAGCCTGCCATGGACATGGTGGTAGTACAGCTGCGTGATTCGTGAGCCGAGTGCCAGTAGTGCAGTGCCCGTCGCGGCAATGATCTGCTGAGTCTTGAACGTAGCGGCGTCGAAAGACCCGGGGAGGCCTGTGCTGGGGGTTGTTAGGTGGACGGCCAGATTGATCAGGGGAACGCCGATTGCCGCGCCGCGCCACCCATGCATGCAGGTCAGTGCGATGACGGGAGCAAGCATCATGAGCTGGATGGCGGTCTTTATTGCCACGGATCCGATTGTGAAGTAGGTCGGCGCGGCGCCCAAGGCGACCAGCACCAAAACAGATGAGACGGATGGCCAAAGCAACGTGCGGTCCAGCATAGGCTGTTCATGGCGCTTTACCCAGAGTAGTGCCAACGGAGCAACGGTCAGTATTCCGATGTAGTCGCCCAGCACGTGCCGTCCAATGCTGGCGAGAAAGCGTTCCTCCGGTGGCTCAGGCCACAGTAGATGCATCGTCGAAAGCCTGATCACTGCTATCAGGACGGCCGAGCAGGCGGCCAGTGATAGCAACCAGTAAACCTGCTGGGACTTCATGCTTGGCATATGCAGCCGCACGGCCACTGCGACCAAGGGAATAAGAATCGCCGACCCGACGGTGGCCCACGCAAGTCCAAACTCCTCGACCAAGGGGTACCGCACCCATGCTAGGTATGCATACTCACCCAGTGCCAGGTATATCCAGAGGCGCGGAGGCACCAACAGCAGCGCCGCGATCCGGATCCCGGCAGGAAGGTGAAACTGATCGAGGGAAACATCGCGCACGGCCAGACAAGTAATCGCGTACAAGGCCGATAGTGCGATCCCCATGGGCCGAATGCGAAAGTCCAGTCGAAGTCCATCTCTCCACCAATCCAGTTTCACATTCCCCTCCGGTCCCTGCAGGATCAGTGCCAGCTCATGCAGGCACGCTTCGGGCGGAGACGGTATCGGCCGGCCACATCGGAATCAATCGCTGGATCGATGGCTGGAAGCGTCTACGCGCTTGCTTGATCTGCGGGTCTGCGGCGGACTCCACGCGCTTGGAGGGATATCCGACAGATCCTGAGAAATAGTCGGAGGTGCGTCTCACTTCCGGTGCGACCTACATCGTTCTGTCGCCGCCGATGCGCGCCCAAGTCCGCACATATTCCTATCTTCATCGATCTCGTGGGCCTGACGCCTCCCACCCGGAACGAACCCGGATACGGCGCTTCCGATCACCGATCAGCCTTCACCCCAGCACATCCCGCAGCTTGTACCAGGACATCGCGGCCACCAGCAATGGCGTGCGCAGCAGCTTCCCCCCCGGGAAGCGCCCATGCGGAATGCGCTCAAACACGTCCAGCCGCTCGTTCTGCCCGGCAATGGCATCAGCGATGACCTTGCCGGCCAATCCCGTCGCCGCGACGCCATGGCCGGAGAAACCCTGCGCGAAGTACACGTTAGGGGTAAGCCGGCCCCAATGCGGGGCGCGGTTGCGGGTGATGTCCACGTAGCCGCCCCAGACCTGCTCCATGCCCACGTCGGCCAGCTGCGGAAACACCTGGTGCATGCGTCTGGTCATTACCCCGCGCAGGTTCGGCGGTGGTAGCGCCGAATAGCTGGCGCGGCCGCCGAACAGCAGGCGGTGGTCGGTACTGAGCTTGAAGTAATCCAGCGCCCAGCTCACGTCGGCCACGGCCATGTCGTTGCGGATCAGCGCCCGGGCCCGTTCCTCCCCCAAGGGGGCGCTTGCGCCAATATAGGTGCCCACCGGCATGATCCGGCTTTCCAGCTCCGGCGCGATGCCCTGCAGCCACGCGTTGCCGGCGATGACCACCTGATTGGCGGTGACGGTGCCGCTGGCGGTGCGCAGCTGCGGGCGGTCCCCGCGCACCAGGTCCAGGACAGGGCTGGCCTCGTGGATCACCACGCCCAGCCCCTCGGCCGCGCGGGCGAGCCCTTGCGCATAGGCGAGCGGATGCAGATGACCGCTGGCCGCATCGAACATTGCGCTGCGATAGCGTGGGCTGTCGAGCTGGCTGCACAGCTGCTGTCGGTCCCACCATTGGAGCGGGTAGTCGTAGCGCTCCACCAAGGTGTCCATGCCTGAGCGCAGCGCACGCTCCTGGCGGGCATTGATCGCTACGCTGGCATGACCGTCGCGCCAGTCGCAGTCGATGGCGTAGTGGCTCAGGCGATTGCGGAGCAGGGCCATGCCCTCGCGCGAGAAGTCGAACAGGCGGCGCGCATCGGCATTGCCGACCAGCCGTTCCAGCGTATCCACCTCGCAGCCGTAGCCGACAATGGCCTGGCCGCCGTTGCGCCCGGAGGCGCCCCAGCCGACCCGCTGCGCTTCAAGCACGGTCACCCGATAGCCGCGCTCGGCCAGCGAGAGTGCGGCCGACAGGCCGGTGTAGCCGCCGCCCAGTACGCAGACGTCGGTGGCATGGTCGCCCCGCAGCGGCGCGCGCAGTGCCGTGTCGGGCACGCTTTCGGCATACCAGCTGGGTGCGTGTGCCTGGCCGGCCAGGCTCATCGGGGACTCGCTCATGCGCACAGCATGCCAGCAACCCGTGTCGAGGGCAGGTGCGCCCGCTGTGACGGCGGCCGCCGGCGGAGTTAGAGTGGCACTATCACACGATGTTCCAGCCCTTCGGCGAAGCTTGTCGTCGTTACTCCAGCACAGCAGACCGGTCATGACCACCCGAACGCGTTCGCGCAAAGCTCCTTCTCCATCGCGAAAGACGGCCGCTTCCCCGCGGAAGCCGCCCTCGCGCAAGGCCGCCGAAAAGCCGGCCGCCGAAGAGAGCGCGCTGCTGCGCTGGCTCAAGGATCGTCGCATCACCGAGGTGGAATGCCTGGTGCCGGACATCACCGGCAACGCGCGCGGCAAGATCATCCCCGCCGACAAGTTCTCGCACGATTACGGCACCCGCCTGCCCGAGGGCATTTTCGCCACCACAGTCACCGGCGAGTTCCCGGACGATTACTACGAGCTGACCTCGCCGTCGGACTCGGACATGATCCTGCGCCCGGACCCGGACACCGTGCGCATGGTGCCGTGGGCCACCGATCCCACTGCGCAGGTCATCCACGACTGTTACACCAAGCACGGCGAGCCGCACGAACTGGCCCCGCGCAACGTGCTGCGCAGGGTGCTGGATGCCTATGCCGAACTGGGCCTGCGACCGGTGGTGGCGCCGGAGCTGGAGTTCTTCCTGGTGCAGAAGAACACCGACCCGGATTTCCCGCTGCTGCCGCCCGCCGGCCGCTCCGGCCGCCCGGAAACGGCACGCCAGTCGTACTCGATTGATGCGGTCAACGAATTCGATCCGATCCTCGACCTGATGTACGACTACTGCGACGCGATGAAGCTGGACGTGGACACGCTGATCCACGAATCCGGCGCGGCGCAGCTGGAGGTCAACTTCACCCACGCCCACGCGATGGACCTGGCCGACCAGGTGTTTCTGTTCAAGCGCACCATGCGCGAATCGGCCATGCGCCACGGGGTGTACGCTACCTTCCTGGCCAAGCCGATGGAAACCGAGCCGGGCAGCGCCATGCACATCCACCAGAGCCTGGTGCGGATCAGCGACGGCCACAACGTGTTCAGCGGCGACAGCGGCGGCGAAGAGTTCAGCCCGCTGTTCGGGCACTACCTGGCCGGTCTGCAGAAGTACGTGCCGGCAGCGATGGCCTTCTTTGCGCCGAACGTCAATTCCTACCGCCGGCTGGTATTTGGCGAGGTCTCGCCGAGCAACGTGCACTGGGGCTTTGACAATCGTACCTGCGGGCTGCGGGTACCGATGGACACCCCCGAGAACATGCGGGTGGAAAGCCGGTTCGCCGGCTCTGACGCCAATCCCTACCTGGCCATGGCCGCCACCCTGGCCGCCGGCCTGCTGGGCATCCGCGAGCAGGGCTCGCCGACCGCGCCGATCAGCGGCAGCGCCAAGGAGCTGGGCTACGATCTGCCGCGCTCACTGGGCGAGGCGCTGGATGGCCTGGAGCGCTGCCCCGAGCTGCGCGAGATGCTGGGCGAGCGCTTCTGCCGGGCCTATGTGTCGGTCAAACGCAAGGAATACGAGACCTTCTTCCGGGTCATCAGCTCCTGGGAACGCGAATTCCTGCTGCTGAATGTGTGAGCGGCTGGGAAAACAAGCAGTTGCCCGGTACGCTGGCACCGTTCTACCGGTCCGGCCGGTTCCCCCACCTCGCACCTGACCTGCGGAGAGTCCAATGAAGCTGCGAATCCTCACCCTCGGCATCGCCGTGTCCCTGCTCAGCGCCTGTGGCGGCGCCAAGCAGGAAGACAGCAAGGTGCTGAACGTCTACAACTACAGCGATTACATCGCCGAAGACACCATCCCGAACTTCGAAAAGGCCACCGGCAGCAAGGTGACCTACGACGTGTTCGACAGCGACGAGATGGTCGAGACCAAGCTGCTGGCCGGTGGCAGCGGCTACGACGTGGTGGTGCCGACCCTGAACTTCTTCGGCCGCCAGATCCAGGCAGGCGTGTTCCTGCCGCTGGACAAGAGCAGGATCCCGAACCTGGCCAATCTCGATCCGGAGATGATGAAGCGCATCGCGCAGCAGGATCCGGACAACAAGTACGGTGTGCCGTACATGATCGGCACCACCGGCATCGGCTACAACGTGGAGATGCTCAAGGAGCGTTTCGGCGGCAGCACCGAGATCGCCAACAGCTGGGACCTGATCTTCAAGCCGGAAAACATCGCCAAGATGAAGGATTGCGGGATCACGATCCTGGATACCCCGGCCGACATGATTCCGATCGCGCTGCATTACCTGGGCGAAGACCCGCACAGCCATGACCCGGCGGTGATCCAGAAAGCGGCCGACCTGCTCAAGACCATCCGCCCGTACGTGCAGAACTTCCACTCCTCGCAGTACGTGGGTTCGCTGGCCAACGGCGGCACCTGCCTGGTGGTGGGCTGGTCGGGCGACATCATCCAGGCCCGCGACCGCGCGGCCGAAGCGGCCAACGGCGTGACCGTGGCCTATTCGATCCCGAAGGAAGGCGCGCCGCAGTGGTTCGACATGCTGGCCATCCCCAAGGATGCCAAGCACCCGGAAGCGGCCTATGCCTTCATCAACTACCTGCTGGACCCGAAGGTCGCCGCGGCCAACACCAACTTCATCCACTACGCCAACCCGGTGAGCGCGGCCACGCCGATGGTGGATGAAGCGATCCGCAATGACCCGACCATCTACCCGCCGGCCGAGGTGGCCGCGAAGATGTTCACCTACTCGATCAACCCGCCGGAAGTGGACAAGCTCTACACCCGGTTGTGGACCGAGGTGAAGACGGGTCGCTGAGGCGACGGGTCTGAAGGATGGATGGAAGGGCCGCCGGTCAGAATCGGCGGCCCTTTTTCATTGGGAGCAGCGCCGGCGTGCCCAGATGCGAGGCGGGAGGATTCTGGTCGACGGGGAGTCCGTGAAGGTCCGGGTGCCGTGTTCGGACGACTGTTGAAATCCGCGGAGTTGGATGTCGTACGTGGCTTCCTGATCCAGCGCATAGTTGGCGGAGATGTTGACGTCGACAGCAACCTCCTCGCCTGGCTTCAGTGCCACGGCCTCATTCCGTACCTCCGGCACCAGGTTGACCACGTTTCCCGTGTACCTCGCCGCGTTGCCAGAGGTCGAGACCACCTGGAAATAGTCGCTCCACAGTTTTCCGTCAGGCATCGCGCGGGGAATGTCTGCTTCGCGGATCGTGGCTGTCTGTGCGCCTGTGTTGACGTACCGCACCGTCACCACAACGCTGTCGCTGGGTGGCGCGCAGCGTTGCTTGATGGATGCGGCGACTCTCGCTTCGGTAGAAGAAACACATAGCAGGAGGGCAGCCACCATCCATGGCCTTTGGACCCTCACGATTCCATCCGTTCGATGCACGAATTGACCATCGCCGAAGGATACCGTAGCTGCGCGAGAATGCTCGGCAAGAGCGCTTCCGCATCCCGCCCACCATTGCACAGGAAGTTCGAGCTTGGTCGCTGCAGGTTGTACATGCCGATGAAGAACAGGCCCGGCTGCGGGGAGACGCCGTAAGCGCCCAGCGGGTAGCCGTTCGGATCGAGCACGCCCGGTACTTCGAGCCATGGCCACTGTGCGTCGAAACCGGTGGCCGCCACGATGGCGCCGATGCCGGCTGCGTCCAGCCGGATGCAGCGCGGTGAGGCGTCCGGCTCCCAGTCCAGATAGACCTCCTCGGGCAGGTAGCGCGCGTCGTCAGTGGGGATCTCTGTGGCTGTCGTGTAGTGCGCATCGGCCATGTCGTTGAGGTGCTTGTATTCGGCGCGGGTGCCGGCCACCGCTGCGCGGATCTGCGGGCGCGCGTCGCGAAAATGCGCGATGTGGCCTTCCAGATGCTTCAGCCTGCCGAGCAGCACGATGCCGTCGCGGTGCATCGACAGCAGGCTGATCGAACTGCCCATGCCCAGCGCGCCGGTACCCGATACCAAGGGGAACTCCGCCGTTCGCGCCTTCTGCAGGGCGCCCGGCAGCCCCGCGATCACGTCCGGGCGTTCGCTCACATGCCGGTGCAGCAGCCCCTGCATGTCCCACCAGTGCATCGAGTCCCTGCCGCGCACCCGGCGGATGTGCGAGAAGCGGTCGGCCATGGACCAATACACCTCGCGCCCGGCAGTGCGCAGGTCCTGGGCGATCTGCGCGCCGGACTGGCCACCGCCGATTACAAGCACTGCACCGGGGCCGAGCTGCTCGGGTCGACGGTAGTCGCTGGAGTGGACGACCTCCAGCTCGGGGGCAGGGGAGAAGAACGCCCGTGGCCAGCGCGGGCGACGGTATTCCCCGCTGGCCACCACCACGCAGCGTGCTTCCAGCGTCCCTTCGCTGGTGATGACGCGGTAGCCATCGCCTGCCGCAAAGACCCGATGCACGACGCATCCCTCGACGACGGGCAGCTGCCGTCGACGCGCATAGCCGGTCAGCATCTCGATGACGTCGGGCGCGGTGGCGAAACCCGTTGGATCCATGCCGTCGTACTGATAGCCGGGCAGGGCGGTCAGGAAGTTGGGCGTATTGAGACGGAATGAGTCCCACCGCCGCGTCCAGCTGGAGCCGATGGTTTCTGCTTCCAGAACCTGGTGACTCACGCCTGCCTCTACGAGCAAGGCGCTGAGAGACAGGCCGGAGTGTCCGGCTCCAATGATTGCGACATCAAGGTGTGACTTGAGGGAGCGCTGTTCACTTTCCGAGGTCCGCTTGAGCCGGTCACTGGTGTACATGCGTATCTCCTTTTGGTGCGCGTTCGCCATTCTGGAGATAACGCCTTGAAGGAGTTGCATCGTCAACGCAGGATCGTACGGATTGTGATCCGATGCTTGACTCAGCTGATCTGCATTTCCAAACCTGTGCGGGCCATCAAGGATCTGCACACGCGCCCGCCTGGGCTAGCCGGGAACGTCAGAGTAGGGAGCGTTTTCGGCCGTGAAAGCCCGTGAGCCATGCCTTAGGCTGTCAAGCAAGGCGTGTGCAGCAATGTGCAAAGCGCAGGTTGCTTGCTGAGCGAGGGCTCTGCGTTGGGCAACCCTGCAGAGATTCTACCCCGACGATGTGTCGGGGTACGTGCAGCGCTTGCACCGTTACGGGTGCCTTGAATGAAGCCTCACTCTTCACTGGAATAATTGTCAGCGAAGTACTCGAAGTTGTAGGCGTTGTCCGCCGCCAGGTCGCGCTCATTCCCTGCTACCCAACGCGCATCTTCGGGAGAGCTGAATTTGCCGTCGAGATCAGAGACTCCCTTGGACAGAAAGTCATCGAAATGTGTGACTTCATGGTAGATCGTGACCGCCTGTGAGCCAGTCTGGATGTTGGGTCCGACCGGGAGTTTGAAGAACGCAGGGCAGTAGTTGATGACGTGGGCGGAGTTGGGGTCAACCCAAGCGGTAGTGCCGTCCTTTTCGTCTTCGTCCGAACAGCTGCAAGTGGCGGGTGACAGCATTCCATATCGGTCAGCTGCAGCATTGACGACGTCCCTGATTCTCTTATTCACAGGATTTGGGGCATCTGGATCACCATGACTACCGAACCAGCTGCTGTATCGGGGGGTCTGGTTGAAGCGAGTTACAACGTTTCCATCGATAACCTCCGTCCTGTAGAGCGAAGCCAGGTAAGACTTTGCGGCCCGGGCGAGATCGGAGGATGGTCCCATGGCCCCCGTAATCGCGTTCAGTTGATCTGGCGTGCAGGCCTTTTCTGTGTTGGCACTGGCAACTCGTTCCGGCGGGAAATGCGGCTTGATGCTACTGGGGACCGTGATCCTGATGGTTGGAGGTGTCGTGAATACTGCCCGGGTGCAGCGTTGTCGATCACGAGAAGCTGCACACTCTTCAGATTGCTGGACTGAACTTTGGCGGTACTCCGTTGGCGAGACGTCATAGCTCATGCCCGCTTTCAGTTCGTAGTTTGCATGGAGGTTGATGGTCCTGGTCATGAACTCACCTGGCGCAAGTGTCTGAGTTCGACTCAAAGCCTCTCTGGTCATCCCCATGTGGTAGCCCAAGTACCTCGGCCGCGAACCGTCGATTCCCACTACATTGAGCGCGTTGCTTCTGAGTTTCTCGTCTTTTCCCGTGCGCGGAACATCGATCAGGCGGAGTGCGACAGGTTCAGATCCTTTGTTTACGTATGTGACGAGCAGTGCCACGGTGGACGGATTCGCCGACTTGGCTTGCTCTACGGTCGCTACTACTTGCGCTCCGGCAATTGACGGCTGGCATGCAAATCCGAGTGCACACAACGTTGCGAAAATGGCTTTTGTTGACATCTATGTCGGGACCATTGAGGGTGAGGTGGAAGCATTTCACACCAGATTCGTGCATCAACAAAGCAAGCGCCTGCTTTGTGATGAAGGATAGAGTTTTGGATTGGTCAGGGCTTGGATCTGTGAAGTGTTACGCATATCTGCGTGGCAGAGGATTTTCCGGGCCTAGCAAATTCCCTTGCCCTGAAGGTATATCGGTCTCGTGCGCTCAACGCTAACGGTATGTCGGGGACCAACTGGCTGGTCCTCGACGGCTTGACCCGCCTGAGGGCTGAAGGGACCTTTAAGCCCGTTCACCCTGCCTCTGCACCTTTATTATTAGTGTCTTGGGGGACTCAGCTTCTTCCCGGCCAGCCCCAACCGCCACGATCCGGTATCGCTGCTGTCGCCAACGGTCGCTAAAATGGGCCGTCCCCCCGTCCTGATGCCGCTCCTGGAGCCGCTGCCCATGCCATTTGAAGCCAAGCCGGAAGGCGAGGTCGTCCCGGTCCTGGAGCCGGGCTATCTGTCCATCCGCGCGCTGCGCAAGGAGTTCGACGGCTTCGTCGCGCTCGACGACGTCAGCCTGGACGTGCGCAAGGGTGAGATCTTCGCCCTGCTGGGCGGCTCGGGCAGCGGCAAATCGACCCTGCTGCGCTGCCTGGGTGGTTTTGAGACCCCCACCGCCGGCACCATCGACCTGGACGGCCAGCGCATCAATGCGCTGCCCCCCTACCAGCGCCCGATCAACATGATGTTCCAGTCCTATGCGCTTTTCCCGCACATGAGCGTGGAGCAGAACATCGCCTTCGGCCTGAAGCAGGACGGCCTGGCCCGCGACGCGATCCGCCGCCGGGTCGGCGAGATGCTGGAGCTGGTGCAGCTGGAGAAGCTGGCCAAGCGCAAGCCGCACCAGCTGTCGGGCGGCCAGCAGCAGCGCGTGGCGCTGGCGCGGTCGCTGGCCAAGGGGCCCAAGCTGCTGCTGCTGGACGAGCCGATGGGCGCGCTGGACAAGAAGCTGCGCTCGCAGATGCAGCTGGAGCTGGTCAACATCATCGAAACCTCGGGCGTGACCTGCGTGATGGTCACCCACGACCAGGAAGAGGCGATGACCATGGCTACCCGCATCGCGGTCATGGACGCCGGCTGGATCCAGCAGGTCGGCAAGCCGGACGAAATCTACGAGCAGCCGGCCAACCGCTTCGTGGCCGGCTTCATCGGCTCGGTCAACCTGTTCGATGGGGTGATCGACGAGGACCTGCCCGAGTACGTCACCGTGCGCACGCCGCTGTTCCCGGCGCCCATCTACGTGGCCCACGGCATCACCGGTTATGAAGGGCAGCCGGTGGCGTTCGCACTGCGTCCGGAGAAGGTGATGATCGGCAAGGACGAGCCGGCCGGCGACACCAACAAGGCGCAGGGCGTGATCGAGGAGATCGCCTACTTCGGCAGCCATTCGGTGTACCACGTGCGCCTGCCCAGCGGGGCCAAGGTGCTGTCCAACTTCGCCAACTCCCAGCGCTGGGCCAGCGATGGCCTGACCTGGGGCGACAGCGTCTGGGTGCACTGGCGCGACAACGACGGCGTGGTGCTCACCGCATGAACGCCACCGGCTGGAAGCGCTGGCTCCCCGGCACGCGCAGCAGCGTGATCGCCGCGCCCTACCTGTGGCTGCTGCTGTTCTTCGCGGTGCCGTTCGTGATCATCCTCATGATCTCGTTCTCGCGCACCCAGGTCGGCTCGCCGCCGTATACCTGGCTGCTGGAGTACGTGGACGGTGCGTTCTCGCTCAAGCTCAACCTGGGCAACTACGCGGCCATGGTCAAGGACAGCCAGTACGTGCTGGCCTATCTGAGCTCGATCAGGATCGCGGTGATCGCCACGCTGTTCACGCTGCTGATCGGTTACCCGATGGCGTATGTGATTTCGCGGATGAGTCCTGCCGCGCGCAACGTGGCGATGATGCTGGTGGTGCTGCCGTCGTGGACCTCGTTCCTGATCCGGGTGTACGCCTGGATCGGCATCCTCGACCGCAACGGCCTGCTCAACCAGCTGCTGCTGAAAATCGGGGTGATCGATGCACCGCTGCAGATCCTGTACACCCCGACCGCCGCCTACATCGGCATCGTGTACTGCTACCTGCCGTTCATGGTGCTGCCGCTGTATGCAAATTTGGTGAAGCTGGACAACCGCCTGCTGGAGGCCGCCTACGACCTCGGTGCCAAGCCGTGGCAGGCGTTCCTGCGCATCACGCTGCCGTTGTCGCGCACCGGGATCATCGCCGGCTGCATGCTGGTGATGATTCCGGCGGTGGGCGAATTCGTGATCCCGGAAATGCTGGGCGGGCCGGACACGCTGATGATCGGGCGGGTGCTGTGGGGCGAGTTCTTCAACAACCGCGACTGGCCGACTGCCTCGGCGGTGGCGATCGTGATGCTGGCCCTGCTGCTGGTGCCGATCCTGCTGTTCAACCGGGTGCAGCAGCGCGAGCTGGAAGGGAAGCTGACATGAGCATGGTGCGCCGCAGCCGCTGGCTGGGCTGGACGGTCCTGGGCCTGGGCTTTGCCTTCCTGTACCTGCCGATCCTGCTGCTGATGATCTATTCGTTCAATGCGTCCAAGCTGGCCACGGTGTGGTCCGGCTTCTCCACGCGCTGGTACGGCGAGCTGTTCAACAACCGGCAGATCCTGGATGCGCTGTGGATCAGCCTGAAGGTGGCGTTCTGGACCGCCAGCGCGGCCACCGTGCTCGGCACGATGGCGGCGATGGTGATGACCCGTTTCAAGCGCTTCCCGGGCAAGACCGTGTTCGGCGCGTTGATCACCGCGCCGCTGGTGATGCCCGAGGTGATCCTGGGCTTCTCACTGATGACGCTGCTGGTGGCGATGGGCGGCATTCCCGGCTTCCCCAGCCGCGGGGTGGGCAGCATCTGGATCGCGCATGTCACCTTCACGCTGTCCTTCGTGACGGTGATTGTCTCCTCGCGCCTGCAGGAGCTGGACCGTTCGCTGGAAGAGGCGGCGATGGACCTGGGCGCGAGCCGGCTGAAGGTGTTCTTCCAGATCACCCTGCCCATCATCGCCCCGGCGCTGGTGGCCGGCTGGTTGCTGGCCTTCACCCTGTCGCTGGATGACGTGGTGATCGCCAGCTTCGTGGCCGGGCCGAATTCGACCACGCTGCCGATGAAGGTATTCGCCTCGGTGCGGATGGGCATCAAGCCGGAGATCAACGCGCTGGCCACGCTGATGGTGCTGGCGGTCTCGATCGCGGCGGTGGCCGGGTGGTTCATCACCGCGCGCAGCGAGAAGCGCCGGCAGCGCGACGTGCAGATGGCGCTCCAAGACCGGTAGTGCCGGGCTCTGCCCGGCAACGCCCGAAAACACCCGGCTCACAGGGCCGGGCGCAGAATGGGTGCCTGTCTTTCGGAGCACCGCGATGACCGTCGAAATCGTCAACCCCGCCACGGGCCTTGTGACTTACCGCCATGAGCTGCTGGACGCCGCCGGGATCGAGCAGCGGCTGGCCGCTGCCGCCGCGGCCTTCCCCCTGTGGTCGGCCCGCTCGCTGCAGGAGCGCGGTGCGATCCTGCGCGCCATCGCCGCCCAGCTGCGCGCACGCAAGGACGACATCCAGCAGGCGATGACCAACGAGATGGGCAAGCTCAAGGGCGAGGCGCTGGCCGAGGTGGAAAAGTGCGCGCAGGCCTGCGAGTACTACGCCGACCATGCCGCCGATTACCTCAAGCCCCAGCTGATCGACACCGAAGCCCAGCGCAGCTACGTGCGCTATGAACCGATCGGCTGCGTGTTCGCGGTGATGCCGTGGAACTTCCCGATCTGGCAGGTGTTTCGCTTCCTGGCGCCGGCGTTCATGGCCGGCAACGTGGCCCTGCTCAAGCATGCCAGCAACGTGCCGCAGTGCGCCGACCTGATCCTGGCGGTGTGCCGCGACGGCGGGTTGCCAGAGGGCGTGTTCGACGTGCTGCACATCGACAACGATCAGGCGGCCGAGGTGCTGCGCGACAGGCGGGTCAAGGCGGTCACCCTGACCGGCAGCGAGCGGGCAGGGCGCTCGATCGCGGCCAACGCCGGAGACCAGCTCAAGAAGTGCGTGATGGAGCTGGGTGGCAGCGATGCGTTCGTGGTGCTGGACGATGCGGACCTGGACAAGACCGTGGCCGCAGCGGTGAAGTCACGTTTCGACAACAGCGGGCAGACCTGCATCGCAGCCAAGCGCTTCATCGTGGTCGACGCGATTGCCGACGCGTTCGTGGAGAAGTTCGTTGCTGCGGCCGGAGCGCGCGTGTACGGCGATCCGCAGGACGAGAAGACCACGCTGGCGCCGATGGCCCGTGCGGACCTGCGCGATGAGCTGCACAAGCAGGTGCAGGCTAGCGTGGGCAAGGGCGCGAAGGTCCTGCTGGGCGGCGAGCCGCTGGCCGGTACCCATGCGGGCTATCCGGCGACCATCCTCGACAACGTGGTGCCGGGCATGCCGGCCTACGACGAGGAACTGTTCGGGCCGGTGGCGGCGATCCTGCGCGTGCGCGACGATGCCGAGGCGCTGCGCGTGGCCAACGACACCACGTTCGGGCTCGGTGGCAGCGTGTGGAGCGGCGATCGGGTGCGTGGTGAAGGCATCGCCAAGCGGCTTGAATGCGGCGCGGCGTTCGTCAACGCGATCGTCAAAAGCGATGTTCGGTTGCCGTTCGGTGGCAGCAAGCGCTCGGGGTTCGGTCGCGAACTGGCCGACCACGGCATCCACGAGTTCATGAACATCAAGACGGTTTACGTCGCCTGATACAGCGTGACCACCAACGGTGGTCACCTACCGGCGGGGACACCCACGGTGGTCACCTACCGGCGGGGACACTACGGTGGTCACGTACGGCGGTAGGTATCGACCGTTGGTCGATACGCGCTTACAGCCACCGTACCCGCTTGAACAGGCGATACAGACCCACGCAGATTGCGCCGACCCCGATGATCATCGCGGGGTAGGCCCACGGTTTGTCCAGTTCGGGCATGTGGGTAAAGTTCATGCCGTACCAGCTGGTGATCAGCGTGGGGGCGGCCAGCAGGGCCGCCCAGGCACCCAGTCGCTTGACTGTCTCGCCCTGGGCCAGGGTGACCAGCGACAGGTTCACGCTCAGCGCGGTACCCAGCATCTCGCGCAGGGTATCGATCACATCGCTGATGCGCACTGCGTGGTCGTGCACGTCACGGATGTAAAGCTTCACTTCATCGGGAATCAGTTCGCCGGGGTACCGGCGCAGCTGCGCCAGCACGTCCTGCAGCGGCGCCACCGCCATCCGCATCTTGTTGAGTTCGCGCTTGAGCTCGTACAGGCGCACCACGGTGCTGCGCTGGTAGCTGTCGGCGAAGATGTCCTTCTCCAGCGAATCCAGGGTGTCGCGGAAGTCGGTGGTGATCGGCAGGTAGTTGTCGACCACGAAGTCCAGTACGCCATACAGGCAGTAGGACGCACCCATGGTCAGCAGTTGCGGCTCGCGTTCCACCCTCGCGCGCACCGGCGCGTAGGAAAGCGAGGCACCGTGGCGCACCGTGACCAGGAAACGCGGGCCGAGGAACGCATGGGTTTCCCCATACTCGATCCGGTCGTGCACCCGCTGCGCTGTGGTGACCACCACGAACAGGCTGTTGCCGTACGCTTCCACCTTGGGCCGCTGGTGTGCGTTTCGCGCATCGTCGATGGCCAGGTCGTGCAGGCAGAACTCTTCCTGCAGTTTCAACAGGACCGAATCGGCAGGGTCGTACAGCCCCACCCAGACGAACCCGTTGTTGCTGGCGATCACGTCGCTGATCGCATCCAGCGCGATGTCGTGCCGCTTGCCCTGGTCGTCATAGTGCACGCAGTTGATGACGCAGGTTGGATTGGCGGTGGTTTCCATGGACGACATCCTGCTTCAGCGGCCTGTGACAGGCAGGTCACGACGGCCCAGCACCCACGCCAGCGCCGCGTGCAGTGGCAGCATCAGCACGATCCACTGCAGGTTCACCTGCGCCTGCAGGGTCAGCCAGTGCAGCACCAGGCCCAGCAGCGACAGCATGGCAACCGCCCACAGCATCCAGCGGAACCACGCCCCGGGTGCGCGCCCGCGCACAAGGGTCACCGCGCCCGGCACCAGCAGCAGGCACAGCGGCGAAAGCTGCAGCAGGTTGCGATTGGCCCAGGCGGCGTGGTGTGCGCTGAAACCCCACAGGTAAGCCAGCAGGATGCCGGCGATACCGCAGAACACCCACAGCGGCAGTGCCAACCCGGCCAGCAGGCGCCGGTGGCGCTGCAGGGCCGGCACGCCGGCCGCCAGCACCAGCCCGCACAGCAGCCATGGCCACCAGCGGCGCGCGAATTCAGCAGGCTCCGGCGCGATCCGGTGCGGCAGCAGTTCCTGCTCGGCCTTCACCAGTGGGCGACCGTCGCTGTTGCGCACTTCGCGCAGGGCATCGGCCAGGCGCATCGGCACGAAGGCTTCCTGCCACCGTGACAACGGCTTGTCGGCATACGGGCCCAGCCCGATGTCGAAGCCCAGCCACATCCAGGGGGCTGGCGAAGCCAGACGCACGGATTCGCTGCGGTAGGTATTGCCGCGCGAGCGCCCGGACAGCTGAGAGTGCAGCCCGCCGCCCAAGGCACCATCGATTGCATCGCGGACCATGGTGGCGCAGTTGGCGGTGTAGTAATCGTAGCGGTAGCGCGCGTTTTCCGGCTTGGCGCGCTCGGCCAACGAGGCGGCCAGGGTGCGGGCCTGTGCCGGGTCCAGGTCCAGCCACTGCAGGTTGGCGCCGCGGCCACTGTCACGGTAATAGGTGAGGTCCTGGTCCAGTGGCAGCGCCACCAGGTAATACATCATTTCGCCGCGCAGGAAACGGCCGACGAAGTCGGGTTCGCTGGGGTCGAAATAGCCGAAGTTGTACGAGGTGGCCTCGCCGGTCACCGGGTCCGCGACCACGATCGCATCGTGGCCGAAGCGCTCGAAGAAGATGCTGCCCGGCTGCATGGTCACGATGCCGATGCGGGGCGGGGGTGCTTCTGCGGGCGACGCGACGGCGCGGGCCGTCGCGGGTTCAGCCGCTGCCTGTGCCAGCGCCGCCTGCGGCAGGCTGGGCACACTGGCCAGGAACAGGAGGAACAACAGGCGGCACAACGGCCACCGCGTCAGCAGGGGCCGCATGGCGTGGGTCAATCCTCGATGATGGCGTCGGGCGGCAGCACGGTCACGTGGAACGCCTGCACGCGGCGGGCATCGGCGCGCGCCACCCGGAACACGAAGCGGTCCAGGGTCAGCTCGTCGCCGGTTTCGGGCAGGTGCCCGATCGCCTCGGTGACCAGGCCACCGATGGTGTCGTAGTCGTCGTCGGGGAACGTGGCGCCGAAACGCTCGTTGAAATCCTCGATCGGGGTCAGCGCGTCGACCACGTACTGTCCGTCGGCCTGGATCGCGATCTGCGCGGTATGGTCTTCAGCCTCGTCGTGCTCGTCGTCGATCTCGCCGACGATCTGCTCCAGCACGTCTTCGATGGTGACCAGCCCGGCAACGCCACCGTACTCGTCCACCACGATCGCCATGTGGTTGCGTGACAGCCGGAACTCCTTGAGCAGCACGTTGAGCTTCTTGGCTTCGGGGATCAGCACCGCCGGGCGCAGCAGCTCGCGGACGTTGGCCGGCCCGTTGTCGGCGACCACGCCGCGCAGCAGGTCCTTGGCCAGCAACACGCCCAGGATGTCGTCCTTGTTGTCACCGTGCACCGGGAAGCGCGAATGGCCGGATTCCACGACCTGCTTCATCAGTTCAAGGAAGGGAGCTTCCACCGGCAGCGAGACCATCTGCGAACGCGAGATCATCACGTCGCCCACGGTGAGCTCGGCCACCGAGATCGCGCCCTCCATCATGCGCAGCGTGTCGGCGGCGATCAGGCCGTCTTCGTGCGCGGAGTGCAGTACCGCCACCAGCTCGTCGCGGGTGTGGGGTTCGCCGGAGAAGGCAGAGGTCAGGCGTTCAAGCCAGCTGCGCTTCTTCTCATTTTGCTCCGGAACGGAGCCACTACTGTCGTCTTCAGACATCTCTGCAAAAAAGGCACCCGGCGAGCCGGGCGTTGGTGCCAGTCTAGCAGGATGCGGGCCGCTGTCAGTGCCCGTCCGCCGGGGTTTTCGCGGACGGGGGCAGGGCGCCGGCCGGCGGCGCCGGGGTGTCGGCCGGGGCCTCCTCCTCGGCGGGCAGGTCCAGGCTGTAGGTGCAGCCGGCCAAGGTCTTGCCCGGGTGGGTCTTGACCGTGGACAGGCTCAGGATGATCGATTCGATCATCGGCTCGCCGGTGCGCGGATCGGTCACGTCCTGGCTGACCACTTCACGGCCGGCCATGAACTTGTCCGGGTTGTCCACCCCGTCTTCCAGCGCCAGGGTTCTGGCCATCGGGCGGGGATCGGCCACGTCGAGGATCGCCATGATGCTGGCCCCGGACACCGCCACGTATTCGGTGCGCACGCCGAACACCGTCAACGGCGCAGCCAGGCGGTACTCACTCATGAACGGGTTGTTCTGCGGCAGCGGCTGCATGCCGTTGGCCACCGCCTTGAGCGGGTCGGCCACGACCGGGGCGACCGCGTCATAGTCAGCCACGCGCTGGCGGCACTCGATCAGCGCGGCCAGGTCCAGCGGCGCGGCGGCCGCGGCGGCGGCCAGGGCCGGGGTGGAGAACAGGGCCAGCAGGCACAGGCAGGCGGGGCGCGCGAAGGTCATGCAGGAAACGTCCGTCAGGGGCGGCGGCTCAGCGCTCGCCGGCGTAGGGGTCGGCGATGCCGAGGTCGGCCAGGATCTCGCGCTCCAGCTGTTCCATGGCCTCGGCTTCCTTGTCGTCCTCGTGGTCCCAGCCCAGCAGGTGCAGCACCCCGTGCACGGTCAGGTGCGCGTAGTGGGCATTGAGCGCCTTGGCCTGTTCCATCGCTTCGGCGGCCACCACCGGCGCGCAGATCACCAGGTCGCCCAGCAGGGGGAACTTGACCCCCTTTGGCAGGCCCTCGGGCAGCTCGGCGGGGAAGCTGAGTACGTTGGTGGCGTAGTCCTTGCCGCGGTAGTGCCGGTTCAGCGACTGGCCTTCCTTCGCGTCGACCACGCGGATGGCCAGGTCGGCCTCGCGGATGCGGCCGTTGAGCGCGGCGGCCACCCATTTACGGAAACTCACCGCCGACGGCAACCCGGCACGGGGCAGCGCGTAGCTGACGGCGACATCGAGTCGAATGGGGCCTTTGGTCATGGCGGTTCCGGAACGTCTGGTCAATCAGGAAACGACAGTATCGCGCGTGTAGCGCCGCACCGCGACGGCCGCGCTCATTCGGCACCCGGCTTGACCTGCTGCAGGTCGCGGCGGTCGTAAGCGCTGACGATGCGCGCCACCAGCGGGTGGCGCACCACATCGCGGGCCTCGAAGAAGGTGAAGCTCACTCCGTCCACGTCGCGCAGCACTTCGATGGCGTCGCGCAGGCCGGACTTCACGTGCTTGGGCAGGTCGGTCTGGGTGAGGTCGCCGGTGACCACGGCGGTGGAGCCGAAGCCCAGCCGGGTCAGGAACATCTTCATCTGTTCGACGGTGGTGTTCTGCGCCTCGTCCAGGATCACGTATGCATCGTTGAGGGTGCGCCCGCGCATGTAGGCCAGCGGCGCGATCTCGATGACGTTCTTTTCCAGCAGCTTGATCACCTTTTCCACGCCCAGCATTTCATACAGCGCGTCATACAGGGGGCGCAGGTAGGGGTCGACCTTCTGGCTGAGGTCACCCGGCAGGAAGCCGAGCTTCTCGCCGGCTTCCACCGCCGGGCGCACCAGGATCAGGCGCTGGACGCGGGATTCGTTCAAGGCATCCACCGCGCTGGCCACGGCCAGGAACGTCTTGCCGGTACCGGCGGGGCCGATGCCGAAGTTGATGTCATGGGTGGTGATCTGGTGCAGGTAGCGCGCCTGGTTGGCGCCACGGCCGCGCACGGTGCCGCGCTTGACCTTGATGGTGACTTCCTGCGCTTCGTAGCTGCGCTCTACCAGGTGCTCCACGTTGGCCTGGTTCAGGCGCAGGTGGATGGCGTGGCTGTCGAAGGGCGTCTCGGCCGCCTCCAGGTACAGCGCCTCGATAAGCGCCTGTGCTTCCTCGGCCACGGCCTTCGGGCCGGTCACCCGAAAGACGTGGCCGCGGTTGGCGATTTCCACGCCGAGCTTGAGTTCGATCTGGCGCAGGTGCTCGTCGAAGGGGCCGGCCAGGTTGGCCAGGCGTTCATTGTCTTCCGGGGCCAGGGTGAAGTCGCGGTGTGCCAGTGCGGTCATTGCGTCGGTCGGCTGCGGTCGCCAGGACCGTGCCGCAAGTTGGGAACAGGAAGGACAGGGTAGCGCGGGCGCGGGGGCCTCGCCACAGCAGCGGGGTTCTCCACAGCGGCTGTGCAGCAGCAGTGCAGCAACCTGTGGATAGTTGCTGACGGCCCTACTGCCGCAATGCTGTCGCCTGCGTGGTCAAAAAAGCGACATCTACCTCGGGGTTTTCCACACCGCTTGTGGGCGGTTGCGCGGGAAAGGTGTGGATAAGCGGCGTTATCCCCTGCGGCGCAATGGCTGCGGAGGGGTGATCATTTCATGACCAGTGCGTGTGCGCGGCATCGTGCTGCTTGGCGCGCGCTGGCGGGAGCGGTGGACGAAGGTGCTGGCTGCAGGCCTTCATCGGTTCCGCAAGCGCCTGGATCAGCGCGGATGCCGACCAGCGGTCGGCACCTGCCCGGGAGGTACCGACCGTCGGCCGGTACGTGGCCTCACGCGATGACCAACCGCCCACGCAGTGAATTGCTGTATGCCTCGGTGATCTCCACATCCACCAGCTGGCCGACCAATCGCGCCTGCCCCGGGAAGTTCACCGACCGCATGTTCTCGGTCTTGCCGGTCAGCTCGTTCGGGTCGCGGCGCGACGGACCTTCCACCAGCACCGTCTGCACCGTGCCCACCATGGCATGGGAAATCGCGGCCGCCTGCTCGTTGATCCGGGCCTGCAGGCGCGACAGCCGCGCGTGCTTCTCCGCGTCGCTGATGGTGTCTTCCAGGTCGGCAGCGGGCGTGCCTGGCCGCCGCGAATAGATGAAGGAGAAGCTGTGGTCGAAACCGACGTCCTCGATCAACTTCATGGTCTTCTCGAATTCCGCGTCGGTTTCTCCGGGGAAGCCGACAATGAAGTCCGAGCTGATTGAGATGTCCGGGCGAACCGCACGCAGCTTGCGGATCTTGGCCTTGAATTCGAGCGCGGTGTAGCCGCGCTTCATCGCCGACAGCACGCGGTCGCTGCCGGCCTGCACCGGCAGGTGCAGGAAGTTGGCCAACTGCGGCACGTCGCGGTAGGCGTCCACCAGCGAATCGCTGAACTCCAGCGGATGCGAGGTGGTGAAGCGGATCCGGTCCACCCCGTCGATCTCGGCGATGGTGCGGATCAGCAGGCCCAGGTCGGCGATTTCGCCTTCGCCATACGGCCCGCGGTATGCGTTCACGTTCTGGCCCAGCAGGTTGATCTCGCGCACGCCCTGTGCGGCCAGCTGCGCCACCTCCACCACCACGTCTTCGAACGGGCGGCTGACCTCGGTGCCACGGGTATAGGGCACCACGCAGAACGAGCAGTACTTGGAGCAGCCTTCCATGATCGACACGAACGCCGAACCGCCTTCGGCTCGCGGCTCCGGCAGGCGGTCGAACTTCTCGATCTCGGGGAAGCTGATGTCTACCTGAGACTTGCCCGATTCGCGTCGCTGGCGGATCAGCTCCGGCAGGCGGTGCAGGGTCTGCGGACCGAACACCAGGTCCACGTGCGGGGCGCGCTTGATGATTGCTTCGCCTTCCTGCGATGCCACGCAGCCGCCTACCCCGATGATCACGCCACGGCCGTTGTTTTTCAGTGCCTTCCAGTAGCCCAGCTGGCTGAATACCTTTTCCTGCGCCTTCTCGCGGATCGAGCAGGTGTTCATCAGCAGCACGTCGGCTTCGGCCGGATCGTCGGTCAGCTCCAGCCCCTCTTCGGCAGCAAGCACGTCGGCCATCTTGGTCGAGTCGTACTCGTTCATCTGGCAACCGTGGGTCTTGATGTACAGCTTGCCGCGCACGGGGCCGTTCACCTGCGGCCGGGATCCGGGCAGGGGCAGCAGGTCGGGGCGGGGTGAATCGAGGGCAGGCACGGCGGTGCCGACCACGGTCGGCAGGGTCGAAGCTGGCGTCCCGGTCATGGCGCTTATTCCAGTCGGGTGGGCGGGCAGGCAGCCGGTAGGGCTGCCGGGTAGCCTGCCATTGTACCCCGGGCCGGCCACCAGCCACGCCGGACGTGGCGCTGTCCGGGCCAGGATGGACGCAGCCCTGCGCCCGGGTGGCTGCCCCCTCGGCGGCGTGAATCCGTGACGCAGTCCCTGATGCGCTGGTTATCTCCGCGTCAAAGGGTTGGCAACGGCGCGCGAAACGGAGACACTCCGCCCCATGAAGGGGATCTTGGGGATCGCTGCGCTGGCCTTGGCTGCGCTGACCGCTGTGCCGGCCAGTGCGGGCACCCTGTACAAGTGTGTTGGCGCAGACGGCATTCCCAGCTATGTCAGCAAGCGCGTTGCCGGCACCCCGTGCAGCGTGGTCAGCAGCTACCGTCCGGACCGCAGCGCCCCGCGCCGCTACGTTCCGCCGGCTCCGGCCCCCGCACCAGCCCCTGCGGTCGTGGCGACGGCCGCGCCTTCGCCTGTGTCCGTCCAGGACGGGGCAACGTCCGGTACCGCGCTGGTCCCGGCCGCAGCGCCGGCCCAGGCCGCCACTGTACTCACCGCCGCCCCTGCACCGTCTGCACGCTCCGGCAAGGCCCAGCGCGTGGTCAACGGGCAGGTCTACTCCTATATGAAGGATGGCGTGCGCCATTACACCAGCCGCCGGCCCGCGCAGGTGGCCAGCCTGGGCCCGGTCCGCACCATCCACTACAGCTTCATCGAGCGCTGCTACGCCTGCGGCGCCAATCCGGGCGTGAACTTCGGTTCGATCCGCCTCAACACCACCGCGTTCCAGACGGAGATCGCGGCGGCCGCGCGCGAGTTCGGGGTGGAAGAAGCGGTCGTCCGCGCCATCATCCACGCCGAATCGGCCTACAACCCGACCGCGCTCAGTCGCGCCGGCGCACAGGGCCTGATGCAGCTGATGCCGCCTACCGCGCGCCGCTTCGGCGTCACTGATTCATATGATGCGGCGCAGAACATCCGCGGCGGCGTGCAGTATCTGTCGTGGCTGCTCAAGCGTTTCAACGGCAACCTCACCCTGGCCGCTGCCGGCTACAACGCAGGCGAGGGTGCGGTGGATCGTCATGGTGGCGTGCCGCCGTACAGCGAGACCCAGTACTACGTCAAGCGCGTGGCCCTGCTGGCCGATCGCTACCGCGGCGCCACCGCGTCGACGCAGTAATCCCTGCATCGCGTTCGACCCCATTGCGCAGGCTGGCCAACGGCCGGCGCTACCGGTGTCGACAATGTCGTGGCAGCGCCGACCGTTGGCCGGCGCGCGTGGTGTCGGTGCCATTGTGTCGCCGAGTCAGGTTCCGCTATAGTCGATCACGATTCATTGTGGACTGGCCCCCACCGGTCTGCTGGCAGCCTCAAGCTACCTAATCAATATCGGAGTGCCGGATGGCCAACGATGGGGTAAACGATCCAGTCAACACTGGACGTCGACGATTTCTTTCAGCAACCACCGCAGTGGTGGGAGCAGTCGGCGTCGGTTTCGCCGCAGTTCCGTTCATCAAGTCATGGAATCCCAGCGCCCGCGCCAAACTGGCCGGTGCACCGGTATCTGCCGACATCAGCGCCCTGCAGGAAGGCCAGCGACTGGTCATGGAGTGGCGTGGGCAGCCGATCTGGATCGTCAAGCGGTCCAAGGCCATCCTCGACGCCCTGCATGGGCTCGATGGTCGACTGAGGGATCCGGCGTCCGAGAACAAGGACCAGCAGCCGGACTACGTGCTCAAGCAGAACCCCGAATTCCGTTCGATCAAGGCCGAGGTATCGGTGCTGGTCGGGCTGTGCACCCATCTGGGCTGTTCGCCGGAGATGGTGGCGGAAATCCGCCCCGAGCCGTTCGATCCGGAATGGAAGGGCGGCTACTTCTGCCCGTGCCACAAATCCCGCTTCGACATGTCCGGTCGCGTCTTCGATGGCGTTCCGGCGCCGATCAACCTGCTGGTGCCGCCGCACCATTACCAGGACGACAGCACCATCATCATCGGCGTTGATCCGCAGGGGGCAGCCTGATCATGGCCAACATTCTTTCCCGTACCGCCACCGGCGTCGCCGACTGGGTCAACGCGCGCGCGCCGGGGCTCATGCCGGTGTACCGCAAGCATGTCAGCGAGTACTACGCGCCGAAGAACTTCAACCTCTGGTACTACTTCGGTTCGCTGGCACTGCTGATCCTGGTCAACCAGATCGTGACCGGCATCTTCCTGACGATGCACTACAAGACCAGTGCGCTGGAAGCCTTCAACTCCGTCGAGTACATCATGCGTGATGTGGAGTGGGGCTGGCTGATCCGCTACATGCACTCTACCGGGGCCTCGCTGTTCTTCATCGTGGTGTACCTGCACATGTTCCGCGGCCTGATGTACGGCAGTTACCAGAAGCCGCGTGAACTGGTGTGGATCCTGGGCATGCTGATCTACCTGGTTCTGATGGCCGAAGCCTTCATGGGCTATGTGCTGCCGTGGGGTCAGATGTCGTTCTGGGGCGCGAAGGTGATCATCTCGCTGTTCGGCGCCATTCCGGTGATCGGCAATGGACTGACCGAGTGGATCATGGGCGATTACCTGCCCAGCGATGCCACCCTCAACCGGTTCTTCGCCCTGCACGTGATTGCGCTGCCGCTGGTGCTGCTGTTGCTCGTGGTGCTGCACCTGGGGGCCCTGCACGAAGTGGGTTCGAACAACCCTGATGGCGTGGAAATCAAGAAGGGGCCCAAGGGCAACCGCTGGTCGGCCACCGCGCCCACCGATGGCATTCCGTTCCACCCGTACTACACGCTCAAGGATGGGGTGGGGGCCGGTTTCCTGCTGATCATCGCGGCCTTCATCATCTTCTTCGCACCGGGTTTCGGCGGCCTGTTCCTGGAGCACGACAACTTCACCGAGGCCAACCGCCTGGTCACGCCCGAGCACATCAAACCGGTCTGGTACTACACGCCGTACTACGCCATGTTGCGCGTGGTCCCCAACAAGCTGGGAGGCGTGATCGTGATGTTCTCGGCCATCGCCATCCTGTTCCTCGTGCCGTGGCTGGACAGGGCGCGGGTCAAGTCCTACCGCTATCGCGGCTGGCTGTCGCGCGCCCTGCTGGGTGTGTTCGCGGTGTGCTTCATCTGGTTGGGCGTGATCGGGTCCGGGCCGGGTACCGATGCGCATGAAACCTACGTCGGCCGCGTGCTGACCTTCCTGTACTTCGCCTTCTTCATCACCATGCCGCTATGGACCAAGCTGGACAGGACCTTGCCGGTACCGGACCGGGTGACCACGCATGACTGACCACTGGATTGTCCGGCTGGCCTGCGCGGCCGCCCTGCTGCTGGCGAGCACTCTGGCGGGCGCCGCCGAAGGCGGCAAGACCCTGCAGGCGGGTAACGACCTTGGCGACCGTGCGTCGCTGCAGCGTGGTGCCCAGCTCTACATGAACTACTGCTCGGGTTGCCACGCGCTCAAATACCTGCGCTATTCACGGATGGCGCAGGACCTGGGGCTGAGCGAAGAAGAGGTCATGAACAACCTCAACTTTGCCGGCGTTCCGATCGGCGAAGCGGTGCCGGTGACGCTGCCCAAGGCGGATGCCGAAAAGTGGTTTGGCAAGATGCCGCCGGACCTGAGCCTTATCTCGAAGGTGCGCGGCAGCGACTGGGTCTACACCTATCTCAAGTCGTTCTACCTGGACCCCAGCCGCCCGCTCGGCTGGAACAACGCGCTGTTCCCCAACGCGTCCATGCCCAATCCCCTGTGGGAGATGCAGGGCCTGCAGCACGCCGTGCACGGCAAACCGGAAGCGCCGGGTGCCGATGCGCCGGTGACCGGGCTCAAGGTGGTGCAGCCCGGCAATCTCGATCCTGGGCAGTATGACCAGGCCGTGCGGGACATCACCAATTTCCTTGAATACGCGGGCGAACCGGCGGCGTTGAAGCGGCAGAAGCTCGGCGTGTGGGTGATCCTGTTCCTGGCGCTGCTGACCTTCCTGGCCTATCTGCTGAAGAAGGAGTACTGGAAGGACGTGCATTGAGCCTATGCATATAGCCAACGCCGATCGAATGTCTGAAGTCGATCGGCCTATTGGCTTTTGTGATGGGCAGTTGCACACTCGGGTACTGTGACGACTGTCGGCAATGGGCTGGCAGCGCCGATGCGACCGGCGGATACCGATCGCTGGAGAGCCTTTGATGGCGGCGAGCGTACGCATGCGGAACACCCTGACCCTGTTTTCTTCGAATGACGACGTGCTGTGCCATCGGGTGCGCCTGGTGCTGGCTGCCAAGGGCGTTACCTATGACTTCGTCCCGGTCGACCCGCAGAACCCGCCCGAGGATCTGATCGACCTCAACCCGTATCACTCGGTGCCCACCCTGGTGGAGCGCGAACTGGTGCTGTACGCGGCTTCGGTGGTCAGCGAATATCTCGATGAACGCTACCCGCACCCGCCGCTGATGCCGGTGGATCCGCTCTCGCGTGCACGGATCCGGCTGGCGATGCTGCGCATTGAACATGACTGGGTACCGCAGGTTCAGGCGATCCAGCTGGGCAACAAGACACAGGCCGAGGCGGGGCGCAAGCGGTTGAAGGAACTGCTGACCAGCGCGGTGCCGTTGTTCAAGGCCAGCAAGTTCTTCCTCAATCCGGAAATGAGTCTGGCCGATTGCGCCATGGCGCCGATCATCTGGCGCCTGCAGTCGCTGGACGTGCCGCTGCCGAAGGATGGCAAGTCCATCGAGGACTACGGCAACCGCATTTTCCGCCACCCGGGCTTCATCCGCAGCCTGACCGACCAGGAAAAGAAGCTGCGCGACCTGCCGGTCTGATTGGCGGTTGGCTGCATCGGCGCTTTACGTGGGGCGACGTGCCTGCTGACCGCTGCACGGGTGGGCGCGTACACTTGTCACATTTCCGCGGCGCCCCACAATGACTGAAGACACTTTCCGCATGACCAGCCATCGCCCCTACCTGTTGCGGGCGCTGGTGGAATGGATCAACGACAACGACCTGACCCCGCACATTCTGGTCGACGCCGGCATGCCCGGCGTGCAGGTGCCGCAGAGCGCGGTGAAGGACGGCCGTGTGGTTCTCAACATCGCCGAACGCGCGGTGGTGCGGCTGCACATCGACAATGACAACGTAAGCTTCTCGGCCCGGTTCTCGGGCACCAGTTACCCGGTCCAGGTGCCGATCTCCGCGGTGCTGGCCGTCTACGCCCGCGAAACCGGGCAGGGCATGGCGCTGCCGGACGACATCCCCGGGCACGAGCCGAACCCGGACGATACCCTGCCGCCCGATGACACGCCGACCCCGGACGACACCCCGCCCAAGCCGAGCGGTCGCCCGCAGCTGCGCGTGGTCAAATAGGAAATCGCCGCCCCCAGGGCGGCGATTTCGCTTTTACGCGTCCTCGGCGCCAGTGGTATCCACGCTGCGCCGGATTTCGCTGATGCGCGCCGCCGAGGGGCCAACGAAGGCGATCAGTTCGTCACCGCGCAGCACCATGCGGCCGGTGTGGCGGTCGATGCCGTCATACGAATACTCAAAGCGGTAGGTCCGTTCCCAGCCCAGCCAGCCATTGTCCTTGCGGCAGACGCGGATGCCACTGGCATGCACGGCCTGGTCGAGCCACTGCACGTCGGCGGCCCGGCAGGCGTTGCGGCCCAGTTCAATGGCGCGCTCAGCGGCGGCACGCGATGAATTCCAGAAGGCGTAGACGAACGCGCCGGCAATCATCAACAGGATCAGGCTGGGCATCGGCGGCTCGCGGGAGTCGTGGTCAGGAACCTCCAAGATGGCGACGAACCGGCCACGGATCAAGCCGATCGTGCACTGCACCGGCGCGCGTCGCGACACCGCTACGTGCGCGGCGGCGCGTCCTGCTGCGGTGCCGATGGCTGCGAGGTCGGAAGGGGCGACTGCGGCTGGGGCCTGGGCGGAACAACCCGCGGGAAAGTGGGTGTCTGCTTCTGAGCCGGCGCGGGGACGCCAGGCTGGACCGGTGCCGATGGCAGGGGGGTTGCCGGTGCCGGTGCCGGCAATGGCGCATGGATGGGTGCGCTTGCCACCAGCTTGAGCAGGGCCGCCCAGTCCTGGCGGTTGAAGTTGCACTCGTCTTCGCGTCCCGGGGTACAGCCCATGTCATAGGGATCGCTGGATGGAGCCGGCGGCAGCTGGATGCGTCCGCTTCGATCCAGCGGCAGCTTGCGCATCGCCACCGTGTTCATCACGTTGCCGCCGATCAGGTACAGGGTATGGTCGCCGCCCATGTTGGCCGCGATCACCACTTCGCAGTGGGATTTCCAGTTCGCCACCGTGCCGCCGCTGAGCTGCTGTACCAGACCGGCATAACTCAGTGATTCGGTTCGACCGCGCAGGTAGCACAGGAGATCGCCGGGGGCGGGTTTTTCCTGCGCGGGGTCGGTCATCCGGTACGGCCCGGCGTTCTGGTAGGCGGCGCGGATGTAATCGATGTGGCGCGGCGAGCGGGTGAAGCCGGGTACCCCGGCGCGGCTCATCACCCAGGAAATGAAGGCGGCCGACCATGGGTTGTCGATCAGGAACGCGCGGCAGTCGCTGTCGGTGTAACGCATGCCGAACGGTTCCATGCAGCTGGTTGCGCCAGGCTGGCTGCCCATCGGTCCCAGGGTGCCGCTGTCGCGCCAATAGGCGACCACGCGCTGCCACGCGGGCATGCCGTCGTCGGCCAGGTACTCGCGCTCGGCCTCGCTGACACCAAGATTGGCGGCGCGGCCTTCACCGTCTATGAAGGGGCGGTACCACAGGCGGTGCTCATTGCAGGCGGTGCGGACGATGCCCATCGCCAGCGGACTCAAGCCGTAGCGAGGCGGGATGTCGCAGACTTCTGCGGCGGCGGCGGTGCCCGGCGCGAACAGGAGCGTGAGTGGCGACAGGCAGGCAAGCAGCAGCAGCGGGCGCATATGCGCTCTCCGGGTGGGGGCAGCAGAAGCGTCGCAGAAGACGCCTGCCGTTCTCGTGAAGCCCGGCCCTACCGCTGCGGCGGGTCGCCCAGTTTCAACGACAGGTCAATGGCCTGCACATGCTTGGTGAGCCCTCCGATCGAGATGCAGTCCACTCCGTCCTCGGCGATCGCGCGCAGACCGGCCAGGTCCACGCTGCCGGAGACCTCCAGCGGAATGCGACCGGCGGCGATGCGGACGGCCTCGCGCCGCGTGGCCGCATCGAAATCGTCGATCAGGATGCGGTCGCAGCCCACGGCCAGCGCTTCGCGCAGCTGCTGCAGATCTTCCACTTCCACCACCAGCGGCAGCTGCGGCCACTGCGCCCGCGCGGCGTGCACCGCTGTGGTCAGCGAGCCGGCGGCGCGGATGTGGTTTTCCTTGAGCATCACCGTGTCGTACAGGCCCTGGCGATGATTGTCGCCGCCGCCGCAGCGCACCGCGTACTTCTGCGCCGCGCGCAGGCCCGGCAGGGTCTTGCGGGTGTCCAGGATGCGCGCGCCGGTACCGGCCACGGCACCCACGTAGCGCGCGGTGGTGGTGGCGGTGCCCGACAGCGTCTGCAGGAAATTGAGCGAGGTGCGTTCGGCGCTGACCAGGCTGCGGTTGCGCCCGTGCAGGATCGCCAGCACGGTACCAGCGCTCACCGCATTGCCCTCGGCCACGCGCCACTCGATCCGCACCTGCGGGTCCAGGGCCCGATGGGTGGCATCGAACCACGGCCGGCCGGCGATCACCGCGTCCTCCTTGCACAGCAGGTAGGCGCTGTCGGGGCCATCCGGGAGCAGGGCGGCAGTCACATCTCCCGTGCCGATGTCTTCAGCCAAGGCACGGGCTACATCGGCCTGCACCTGGCTGGCGTCGGGGGGCGTCACGACGGCGCGGGTCATTTTTCCGGGAAATCGGCGATCTGGGCGGTATCGATGGCTTCTTCCGGCAGCAGCACCGGAATACCGTCGTTGACCTGGAAAATCTGCCTGCGGTCGTGGGTCAGCAGCGCTTCGCGCAGGGGCTGCCTCAACGTACTGCCGTCCAGGTTGGTCACCGTGCCGGCGCCAATGGCCCGGTTGAGCGCGTCCAGGCCCTTGGAGTCCAGCAGGGACAGGCGCTGGCCGGTGCGGGGTGCGCACAGGAGGTCGATGACTTTGCGATCCATGGGGTTCTTCGTCTTGCGTGGAAGACGGCTAGAATACGTCTTTAAGGCAGGTGACGGCCAATGACCCCCAACCAATCCGCGCCGCTCGTCGGCATCGTCATGGGTTCCCGCTCCGACTGGGAGACCATGCAGCACGCGGCGCAGAAGCTCGATGCGCTCGGTGTTCCCTACGAAGTGAAAGTCGTGTCGGCGCACCGTACGCCCGATGTGCTGTTCACCTACGCCGAACAGGCCGGCCCGCGTGGCCTGCGCGCGATCATTGCCGGCGCCGGCGGTGCCGCCCACCTGCCGGGCATGATCGCGGCCAAGACCGCGGTGCCGGTGCTGGGCGTCCCGGTGCAGTCCAAGGCGCTGAACGGCATGGATTCGCTGCTGTCGATCGTGCAGATGCCGGCCGGCATCCCGGTGGCCACCTTTGCCATCGGCAATGCCGGGGCCTCCAACGCCGCATTGTTCGCCGCCGCCATGCTGGCGTCGGACCAGCCGGCCATTGGCCAGGCGCTGGAAGGCTTCCGCTCCCGCCAGACCGAAGACGTCATGGCCCACGACGATCCGCGTCAATGACCACCGTGACCGTTGGCATTCTGGGGGGCGGCCAGCTGGCCCGCATGATGGTCCTCGCCGGCGCGCCGATGGGGCTGCGCTTCGAACTGTTCGACCCGGCCGCTGATGCCTGTGGTGGGCAGCTGGCGCCGCTGCAGGTGGCCGCGTTCGAGGACGAGGCTGCATTGGCTGCGTTCGCCGAACGGGTGGACGTGGTGACCTTCGATTTCGAGAACGTCCCCGCACGCAGTGCGCAGTTCCTGGCCGAACGGGTGCCGGTGTATCCCAACCCTGATGCACTGGCCGTGGCGCAGGACCGCCTGAGTGAAAAGACCCTGTTCCGTGAGCTCGGCATTCCGTTGCCGGCGTTCGCCGACATCGGATGCCGCGACGACCTGGCCGCCCGGGTGGCTGAGTTCGGCCTGCCGTGCATCCTCAAGACCCGTCGCTTCGGATACGACGGCAAGGGCCAGTTCCGCCTGCGCAGCGCGGCCGACATCGACGTCGCATGGGACGCGCTGGGTGGGCAGGTGGAGCGCACCGGCCTGATTCTGGAGGGCTTCGTCGCCTTCGAGCGCGAAGTCAGCGTGGTCGCCGTGCGCGGCCAGGATGGCGAATTCCGCGCCTGGCCGGTCACCGGCAACTGGCACGTGGACGGCGTGCTGTCGGCCAGCCTGGCCCCGGCGCAGCTGACGCCTGCACAGCACGAGGCGGCCATCGGCTATGCACAGACGCTGGCCGAACGGCTGGATTACGTGGGGGTGTTCGCGTTGGAGCTGTTCTGCCAGGGGGACGGGCTGCTGGCCAACGAAATGGCGCCGCGCGTGCACAACTCCGGGCACTGGACCATCGAAGGCAGCGAAACCTCCCAGTTCGAGAACCACCTGCGTGCGGTGGTGGGGCTGCCGCTGGGCGACACGCGCATGCGGGGCCATGCCTGCATGCTCAACTGGCTTGGTGAGATGCCCGATGCGGATGCGGTGCTGGCGCAGCCGGGTGGCCATTGGCACGACTACGGCAAGCAGCCGCGCGACGGCCGCAAGGTCGGGCATGCCACGCTGCGCGGGGACGAGGCCGGGGTGCTGGCGGACGCCCTTGAGGCCGCGGGGCGGCAGCTGGGCCGCGCTGACCAGGTGGAGCCCGCGGTCGCCGCGCTGCGCGCTCGTTGACATACGGTCACGACCAACGGTCGTGACCTACCCTCGTTCGCCATGCGGCAGGTGGCGACGTCGTTCGCCGATGCGGTGGGTACCGACCGTTGGTCGCCGATGCGGTAGGTACCGACCGTTGGTCGGTACGCGCTTCAATCGCGCAGCTGGGTGGCCACGAAGTCCCAATTGACGATCTTCCAGAACGCGTCCAGGTAGCGGCCGCGTTCGTTCTGGTAATCGGTGTAATACGCGTGTTCCCACACATCGCAGGCCAGCAGCGGGGTGCTCTGGCCGGTCAGTGGTGTGCCGGCGTTGCGGGTGGCCTGGATGGCCAGGGCCCCATTCGGATGCTGCACCAGCCATACCCAGCCAGCGCCGACCACGCCCAGTGCGACTCTGTCGAATTCCTCGCGCAGCCGCCTGGCGTCGCCGAAATGCCGGCCGACCAGTTCGCCCAGCCGACCCTGCGGTTCGCCACCGCCGCGCGGGTGCAGGCACTGCCAGTAAAACGCGTGGTTCCAGGCCTGGGCGGCCGCGTCGAACAGGCTGCCCTGGCTTTGCCGCACGATTTCTTCGAGCGGCAGTTCGGCCAGCTCTGTTCCCTCGATGCGTGCATTCACCGCGTCCACATAGGCACGGTGGTGCCGGCCATGGTGCAGGTCCAGGGTGGTGGCCGACAGATGCGGCTGCAGGGCGGTGCGGTCGTAGGGCAGGCGGGGCAATTCGAGGGGCATGGGTCGCTGCAGGCTGGAAACGGGGCGCCGGAGGCAGGGCCAGTAGGATTACAATGACCGTCTGGGAAGTCTATCCGACCGGCGAGGTCGGGTGTCCCGTGGCGCAGGGAGAGTCGTGGTGGCGGTAATGCAAGAGATCCAGGCCGAAGTCGACAAGTACCCCCTCGTGTTGTTCATGAAGGGCACCCCGCAGTACCCCATGTGCGGCTTCTCCAGCCGCGCCGTGCAGGCCCTGATGGCCGCCGGTGCCGTGTCGCTGCGCACCGTCAATGTGCTGGAACTGCCCGAGGTCCGGGCCAACCTGGCGCGCTTCTCCAACCTGCCGACCTTCCCGCAGCTGTTCATCAACGGCGAGCTGATCGGCGGCTGCGACATCATCCAGGAGCTGTTCGAATCCGGCGAACTCAAGCGGATCGTCGAAGAGGCCTCGCAGCCGTGAGCGCGGTCCCGTCCAGTGCGGTCGGGACCGCGGCGCTGGCCGATCGCGTCATTCTGGTCGCCGGGGCCGGTGGAGGCTTTGGCAGTGCCGCTGCCATCGCCTGTGCCGCCGCCGGTGCCACCGTGGTCCTGCTGGGGCGCAAGCCCCGCCGGCTGGACCGGGTCTACACGGCGGTGGAAGCGGTCGGCCCCGAGCCGCTGCTGTACCCGATGGACCTGGAAGGGGCCGCCCCGGACGACTACGCAACCCTGGCTGAGCGGCTGCATTCCGAGCTGGGCCGGCTGGATGGCGTGCTGTACTGCGCCGCCGACTTTGCCGGCCTGACCCCGTTCGAACACGCCGACCCGGCCGCGTTCGCGCGGGCGGTGCACGTCAACCTGACCGCCCCGGCCTGGCTTGCCCAGGCCTGCCTGCCACTGCTGCGCCAGCGCGACGATGCCGCGCTCGTGTTCACCGTGGACGATCCGGCCCGGGTAGGGCGGGCCTACTGGGGCGGCTATGGCGCCGCCCAGCATGGCCTGCGCGGCCTGATCGCCGCGCTGCACGACGAGCTGGCCAACAGCCCGGTGCGGGTCAGCGGACTGCAGCCCGGACCGATGCGTACCGCGCTGCGCGCACGTGCCTACTCGATCGACGAGGACGGCATGGCCCGGGATCCGGCGGCCTGCGCCGCCGCGGCCGTCGAACTGCTCTCGGCCCAGGGCATCGCCCATCGCGGCACGGTGCTGGACCTGGCGTAACCGGCTGGCAACAGCCGCGACTTACCCTTGATGTGAGCCCCGCCCGCGGATCGCGGCGCGCTCGAGCCTGAACGCGAAAGAACCCCGGCATCGCCTCCCTGTTCAGCAAAATGTGAAAAAGGCGTCACGATCGTGTTGTGATGGCGTGTGTTTTGTCGCCAAACGGTCATATAGCGGGCTTATCGTGTTAATCTAGTGTTAACCGTTGCGGCTGAAACCAGCCTGCGGCAAGGGAACCCAGATAAAAGTCCAGACGGCCGCTGAACGGCTGCTTGGGCGCGCTTTTTTTTCCGCCATCGCCAACTCGCATCGAGGCTACTCCCAATGACCCACCCACGTTGTCTCCGGATGTCCAAGCTCACCCTTGGTCTCGTGGCCGCACTTGCAGCCGCCCCCGCCTTCGCCCAGAGCACCTCTGCCGGTGTCGGCGGCCAGGTCACCTCCGCCGCCGGCGCACCGGTGGTCGGTGCTGAAGTCACCATCACGCACACCGAGTCGGGTACGGTCAGCCGTGTTACCACCGACGCATCCGGTCGATATGCCGCGCGTGGTCTGCGCGTGGGTGGTCCGTACACCATCACCATCAACAAGTCTGGTGAAGGCACCAAGACCGAGGAAGGCGTCTACCTGAACCTGAATCAGGTCAACACCATCAATGCCAACCTGACCGGCGACGTGGCCGCCACCAATCTCGACGCGGTGCAGGTTGTCGCCGTGGCAGGTGGTTCGGACGTGTTCAGCGCCTACAAGATGGGTACCGGTTCCAACGTGAACCGCGAAACCATCGACTCGCTGCCGTCTGCCAACCGCAACATCCAGGACTACATCCGCCTGGATCCGCGCATCTCGCAGGTCAGCAAGGCTGACGGCGCGATCTCGGTCGGCGGCCAGAACACCCGTTACAACGCCATCCGCATCGACGGCATCGGCGCAGGCGACCCGTTCGGCCTGGAATCCAACAACCTGCCGACCGAGCGTCAGCCGGTGTCGATGGATGCCATCCAGGAAATCAACATCGACGTTGCCAACTACGACACCACCATCGCCGGTGGTACCGGTGCGGTGATCAACGCGGTGACCAAGTCGGGTACCAACAACTTCGGCGGCACCGTGTATTACGCGTACCGCGACAAGGACATGGTCCGCAAGGACCTGGAAGGCGTCCGCTTCAACGGCTTCGATGACGAAAAGACCTATGGCATGACCCTGGGCGGCCCGATCGTCAAGGACAAGCTGTTCTTCTTCGCCAACTACGAAAAAATGGAGCGTTCGGCGCCGGGCACCAGCCTGACCGACACGCCGTACGGCAAGGGCACCATCACCGATGCCGATATCGCCCGTGCGCAGCAGATCGCCACCGGTTATGGCTTCGACGCCGGCTCGCTGAGCGCGCCCTCGAACGACACCGAGATCGAAGAATACGCGCTGAAGATCGACTGGAACATCAGCGACAACCACCGTGCTGCCATCCGCTACAACAAGATGGAGCAGACCGTTGCGCGCTTCCCGCAGATCAGCACCAGTGCCGTCTCGCTGAGCAGCTTCTGGTACGACCTGCCCAAGACCTATGAAACCTGGATGGGCGAGCTGTTCAGTGACTGGTCCGAGAACTTCTCGACCGAGTTCAAGCTGTCGCACAAGGATTACTCGGCGATCCGTACCCCGTATTCGGACCTGCCGCAGATCCAGGTGCGTGGCTTCGGTGGTACCGCCAACAACTCGCTGTACTTCGGTACCGAGCAGAACTCGCACGTCAATGCGGTCGAATCCAAGGAGCTGAGCGCCTTCGGTGCCGGTACCTGGTACGTGGGCGACCACACCGTGAAGTTCGGCTTCGACTACTCCGACAATGACCTGCTGAACTATTACGGCCGCAACCTCAACGGCGTGTACGTGTTCAACAACCTCAACGACTTCGCCGCCGGCCGCATCAACCAGTACATCGTCCGCGCCCCGCGCGCAGGCGGCAGCTACGATGACATCCCGGCCAAGTACCACCTGAAGAACACCGGCCTGTTCGTGCAGGACAGCTGGGCGGTCAACAGCAACCTGACCCTGCAGTTCGGCGTGCGCGTCGACATGCCGGACTTCGACAGCCAGAAGCTGTACAACCCGCGCATCATGGACCTGTACGGGTACGACAACACCGTGCTGCCGGATGACAAGCTGGTACAGCCGCGCTTCGGCTGGAACTACACCTTCGACACCGAGCGTCCGACCCAGCTGCGCGGCGGCCTGGGCCTGTTCGGCGGCGCGGCCCCGAACGTGTGGCTGGCGGGCGTCTACCAGAACACCGGCCTGAACTACACCGAGTACACGGTCAACAGCCCGGCCACCAACTTCTTCACCCCGAATGTCGATCCGCCGTACATCCCGGCCAGCGGCGCCGGTGCGCGCCAGAACGTGGACATCGCCGAGCCGGGCCTGAAGCTGCCGTCGGTGTGGAAGACCAACCTCGCCTTCGACACCGAGCTGCCGTGGTACGGCATCGTCGCGTCGGCTGAGTTCCTGTACACCAAGGTCAACGACGCCATCTACTTCGAGCGTCTGGACCTGAGCGGCCCGAACGGCAGCTACACCCGTATTGGCCAGGACGGCCGTGAGCTGTTCTGGAACGCCGCAGGTTACCTGCCGTCCACCCCCGCCAACCGTAGTTCGGTGCAGCAGGGTCAGACGACCGCCCTGGGCCAGGTCAATGGCAAGAACAACCGTCCGTCCGACATGGGCGACGTGATGCTCATGCGCAACACGGACAAGGGCGCAAGCCGCCAGTTCACCGTCGGCCTGAACAAGCCGCTGATGGAAAACTGGGGCTGGTCGCTGGCTTACACCTACACCGCTGCGACCGAAGTCAGCCCGCTGACCAGCTCGCAGAACACCTCCAACTGGGGCAGCACCCTGATCGGCACCGCCAACGAAAACGTGGCGTACGACTCGCGCTACGCGATCAAGGACCGCGTGACCGCCTCGCTGAACTGGAAGAAGGCGTTCTTCGGCGACTACAACACCAGCGTCGGCCTGTTCTATGAAGGCCGTTCGGGTCGTCCGTACAGCTACATCTACTACAACGACATGAACGGCGATGCCGCCTCCACCTCGGGTGCCGGCTACTTCAACGACCTGTTCTACGTGCCGAACGGCCCGGGCGACGTGAAGTGGACGGGCGGCGCGGCGATGGAGCAGGCCTTCTTCAACTGGCTGGCCAAGAACCCGGATCTGGCGGCGTACCAGGGCCAGATCGCCCCGGCGAATGCCTTCCGCACCGGCTTCGTGAACACCTTCGATATGCGCATCTCGCAGGAGTTCCCGGGCTTCATGAAGGAACACAAGGGTGAGTTGGCGCTGGACATCATGAATGTCGGCAACCTGCTCAACAAGAAGTGGGGCCGCATCAATGATTACGGCTTCAACTCGACCGCCCGCGTGGCCAGCTACGCGGGTATCGACCCGGCAACCGGCAAGTACATCTACAACTTCACCGGTTCCACCGATACCCCGTCGATCCAGGAAAACAACAACGACAAGGGCAACACCGGCGTGTCGCGCTGGTCGATGCAGCTGACCCTGAAGTACAAGTTCTGATCCACCGGACTTGACGCATGATTGAAGGCGGCCGGGGAAACCCGGCCGTTTTCATATGTCATGCCTGCACTCGCAGAGCTTGTCAGTGGACATCGAATGGCGTATCTTCAATAGGTTGCGCCAAAAGCGCGCATGTACGGCAGCCCCCGAGGCGTCGCCGGGGTCGAAACGCATCCAACGGTCGGGTTTCCCGGCCGTTTTGCTTTTTAAGGGGGCAGCGGTACAGTCGGCAACCTTGAGGAAGCGAAAAGAATGGAAATGACGATCACCGAAAAGCCGGCGCGCACGCTGCCGGTGCAGGACGCGCGGATCTACCCGCGCGGTGGGCTGGATGTGCTGTCGCGCGCTGAAGTGGCGCGCCTGCGCGATGCATCCGGCGGCGGCATGCACGAGCTGCTGCGCCGTTGCGCGCTGGCCGTGCTGACCAGTGGCAGTGCATCGGACGATCCGCGCGCGGCGCGCGATCTGTACCCGGATTTCGACATCCAGGTCGCCCAGCAGGACCGTGGCGTGCGCATCGACCTGGTCAATGCGCCGGCGATGGCGTTCGTGGACGGCGAGATCATCCGCGGCGTGGCCGAGCTGCTGTTCGCGGTCGTGCGCGACCTGGCCTACATGGCCATCGAAATGGGCCCGGCCTACGCAGCCGAGCTGGAATCCTCCGAGGGCATCACCAACGCGGTGTTCGGGCTGCTGCGCAATGCGCGCATCCTCAACCCGGGCGACCCGAACCTGGTGGTGTGCTGGGGCGGCCATTCGATCGGCCGCGATGAGTACCTGTACACCAAGCAGGTCGGCTACGAGCTGGGCCTGCGTGGCCTGGACATCTGCACCGGCTGCGGCCCGGGCGCGATGAAGGGACCGATGAAAGGCGCCACCATCGCCCATGCCAAGCAGCGCAAGCACACCACGCGCTACATCGGCCTGACCGAGCCGGGCATCATCGCCGCCGAGTCGCCGAACCCGATCGTGAACCACCTGGTGATCATGCCGGACATCGAGAAGCGTCTCGAAGCGTTCGTGCGCATCGGCCACGGCATCATCGTGTTTGCCGGCGGCGTCGGCACCGCCGAAGAGATCCTGTACCTGCTCGGCATCCTGCTGCGCGAAGAAAACAAGGACCTGCCGTTCCCGCTGATCCTGACCGGCCCGACCGTGGCCGCGCCGTACTTCGAGCAGATCGACCGCTTCATCCGCCTGACCCTGGGCGATGCCGCGGCCGAGCGTTACCAGATCATCATCGGCGATCCGGTGGCGGTGGCGCGGCAGATGTCGGCCGGCATCAAGCGCGTGCGCGAGCACCGCCTGGCGCAGAAGGATTCGTTCTTCTTCAACTGGTCCATCGAGATCCCGTGGGAATACCAGCAGCCGTTCGTGCCGACCCATGAAGCGATGGCCGCGCTGGACCTGCACCACGGGCGCCCGCCGCATGCACTGGCCGCCGACCTGCGCCGGGCGTTCTCCGGCATCGTCGCCGGCAACGTGAAGGAAGACGGCATGCGCCGGATCGAGCAGTTTGGCCCGTTCGAGATCCACGGCGATGCCGACATGATGCAGGCCTTGGACGAACTGCTGCGCGCCTTCGTCGAACAGCGCCGGATGAAGATCTCGGGCGAGTACCAGCCCTGCTACCGGGTACTGGCCTGAGAAAGCGGGGTGGCCGGGTCGGGAGTCCGCGCCACCCCCGCCCAACCGTACGGGTGTCAACGGTTTGACGCCCGTCGCCTCCGGGCGACCGTTCGTCCTGCTGTCGCTTGCCGCCAGGCGGGCGGGCGTCCATTGTCCGTGTCATCACGCTGGGGAGCGTTCCATGCAACTGCGTCCATCCAAAGGCTTCACCCTGATCGAGCTGATGGTCACCATTTCGGTGGTTGCCATCCTCGCTGCGATCGCGTTCCCGAGCTTCCAGTCCGTGATCCGCTCCAACCGGGTCGCAGCCGCACACAACGAGCTGATTGGCATGGTCAACCTCGCGCGCAGCGATGCCATCCGCAATAACCAGGGTGGCGTGGTCTGCGGGAGCAGTGACGGCACAACCTGCAATGGTCAGTGGGGGGCGGGCATGATGGCGTTCAGCGACACCAATGGCGACGGGGTGTTTACCACCGGGGAAGCGGTGTTGCGTTTTTCCGCCGTCAATCGCGCCCTCGCGGTGACCGGGCCGAGCGCACCCATCGCCTTCGATGCCCGCGGCCGCCGCCGCGCAGGCGCCAACCAGGTGGTGACCCTGCGTCCAACCAGCTGCGGCAGCCAACCATTGTTGAGCACGCTGACCATCAACGCCTCCGGTCAGGTCACCACCGTCAAGGGAGCATGCCCGTGATGCTCAAGCCCTATCGGCCGCGCGGTCACCAAGGCGGTTTCAGCCTGCTGGAGGTAATGATCGCCGTTGTGGTGCTGGGCTTCGGCCTGCTGGGCTTCGCCCTGCTGCAGACCATGAGCGTGCGTTATGTGCAGAGCGCGAACTATCGCACCCAGGCGACCAATCTTGCCTATGACCTCACCGAGCAGATGCGCAGCAACCGCTTCCAATCGGCGTGGTACGCCAATGCCAGCTTCGCGTCAGGAAGCAGGACCGCCGCCGGCGTCTGTGCCCGTGACACCGGCACTGTGACGCTGGCGCAGAACATCACCCGCTGGCAGTGCCAGGTGGTCAAGGCACTGGGCGACAATGCATCAGCGGTTGTCACCGTCAACAACGGCGTCGCCAACATTTCGATCAGTTGGGCCGATGAGCGCTGGAACCGGGCCGCGCCGGATGCTGCCACCACCTTTGTCATTCAGACTCAGCTATGAGAGGCGCTCCCATGTTCCGCAACCGCCAAGTGGGTCTGTCCCTGATCGAGCTGATGATCTCCCTGGTGATCGGCCTGCTCCTCATGCTGGGCGTTACCCAGATTTTTGCCGCGTCGCGCTCGGCATCACGCCTGTCGGAAGGGGTCGCCCGCGCCCAGGAGAACGGGCGGTTTGCGCTCGAGTTCATCGAGCGCGACATCCGCATGGCCGGACACACCGGCTGTGTGAATGACCAGGCGCACTTCATCAAGGGCAATACCGCGCTCCGCAACAACATCACGGCAGCGACGAGCGGCAGTGGCAACCCGCTCGATTTCAGCGTTGCGATCCAGGGTTACGAAGCGGCCAATACCGGTCCCGGCAATACCCTGGCAGTTGGGGGCGGAACGATTCCTGCGGGACTTCCGGCGTCGATCAGTGGCCTGTCGCCCGCACCGGTGCCAGGCAGCGATATCCTGGTCCTGCGCTTTTTCGCTCCTGAGGGAATACCGGTGACCGCGATAAGCGGTCAGAACCTCACGGTTGATCCGCTTCGTTGGACCCGCTTGACCGAAGGTGGCGTGGCGACCCCGACCCTGTTCGGCATCTCCAACTGCGAGACGGCAGACTTCTTCGCCGGCACCACTACGTCCGGGACCGTCACCGGTACCGCGGTGGATTTCAGCCGCTATGCTCCGCAGCCTGCGCCCACGATGGTCTACCGCGCTGAGTCGATGGTGTACTACATCGGCAACGGTACCAATGGACCTGGACTGCGCCGGGCACGCGCCAATTCGGCGGGCACCTACGCGATCAACGAGGAGCTGGTGGAGGGAATCGAGAATCTGCAGCTCATCTACGGCCTCGATACTACGCAGACGATCACCGCCGATACGCCTCCGGTGGGCAACATCACCGTACAGAACATCGCCTCGGGTGTCTCCACGGCGGCCAACGCCGCCGGTGCCGCCGAATGGCGCCGGGTAGGCCTGGTGCAGGTCGGGCTGGTGGCGCGCAGCGCGGGTCGCATCGGCGGCGCCTCGGAGTCCAGGGCCACGGATGCAGCCGCCAGGATGGGCGTACTCGGCATGACCTACAACCAGGATGCCGTGACCGATGGTCGCTATCGGGCGGCCTATGAAGTGAGCGTTGCCCTGCGCAACCGCCTGTTCGGGAATTGACCATGAATCGCCTCTCTGCGCCCCCTCGCCCTGTCAATCGCCGTCAACAGCGCGGCGCGGTCCTCTATGTGGCGCTGATCATGCTGGTGCTGCTGGCGTTGCTCGGGATCGCCGGCATGCAGGTAGCGGGCATGCAGGAGAAGATGGCATCCAACTACCGTGCGGCAAGCCGCTCGTTCCAGAATACCGAGGGCGTGATCCGCAATACCGAACGTGCTGCCGAGGCGATCATCGATCGCACCGCGATTCCGGCCGGCAGCCTGGTGTCCAGCGACAGCATCAGCCAGAACTGCGAGGACGGCTTCGACCCCGTTGCATGGGGGCGCACTCAGTCTTCTTCGGCAGTGCCGGCAGTCTACGTGCGGCGGATCGACAAATGCGGCGGCCCAGGCGCCAACGCGCTGGACGAAGGCCAGCCCAACGATGACGACTCGGCGTCGTTCCAGATTACCGCGTACTCCGCTGACGACCCGGCAAATCCGACTTCGTCATCGGTGATCGACACCATTTTCAAGCTCTGAGGACACGGCCATGGCTACGCGCAGATTCAAGTGGATGGCCGCCGGCTCGGTGGTAGCAGCAGTCGGCCTCGTTCTTGTCGGCTACAACCTTATTGCCGCACAGGGGCAGGGGACACTGGCGCAGGAGCCGCTGGCGACGAGGTCCCGTGCCATCCCGTCGTTCATCATGGCGGTGGACGACTCCGGCTCGATGAATTTCCAGACGCAGTTCCCGGGCCGTGATGGCGAAGGCTGCTGGGACACCGGACGTCGGAGCTTCTTCGACGCAAGTGGTCAGCTCAACACCGCCGGCAACTGCGATTACTTCTTCGTGGTGCCTGGCCCGCGCATCAACAATTATTACGGCATCCCGCCGATTGACTCACTCGGGTTCGCGCGTTCGGCCGCGTACAATCCCAGTTACTACGATCCGACCGTATTGTATGGGCCGTGGGCGAAAGGTACGCGCCCGGTGGAAACCTACTTTGATCCCAGCGTTCCCGACGCAGCGCCGATCAACCCGGGCCCCAACGGTGGTAATGCCACGGTCAACCTGGTGGCCAACTATTTCAGCACCGCTGCCGCCGACAACTTCCGCATGCAGCCCGGCATGGTGCTCCATGCAGGTACCCGGTACCGCTACAACAACCAGAACATCACTACCACCGCCGATTACACCTGGCCTGCCGATAGAGGGGTGGTCAACATCGCGATTGAGTACGTGCCCGCCACCTTCTACACGCCCTGGACGTCGGACACTGATCCGCGCCCGCAGCTTGTCGGCGGGGCGGCCAACGCCTATGACAATGTCACCCGCGTCCGCGTCAACAACGCGTGCGGGACCGGGTGCAACATGTGGAAGTATACGTTGACCGGCAACACCGCCGCGTCGCGCAACTTCGCCAATTGGTTCACCTATTACGGCAACCGCAACCGGGCGATGATTGCTGGCTTGACGCGATCGATGACCGGCGTCGATGAGCTGAACGTGGGCTACTTCCGCATCAACCAGCATGCGAGTTATGACAGCGGAACGGTGGCCAACAAACGCCTGACGATGCGCTCGGTGGGCGATCCGGACCAACGGACGGCGCTCTACGCCGACATGCTTCAGCTGACCGCGGCCGGTGGCACGCCCAACCGTCAGGCGGTGAACGCGGCGGCGCTCCAGTTCACGCGGACCGACGCCGGCGCGCCTATTGTGGCCTCGTGTCAGAAAAACGCGGTTATGTTGTTCACCGACGGGTTCAGCAATGGCGGAGGCCCGACGGTCGGCAATACCGATCAGAACATGGGCGCGCCTTTCAGTGACAATCATTCCAACACGATGGCCGATATCGTTACCCGGTTCTACGTGAACAACGGCGCCCAGCCGCCGCTCCGTCCGGACCTGCCCGCTGGCAAGGTGCCGGTTCCGGAGGCGTGCGGCAATGGTGACCTCAGCCTTGATTGCCAAACCAACCTCCACCTTAATTTCTACGGAGTCACGCTGGGTGCGCGGGGTGACCTGTTCAATTCCAACCTTAACCAGAATCCGTACAAGGACGCCGCCATCTACGGAAACTGGCCGCCACGCCAGGACGATGAGCGCAGCACGGTCGATGATATCTGGCACGCCGCGGTAAACACCCGTGGTGAGTACATCAATGCCCGCACGCCGGTGGAAATCACCAACGCCATGTCGCGCGTGCTGCAGGCAGTCGGTTCGGGCGGCTCGCCGTCCAGTGGTTCGGGTGCCAGCGGCGCCCGTATTGGCATCGGCTCGATTACGGTCGGTTCGGAGTACAAGATCGAGAAGGAGGGCACGGACTGGTCCAGCACTCTTACTGCCAAGCGCCTGTCGCTGGATCCGACGACGCGCGCGTTGGTGGAAACCAACTTCTGGGAGGCAAGCGCACAGCTGCCGTCGGCTGGATCGCGCCGCATCTTCTTTACCCGCGGCGGTACGACCCGGGAATTCACCGCGGGCAATGTGAGTCTGACCGATCTGTGCAACAAAACCGCCCAGAACCCCGGCATGGCGCTGCAGGCGTGCTCTGAACGACTTTCTGCCGCGACCAACGCCACGGCGGTGTCCTACCTGCGTGGCGACACTTCGCTCGAGAAGCGTAGTTCCGGTCCCTTCCGTGACCGCACCACGCGCCTGGGCGACATCGTGAACTCGACGCCGGTGATCACCTCGCCCCTCGACGATTTCGGCTATCGCCGCCTGGGGGGCACGCTGTCGACCTCGTACGCGGCCTATCTGTCCAACAAGTCGGCCAACGGTCAGTACATGGTGTATGCCGGCGCCAACGACGGCATGCTCCATGCGTTCAACGGGGGCATGAATGCGGCCGGCAACGTTGTGGCCGGCGGTGGCACCGAGTCCTTCGCCTACATACCCAGCACTGCGCTGGGTCACATGGGGAACCTGCTGATCCCGTACAACCCGACCTCGAAAGTCGGGCAGGACTTCTCGCACCGCTACTACGTGGATGGCCAGATCGCAGTTGCCGATTCCTACTACGGCGCTGGCTGGCACACCACCCTGGTAGGCGCGTCCGGCGCAGGCGGCCGCAGTGTCTTCGGCCTCGACGTGACCCCTGGCGCCACCTTTGGTACTGGCAGCAAGTTGTGGGAAATCAGTGACCTCGATACAAATCTGCCCGCCGATGTCCGCAACAACATCGGGTTTGTGCTCGGCAAGCCGGTCATCGTGCCGGTGCTGGAGGGCGGCACGGCGGTATGGAAGGCCATTTTCGGCAACGGCTTCAACAGCGCAAGCGGGAAGGCGGTGCTGTTCGTGGTGGATATCGCCACGGGAACGGCGCGTATGATCGAAGCGGTTGAGACCGGCGCCAACATGCCTGCCGGCAGCAATGGGCTGGGCAGCGTGGTGGTCATTGACCGCTGGGGTGGCACCAACCAGAGCCAGCGAACCCGTGACGGCTACTCCGATACGGTTTATGGCACCGATCAGAAGGGCGCGGTATGGAAATTTGACCTGCGCGCCACCGGCAACGTGTCCACGCCGCTGTTCACCACCCTGCCGACCACCACCAATGGCGTGCGCTCGCGGCAACCGATTACCGGTGGCATCACCGCCGGTACCGGCAGCAATGGCGGCGTGATGCTGTACTTCGGCACCGGCAGCTACTCGTTCAACGGCGACCCGGACGACAGCTCGCTGCAGAGCCTGTATGCGGTGAACGACCTGATCAATGGTCCGATCACGACGGCGCTTGCGCGGTCCAATCTGTCGGGCAGCACGGCAAACATTTCGGGCACAGTGCGCACGCTGACCGCAGGTACGCCGCCGGCCAACTCACGAGGGTGGTACATCGACCTTGCTTTCCGCGAGCGCTTTGTTGGTAATCCGTCGTTGTCCAACGGCATCGTTTACATGCCCACCTACATCCCGCGTGATGTGACCGACTCCAGCACGTCCTGCGCGGTACCGGGTGATAACTGGCTGTTCGGTCTGCAGCCATTGACCGGTGCCGGCGCCTTGGGGCGTGCCTCGTTGAACTCGCCCACGGCGAACCCCTTCGACGCAGGGTCTGCTGGCTTCAAGAGCAATTCTCCCGGCGGAGCACCGATCACAAATGCCAATGCATTCGGCTTGCCACGCCAGTCGCCGCCTGCGCTGGGTTCCGGGCCGGGCGGTGCAACGCCCCCGCCGACGGTACCGGGCAGCGCTTGTGTCACTGGCATCAAGTTCGGATCTGACACCCTTTACATTCCCTATCCATGCGGTCGCCAATCGTGGAGACAGATCCAGTGATCATCCCTTCTTCCCGAATCCGGCGTCCGCGCAGGGTCGTGGGCTTCACCCTCATCGAGCTGATGATCACTGTGGCGGTCATCGCGATCATTTCCGCGATTGCGTACCCGTCGTATAACACCCAGGTGCGCAAGTCCAAGCGCGCTGCCGCGAAGGCGGAGATGGTGGAGTACGCGCAGCGTGCCGAACGGCAACATACGCTCAACAACAGCTACGCGGGCTTCAGGTTCCTGGAGAACAACAGCACCACCATTGCTTCGCCGCGTGACGGAAGTGCAGTGAGGTACCAGATCACCATTGCGCCCGCCGCCAATACGTTCACGATCACGGCGGTCCCGCAGGGCGATCAGGCCAGGGACCCCTGCGGCACGCTTACGGTGAACCAGGCCGGGGTAAAGACCCCGGCCAACACCAGCGCGCTGGAGTGCTGGTGAGGTCTGGCACCGGTTGCAACGCGTTGAATGAACGTCTAGAATTCGCGTCCCCGCCCGAATAGCTCAGCCGGTTAGAGCACTTGACTGTTAATCAGGGGGTCGTTGGTTCGAGTCCAACTTCGGGCGCCAGTATCTGCAGAAGCCGCGAGCAATCGCGGCTTTTGTCGTTTCTGGGCGGCCGGCATGGCCTCAGCGCTCAATGCGGGCAGGCAACGCTCCCGCGCTGGCGGGTAGCGCGGGTTCGCCCGACATTGTTCACCACCACCTCTCCCTGCAGCTGCGCGCGGGCGCAGATGGCCACCGTCAGCGGGCTGCCGCCACTGCGGCCGTCGGCCTGGAAGCGAAGGCGCCTTCGTTCCTGGCTTGAGCGCGCACTGACGCTGGTGTCGTGGTAGCCCTGGCGATACTGCAGCACATCCTCCGGCGCCGGTGACAGCGTGCTGGCGCCGCGGTCCAGATGGATCAACCAGCCGCGGCTCCAGTCGCCGCCGCACTGGCGCCCCTCCTCGCTGGGGCATACCGCCACTGCCGCGTGGCGGGTGATCGCGGTGCTTCGCGCACTATTGAACACCGACACCAGCTGCATGCGGAGCATGTCCGCGCGCAGGCGGCTGAGCCCCGAGGCGAGCGAGGGCAGCGCGATGGCGCAGAGCACGCCCACGATGACGAGCGCGCTGACCAGTTCGAGCAGGGTCCAGCCACGGGGGCGGACGGGACGGGCAGGGCGGTACATGGGGGCCTCCGGGCGGCAAAGCGCCACCGTGCCTCGCCGGCCCGGGACAGGGCATCGGCGGACACCCCTTGCATGGGTAGGCCACCCCCTCAGCCGGCCGTCACCCAACCCCCCGCTATAATGGAAGGCCCGGTCTATGGCGGCACCATGAGCGATCGCTTTGAACTTGTATCTCCGTATTCCCCAGCGGGCGACCAGCCGGCGGCGATCGAGAAGCTGACCGCCAACTTCGAGGCCGGCATCGCCAAGCAGACCCTGCTGGGCGTGACCGGCTCGGGCAAGACCTACACGATCGCCAACGTCATCCAGCAGGTACAGAAGCCCACGCTGGTAATGGCGCCGAACAAGACCCTGGCCGCGCAGCTGTACGGCGAGTTCAAGGCGTTCTTCCCGCATAACGCGGTGGAATACTTCGTCAGCTACTACGACTACTATCAGCCCGAAGCCTACGTGCCGTCGTCGGACACCTTCATCGAGAAGGACAGTTCGATCAACGAACACATCGAGCAGATGCGGCTGGCGGCGACCAAGACACTGCTGTCGCGCCCGGATGCGATCGTCGTGGCCACCGTGTCGGCGATCTACGGCCTGGGCGCGCCCGAGGATTACCTGTCGCTTCGCCTGATCCTGTCCACCGGCGAGCGCATCGACCAGCGCGACCTGATCAACCACCTCACCCAGCTGCAGTACACCCGCAACGAGTACGAGCTGCACCGCGGCACGTTCCGCGTGCGCGGCGAGGTGATCGACATCTTCCCGGCCGAATCGGACAGCGAAGCGGTGCGCATCGAACTGTTCGATGGCGAAGTGGAGCAGATCAGCATGTTCGATCCGCTCACCGGCGAAAGCCTGCGCCGCCTGCAGCGCTACACCGTGTACCCCAAGACCCACTACGCCACCACGCGCGAGCGGGTGCTGTCGGCGGTGGATACGATCAAGGCCGAGCTCAAGGTGCGGCTGGAGCAGCTGTACGAACAGAACAAGCTGGTGGAAGCGCAGCGCCTGGCGCAGCGCACCCAGTTCGACCTGGAAATGATGGCCGAAGTTGGTTTCTGCAACGGCATCGAAAACTATTCGCGCCATCTCACCGGCAAGGCTGCCGGCGAGCCGCCGCCGACCCTGTTCGATTACCTGCCGCCGGACGCGCTGCTGGTCATCGACGAATCGCACGTGACCATTCCGCAGATCGGCGCGATGTACAAGGGCGACCGCTCGCGCAAGGAAACGCTGGTGGAATTCGGCTTCCGGCTGCCATCGGCGCTGGACAACCGCCCGCTGCGCTTCGAGGAATGGGAAGCGCGCTGCCCCCGCAGCATCTACGTGTCGGCCACGCCGGGACCGTACGAGCTGCGTGAAGCGGCCGATGAAATCACCGAGCTGGTCGTGCGACCGACCGGCCTGATCGATCCGGTGGTGGAGATCCGCCCGGTGGGCACCCAGGTCGATGACCTGATGAGCGAGGTCAACGAACGCATCAAGCTCGGCGACCGCGTGCTGGTGACGACGCTTACCAAGCGCATGGCCGAGAACCTCACCGAGTACCTCACCGAGCACGGGATCCGGGTGCGCTACCTGCATTCGGATATTGATACGGTCGAGCGCGTGGAAATCATCCGCGACCTGCGCCTGGGCAAGTTCGACGTGCTGGTCGGCATCAACCTGCTGCGCGAGGGCCTGGACATGCCCGAGGTGTCGCTGGTGGCGATCCTGGATGCGGACAAGGAAGGCTTCCTGCGTTCCACCGGATCGCTGATCCAGACCATCGGCCGCGCCGCACGTAACCTGCGCGGCAAGGCGATCCTGTACGCCGACAAGATCACCCGGTCGATGCAGGCGGCGATCGACGAAACCGACCGCCGCCGCGCCAAGCAGGTGGAATACAACGAAGCGCACGGCATCGTGCCCAAGTCGGTGCTGCGCCCGATCGTGGATGTATTGGAGGGTGCGCGCTCGGAAGCAGCGGAAAAGGAAGCGCGGGGCAAGGGCAAGGGACGTGGTGGACGGGTGGCCGAAGAGGCGGTGGATTACCGCACTCTGGAACCGGCCCAGATCGCCAAGCGGCTGCAGGCGCTGGAGCAGCAGATGTACCAGCATGCCCGTGACCTGGAGTTCGAAGATGCCGCACGCGTGCGTGACCAGATCCGCCAGCTGAAGGAGGCCAGCCTGGGCTGAACGGCGCGTTGTGAAATACCTTCACAAAAGTGTTGCTCTTCACACCCGGCGTCCGTAATATACGCGGCCTGCACCGACGCAATTGCAGCGGCGCAGCGAGACAAACGGGCGGTTAGCTCAGCGGTAGAGCACTACCTTGACATGGTAGGGGTCACAGGTTCGAACCCTGTACCGCCCACCACTCCAGTCACAGCGACTGCGGTGGAAAAACGAAAAAGCCGGCCATCAGGTCGGCTTTTTGCGTTGCGGGTTTTGTCGCAGCGGCGGTTCCCGACAACACGGTCCGCCCCCGCCTGATGGCGACGTTCCCGCTTTCGGCCAAGCATGCAGGCTCCAGCGCGTGGTGGCCCGCATGTCGTTCCGGTCGGACATTTTCTCCCGGTTGTTTCCGGCACCTCTGCCCCTGTTCGGCAAGGCGTGTGCGGCTGCACTGCTGACCGGCGTGTGCGTTGTCGTGTTCGCGCCGGTGCTGCCGCCCGCGCTGGCCGCGTGGTGTGCGCTGCTGTGCGGGGTAGGGCTCTGGTGGGGGTGGCCGCGTGCACGGTGGTGCGGGGCAGTGCTGGCCGGGCTCGGCTGGGTCACGCTGCACGCCCACGCCGGCCTGGCCCTGCAGTTGCCTGCGGATGCCGCGCCTGCCGAGCACGCGCTGCGCGGGCGGGTCGTGGAGCTGCCGCAGCATGGATCGCGCAGCACCCGATTCCGGTTCCGCGTGGACGACGACGCGACGATGCCCGCGCACCTGCGCGGCCGCGAGCTTGCGCTTGCGTGGTATGACGCCACCGCTGCCGAGGCGCGTGCAGGTGCGCCTGTGGCGGCCCCCCTGCTTCGGAAGTCGCTGCGCGCAGGGGCACGCTGGCAACTGCAGGCGCGGTTGCGGCCGCCGCGTGGACTGCGCAATCCGGGCGGCTTCGATGCCGAGCGGCATGCGCTGTTGCAGCGGCTGACGGCGACAGGTCACGTACGTGCGCCGGCGCTGCCGCTGGGCACGCCGACGGGGTTGCCGGCGTGGCGCGAGCGCATGGCCGACGCGATCACTGTCCACGTGCCTGGCCCCGGTGCCCGCTTCGTACGGGCGCTGGCGCTGGGTGATACCCGCGGGCTGGGGCAGGGCGACTGGGACGACCTGCGTGCGCTGGGCCTGACCCATCTCGTGGCGATCTCCGGATTTCACGTCGGGCTGGTTGCCGGGTTCGGGGCATGGCTGGCGGCGTTGGCGTGGCGCGCGTTTCCCTGGCTCGGCCGTCGCTGGCCACGGCCATTTGCCACCGCGCTGGCGGCCGTTGCCAGTGCTGCGCTGTATGCGGCCGTGGCGGGCTTCGCCCTTCCTACGGTGCGGACGGTCCTGATGATCGCAGTAGTTGCCGCAGCACGCTGCGCGCGGCGCCCGACCACGGTTGCCCAGGCGCTGGCACTGGCGGCGCTGGTGGTGCTGCTGGTCGATCCGCTGTCGGTACTGGCACCCGGGTTCTGGCTCAGCTTCGCTGGCGTGCTGTGGCTGGTCTGGTGCCTGCCGGGGCGGGGCGTGCATTGGCTGCGCACCTTCATGGCCGCGCAGGGCGTGGCCACCCTTGCGCTGCTGCCGCTGACCGTCGCACTGTTCGGGCAGGCCTCGCGGGCGGGGCCGCTGGCCAACCTCCTGGCCATTCCGTGGTGGAGCCTGGTGGTGGTGCCGTTGGCCCTGCTGGGCACCGGGCTGGAAGCCCTGCTGGACGGGGCGGGCCGCTGGCCGTGGCGCGCGGCGGCCGTCTGTTTCGACGCAAGCTGGTGGGTGTTCGGGTTCCTGGCGCGCCAGCCATGGGCACTGTGGTGGGCGCCCCAGGCCGCCGTCGCGGCGGTGCCGGCTGCATTGCTCGGGGTATTCTGGTTGCTGCTGCCGCGTGCTGCCGGGATGCGCCTGCCCGCGCTGCTGTTGTGCCTGCCGCTGCTGTGGCCGTCACGCGATCGGCCCGCGCCCGGCGAGGTCGAACTGCTGGTGATGGACGTGGGGCAGGGCCTCGCCGTGTGGGTGCGCACCCGCCATCACCGGCTGCTGTACGACGCCGGCCCGGCCGCCGAGGGCGGATTCGATGCCGGCGAACGGATCGTCGTTCCGACATTGCACGCGCTGGGTGAGGCCGGGCTGGACCGGGTGCTGCTCAGCCATGGCGATCGCGACCATGCCGGTGGCATGCCTGCGGTACGCCGCGCCTTCCACGACCCGCCGCTGCAGGCGCCGCCCGGCGCCGTGCCCGGCGCCGCGATGGGCTGCAGCCGCGGCGATCGCTGGCACTGGGACGGGGTGGACTTCGCCGTACTGCACCCGCCCCCCGCCAGCGCCTATGCCGGCAATGCCAGCAGCTGCGTGCTGCGCATCCAGGCCGCCCATGGCGTGGTGCTGTTGACCGGCGACATCGGCCAGCGCGAGGAAGCTGCCCTGGTCGCTGCGGTGCCGGCCGCGCTGCGCGCCGACGCGGCGCTGGTGGCGCACCACGGCAGCGCGGGTTCGTCCGGGGCCGAGTGGATCCGGGCGGTGTCGCCCCGCCTGGCCATCGTCTCGGCCGGGCATGGCAACCGGTTCGGTCATCCGCGCCGCGACGTGGTCCAGCGCTGGCGGACCGCTCCGGCCGAAGTGCTGAACACCGCGGACAGCGGCGCACTGCGTCTGTGGCTGGGCAGGGAGGGCCTGCAGGTGCGTGAACAGCGTGTTTTCGAGCGCCGTTGGTGGGATGCCGCGGAGCGGGCGCGGTCGGCTGCTATCCTATCTCCGGTCATACAGGCGGCCAATGGGCCGGAGGGTTGAAACGTGTGGGAACTGGTCAAGGCCGGTGGCTGGCCGATGGTGCCGCTGCTGCTGTTGGGCGTACTGGCTTTGGCAATCGTCCTGGAGCGTTTCTGGACCTTGCGGCGTAACGAGGTCCTGCCCCCGGGGCTGGGCCAGGAAGTGCGCAACTGGGCCGCGCGCGGCAAGCTCGATCCGAATCACATCCAGTCGCTGCGGGCCAACTCGCCGCTGGGCGCGTTGCTTGCCGTGGCGCTGGAAGCGCGCAACCGCCCGCGCGACCAGATCCGCGAACGCATTGAAGATGCAGGTCGCCATCTGGTGCACCGCATGGAGCGCTTCCTGAATGCGCTGGGCACGATCGCATCGGCCGGTCCGCTGCTGGGCCTGCTCGGCACCGTGGTGGGCATGATCCAGATGTTCCTGGGCATCCTCGACCACGGGGTGGGCGATGTGAACCAGCTGGCCGGCGGCATCGGCAAGGCGCTGGTGTGCACCGCCACCGGCATGATCGTGGCCATCCCCGCCCTGATGTTCCATCGCTACTTCAAGGGCCGCATCGGCGGTTACGTGATCGAGATGGAAATGGAGGCTTCGGCCCTGCTCGATGCACTGGACGGGCGCCCCGGCGTCATGAACGCGGCACCGCGCGCCGGCACCGCGCCGGCAGCCGGCGCCGCCGCCGTCACGGCCAAGGGCTGACGGATGCGCATCCGCAACGACCGGGTCCAGGACGAGGTTCACATCGATCTTGTACCCCTGATCGACGTCATCCTCGTGCTGATCATCTTCTTCGTGGTCACCACCACCTTCGACGCGCGCTCGACGCTGCAGCTGCAGCTGCCGACCGCCAGCCAGCAGGACACCACCGAGCCGCCGCGCTCGCTCAGCGTGCTGGTCAACGCCGAAGGGCGTTACTTCATCAACGACCAGGAAGTGCTGCGCACCGACGTGGAATCGGTCAAGCAGACCATTGCCGCCGTCGCCGGCAGCGACCGTGAGCAGACCGTGCTGCTGCGCGCCGATGCCCGCACCCCGTACCAGGCCGTGGTGACCGCCCAGGATGCCCTGGGCCAGCTCGGTTTCCGTCGCATCGCCATCGCTACCGCGCCGGAGGTGCGTCCATGAGTAAACAACACGCGCCGGTCTGGCCGATCTACAAACGCCTGCTGGGCTACACCCGCGCCTACTGGGTGTTCATGGTGGCCGCCGTCATCGCGATGGTGGTCGAGGCCCTGGCCGGCTACCACTTCACCAAACTGATGGAACCCCTGGTCAATCGTGGCTTCGTCAACCCCGAGCCGCGCATGGCAGTGATCCTGCCGTTGACCATCCTCGGGTTGTTCATGATGCGCAGCCTGGCCACCCTGGTCAGCGACTATGCGCTGGCCCGCACCGGGCGCAGCGTAGTACGCGATCTGCGCGAGCAGGTGCTCTCCAAGTACCTGCACCTGCCGTCGTCGCACTTCGACAGTGAAGCCACCCCGGTGATGGTCAGCCGCCTGAACTACGACACCGAGCAGGTCACGCAGGCCAGCGCCGATGCGCTCAAGACCCTGGTCGCCGACACCCTCACTATCATCGCCATGCTGGTGGTGATGTTGCAGATGAGCGTCAAGGTGACCGTGGCGATGCTGGTGGTCGTGCCGCTGATCGGCGTGATCGTCTCGTTCGTGGGCAAGCGTTACCGGCGCATCAGCCGTGGCATCCAGGACGGCATGGGCAGCATGGCGCAGACCGCCGAGCAGTCGCTGGCCGCGCAGCAGGAAGTCAAGGTGCATGGTACCCAGGCGCACGAGATATCGCGTTACTCGCGCCTGGCCAACCGCATGCTTGGCCTGAACATGAAGGTCGAAACCACCCGCGCGCTGGCCTCCAGCACCGTGCAGTTCCTGGCCGCGCTGGCGCTGGCCGTGATCGTGTGGGTGTCCACCCGCGAAGCGCTGGCCGGGCGCTTGAATGCGGGCCAGTTCATGGGCCTGATGACCTCGATGATGGCCATCATCCCGTCGCTGCGCCGCCTGACCAGCGTGCAGACCTCCATCTCGCGCGGCGTGGCCGCCGCCGAGCGCCTGTTCGGCATCCTCGACCTGCCGGTCGAGCGCGACGAAGGCAGCACCCGCGCCCAGCGCGTGCGTGGCGAGCTGTCGTTCCAGCACGTGATGCTGCGTTACCGCGAAGACACCGGCATCGCCCTGGACGACATCACATTCGATGCCAAGCCCGGCACCGTGACCGCCATCGTCGGTCGCTCCGGCAGCGGCAAGACCAGCCTGATCCGGCTGGTGCCGCGTTTCTATGAGCCCAGCGGCGGCCGCATCCTGCTCGATGGCGTGCCGCTGGACGACTACCCGCTGGCCGACCTGCGCCGCCAGGTCGCGATGGTCGGGCAGAAGGTCATGCTGTTCGACGATACCGTGGGCGCCAACATCGCCTACGGCATGGACGCCAGCGAGGAGCAGATCCGCGCGGCCGCCGAAGCGGCCAATGCATGGGAGTTCATCGAGCGCATGCCGCAGCAGCTGCAGACCCCGGTGGGCGAGAATGGCGCGCTGCTGTCCGGCGGCCAGCGCCAGCGCCTGGCGATCGCCCGCGCGATCCTGCGCGACGCGCCGGTGCTGATCCTCGATGAAGCCACCGCCGCGCTGGACAACGAGTCCGAGCGGCTGGTGCAGGATGCGCTGCAGCGCCTCATGCCCGAGCGCACCACGCTGGTGATCGCACATCGCCTGTCCACCATCGAACACGCCGACCAGGTACTGGTGATGGACCACGGCCGCATCGTCGAGCGCGGCACCCACAGCGAACTGCTGGCACTGGGCGGGCTGTACGAGCACCTGCACAAGATGCAGTTCCGCGAAAGGCAGCCCTGATGGCGTCCAAGGGTTCCCAGACGCCGTCGTACTGGTACGACGGCAGTGCGATTCCATTTGCCGCGCGCCTGCTGGCGCCGGTGTACGGCGCCGTGGTGGCACTGCGCCGTGGGCTGTATCGGCGCGGCTGGCGCAAGCGCCACGCGCTGCCGGTACCGGTGATCGTAGTGGGCAACGTGACCGCCGGCGGTACCGGCAAGACCCCGCTGACCATCGCGCTGGTGGACCGCCTGCTTGACGCGGGCTGGAAGCCGGGTGTGGCCAGTCGCGGTTATGGGCGCGAAGAGGCCAAGGTGCCGCGCTGGGTCGAGGCAGGTACGCCGACCGCGCTGGGCGGCGACGAACCGGTGCTGATCGCCTGGAAGACCGGCGTGCCGGTGCGGGTTGATGCCGACCGCGTGGCGGCCGGGAAGGCGCTGGTCGAAGCCGGCTGCAACATCATCGTCTGCGACGACGGCCTGCAGCACTATCGGCTGGCGCGCGACATCGAAATCGAGGTGGTGGACGCACAGCGCCGCTACGGCAACGGCCGGTTGATCCCGGCCGGGCCGCTGCGCGAGCCCGCCGAGCGCGCGCGCGACTGCGACTTCCGCGTGGTGAACCTGGGCCAGGCCAGCGCCGATCCGTCAGCGCTTGCCTCGTGCGGTTTCGGGGAGTGGGCGATGCAGCTGCATATCGACAGTGCACTACCGCTCAGCGGCGGCCGCGCCCGCGCGCTGTCGCACTTCCGTGGCCAGCGTGTGCACGCCGTGGCCGGCATTGCACACCCGCAGCGTTTCTTCGACATGCTGCGTGCGCATGGCATCGGCGTGGTTCCTCATGCCTTCGCCGATCACCATGCCTACCAGGCGGCGGACCTGCGCTTTGGCAGCGAACTGCCGGTGCTGATGACCGAAAAGGACGCGGTGAAATGCAAGGCGTTCGCGAACGAATGGCATTTCTCGGTGCCTCTGTCGGCTGATCTTCCCGCGGCGTTCTGGGTCAACCTGCTGGACCGCGTGGATAAACTCGGCAAGCGCTGAGCACCGTGTTTGCGGCACACTGGCCGTCACTGTTCCCGTGTATTGCCAAGAGATCCCCATGAGCGAGCCCGTCGATTTCGTCGTCGCCATTCCGGCGCGTTACGCCGCATCCCGGCTGCCAGGCAAGCCGCTGCGGCTGCTCGGCGGCAAGCCGCTGGTGCTGCGCGTGGCCGAGCGCGCGCTGCTGGCCGGCGCGCGCGAGGTCTGGGTCGCCACCGACGACGCGCGCATTGGCGAGGCCCTGCAGGGCCTGGACGGCGTCCAGGTGGCGATGACCGCCGCCGGCCATGCCTCCGGCACCGACCGGCTGGCCGAGTGCGCCCGCCAGGCGGGCTGGTCCGATGACACCGTGGTGGTGAATCTGCAGGGCGACGAGCCGTTCGCGCCTGCCGAGGGTATCCGCGCCGTGGCTGAAGCGCTGGTCTACAGCGGTGCGGAGATGGCGACGCTGGCGACCCCGGTGGAAGATGCCCAGACCCTGTTCGATCCCAACGTGGTCAAGGTGGTACGCCGGCAGAACCTGGACGCGCTGTACTTCAGCCGCGCTCCGATTCCCTGGCACCGGGACGCCTTCGCGCAGTCGCGCGAGCACCTGTCCGGATCCCATTGGCTCCGCCACATCGGCATCTATGCGTACCGTGCCGGGTTCCTGCACCAGTTTGCCGCATTGCCCCCGGGCGCGCTGGAACAGCTGGAATCGCTGGAGCAGCTGCGCGTGCTCGAGGCGGGCCATCGGCTGAGCGTGGCACTGTCTCCGGCCGCGTTCCCGCCGGGAATCGACACGCCCGAGGACCTGGCGCGCGCCGAGGGCTGGCTGGCCCGCCGCGAAATTGACGGTGGCACGACGGTTGCATGACGCCCAGTCCGGCATAATCAGCGCATGAACGTACAGCCCGTCCAGGATCTGCCCGAATTCGCCACGTGGCTCAATGCCGCCCCGACCACTCTGACCGAACTGCGCGGGCGCCCGGTGGTGCTGGCCTTCGTGAACGCCGCTTCGGTGTGGTGCGCGCACCGGCTCGCAGAGCTGGGCCAATGGCAGTCGCGCAACCCGGGCAAGCTGCAGGTGCTGGTCCTGCAGGTGCCGCGTTTCGACTTCGAGCGCGAACCGGAGCAGGCGCTGAAGCTGCTGCGCCGCCAGGGCGTGACCGTGCCGGCGCTGCTGGACGCTGATTGGGATGGCTGGCGCCGGTTCAACGTGACCGCATGGCCGACCCTGGTCCTGCTGGATGCGCAGGGCCGTGAGGTCGACCGCCTGGTGGGCTTCGGCGACGAGCTGGATCGTGCGCTCAACGCGCTCTGCCGGGGAACGGCGAGCCCGCTCGATGTCGATGCGTCGCGCCAACCCGAGCTGCATCCCGAGCCGCGCCTGCCGTTGCTGTTTCCGACCGCGTTGGCGGTGACCACCGAGCGGCTGTACATCGCAGACAGCGGCCACCACCGCGTCCTCGAATGCAGCCATGCCGGGCGCGTGCTTCGCCAGTTCGGGCTGGGCACCGCCGACATGATGGACGGCGGTCCGGGCGAGGCCGCCTTCAACCGTCCGCAGGGCCTGGCGGTGGAACGCGAATGGCTGTACGTGGCCGACACCGGCAACCACGCATTGCGCCGGATTCACCTGTTGACCGGCCAGGTCGACACGCTGTGCGGCAGTGGCCGGCCCGGCGATCCGCGCGAAGGCACGGTGGGCGATCCCCGCCAGACCCCGCTCAACCACCCTCAGGGGCTGGCAGTGGCCGACAACCAGGTACATATCGCCATGGCGGGCGACAACCGCATCTGGAGCTACCACCTGGGCCAGCGCACGCTGTCCTGGCGGGCCGGCTCCGGCGCGATCGACGACCGCGACGGCAGCGGCCACCTTGCCGCATTCGCGCAGCCGGTCGCACTGGCGGCGGTGCAGCAGGTGCTGTACGTATGCGACGCGCTGGGCTCTTCGATCCGCTCCATGCAGCTGCGCGGCGACCTGGTGCAGACGCTGGTGGGGCAGGGGCCGTGGACGTTCGGCGACCAGGACGGCCCGCGCGCGACCGCCCAGCTGCAGTACCCGCAGGCGATCGCGATGAGCCCGGATGCGCCGGTGCTGTGGATCGCCGATGCAGGCAACGGCTGCCTGCGTACCCTGCGCCTGGGCGGCGGTGAGTTGAACACCGTGGAGCTGCCGCGGCGCCTTCATGGTCCGGCCGGGCTGGCATTGGGCGGCGGTGCGGTGTGGATCGCCGAGACCGACGCCCACGCCGTTCTGCGTTTCGACCCTGTCAGCGGCGTATTGAGCGACGTGCCGATCAGCGAATGACTCCGAATACCGCTCCGGCCTTCGATGGAAAGGCATTCGCGGCCCACCTGAGTACCGCGCCCGGCGTGTACCGCATGTACGCCGCCGACGACACCCTGCTGTATGTGGGCAAGGCGCGCGCGCTGCGCAACCGGGTGGGCAGTTACTTCAACGGCGCGCCGAAGACCGCGCGGATCATGTCCATGCTGTCGCAGGTCGCGCGCATGGATGTGACCATCACCCGCTCCGAGGCCGAAGCGCTGCTGCTGGAAAACCAGCTGATCAAGTCGCTGTCGCCGCGCTACAACGTCTCGTTGCGGGACGACAAGACCTATCCCCACGTGCTGTTGACCCGTGAGGACTGGCCGCGTATCGCGCTGCACCGTGGGCCGCGCGCGGTGCCTGGCCGCTATTTCGGTCCGTACCCGGGCGTCACTGCGGTACGCGAGACGCTCAACCTGATGCACAAACTGTTCAAGCTGCGCAGTTGCGAGGACAGCGTGTTCCGCAACCGTTCGCGGCCCTGCCTGCAGTACCAGATCGGGCGCTGCAGCGCGCCGTGCGTGAACCTGGTGGCCGCCGACGACTATTCCGAATCGGTGCGGCGTGCCTCGATGTTCCTGGAAGGCAAGAGCGACCAGCTGGCGCGCGAACTCGGCACGCAGATGCAGGCAGCCAGCGAAGCACTGGAATTTGAACAGGCCGCACGCCTGCGCGACCTGGTCACGGCCCTGCGCAGCATGCAGACCCGGCAGTACGTGGATGGCCGCGCAGCGGACCTGGATGTACTCGCGTGCGCAACCCAGGGGGCCAGTGCCTGCGTGATGCTGCTGGCGTTCCGCGATGGCCGCAACATGGGCACGCGGCCGTTCTTCCCACGCACCAACGGCGAAGAAAGCGCGGACGAAGTGCTGGGCGCCTTCGTGTCGCAGTACTACGCCGAACATTCCCCGCCCCGCGAGATCCTGCTGGACCGCGAAATTCCCGATGCCAGCCTGATCGAATCGGCGCTCAGCGCGTCTGCCGAGGCCAAGGTGCAGCTGAAGTGGAACGTGCGCGGCGAACGTGCCGGTTATGTCGAGCTGGCCAGCCGCAACGCGCAGATCACGCTGGTCAGCGAACTCACCAGTCGCAGTGCCCAGCATGCGCGCAGCGAAGACCTGCGGCAGATGCTGGGCCTGGCCGAGCAGGTCAAGCGGGTGGAGTGCTTCGATATCAGCCACACGATGGGCGAAGCCACCGTGGCGTCGTGCGTGGTGTTCGACGCGAGTGGCCCGGTGCGCAGCCAGTATCGGCGTTTCAACATCAGCGGGATCGAGCCCGGTGATGATTACGCTGCCATGCGCCAGGCCATCGACCGCCGTTTCCGCCGCGCGGTGGAAGAGGAGGGCGTGCTGCCCGACCTGCTGCTGATCGACGGTGGCGCCGGCCAGCTGGCCCAGGCGCAGGCCGCATTGGCCGACCTTGGCGTGGAAGGGGTGATGCTGGTGGGCGTGGCCAAGGGGGTGGAGCGCCGCGCCGGGCACGAGGCACTGGTCATGCCCGACGGTCGCGAGCTGCGGCCGGGCGCGGCATCCCCAGCCCTGCAGTTCATCCAGCAGGTGCGCGACGAGGCCCACCGTTTCGCCATCACCGGCCATCGTGGCCGCCGCCAGAAAGCGCGGATGACCAGCAAGCTGGAGGACATTCCCGGCATCGGGCCGCGCCGGCGCGCCAGCCTGCTCAAGCATTTTGGCGGACTGGTGGGCCTCAAAGCGGCCGGCGAGGCGGAAATTGCCAGAGTGGAGGGCATCAATGACGCCCTCGCCGCGCGCATCTACGCTAACCTTCATGGACTGCCCACGCCCCCTGCGGCCGGCGAGTAGAGAGACGCAATGAAGTTGACCCTCCCCACCTGGCTGACGCTGCTGCGGATCGTGATGATCCCGGTGCTGGTGCTGGTGTTCTATCTTCCCTATACCTGGACCAATTTCGCTTCCGCGGCGATTTTCGGCATCGCCGCGCTGACCGACTGGCTCGATGGCTGGATCGCCCGCCGCTATGACCTGGCCTCGGCATTCGGTGCGTTCCTCGACCCGGTCGCCGACAAGCTGATGGTGGCCGTGGCGCTGTTCCTGATCGTGCAGGGCCACCCGACCCCCTGGATGGCATTCTGGGCCGCGGTGATTGTCGGGCGCGAAATCGCGGTATCGGCGCTGCGCGAATGGATGGCCGAAATCGGCCAGCGCGCCAAGGTCCGGGTGGCGTTGATCGGCAAGATCAAGACCACCGCGCAGATGGTCGCGCTGCTGTGCCTGCTGTATTCAGTGGCTCCGAATACGCCGGTGTCCGCCATCTGGATGGGCGAACCGGTGTTCCATATCGGCGACTGGACGCTGGCGATCGCCGCAGTGCTCACCCTGTTCTCCGGCCTGCAATACCTGCATGCGGCGTGGCCCAGCCTCCGCGAGGACGAACGTGCCGCGCGTGAAACCTCGCGCTTGAAAAAGAAGGGCTGAGGGCTGTTGACAGCACCGGGTTTGGCTGTAGAATTTCGCCTCCCAAGCGGGAATAGCTCAGTTGGTAGAGCGCAACCTTGCCAAGGTTGAGGTCGCGAGTTCGAGTCTCGTTTCCCGCTCCAGGTTCAGTAAAAAAAAAGCGACCTTCGGGTCGCTTTTTTCGTTGGCAGCCTCGCTTCTTTTCCGCTTCACCGACACTTCATGGCAGCTCCGCCTGCTGCGCCGATCCTGTGCGCCCACTCGCAGGATGGCACGCAATGAATACCCCCAATGGCGCATACGACTGGGACCTGGTCGTGGTCGGCGCCAGTTTCGCCGGCGCGGCCTGCGCGCTGGCCGCGGCCGCGTTCGGCCTGCGCGTGTGCGTGCTGGAACGCAAGGCAGATCCCGGCGCGCGCCTGCATACGACCGGCATCCTGGTCAAAGAGGTGATTGAGCAGACCTGGCTGCAACGCATTCCGCCGGCACTGCTGCAGCGCGTGGAACGTGTGCGCCTGTACGCGCCGAACCTGCGCAGCGTGCAGCTCGCCGCACCGGGCTACTACTTCATGACCACCGACACGCCGAACCTGATGCGCTGGCTGGCGGGCGAGCTGCCTGCCCATGGTGTCGAACTGCGCCTGCAGCAGTCGTTCACCGAGGCCGAGCGCGACGGTGAGGGCTGGCAGGTGGCCGGGGCGGGGCGTACGCGCTATCTGGTGGGGGCTGACGGCGCCGGCTCGCGCGTGGCCCAGCGCCTCGGGCTGGGGCGGGTGCGCGACACCCTGCTCGGGGTCGAGCAGGAGTTCGCCGGCCTGCAGTTGCCCGAAGGCGGCGCACTGCATTGCTTCGCCAGCCGTCGCTTCGCCCCCGGCTACATCGGCTGGGCCGCGCAGAACCCGACTGGCGTGCAGATCGGCCTGGCCCTTCGCCATGATCCTGCGCACGCGCGCCGGCCGGACCTTGCCGGCTTCCTTGCGCACGTACGCAGCGTGATCGGGCTTCCGGAGGCGGCCCGCCCCAGCGCGACCCGCGCCGGGCTGGTGCCCTGCGGGCGGGCGCGGGGACCCATCACCGCGCCCGGAGTGATCCTGACCGGTGACGCGGCCGGCATCGTCTCGCCGCTGTCGGCCGGCGGCATCCATTCGGCATGGCGGCACGGCTGGACGGTGGGGGATGCGGTGGCCCGCCACCTGCGCGGGAAGGGACCCGCGGCCGAAAGCGTTGCCGCCCACGCCGCGCCGACATTCCGTCGCAAGCGGGCGTTGCGCTGGGCCATGGACCACCTGCAGGCGGATTGGCCGCTCGACATGCTGCTGCAGTCCACCCTGTTGCGGCGGGTCGCCGAACAGGTCTATTTCCATCGGCGTGGCATGCGCATGCACGACTGAATACCACTGCATAAACATGTTGACGACGTGAAGGAATCCCGACACAATAGCGCTCCTTCGCCGCAGGTCAGGTCGAAGGAACGCAGTAGATCTGCGGGAATAGCTCAGTTGGTAGAGCGCAACCTTGCCAAGGTTGAGGTCGCGAGTTCGAGTCTCGTTTCCCGCTCCAGATTCCGACAAGGCCCCTTCGGGCCTTGTTCTTCTCCGCAGTGGCATGCGTGGAAACAGGTGTAAAGGGCTGGTGTGTTAGCCGTGGTTCCGGTAACATACGCGCCTGATTTTGCGGGAATAGCTCAGTTGGTAGAGCGCAACCTTGCCAAGGTTGAGGTCGCGAGT